>NZ_CABUHK010000004.1 GCF_902491285.1 uncultured Bacteroides sp. | reverse complement strand
AAAAATATGGTAGACGTAAAGACTTGCCTTGACAATGCACAAGAAAAAATGGATATGGCCATTATGTATCTGGAAGAAGCACTGGCACATATCCGCGCCGGAAAAGCGAGTACCCGACTGTTGGACGGTATCCGTGTAGACTCTTACGGAAGTATGGTTCCTATCAGCAATGTAGCAGCCGTAACCACTCCCGATGCACGCAGTATCACCATCAAACCGTGGGATAAAAGCATGTTCCGTGTCATCGAAAAAGCAATTATCGACTCCGACCTCGGCATCATGCCCGAAAATAACGGTGAAGTAATCCGCATCGGTATTCCTCCTCTGACGGAAGAACGCCGTAAACAACTGGCGAAACAGTGTAAAGGCGAAGGCGAAACGGCTAAAGTTAGCGTACGTAACGCACGTCGTGACGGTATCGACGCACTGAAGAAAGCTGTAAAAGACGGATTGGCAGAAGACGAGCAAAAGAATGCGGAAGCAAAACTTCAAAAAATCCATGACAAGTATATCAAACAAATTGATGATATGCTGGCTGAAAAGGACAAAGAAATCATGACTGTCTAAAAAAAACAAGAAGAAAGCGTGCACGGATTAGTAATCAAAAACACAGGTAGCTGGTATCAGGTAAAGACCGATGACGGGCAACTTATCGAATGTAAAATCAAAGGTAATTTCCGGCTCAAAGGTATCCGCAGCACCAATCCGGTAGCGGTAGGCGACCGTGTGCAGATTATACTCAACCAGGAAGGTACTGCTTTCATCAACGAAATAGAAGATAGGAAGAACTACATTATCCGTCGTTCTTCCAATCTTTCTAAACAATCCCACATCCTTGCCGCCAACCTCGACCAATGTATGCTGGTGGTAACCGTCAACTATCCCGAAACTTCCACTATCTTCATCGACCGTTTCCTGGCATCAGCAGAAGCCTACCGGATACCTGTCAAACTGGTATTCAACAAGATAGATGCTTACAACGAAGACGAGCTCCGCTATCTGGACGCGCTTATTAATCTATATACACATATAGGATACCCCTGTTTTAAGGTTTCCGCCAAGAATGGCAACGGGGTAAACGAAATCAAAAAGGCTTTGGAAAGCAAAATTACTCTATTCTCCGGACATTCGGGAGTAGGAAAATCTACACTTATCAATGCCATACTACCGGGAACAGAAACAAAAACCGGTGAAATCTCTTCTTATCATAACAAGGGAATGCACACCACTACTTTCTCCGAAATGTTTCCCGTAAACGGAGACGGATATATCATTGATACTCCGGGTATTAAAGGCTTCGGCACCTTCGATATGGAAGAAGAGGAAATCGGTCATTATTTTCCCGAAATATTCAAGATTTCCGCTGACTGCAAATACAACAACTGTACCCATCGCCACGAACCGGGATGTGCCGTACGAAAGGCAGTAGAAGAGCATCTAATCAGCGAATCACGTTATACTTCTTATCTGAATATGCTGGAAGATAAAGAGGAAGGCAAATACCGGGCGGCTTACTAATCCTATTCCCTCCTCCTGGCGATTAACCTTTTTTTACTACTTCCTTTATTAAACCTTTCCTGTTACAAGATGTCTAATTTTTGAAGACGTAATGTAACATGCTATATACTATACTAAACCATGAATAAGAAAACTAAATGGGGCATCATTATTCTTGTTGGTGCCGGTATCATCGGTGGAGGAATCTACTCACAATTACCCAAAAAGAACAACGAACTAGCCGCTGCCGACAAAGTAATGGGCGGTAATAAAAGAAAAGGAAAGCAAACTTTAAATGTAAACGCCAAAGTCATAAAGCCACAATCCCTGACGGATGAATTTACAACCACAGGAGTACTTCTGCCCGATGAAGAAGTGGATTTGTCTTTCGAGACTTCCGGAAAAATTGTCGAAATCAATTTTGAGGAAGGAACATCGGTGAAAAAAGGCCAGTTGCTTGCCAAAGTAAACGACCGGCAGTTGCAGGCACAATTACAACGTCTTGTTTCGCAATTGAAATTGGCAGAAGACCGTGTGTTCCGCCAAGATGCGCTATTGAAGCGGGATGCTGTCAGTAAAGAAGCTTACGAACAAGTAAAAACGGATTTGGCTACTTTGAACGCAGACATAGAAATAATCAAGGCCAATATTGAATTGACCGAGCTTCGCGCTCCGTTCGACGGAGTTATCGGACTCCGCCAGGTCAGTATCGGTAGTTATGCCTCTCCCACTACGGTCGTTGCTAAACTGACTAAAATAACTCCTCTCAAAGTGGAGTTTTCCGTACCGGAACGTTACGCCAAACAAATAAAAAAAGGGACTAACTTAAACTTCAACGTGGAAGGCAACTTGGATGCTTTCGGCGCACAAGTGTATGCTGTGGAATCAGCTATCGACCCTAACCTGCACCAGTTTACCGCCCGTGCACTATATCCGAATGTGAACCATATCCTGCTTCCCGGCCGCTATGCAAGCGTGCTGATAAAAAAAGACGAGATAGAAAATGCCATCGCCATCCCTACGGAAGCGATTGTGCCGGAAATGGGTAAAGATAAAGTCTACCTCTACAAATCCGGAAAAGCCGAACCAGTGGATATCACTACCGGAATCCGCACCGCATCGGAAGTGCAGGTGATAAGAGGATTGCATATGGGAGATACCATCATCACTTCAGGAACATTGCAACTCCGTACCGGACTTGCTGTGACACTTGACAACATTGATTAATACCAGTGCCTTATGAACATATCCGAATTAAGCATACGCCGCCCGGTATTAGCCACCGTACTTACGATTATTATCCTACTCTTCGGATTTATCGGATACAACTATTTAGGTGTCCGTGAATATCCGTCAGTGGATAATCCGATTATTTCCGTCAGTTGTTCTTATCCGGGAGCCAACGCCGACGTTATCGAGAACCAGATTACCGAACCATTGGAACAGAACATCAATGGTATTCCGGGTATCCGTTCTTTGTCCAGTGTCAGCCAACAGGGACAGAGCCGTATTACGGTAGAGTTTGAATTGTCCGTCGACCTGGAAACGGCGGCAAATGACGTGCGTGACAAGGTTTCACGCGCACAACGCTATCTGCCGCGCGACTGTGACCCGCCGACAGTATCGAAAGCGGATGCGGACGCCATGCCTATCTTGATGGTAGCTCTGCAAAGCGACAAACGTACCCTTTTGGAATTGAGTGAAATTGCAGACTTAACGGTTAAAGAGCAATTACAAACCATTTCTGATGTCAGTAGCGTATCCATTTGGGGAGAGAAACGCTATTCCATGCGACTCTGGCTCGACCCGGCAAAAATGGCAGGCTACGGTATCAGCCCTATTGACGTAAAAAATGCAGTGGATAATGAGAATGTGGAACTTCCGTCGGGCAGTATCGAAGGAAATACAACCGAGTTGACGATTCGCACATTAGGATTGATGCATACAGCGGACGAGTTCAACGACTTGATTATCAAAGAAGAGAATAATCGTATCGTGCGTTTCAGTGATATCGGACGTGCCGAACTGGGACCTGCCGACATCAAGAGTTATATGAAGATGAACGGCGTACCGATGGTAGGCGTCGTAGTTATTCCACAACCGGGAGCTAATCATATTGAAATTGCAGACGCTGTATATCAGCGTATGGAACAAATGAAAAAAGACTTGCCGGAAGATGTACACTATAATTACGGTTTTGATAATACCAAGTTTATCCGTGCATCTATCAATGAGGTAAAGTCGACTGTATATGAAGCTTTTATACTCGTAATCATCATCATTTTCCTTTTCTTGCGCGACTGGCGTGTTACGCTGGTGCCGTGTATCGTGATTCCTGTCTCCCTTATCGGCGCATTCTTCGTCATGTATTTGGCTGGATTCTCAATCAATGTGCTTTCCATGCTTGCCATCGTATTGTCTGTGGGATTGGTGGTAGATGATGCTATCGTAATGACAGAGAATATCTATATCCGTATCGAAAAAGGAATGACTCCGAAAGAAGCGGGTATCGAAGGGGCCAAAGAAATCTTTTTTGCCGTTATTTCAACGACTATCACGCTGATCGCCGTATTCTTCCCCATCGTCTTTATGGATGGTATGACGGGACGTTTGTTCCGGGAGTTCAGTATCGTAATCTCAGGGTCGGTTATCATCTCTTCATTTGCCGCATTGACTTTCACGCCAATGTTGGCAACCAAGCTACTTATAAAGCGGGAAAAACAAGGCTGGTTTTATACAAAGACAGAACCTTTCTTTGAAGGAATGAACCGGCTATACAGCCGTTCACTTGCCGCTTTCCTGAATAAACGATGGATTGCACTTCCATTCACATTCATCACGATTTGCCTGATTGGTGTTTTATGGAATGCAGTTCCTTCGGAAATGGCACCTTTGGAAGACCGTTCGCAAATCAGCATCAATACGAGAGGTGCAGAGGGAGTCACTTATGAATATATACGTGATTATACCGAAGACATCAACCAGCTTGTCGACTCCATCCTACCGGATGCGGAAGCCGTGACCGCCCGTGTATCCAGCGGTAGCGGGAACGTACGTATCACGCTGAAGGACATGAAGGACCGTAACTACACACAAATGGAAGTTGCCGAGAAAATCTCGAAAGCTGTACAGAAGAAAACAATGGCGCGTTCGTTCGTGCAACAGCAATCTTCCTTCGGCGGACGCCGTGGAAGTATGCCTGTCCAATATGTGCTTCAAGCCACCAATTTGGAAAAACTGGAAGAGGTATTACCTAAATTCATGGCTAAAGTGTATGAAAACCCAGTCTTCCAGATGGCAGACGTTGACTTGAAGTTCAGCAAACCAGAAGCCCGTATCCAAATTAATCGCGACAAGGCCAGCATCATGGGCGTAAGTACAAAGAATATTGCCCAGACTTTGCAATACGGATTGAGCGGTCAGCGTATGGGATATTTCTATATGAACGGAAAACAATACGAAATCCTTGGCGAAATCAACCGCCAGCAAAGAAATAAACCGGCCGACTTGAAAGCGATTTATGTCCGTAGCAATAATGGAGATATGATTCAATTGGACAATCTGATTGAATTGGAAAGTGGTATTGCACCGCCTAAACTATACCGCTACAACCGTTTTGTATCAGCCACTATCTCTGCGGGACTGGCGGATGGAAAAACAATCGGACAAGGGTTGGATGAAATGGACAAGATAGCCAAGGAAACATTGGACGACACTTTCCGTACTGCTTTGGCAGGCGATTCCAAGGAGTATCGTGAAAGTTCTTCCAGTTTGATGTTCGCCTTTATTTTGGCTATTCTTCTGATTTATTTGATTCTGGCAGCCCAGTTCGAGAGTTTCAAAGACCCGTTGATTATCATGTTGACGGTGCCACTGGCTATTGCCGGAGCATTAGTGTTTATGTATTTTGGAGATATTACAATGAATATTTTCAGTCAGATTGGTATCATTATGCTTATCGGACTGGTAGCCAAAAACGGTATCCTGATTGTGGAATTTGCCAATCAAAAACAGGAAGCCGGAGAAGACAAGATGAGTGCAATCAAGGACTCTGCCCTGCAACGTCTCCGCCCGATTCTGATGACAAGTGCTTCTACGGTTCTGGGACTTATCCCATTGGCATTTGCCACCGGAGAAGGTGCCAACCAGCGTATCGCCATGGGTACGGCAGTAGTAGGCGGCATGGTCGTTTCCACTTTGCTTACCATGTATATCGTACCGGCTATTTACAGTTATATTTCGACGAACCGAATCAAAAAACTAAAAGAATGAAACAGAAAGGAATTTGCATAAAACGCATCGCATATATAGTTACCGCATGTGCCTTCTTATCAGTTTCTACTGTAAAGGCACAGGTGCTCACCTTAAAAGATTGCCTGGAGGAAGGATTACAAAACAATTACTCTTTGCGCATCGTCCATAACGAAGAGCAAATCAGCAAGAACAACGCGACATTGGGAAACGCAGGCTATCTGCCGACGCTGGATTTTTCTGCCGGATACACCGGAAATTTGGACAACATCGAAAGCAAGGCCCGTGCCACCGGGGAGATTACAAAGAACAATGGAGTATACGACCAGACAATCAATGTCGGCCTCAATCTTAATTGGACCATCTTTGACGGGTTCAATATCAGCACAACTTACAAGCAGTTGAAAGAGTTGGAACGACAAGGCGAAACTAACACCCGTATAGCTATCGAGGATTTCATTGCCGACCTGACGTCAGAATACTATAATTTTATCCAGCAGAAGATTCGTCTGAAAAACTTCCATTATGCAATGTCACTTTCTAAAGAGCGCTTGCGCATAGCGGAAGCGAGCCATCTTGTCGGCAAATTCTCCGGCTTGGATTATCAACAGGCGAAAGTGGACTTCAATGCGGATAGTGCCCAATATATGAAACAACAGGAGTTACTGCACTCTTCACGTATCCAATTGAATGAGCTGATGGCTAATAATAATGTAAATCAAATTATTATCATCAAGGATTCTACCATTGACGTATACAGCGACTTGAAGTTCGAAGAATTGTGGAACAGTACATTGGCAACAAACGCTTCTTTATTAAAAGCTGATCAGAACACAGTACTCGCACAATTGGATTATAAAAAAATAAATTCGCGCAACTATCCATATCTTAGATTAAATACCGGATACGGATATACCTTCAATAAATACGACATCAACGCCACCAGTAGAAGAGGCAATTTAGGCTTTAATGCCGGAGTTACTGTCGGATTTAATATCTTCGATGGAAATCGCCGACGCGAAAAGCGAAATGCGACTCTTGCATTCAAAAACCGACGTCTGGAACGACAGAACCTTGAACTGGCACTCCGCTCCGACCTCAGCAACTTGTGGCAGGCATATCGCAACAATCTTCAACTCCTGAATTTGGAACGACAGAATCTTGTAACTGCCAAGGATAACCATGATATTGCCATGGATCGTTATATCCAGGGAGACCTTTCCGGTTTTGAAGTACGCGAAGCACAAAAGAGCTTATTGGATGCGGAAGAGCGTATCCTCTCCGCAGAGTATAACACGAAACTTTGCGAAATTTCCTTATTGCAGATTAGCGGAAAGATTACAAAGTATCTGAAAGAATAAGAAACATAAGAACAAAGGAATATACGCTCCACGCTTAATATTCCAAGAATAGTGATATCGGAAAGCATATGTTCTTTTGTTCTTATGCCCCTCTCTCCCAAAAGGCTTCCAGCTTTTATCCCATAATATATTTTGCAGGTTTGCCAATACGGTTCACCAAATTCACTATCAACCAGGAAGCAGCAAAAGCTACTATCGCAGCAATCGGTATCTGCAAAGGAACAGGTATATCGAGAGCTCTCACCAATACCACCGACGGACCGGTGAAGAAATAATGTATCATATAAACACCGAAGCCACAAACTGTCAAATTAGCTAATGCTTTCCGTATTCTCTCCGAACGGACATCGACTTTTTTAGCCAGCATAAATACAGGTACGGTCATCATCACCACATTAAGAGAACAATAAGTAAAGAAAAGCTCTAACATTTCATCTGTACAATCCGGCAAAGCCGTCATATAGCGGAAACCGAAGAACGTCACCACATAACCTACCACAAACATAGGAATACCGATTACCAATGTTTTCTTCAAGCTCCAGTCAAGGTCTTTCAGATAATGTCCCAATAATAAATATCCGTTGAATCCGGCAAATGCATACAACATTCCGAAAGAATTCCATGAACAAGAGCCCCACAGGTAAGGGGAAACGAACTGATAATAATAAGGCAGAAGCAAGGTCACACCCCAAGCCAGCAGGAACATCAATTTTGCACGTTGCGAAGCCCTTTCCCCCCATGCCGAAAATATAGGCAAGTAAAGATAAAGCCCGATAAGCAGATAAATATACCACATATGCACTGCCAGAAGGGAGAAGTTAAAAGGAATCATCAGGATATATCGTACAGCTACCGAAAAGGATTGCTGCATCACTTCCTCACCGGAATAAGGAAAGAAATCAAGAATAATCTTAGGATCCAGCCCCAATATGCCTGTCAGCCAAGGAAAAAGATTATAGATAACAGACCAAATTAAGAACGGATACAGGACACGGGTAATACGTTTCTTATAAAAAGTGGAAGTATCACCCTTGACAGGCAAAAGCAATGCGCCCGTTATCATCACAAACAGGGGCACACAAGGACGGAGGACAGCTCCATAAATGGCTCCCCATAATTTAATTTCCCCAATATTGGGAGCAGTACCCGGATAAAAATTAAAAGGATCGGTGCAATGGCAGCAGACAACTGTAAACATTGCGATAAGGCGTACAACATCCAGCCATACGATGTGCCGGTTCTTTTGAGTAGTCAGTTCGATTGTCGGTGGTTTCATAATGTTAGTGAGTAGAAAGGAGAAGTTAATAAAAAAGGGATACCCATACGAAAGACAGGTATCCCTCAAATGAATAATTTTATATAAACGAATTTATTGACTGCTTATTTAGTGCAATTCCATGGCTTCAACTGCTTGAAGAAGTCATTGCCCTTATCGTCAACCAGAATGAATGCCGGGAAATCCTCTACTTCAATCTTCCAGATAGCTTCCATACCCAGTTCAGGATATTCCACACACTCAATGCTCTTGATATTATTCTGAGCAAGGATAGCTGCCGGACCGCCGATAGAACCCAGATAAAAACCGCCATACTTCTTACAAGCATCCGTCACCTGCTGGCTACGGTTACCTTTTGCCAACATAATCATGCTGCCGCCATGACTTTGGAACAGTTCTACATACGAGTCCATACGCCCAGCCGTAGTCGGCCCCATAGAGCCACAAGCCATACCTTCCGGTGTCTTGGCCGGACCTGCATAGTAAATAGGATGATCTTTGATATATTGAGGCAGCTCTTCACCACGGTCCAAACGTTCTTTCAGTTTAGCGTGAGCAATATCACGGCCTACAATAATCGTTCCGTTCAATGACAAACGGGTCGATACCGGATATTTAGTCAGTTCTTTCAGGATTTCAGCCATCGGGCGGTTCAAGTCGATTTTTACAACATCGCCTTCTCCTGCTTTACGCAGTTCCACCGGAATAAGTTCGCCCGGATTTGAATCCAGTTTCTCAATCCAGATACCTTCCTTGTTGATTTTACATTTGATGTTACGGTCGGCAGAGCAGGATACGCCTAGACCTACCGGACAAGAAGCACCGTGACGCGGCAAACGGATGATACGGACATCGTGAGCCAGATATTTACCACCGAATTGAGCTCCAAGACCAATCTTGTGGGCTTCCGCCAATACTTCTTTTTCCAGTTCGACATCACGGAAAGCACGACCGTATTCATTTCCAGTTGTCGGCAGGTTATCATAGAAATGAGTAGAAGCCAGCTTCACAGTCAGCAGGTTCTTCTCAGCAGAAGTACCGCCGATAACGAAAGCAATATGATAAGGAGGGCAAGCGGCTGTTCCCAAAGTTTTCATTTTTTCAACCAGGAACGGAACCAATGTACCCGGATTCAGGATAGCTTTTGTTTCTTGATAAAGATAAGTCTTGTTGGCAGAACCACCACCTTTTGTTACACAAAGGAATTCATACTCCATGCCTTCGGTAGCTTCGATGTCAATCTGTGCAGGAAGATTACATTTTGTATTCACCTCATCATACATATTCAGAGGTGCATTCTGAGAATAACGCAGGTTCTCCTCAGTATATGTCTTATAAACACCCAGTGAAAGAGCCTCTTCATCCGAATAGCCAGTCCATACCTGTTGTCCTTTCTCACCATGGATGATGGCAGTACCCGTATCCTGACAGAAAGGAAGTATCCCCTTTGAAGCAACTTCCGCATTACGCAGGAAAGTCAATGCCACATATTTATCATTTTCACTTGCTTCCGGATCGCTCAGAATCTTAGCAACTTGTTCGTTGTGCGAACGGCGAAGCATGAATGATACATCACGAAAAGCCGCATTAGCCATCGCAGTCAGACCTTCTTTCTCAATTTTCAGAATAGGATTCCCTTCAAACTCGCTTACCGACACATAGTCTTTTGTAAGCAGATAATACTCAGTTGTATCTTTCCCCTTTTCAAACATGGGCTGATACTTAAACGGAGGTGTTGCCATAAGTTTCTTATTTTATTACGTAATGTTAGTTAGTGTGACAAAGGTAATAATTAAGAATGAAGAATGATGAATGAAGAATGAAGAATTAAGAATGAATAACGGAGAATTGCAGAACGGAAACGAAAACGGTGGACAAGTTGTGCTTTAGTTACACAATGCCCACCGTTTATCATTTCACAGGTTATGGTTATTTACTCTTGTATGTTTTCAATACGTTTAATCAGTTCATTTCCAAGCGCTGTTTTCTCTTCAATATGTTTCAACACAGCCGTCACAAACGTATTGCTCTCGAAATCACCGCGCACTTGTTCAAAGTCCTGCTTCATTTCGTCGTGAGAACCGTCGGCACCGAATCCGGTCATGGAAGACAGGGAGAATTCTTTCTTTGCATCCTCATATACCATCTTATCCAGTCCGACGACAGCTTCCTGCCAGGATTTTACGATACGAATCACATCTTGTGCCGTAATAGTCTCCGGATTCAAGCCATAAAATTCCTGAATCTTATTGTAAGCCCACGTCCATTCGTATGTGTAATAATTCTCGTGCATCTCAGCGAAGCAGGCATTGATTGACTTCAAACGGTTGATAGTACCGTTCTCAATACCATCCAACAGACGGTCTATCTCGCTCTTTGGAGCAATCAGCCCAGACACATCCACCCACTCACCGATTCCGATTTCCGTATCCGGTTTCAAACGATGACGGATTTCTTCGTTGCTCTGGAAGTTGATGCCTTCCAACCGCTTAATGATTGAGTTCCCCAAGAATTTATGAATAGCTATTTCATAAAAACGGATACCGTTATTCAAAGAAGAGTTTTTGATTTTGGCACTTTGGTAAGAATAGATTTCGGATGTCACACCGGATACCCGTCTCAATTCTTTCAGGATAGAACGTCCTTTGAACATTTTCTGAATGGTATAAGGACTCAACAGGTTGTAATTGATATAATCCAACCGGTTCGGGTCCTGCCGTTTGTCACGTTTCGGCCATTTCTGAGCGTCACGGATTGTACCGACGCTCCGCAGATTAACTCCCGGAACCAGATAAGTCGTATTCCGTTGCTCTATCAAGTAAGAAAAAGGAAGATTAGAGGTGTCTGCATGATTGACATGGCGCCCCATCACAAGAGAAAAAGCTCCGACACGCGCCGGCCACAGGATATATGAATCTGAAGTGGTTTTCGCTCCTCTCTCCATCGTTCCCTGATGAATCGGGCCCAGCTTATACATATGGTTACTCTGATTGGAGCCCGAACCTGCATTCATAAATGAGAACATTCCGGCAATCAGCAAAGTAGATTTGTGATGTGTCACAGTGAAAGGACCTGCGAAAATGGCACATGCTTCTCCATTCTCTCCCTGGCAATTGCTAAAAAACAAGGAATCGGAAGCGGAATAGTTGTGTCCCAATTTACAGGACTGTCCGACGAAGCAACGGCTCAACATCGTGCCGTCATCTATCTGCGAACCGGACGAGATAATAAAATCATCACAAATTACTCCATGTCCGATATGCACAGGAGCTGTCACGTTACTATTAACGCTACCATTGGTCAGACGACAAGTTCCGCAGATATGGCAGTAATCGCCAATCCGCACATTCCGGATGGAACCAGTATTGAGAATCATCACGTGATTGCCAATACTGCCAACGGCAGACGCATGTTTGTTGGAATAATAATCCGCAATGGATTTCATGCGGTTAATCAGTTCGGGACGGTGACGGTACAATGCAAGTATATATGCCTGATGAGCAGACAACTTGTCATTAATCAGCACCTCGCGTCCTCCGGTTTCATTGAGAACTGCCACTTCCACCCCATTACCGAAAGTTGTCAACCCATCCACTAAGATGATATCCACATTTTCGATAAAGGTATCGCTGCCAATCTCATAATTAGCAATATAATTCTGGATATTCTCAATGCAGCAGTTATCCCCAACTGTCACATTGTGCAGCGTCACATGGCGCAATCCCGAGTGTTTCTTAATGCCTCCTCGCAGTGTGAATTCAGCCTCAAATACCCCTAGCTTCACTTCGCCCGAAAAGCGGGTGTGATGGACATACTCACAATTAAATCCAGCGGCTACCAGAACATTTCCCCAATCATCGGCCAGACACGACTGGCTCTTCAACTGAAGCACCTCATCTTCAGTCAATCTACGATAGTCTTTCATATAAATAAATATAGTAATGTGCCGCTTCCCCCAATCAGCAAAGCAGCACATTGATTAATTATTCTTCCTCTTCGTAGGTCTGATAAAGAAAATCGTTATAGGGGTATTTCTGAACATGCAATTCTTTCACTCGTTGATAAACTACATCTTTCAGTTCGTCTATATTGATTCGTTCGCGGGCGGAAATAAAGAGGCAGTTGTCCTCCATCTTTGCCATCCACGTCTTCATCAGTTCTTCGAGTGTTAAGTTTTCCTTAGTTCGGGGGGTAAGGTCGTCCGGCGCTTTCTCCACGTAGGTATAGGCGTCTATCTTGTTGAATACAAGTATCATGGGTTTGCCACCGCCGCCAATTTCGGCAAGTGTCTTGTTCACCACCTCAATCTGTTCTTCAAATCCGGGGTGGGAAATATCTACTACGTGCACCAGCAAATCCGCTTCGCGCACTTCGTCCAAGGTCGATTTGAAGGACTCAACCAAGTCGGTAGGCAACTTACGGATAAATCCTACCGTATCCGACAACAAAAACGGAAGATTATCTATAATCACCTTACGCACGGTAGTGTCCAACGTAGCGAACAGTTTGTTTTCCGCAAACACCTCGCTCTTTGCCAGCAGGTTCATCATTGTCGATTTACCGACATTGGTGTAACCGACCAGTGCGACACGTATCATGCGTCCGCGGTTCTTGCGTTGGGTAGCTTTCTGTTTATCAATTTCCGTCAGGCGTTCTTTCAGCAACGACATACGGTTCAGGATGATACGGCGGTCCATTTCGAGCTGTGTTTCACCCGGTCCACGAAGTCCCACGGAACCTTTACCGCCACCGGCACCGGAACCACCGCCCTGGCGTTCCAAGTGAGTCCAGAGTCGTTGCAGACGCGGCAACATATATTTGTACTGCGCCAGCTCCACCTGCGTCTTTGCATTGGCAGTCTGGGCACGCATGGCAAATATATCGAGAATCAGCGAAGTACGGTCCAGTATCTTCACTTTCAGTTCGGCTTCAATATTACGAATCTGTTTCGCGGAAAGTTCGTCATCAAAGATGACCATTCCCACTTCACGTTCTTCTTCCTCTTCGTTATGGATATATTGTCTGATTTCCTCCAGTTTTCCTTTTCCTACATAGGTCACCGAGTTGGCTGTCGGCAACTTCTGCGTAAATCGTTTCACAACTTCCGCCCCAGCCGTCTCGGCAAGGAACGCCAATTCGTCCAGATACTCGTTCGTCTTACGCTCATCCTGTGTCTGAGTGATAAGTCCGACAAGTATTGCTGTCTCTACTTTGGCTTCGGATATTACAAATTCTTTCATTCTTTACTCTTATATAATAATGTGGGCGCAAATATAACAAAAAATATGGAGCTTGTGATTGAGTTCCGTCATTTTCCTCAATCACAAACTCCATTTCAAAGAGATAAACATCCCCGGAGCAAATAAGTTTATTTATATCCCGTATTCTGTTCCATATTCGGATTAGCATCCATTTCCGCCTGCGGAATAGGCATCACAGTCCGGTAGTCACTCCATTTAACCGTTATCAAATCATTACCATTCAAGAAATGAGAGCCACCCTGACGAGTAATTTCTGCTCCTTGACGTAACACATCGTATAAACGATGTCCTTCCAGTACCAATTCTTTACGACGCTCTTTGGCTATCAAATCCAATGTAGCATCTTCCTTTGAAACGCTTGGACTAGCACGATGTCTGATTTCATATAAATAATCATCCGCCAAATCCTGATCAGGTGACGCTTTCTTCAAAGCAGCCTCAGCAGCAATCAAATAGATATCCGATAAGCGCAAAACCCGTACATTGTTAATTGTAACCGCACCACGTCCCGGATACTTGTTTATAGTACGCTGTGTACCATTCTTATCAGTAACCAACAAACCGATACGTACATCGTCAGAGCGTTCATTCAAAAGATCAACAAATGCTTTTGTAGCAACGACTGCTCCATATTCGCTCGGACTGACTACCGCTCCCCATAACTCACGGTCGCCGGAATAGGAAGTTGACGACAACGCTAAATCAAAAATTGATTCACTGTTTTCTTCCTGTCCCCACACTGTCAGATAATCAGCATTATCAATCAAAGAATAAGGGCCGTTCTCCACCACATCCTTGGCATAAGAATAAGCTGCATCATAGTCACCTTTATACAAATTGACACGTGCCAACAGAGCTTTCACAGCCCACCTATTAAAATGCCCATAATTTTTCTCTTCATTTATCAGTCCCAACGCATCCGACAAATCGTCCAATACAGCCTGATATCCCTCTGCTACCGTCGAACGCCCCGGAAGGTCGGTCGCTGTCAATACTTTTTTTACCACAGGCACTCCTAATGAAGCTCCGTTATCTTTCAAATAGGGTGTTCCATAAGTAATAAGCAAATTAAAATGTGCCAATGCCCTAATAGCCAACGCCTCACCTTTTGAGTTCTTCACAACATCCGTCATTGGGACATCACCATTATCTATTGCATTCAAAAGCACATTCACTCTGTTAATAACCGCATATGGAGTATACCACAAATCTTGTGGGGCATTATTCTGACGGTATGTAAAACGGTAGTAATTTTCTGTACGATCACCGATTTTATTTGTCTGAGTGTCATCACCACCAACCTCGGCACGGGCCAGAAAATCCATTCCATAATAATAATACGTATCACCATCAGTTCTTGCACTAATCAATCCGGCATAAGCACCATTCAACGCTGTTTTTGTATCCTCAGGTGTACTTATCGCTCCGTCGCTCACCAGAGAATCCGTAGGCAAAGTTGTCAGATAATCGTTGCAGGACGATAACATGATCAAACCGGCGAAAAGGACTCCCCCTATTTTTTTATTTATATTGATTGTTTTCATCATATTCTGTTTTTCTTATTAAAATCCGATTTCAATACCAAATGTCACACTCTTCAGATTCGGGAAGGCAAAAGTAGGAATACCGTTAATCGGCTGTTCTGGATCAACATTCTTATAAGAAGTCCATGTCAAGAGATTACTTCCCGAAATAAACAAGCGTACATTCTCCATCTGTGCACGACGTACCAATTGTGCCGGAAGAGCATATGACAGACTCATGCTCTTCAGACGCAAATAGTTCAGGTCTTTCATAAAACGGGAACTTCCGTAATTTCCATATTCGTAGTTGTTAATACGTCTCGGAACATTCGTTACATCACCCGGTTTCTGCCATCTGTCAAGCTGGTCGACTGAAGAGTTATAATAAACCACATAACCGTCAGTATCAGTGAAACTTGTTCTCATTGTATCGAATACTTTTCCACCTAATGAGAAGTTGAACAACAGGTTTAATTCCAGCCCTTTCCATGATACGGAGTTTCTCCAACCACCGGTAAGTTTCGGATCCGGCTTACCGATAACAACTCTCTGTGCCTGAGCCGGATCTTTCGTCAGTTCCTTATTAAGGCTTCCATCCTCATTCTTAGTATTCAACACCCATTGTTCCTCACCTGTCGCCGGATCAACGCCTGCCCATTCACGACTCCACCATGCATAGTATGATTCGCCTTCACGAATGATACTGGTACCGTTTATTATATCTTTTCCTTCATATAACTTTGACACTTTATTGGAGTTGTGCGAAAGTGCCAAACCTGTATTCCATTTTACTTGTGTGTGTTTGAATACATCAACATTAATATCAAGTTCCACACCTTTGTTGGTCATCTCGCCTACATTCTTCAACATCGTCTTGAAACCAACAACCATTGAAGTCGGTACATTCTGCAACAAATCGCTAGTTCTACGACTGTAATAATCGAAACTAATATTCAAACGATCAAAAAGAGATGCGTCAAAACCAATATTGAAGTTTTTATTCTTCTCCCATGACAAATCAGGATTAGGAACTGATTGAGGTGCCGAACCCGCAATGTTTTGATAATTATAGCCATATCCATACAAACTTAAATGACCATACAAGTCTCTAGGCAATGTCCCGTTTATACCATAAGAAGCTCTCACTTTCAAGTCATTAACCTGTGTGATACCCTTCATAAAACCTTCCTGTGTCAATCTCCAGGCTGCTGATACAGACCAGAAATTAGCCCAACGGTTATTGGCTCCCAAACGTGAGCTACCATCTCTACGGAAGTTTACGGACGCATAATATTTATTATCATAATCATAATTGACACGCGACAATAAAGAAAGCAAATGGTCTTCCGTATAATAAGCAGAGCCTTCCTCAGGTGTAGCCGCATTGATAGATTCAGGAAGTTTATCGTGTGGATATCCCGAAGATGTAGCAAAGACATACTCAGTACGACGGTCATCTACATCCCAACCGATTAATGCATCCAGATTATGTTTCAGCTTAAATGTTTTTACATAATTCAAGGTGGTAGACGAATAGCTGTTTTGTTGTTGCATCGGATAAGTAGCTCTCAATCCGCCGGTCAGTGTTCCATTGTTAGAGTTTAACGGCCAGTAAGTAACAGAGTTATTGTTCACATAATCATAACTAATACTTTGTTTCAAAGTCAACCCCTCAATAAACTGGTACGAAGCCCACAAGTTATTGAAACTTCTGAAAACTTTCGATTCATTTTTATCCAGATTAATATCTTCTACCGGATGCGTATGAGGAAATACCTGCTGCAGGAACGGATGCGTATAGTAATTACCCTCATCATCATAGATCGGCATATTCGGAGTACATACATAATTAATCAGGAAGAAAGGATTCGCATAAGCTGTTCCTTCACTTGAAACTGAAGAATTTTGTCTTGACATCGAAATATTGGCTCCCATTTGCCATTTATTATTTGCCGAACGATGAACAGCGTTAATACGTCCCATAAATCCATCTAATGAAGATGTTCTTGATTTACCTTCTTCTTTCTTATATGCCAACGATGCAAAAAATGAATTGCGTTCATCACCACCTTGTGCTGAGAACTCATAGTTTTGACTAGAACCATGCTTACGGAAAAAAGCATCCTCCCAGTCAACATCATATTTGGCATCAGCATAAAAATCTGCCATTTCCTGTGCATATGCTTTTGCATCTTCTTCAGAAGCCGGCCCCGTATAGTTACCGTCACCATCGGGAATACCATAAATGGTAGCTTCATTATAACATGCTTCATATGTCAACTCGTGACGTTGCTGTCCATTCACGCTTTTACGATTCTTCATCGCCCAATCCGAGAATCCCCAATTTGCCTTGAAATTAACACGGGTCTTGCCACCTTTACCATGCTTCGTCGTTATCAGAATAACACCATTTGCGGCACGTGAACCATACAATGATGCGGCAGCCGCATCTTTTAACACTGTGATATTCTCAATATCACTCGGATTAATGGACGACATGACATTGAATGCTTTCGAATCGTTTGTCACAGCAGATATTGCAATATCTCCTGACACAACCGGCACACCGTCAATAACGTACAACGGTTCATTAGACGCGTTCATAGAACCGGTACCCCGCACACGGATCTGTAATCCTGCCCCCGGTTGCCCACTGGTAGAATTGATAGTCAATCCCGGAGTTGTTCCAGAGAGAGCTTCTTCGAAAGAAGTCACTGGAATATCCTTCAAAACCTTATCTCCCTTAACGGTAGATGCAGCACCTGTAAATGATGCCCGCTTTGCAGTACCATAAGCAACTACCATTACTTCGTCTATTTGTTGAGAATCTGATTTTAGTACAACCTTCAAACGAGGTTTAATAGTGACTTCCTGAGTCTGCATGCCAATATACGAAATCTGCAAAGTCTTTGCAGAACTTGGTACATTCGACAAATTAAAGTTACCATCTACATCTGTGATTGTACCTTGGGTGGTACCTTTTACCAACACAGAAGCGCCAACAACCGGCTGCCCATCTTCTTCAGAAATCACAACACCTGTGACCTTCTGAGTCTGGGCAGTTACTAGGCTTATGCCCACAAAAAGGCATGCCAATAACAGCATCAATTTTCTTTTCATAAATTCTCTCTTAAAGTTTAACTTTACATTAATTGTTTCTTTACTCTAACAATTTGCAAATATATTAATAAATATGAAACTAACAATTATTTTGATAAAAAAAGGTTGCAAATCTAACATATTGTTATTTATGATGTACTTTTTATGTTGATAAGCATATTTTTGAAACATAAAAACAATTAGTTTTAAAACCATATACTAACATTTTGATTGAGCAAAATGTACGATTTAATATTTCCTTTGCTCGTTTTTCGTCACAAAACAGCTTTTATAGAGCTACTTTTTGTTTTTTGCGGAAGAATAGCTATAAAAAAGTGGCATATAATTTAAAGTTTTGTGAATACTTAGCTTTTCAAAGATTATTTTTTTTAGAGATATTAATGCATATTCATCTCCGATGTAGCACAGAACTACGTTTAATTTGTTCTATTATTAATTAAAAAAGAAAAGGATGGAAAAAATTAGTTACAATCTTGTTTTTAACAGAAAAAAGAAATTGAATAAGAAAGGAATGGCATTAGTACAGGTCGAAGCTTATCTCAATAGGAGAAAAATGTATTTCTCCACCAAAATATATCTCAAAGTTGATCAGTGGGATGCTAAACGAAGAATGGTGAAAAGTCACCCTAATGCTGATGTTATAAACCGCATGTTATACGAATATATAGCGGCGATTGAACAAGCTGAACTTGGATTATGGCAACAAGGCAAATCGATTTCACTGGATTTATTGAAGGAGGCCATTGACAAACCTATAAGCAATGGAAGATCATTTTTAAGTTTCTATAAAGAAGAAGTTGCAAATTCTTCTCTAAAAGAGAGTACCAAGCAAAATCACCTTTCCACGCTTGAATTACTTCGGGAGTTCAAAAAAGACATCTCGTTTACGGACTTGACATTTGAATTTGTTTCTTCATTTGACAATTACCTGCAATCCAAAGGGTATCACCTTAACACTATAGCCAAACATATGAAGCACCTAAAACGATATGTTAACGTTGCTATTAACAAAGAATATATGGATGTGCAAAAATATGCCTTCAGAAAATATAAGATTAAAAGTATAGAAGGTAATCATACGCATTTGTCACCGGAAGAATTGCGCAAATTTGAGGATTTACAGTTAACAGGAAGATATGCAAAATTACAAAAGACCAAAGATGCCTTTTTATTTTGCTGCTATGCAGGGCTGCGATATTCCGATTTTATAAATCTGACACCTGCGAATATTGTCGAATTTCATCAGGAGACTTGGCTTATATATAAATCTGTAAAAACAGGGATTGAAGTCCGTCTGCCATTATACCTATTATTTGAAGGTAAAGGAATTGGTATATTGCAGCGCTATAAAGAAGAACTGAATAGTTTCTTCAAGTTAAAAGATAATTCCAATATTAACAAAGAGTTGAATATATTAGCAAAATTGGCAGATATTGATAAGCGGGTATCCTTTCATACTGCCCGGCATACAAATGCAACTTTATTATTATATAGCGGTGCGAATATAACCACTGTACAAAAATTATTAGGTCACAAAAGTGTGAAAACCACCCAAGTATATGCAAATATAATGGACATTACGGTTGTACGTGATCTTGAGAAGGCAGCCTCATTGAAAGGAAAGAACGCGCATAAGAATTAGACTCAAAACTCCATTTCTAAAATTCTTGTTTTATAGGTAAGAGTAGCCAATTTATAGACTGGCTGTATTAAAAGTCTTATGCATTTCCATACAAGAAATAAGCCGATTCGTGCGGTATTGAGCTAGTTGATGTGATTTTCCCATTGCAATAAAGTTGAAAAGTGTGTAAGTATCTGCAACGCTGCAACAGTACCAATGTAATCTATTAATATATAAACAGTTATAGTGTTGCAGATACCTGTTGCAGATGGTGGCAGATACCCTTTATCTGCAACACACATTGTGCAGTTTCGAAAAGCTATTCCCTTAAAGTATGATGACTCTGCGTTATGTCAGTATCCATACTGGGAAACTAGAGTATCCGCATAGGGAAACTCTAGTATCTATACGCAGAAACTTGCGTTTCCCTACTTGGAAACTTGCATTTCCTGCCTAGGAACTGGTGTTTAGACGTAGGAAACCATTGTTGCATATATAGGATTACAGCGTTTACATGAAGGATTTGTTGTTTTTAGTGTGTTGCAGATAAAGGGTATCTGCCACCATCTGCAACAGGTATCTGCAACACTTTAATTATTTATATATCAGTAAGTTATAGCAGTATTGTTGCAGCGTTGCAGATACTTACACACTTTTCAACTTTATAATAATGAGAAAATCACATCAATTAACTCAATATTGTAAAGTTAGGTTCATTCAAGGTCGAAATTTATAACAATTAATGATATAAAAATGGTTACCTATCATAAAATAGTAACAATTTATGTTTGTCATTTCAGCTATTTGTTAAGAATACGCCACTGATAATCAAATGAATAAACAAATTATTTTGGTGGAAATATAGTAGAATAAATTATTGGTTCAAGATTTTATATCAACATTAACATGTTGATTACCTGCACAGTATATTCAAATTGCATTTATACTATATAGATATTACATTATCTGTTTATCGCTAATAATAAAGAGGTTACAATAATATTTAGTTCTGCAAAGACTTTGCAGATTTCGTACATTGGCATGCAGACTCAGGAAGTGGCGATAAAGCCTAATTTGAAGATTGTACTTAGGTCGGATGCTCAGCAAATTGACGAAGTTGTTGTAACAGCAATGGGCATAAAAAGGTCAGAGAAGGCATTAGGTTATGCGGCAACCTCTGTAGGAGGGGATAAGATTACCGAGAGCCGTACTTCTGATGTAATGTCCAGTTTGGCAGGTAAGATTGCTGGTGTGCAGATTTCCAATACCTCGTCAGATCCGGGATCCTCTAATTCTGTTATTATCCGTGGTGTCAGTTCATTATCCGGTACTAACCAACCTCTATATGTAGTAGATGGAGTACCTTTGAACAACTCTACCGTATATTCTACAGATGGTTTGAACAGCGGATACGATTTTGGTAATGGAGCAAATGCTATTAATCCGGATGATGTGGCAAACATGACTATATTAAAAGGTGCTGCGGCAACAGCTTTATATGGTAGCCGGGCCGCAAACGGTGTAGTTATGATTACCACCAAAAGCGGACGGAAAGGCAAAGGCATTGGGATAGAATACAATGGTGGAGTTCAATGGTCAACCATCTTGCGGTTACCGGAATTTCAGAATGAATTCGGTATGGGGTGGAATGGCAATCATACGGAATTAGAGAATGGCTCTTGGGGGCCTCGCTTTGATGGTTCCATGCAGTTATGGGGAAATGTATACAATAACTCACAAAAGTTAAAACCTTATGTAGCAATGCCTGATAATATCAAAGACTTTTTTGATGCAGGATTCAGGTATAGTAATAGCATCTCATTTAACGGAGCTACTGATAAAAGCGATTATTATGTTTCTTTCTCTCAGATTAGTGATGATGGTATGATTCCGACAGATGCAGACAGTTATGACAAATATACATTTTCTGCGCGTGGCAGTCACAAAGTTGGTGCTTTAACTTTCTCTTCTTCATTGAACTATGCCTATCAGCAGAATAAGTTTGCGACAACAGGGCAAGGACTATCTATGCTAAACTCTTTGTATCAGTCACCACGAGATATTAGCATTATAGGATTGGAAGACCAAACTGATTTATTCAATACTCCAGGGTATTATTACACCCCTTATGGAGTAATGAACCCATATTACATTTTGAACAACTATCTGAATAAGTATGAATCTGAAAGGTTCTACGGAAAGTTCCAATTAGATTATGAGTTCTTGAAATACTTCAAATTTACGTACCGTATGGGATTGGATACTACAACGGGACAAAGTGATAAGGGAAAACCGAATTTGTATGCTCTTTATTACGAAGGAACTCCTAATGGAGAAGGACAAGGTTCCAGTAGTCCGTTCTCCGGTGAGACCGGACAGTATACAGAACAAATTACCCGACGCCGTGAAATTAATCAGGACCTTTTGCTTAGTTTCAATATGCCAATCAGTGATTTTAATGTCAATGCATTGGTAGGATTCAATGGCAACGAACGTAAAGTTTCTTATCAATATTCTGAGGTAAATGACCTGACAATTCCCACATGGTTCAACTTAAAAAATTCCGGTAAAACTCCCATTGTAGAACAACATATGGAACTTAGACGCCTGATGGGTGTGTTTGGACAGTTCGAAGGTTCATGGAAGAATATGTTATATTTAACGGTTACTGCCCGAAACGACTGGTCTTCCACTCTTCCGAAAGGCAACCGCAGTTTCTTTTATCCGGGTTTTACAGGTAGTTTTATTTTCAGTGAGTTGCTGAACGATACATGGAAAGATGTTATCACTTTCGGTAAATTACGTGCCAGCTGGGGTAAAACAGGTAATGATGCCGATGTATATATGGTTAATCCTGTATATGCGCAGTCTTCAAACAGAATACCTTTTGGTTATCTGACTTTCCCGTTAGGAGGCGTTAACGCTTACTCGGCCGGAAATGTGCTTGGAAGTAATACATTGAGTCCGGAAATGACAACAGAAGCAGAAGTTGGTTTGAATATGGCCTTTTTGAAGAATCGATTGTCATTCGATATTTCTTACTACAATCGTAATACCGACAAGCAGATTTTCTCTTTGGCAATGGATCCTGCTTCAGGATATACGGCACAAAACATGAATTTAGGTAAGATACGTAATCGTGGTATTGAACTATTGGTCAGCGGTACTCCGATAAGAACCAAAGATTTTGCTTGGGAACTGACATGGAACCTTACTAAAAACTGGAGCAAAGTAGTCAGCCTGCCGGAAGAATTGGGTGGAATCACTATCATTTATGGTTTGAATGGCGGTACAAGTATGTATGCTATAACCGGAATGCCTGTTGGAGTATTCAAAGCTCAAGTAGCCGAGCGCGATCCGCAGGGAAGAGTTGTTGTAAACTCATCAACAGGTCTTCCTATTGAAGCTGCTGAATTCGGAATTTGTGGTGATATGAATAATAAATATCAGATGGGTATTTCTACCAATTTCAAATACAAAGGTCTAAGTTTAGGGCTTGATTTTGATATCCGTCAGGGTGGAGTTATGTATTCACGTACTAAAGATATTAATTACTTCACAGGTAATGCAATACAGACTGCCTATAATGACCGTAACCCTTTAATTGTTCCTAACTCGGTAAATAAAATAGTAAACGGAGATCAGGTAACTTATGTAGAAAACACAACTCCTATTACTAGTTCCAATATTTACAAATATTGGGGTGACGGTGGTTCGGATATGGGAAGTTGCTTCTTGGTGGATAAATCTTATGTAAAACTTCGTTCTGTTGTACTAGGCTGGGATTTACCAAAAAAATGGTTGGCTAAAACTCCCTTCCAGGCAGTCAAAGTTTCAGCATATGGCAACAACCTATTTATTTGGACTCCATCCAGCAATACATTTATTGATCCCGAAATGACTTCATTTGGTAATGACCTTGAAGGTAACTATGGGGAATATACAGCCAACCCTAGCTCACGCCGTTTCGGTTTCAACTTAATGGTTAAATTTTAAACAGGAATAAATATGAAGAAGATATTATTATATACATCGTTGGCAACAACAGTATTTTTTGCCAGTTGCGATTTGGATATCAATGACGACCCCAATTACCCGATGAATGATCAGGTAACGGCAGATTTGATATTTCCTTCCATCAGTGCATCTATTGCTTCGGCTGTAGGAGGCGAAATCTATAATTATGCAGGTTTCTTTGCCCAATATTATGAACAGAAGCCGGAATCCAACCAATATAACACTCTATGTGAGTATACATTTACCGAATCTTCCCAGCAAATGGATTATTCTTATAGAATTTTATTTGCAGGCGCCCTGGAAGATGCAAAACAGGTTTTGGAAAAGACAACAAACCCTGCTGATCGTTTTGCGACTACCATACTGAGAGCATATGCTTTCCAAATCATTGTAGATAATACCAGTGATTCGCCTTATTCAGAAGCTTTGCAAGGAAATGCTAATGCAACGCCCAAATGGGATACAGGTGAGACTGTATATAAAGGTATATTGGATGAGATTGATGCGGCAGAGGCTGCCTTGGACGGAAGCGGCATGGACGTGCCGGATTTGATATTCAACAAAGACCTCACTCAATGGAAAGGATTTGCCGATGCTCTCCGTCTCCGTATGTACTTGCGTTTTATCGATGCTAATGTAGACGCAGCAGCCTATACTGAAAAAGTAAAACTTTTAGTACAAAACAACGAGTTCTTTACCGGAGATGTGAAATTGGACTGTTTTGTAGATGAAACTGATAAACGTAATCCATGGTATAATACTAATGCTGTGGGGCTGACAGGCAATCATTGCGCTGCTTATCCACTCATCTCCTATCTAAGTAATACGGGAGACCCCCGCATTGCCTATGGTATTAATAAGACTGATGCAGATGGAAAGTATGTCGGACAGCTCCCCGGAGGAAAAACGCATATGCAAAGTATCTTAGGTACTGATAACTGGAAAAATAAAAACGTAAGTGCCATCAATTATTCAATTGGGGCAACAAAACCTGTTTACTTCTTTACTCAAGCGGAATTACAATTCCTGATTGCAGAAGTGTATGCCCGTTTCTTGAACAATGATGCAAGTGCAAAAAGCGCATACGAAGCAGGTGTAACCGCTGATTTTGCTGTTCGTGGATTTGCAGGACAAGAGAATAGTATTTTGGAAGGTGACTGTGCCTGGGATGCCGCTTCAACATTGGCAGATAAGCTAAATCTGATTTATATGCAGAAGTGGGTGGCTCTTTTCTATATGGATCATATGGAAGCATGGAGTGAAATCCGTCGTACAGATTGTCCGAAACTATCGTCCCACTCAGCAGAAGAGATACAGAAAAATGCAGCCTTATATACTCCGGGAGATCTAGTGGCACCATGGACTAACGGATTAGAAGCAGGTGGACTAATGAAACGCATGACTTATCCTTTAAGCGCACGCCAGCAGAATGCCAATACTCCAGCAGCTGTACCGGGAAGCACTCCGGTTTGGTGGGATATCAAATAGAAGCTAATAACTTAGTAAGACTTATATATGAAAAAAATATTATATAACATATTAGTATGTTTGTCGTTCGTTTTTGGAGCTTGCGACAAATCAACAGATGACACTTCCAAAATCACCTATTTCGTAACATTGGAAAGAGAAGGCGATGAGAAGATAGTTCTAGAAAAAGGCCAATCTTATGTGGAGCCAGGATATTATGCAGAAATGAACGGCGAAGACATTACATCATCCGTACAAATAAAAGGAAGTGTTGATGTAAACACTCCAGGCATCTATAATTTAGTATATGCGGCATATAATGAAGATGGTTTTGCCAAAACTTTCACAAGAACAGTATATGTAGCAGATAATACTGCGTCTCCTTTGCAATCTGGTATTTATACCGTAGCTGAAGGCAGCAAACGCACTGTTCCTGCCGTTATAGCTTTCAGTGGATATGAAATAATTATATTGCAATTAGAACCGGGCATTTTTTATATCAGCGACTTTTTAGGAGGCTGGTACGAGCAACGTGCAGGCTATGGACCGGATTATGCGATGGTCGGTAAGTTTGAATTGAATGATGATAATACCATCACTCCTTTGGAAAGTTACGTTGCAGGATGGGGTGACTCTATGGATCAGATGACTAATACGTCATTAGATCCTGCAACAGGGAATCTGAAATGGACCGTTGATTATGCCGGTCAGTTATCTTTTGATATTATAGTAAAAAAATAAGTATACGATTATGAAGAAATATATGATATTGCTTTTGGCTTCACTAGCTTTTGCATTTACAGCATGTGATGATGAAACAGAACCAGGAGGTACCGCCGTTGAAAAAATGGCAGGCGACTGGTGGATAACAGTGAACGCAATTATTGACGGGAAAGAAGTAGAAGATCCTTTTGGACTGGGACATCTGCAAATGAGTACTTACAACACGGCCAACAATAGTGAAACAGAAATGTGGCTGGATGATTTAAATAATTTCTGGAGCTACAAACTAAAGGTGAATGTAAACTATGCAGAGAGAACCTTCTCAACAGCGGGATTCGCAGATAATGTAACTTATGAATCCAAAGTGAAGATTACTGACGGTAAAGTGCTGGAAAAAGCAGCAAAGACACCTAGTGGTATGCCTGCCGATAGTATCGTATATATGGTACAGTTCGATGACGATGAGGATGGATTAACTTATAAGATTTCAGGATTTCGTCGGACAGGTTTCCCTGCTGATGATTTTTAATTAGAGGACTTAAATTATAAAAAGAGGCTGGCTCAAAGTATATATTTTGAGTTCCAGCCTCTTTTACATTTTAATCTATATGGAGTTATTTTTCCGAGTCATTATTTGAGAAAACCACCCATCCCCTCTCTCACAATATCCACCAATATCGGCTTCGCCCCGCTCACGAAACATTCCACAGCAATCACCATCAGAATCAATCCCATAAGACGCATCATCACATTATTTCCCGTTTCACCCAAGACGTTCACCAATTTTGTGGAAGCACGAAGAATGAAGAAAGTCAGCAGATAAATCAATGCAATAGTACCTATCAGTATCCCTTTCATTTCATAAGAATGGGCATCCTGCATCAATACGATGGCGTTGGCAATCGCACCAGGACCGCACAACATTGGTATGCCAAGCGGAGTGATAGAAATATCATCCGCATACGTTTTGATTTCCTCATCTTTCAGTTTCATCGGCGTATAGCGGGCTTGAAGCATATCGAAGCCTATCTTGAAGATTATCACTCCACCGGCAATACGGAATCCGTTGGTGGAGATACCGAAGAACTTAAAAAGGAACTGACCGGTAAAGACAAAAACCATTATTGTGATAAACGACACAATAGTGGCACGACGGACGATAGACTGACGCTCTTTCTCTGTCATCCCGTGAGTCATAGTAAGGAAGACAGGCATTGTACCCAAAGGATTGGTCAATGTAAAAAACGAGGTGAAGCAAAGTAAAGCAAAAGGCAGAAGTGCACTATCCATGATTATATCGTATTTTTATGCATTTATTAAACGCAACAAAAATACGACTTAATCCAGAGAACTTATAATAAATTCATTAATTCTTTCAGAGAATGAATGTGATAAGTAGGAAGAAAAGGGAAAGTAGCCCGTTCCGTCACATTGTAGAAGGCTTGATGCATTCCTATCCCGTGCGCTCCGGTAATATCCGCTTCCCAACTATCACCAATCATCAACGATTCGCGCATCTCAGATTGGGTGGCGGACAGGGCAAAATTAAAGATTTCGGGGCGGGGCTTCAACACTCCGAGGTCTTCCGAAAGAATCACTTTCCTGAAATAACCATCCACACCCGCCGAACGCATCTTACGTGATTGCAACTCACGAAAGCCATTGGAAAGGATATACAGGTTATATTTAGGAGCAAGATACTCCAACACCTCTTTTGCATGAGGCATCAGACCGCTTTTAGTAGGAATAATGGCAAAGAAATCTTTCGAGAACCGTTCGGCCAAGATTTCATCTTCCACTCCTACCGCCTGCAAAGGATAAAAGAAACGTTGACGGTTCAATTCATCTTTCGTCACCTTTCCTTCACCGTATTCAATCCAAAGTTCGGTGTTACGTTTCTGATAAAGCGTATAATAATGGTCGAACGAATCAAAGTAACGGTCGAATGCATATTTCTGATATACTTCTTCAAAAGTGTCACGGGCATTGCGGGAGAAAGCCCAGATAGTGTCGTCAAGATCAAAAAACAGATTTTTATATTTCATCAGCAGTAATGGGTGTATATAAAAAATAAAAAAGCCAATGTGCTAATTTCTTGAATCCAGGAATCAGCACATTGGCAATTCTTAAAAAGGAATCCTACCTTATTTCACCTGGATAACCAAGTATCTGGATACACTCCAGAATTCATTAGGATTAGTAATCTTCAATGTCAGTTGACCTTTGTCATCTTTCACCAATTCATAAGAACCGGCAGGATGAGTAGTCAGCAACTCAGCACGTTTAGAGTACAATTTGATTTCTTTTGTTGTACGAATATCGATCTGAGTGAAATAATCCTTGTTGAAATCAGCGCTCTTCAGGACATCTCCGCTCTGAAGGATCTTCTGAGCTTTCAATTCAGATTTTGTTCCGAATACGAACCAGGCAGCGTTCAAGCTCTTTTCCTGCTCGGCAACGGTTTTAGCTTTAGCTTCGTTTTCTGCAACCAATGTTTCTTTGGCAGCAGACAAGTCGCTGACAGCAGCGTCCAGTTCCTGAATACGGATATTCTTGGAAGCCAGCTCTGTCTGAAGTTCCTCGATACGCTGTTGTTTAGCGTTCAGTTCGGCAGTCAAAGCGGCAACAGCCTTTTTCATCTGTGCAGAATTGTAACTGCTATTCTTCAACTGAGCCTGCAATTTGGCAATCTGAGCCTTGTTTTCTTCCATCTGTTTAGAGATGAACTCGATGTCAGAAGCTATCTGCTGTTTGGCGCTGGCTGAGTTTTCAGTAATCGTCCCGCGTTGTAAGTCCACGCGGCTTTCGGCAGCATTGATCTTACGGAAACCTTCCTGTACTTCATTGAAAGTTCCCATCATATCATCCAGTTCAGCATTGCGCTGGGTCAGTTCCATCAAAAGAGAATCATTTTCAGCCTTCAGGTCTTTGCTTCCACCTTTAAAGCTATCACACGAAGCCAACATGGCTGCGCATACAAATAAAACTGCTAACTTTTTCATACGTTTACGTTTTACGTTTTTAAATGAAGTTATTTTAATCGTCTATTCCTGCTAATACTATCACAATCTCGCCCCGTGGTTCGGTGGCGGTAAAGTGTTCTATCAGTTCTGCCAAGCTGCCGCGAACCGTCTCCTCATGGAGCTTGGATATTTCACGCGACACGGTTGCCTGACGTTCAGCACCGAAATATTCGGCAAACTGTGTCAACGTCTTCAACAGACGGTGGGGCGATTCATAAAACACCATGGTACGGCGTTCTTCTGCCAATGCCTTCAGTCGTGTCTGACGTCCTTTCTTTTGGGGCAAAAATCCCTCGAAACAAAACTTCTCGTTTGGCAGTCCCGATGCTACGAGTGCCGGAACAAAAGCCGTTGCTCCCGGCAAGCATTGCACCTCGATACCATTGCGTACACATTCACGAACCACCAAGAATCCGGGATCCGAAATCCCAGGCGTTCCGGCATCCGAAATCAACGCAACTGATGCACCGCCCCTTATTTTATTAACAACACTTTCCACCGTTTTATGTTCATTAAATTTGTGGTGAGATTGCATTGCATTCTTTATTTCAAAGTGTTTCAGCAAGATACCGGAGGTACGCGTGTCCTCTGCCAGAATCAGGTCAACCTCCTTCAGAACTTTGATAGCCCGAAAGGTCATGTCCTCAAGATTTCCTACCGGCGTAGGTACTACATACAACTTTCCCATATATTTTTGTTTATGCTGATTGGTTAAAATACTTCTTCAATAACTCCAAAAAGTCAACTACCGCTTCTTTCTCTTCGTCTATTTCAACTTTCGAGGAAAGAAATGCGACAGCAGTTTTATAGGAACCCATTACTGATATCTGCTCAATCACACGATTCATCAAATCAGTATCCCCTTTAAATAATTCGCGTGAGAAACGGAAAGAATCATTCAAGCTGATAGAATGACGCAAACCGGCAGCCAGTTTGATACTTTCTCCCAACACTGAGGACTTTGGCTCTTCCTTCTTTATAACAACAGGGGCTTCTTCGGAAATAACAGGCTGAGGGGATTGAATAACAACAGGTGACTGTTCTTCAGAGACAACAATCTCTTTTTCTTCCACTATTGTTTCTTCTATGATGGAAGAAGGAACATCACTCACCACAACAGAACCTATTTCCTGCGACAGTTCATCCAGACGTCCCTGCATACGCGCAATACTCCGCTTCAACAGTTCAGACAAAGTCTGATTCGGCTCTTTGGAAAAAGACTCCATGAGACACTTTAACTCATGAACATCCAGTTCGATATCTGTTAATAGCTTCTGTTTCATGTCTATCCATTATTAATATGGTGCGAATGTAGGAATAATTTATGCAATAACTTAAAATAATGGATATTTTAACAGTTCTTGCACATTGAATTGTTTACCTTTGTGCAGTCATTATTTAATCAAGAAAGCACAAAATCACATGGTATTATTTTCAGAAGACCACATACAGGAGACCAAAAGAAGAGGTCGAATTGAAGTTATCTGCGGTTCTATGTTCTCAGGAAAGACAGAAGAGTTGATTCGCAGAATGAAACGGGCAAAGTTTGCACGTCAGCGTGTGGAGATATTCAAACCGGCTATCGACACCCGTTATTCGGAAGAGGATGTCGTTTCGCATGACAGCCATTCCATCGCTTCCACCCCTATCGACTCATCGGCAAGTATCCTTCTGTTTACTTCCGAGATAGATGTGGTAGGCATCGACGAAGCGCAATTCTTCGACAGCGGACTGATAGACGTATGTAATCAGCTCGCCAACAATGGAGTTCGCGTCATTATTGCAGGCTTGGATATGGACTTCAAAGGGAATCCTTTCGGACCGATGCCACAGCTTTGCGCCATAGCCGATGAAGTATCCAAGGTGCATGCCATCTGCGTAAAATGTGGAGATCTGGCATCATTCTCACATCGTACAGTCAAGAACGACAAGCAAGTCCTTCTGGGTGAAACAGCGGAGTATGAACCTCTTTGCAGGCAATGCTATCTCCGGGCGTTGGAAGAGGACGGGCAAAAGATATAAACTCAACAGAAAACAACTATGGAAAGGAAGAAGATAACATTCGACAGTTTTATACGTGGTGCCATCGGATGCATGATGGTGGTAGGAGTCTTAATGCTTGTAGAACGACTGAGCGGAGTGCTATTACCTTTCTTTATTGCCTGGCTGATTGCCTATATGGTCTATCCGTTAGTCAAGTTCTTCCAATACAGGCTGAAGTTGAAAAGCCGTATCCTTTCCATTTTCTGCGCTTTATTTCTGATCACTGTTGTGGGAGTGGCATTATTCTATCTGTTAGTCCCGCCTATGGTTTCCGAAATAGGCAGGATGAATGATTTATTGGTAAGCTATCTCACAAACGGCGGTGGCAGCAACGTCCCCAAGACGCTTTCCGAATTTGTCCATGAGAACCTCGATTTGGTGGCATTGAACAAAATGCTGAGTGAAGAGAACATCCTTGCCGCAATCAAAGAAACTGTACCTAGAATGTGGGCTTTGCTTGCAGAATCACTCAATATTCTGTTCAGTATCTTCGCTTCCTTTATCATATTATTATATGTAATCTTTATATTACTGGATTATGAAGCCATAGCCGAAGGATGGCTGCACCTGCTCCCCAATAAATACCGCAAATTCGCTTCCAACCTGGTTTATGACGTGCAGGACGGCATGAACAGATATTTTCGTGGACAGGCACTGGTTGCATTTTGCGTAGGTATTCTTTTCAGTATCGGTTTCCTGATTATTGATTTCCCGATGGCTATTGCCTTGGGACTTTTCATCGGAGCTCTCAACATGGTTCCTTATCTGCAAATCATCGGTTTCCTCCCCACTGTCGTATTGGCTATCCTCAAGGCTGCCGATACCGGACAGAACTTTTGGATTATCATCGCGTGCGCATTGGCTGTCTTTGCCATCGTACAAATTATACAGGACACTCTCCTCGTCCCCAAAATCATGGGAAAAATTACCGGACTGAATCCTGCCATCATCCTTTTATCTCTTTCTATTTGGGGGTCTTTAATGGGAATGTTAGGAATGATCATCGCGTTACCTTTAACCACTTTAATGCTTTCCTATTACCAACGCTTTATTATCAACAAAGAAAAAATAAAATATGATGAAGCAGAAATTACTGATAATCAATAGACAAGCAGTAAAGAAGAAAAATAATTGAAACTTTTTTCTACGAAACACTTGCAGATTAAATAAAAGTCACTACCTTTGCACCCGCAATCAGGAAATAACTGATTTGCAAATAAGGATTGATTCGCTAGCTCAGCAGGTAGAGCACAACACTTTTAATGTTGGGGTCCTGGGTTCGAGCCCCAGGCGGATCACTTAAAAATCAAGCAGTTATCTAAATCAGATAGCTGCTTTGTTCATTATAAACACTACGTTCTGCGGTATTTGTGTAAACCAAGAAACAGAAGCGGATAAAAAAAGGTGTTAAACGACTTGCCAGTAGAAGAACACTAAGAAAAAACAAACAAAATCGTACCATCAAGCAAATACTTGGTCATTTGCTTGATTCGGCATCTAACAATCATCAACGAATGGTTCGTCTGCAATATAGCAAAGATCTGCTTTTTCCCCGATTATCGTCAGGATAATGATCTTTGGATAGCTCTGCAAGATTATCAAAATGCGGATTGGGCTAACTTAATCCAGTTATGGAAGTTTTATAATTTACATCTCATTCAAGTTATTCAGTCTGTAGATGTAGCAAAATTGGATAGTTATTGGTGCGATTTTGAAGGAATAAAAGTCATGCTGAAAAGATATGATAGAGGGCTATTGGGCTCATTTACACTTGCATATAAAAGAAATTCATAAACTAATTATTTGAAAAACAATCTAATAATCCACTTAGTTATTTGCGCCAACTATAATATTTTGGAAGTTGCAAATAACTCTTTTTCATATATAGAATGTTTTATCGAAACCTAAAAAAGAGTTCCCATTAAATTTGTTTTCAGAAAAACATTAAAATAGATCTCTATTTAAAGAGAAATCACTATTTTAGCACACTGAATCAATACACTCTATATGTAGATACGCGGATATTCTATCCATACAAGCTTTTAGTTGTAGCAGAAACTCTTTCTGTTACTTGTTTGCGTATCATTTCTAACATTTTAGTAATATTATCTTTGGCCCGAAAAAGGTGCGTAATTTTTTATGTTTGTAACGGATAGTTGTATTTCAGATCCCGCTATGGGATTTTTCTAATAACAAATATTCAAAATACAAATGGAAATCATCAACAAAAAACCAATTTTATTTGAAAAGTCCAATCATAATATTTGGACTGATCCTTACATTCAGCAGCAAATATTAAAAAAACATCTTGATTTTCAGTCCGATGAAGCTAGTCGAAAGCAAGAATCCATTTTAAAGATTGTAAATTTTGTGCTTAAACATTCAAAATCAGAAAGCCATTTACTTGATTTGGGATGTGGTCCAGGATTATATACGTCACTTTTTGCAAACGAAAATTATGATGTAACAGGCATTGACTTTAATAATTCTTCAATAGAGTATGCTACGGGAAAACAGAATGGAATTAAATATATTCTGAATGATTACATTAATGATTATCCCAATGGTAAATACGATACTATAACCATGATCTATTGCGATATGGGAACCCATTCAGATAGTGACCGTGACCGATTACTGGATAATATATATTGTTCACTGACTGATGGCGGAGTTTTTATTTTTGATATTTTCTCGGAAAAGTTAATTAGTGATAGACAAGAAAATAAAAGTTGGGAATATGCACCTCACGGTGGTTTTTGGGATAAAAGTGAATACCTGCTATTGAGCCAAACTTTCCATTATCCTAAGAATAAAGTATTTGCATACCAATATAACTTAGTACTCGAAGGATCAATCAAACATTTCATTATCTGGGAAAGGTATTATTCGGAAAACGAAATAACAAACATATTAAAAAAGGTCGGATTTCGTAAAGTTTCAATTTATAAAGATTTACTAGATAAAAACAATTTCACATCGAGTAGTGAAATTTTCATAGTTGCAGAAAAATGAAATGTATGATTGTATATGTAACGTAACTATTTAAAGCATAAGTGAAACGTTTCTTAGAAACAAAGTTATTCAACCTACTCTCTTGCTCTGTTAATGGTAAAGAAATTGATCGTATAGAATTATCAATGACTTATGATGATTTTGTACGGCAAGAGGGTGTCTGAAAAGGGCACCCTCAACTTATTTGCATCCATTTGCTGAACTTTGCTTCATCAATCGATTGGGAATCTTAATGTTTAACTTAAAAATGAAGCAGAATGTATATAGACAATGAAGACTTTGAAAAATGGATGGCGAAGTTATCCAAGAAGCTCACCGAAATAGGGCAAGACCTGTTTTTATGGTTCTTCTTCAAATTTGGTGGTACTTCTTGTTTTATTGTGAATAAAGAATCTTCGCTCTGAACTTTTTAATTTTCACATTCAACGATTCTGCTGCAACATTTGAAGCTCTATTAATATAGAAGTTTAATATCTCCTCACTTTTATATAATGTAGCTGCTATTGTGTTAAACGAGTCAAATCGACGGTATAATCATGCTGGACGATGATAGTCTGACTTCCTATCTGGCACCCACCAAACTAAATAGTTAGGGAAAGAATCTTTAGAATATTAGTCAGGGAAAAAGATATCATTGTTCAAGAACTCAGTCAACTGATTACCAACGACAGCCAACAAGAAATATTCCTAGCCATTTCTACTGGCGAACCTATCTCACGTGTAGCAGTACGACATAACATGACCTATCAAGAAACGATTGAATCTTACAGTTATATTCTCAAGAAATTAAGCGAAAATACAGAAAGAATTGCCACATATCGCAACAGAACAATAACAACTCTTTTTGATCACAATAATTTATCCCAAAAATATGCATCCGGACTTGGGCAGTTCTTTCATCCGAATTATGCGTTACCTCCCCCTTTTCACGACTTTTACTGCTACAATCACCAATGGCAGTGAGTACCAGAATCTGGGATATTAAGTAAACATTTCAAGATGTACAAGTGCCATGAGAGTAATCCCAGCACCTGTACATTATCATATTTCAGGTTTCGCCCTCGCCCTTGATTGAGCGCCAAACAGAGAAAGAGCCCCTCTACCTCATCTTCCAACCACCGAAAAGTGTTTTCTTAAAGCAAGCCTTATTCCTTTTCGCCTCGTCCGAATCATATTCTATAGCACGATCGAAGTACTCTATCGCTTGAGGTATATCCTGCTTTGTCCCTCGTCCGAATCCATAAGCAACACCGAGAGCGTTCAATACCATGGCATCAAGAGGCTTCCACACTTCATCAAGCATATCATTCTCTTCTATCTCGGAAAGGAATTCGAAAGCGGCATCATCATCCTGAAAAGTACCAAGACCATTTTGATAACAGACGGCAAGTTCAGCTGCCGGTTGCCAGGAATCCTCAGCATCCATATTTTGATACGCTTTATTCAACCATACCACCGCCTTAGCATAATCCTGCGCAATATTGCCACGCCCTTCAAAATAAAAGTTTCCTATCTGGAACTGTGCTTTTGCGTTGCCTGCCTCCGCTGCTATCATATAATTCTCAAAGGCCTTATCCAAATCTTCATCAACGCCATAACCGGTTCCGTAACACACAGCCACATTATAGGCGGACTGGACATCCCCGCGCTCCACTGCCATCGAATAATAATGGAAGGCTCCTTCCGCATCATCATACTCATCTTCCAACAACTTGCCATAGTCATTGCAAGTAAGCGGATCACCTGTATCAGCAAGCTGTTTCAGATAGTTTTCGTATACCTCTTCATCAATATCCGCCAGTCCGGACTCATAAATCGTACGATAATTGCCGAACGCAGCAGGCAAATCATTTTTGAACGAGTTTTCATAGTATTGTGTCGCTATGGGATAAGCAAAAGCGTAATACTCATCTTCAGAATTGTACTTACGTCTTTCTTCGTCACCACGAATAACGAGATAATCGCCATAGAACAGGACGTTTCCCACCATATACTGACTAAAGGCATCTCCTTCCTGCGCTCGCTGTATCACCGCCGTAAAAGCTTCCTCAAGCGAAGCGAAAGGCATCGTTTTCTGAACTGCGGGAGACAAGTTGCCGGTACGTAAGGCACACAGTACCCCATCGGCACTACCCAGACGCACACTCTCCTTTATCAACCGGGATGCCAGTTCCTCATCTACGGGAAATTCCGCCCCGCACCAGACAAATTCTTCCCCCAAATGGCACCGTCCAAGATAACAGCAAGCATCTGCATCTCCCTTTTCCGCTGCCTGACGCAGAAGTTCATACCCTTCCCACATTTGTTCTTTGTCGTAGCTTTTCCATATTTTGTCAATGGCAACAGCTACCGTTTCACTGTGTTTCATTGTTACAAGTTATTATATATCCGTTTTCTTTCAAAAAGTCTTTTATTCATCGTCGGCAACTTCATCCGTTATGTCCGTCCATTCATCCGTCATCCGAGGAAATTCACGTTTATGATAATAATTGTAAAGCCAATATCTGACACGCCCGATATAAGGAGCATGAGTCATGAATACCACCCAATCCCCTTCTTCATTATTCCCTCCTGTCTCAACGATATAATCGTCTTTCGTCCCTCTCACTTCCAGATAACCGTTCTGACAGCCAGGAGTCTTCAACAACATCGAAGCGCATTTACCGGCTTCGAGATTCTCGAGAGCTGCTAAAACATCTTCATAAGTGATATATTTGTATTCTTCGTTGTCCACGTACAGATAATACGGCTCATCGTCAGGGGGCACCGGAGTGTAATGTCCTTTCTCCCAATCACTGATTTCCGGAATTTCAAGCCGTTCGAAGTAATTATAGAACATCCGGACAATATCATCCGTTCTATATCCACCACTGACATACCTCGTCAACCCGTCAGCCATGGCGAAATATACGGCAACCTGCGGATTGCCATCCGGCACAGCCATACACGATATCCCCGAACAGTTGCCGTAAGGAGTTATTACAGTACGACAGTTACTAAGCCATATGTCCCCGTATTCATCAAGATTATCGATCGCCCGCCGAATTTCTTCTTTGGAGACTCGTGACGTCTGTTCACGACCTTCCGAATAGTTCAACACAAACTGCATGGATGGTTCCGACGGTTCAACCCTTTCTATCTTTTGCTTTTTCCCCGAAAAAATTTGTTTAAAGAATGAAAAGCCCATTTTATGCACTCTTAAAAATAGTTTTGCTAATGCAAAAGTAAAGAGATATTTTCAGAATAAGAGCAATTCTTTTCCATAAATCTCTTCATTATATTCTGCTTTCATAGCATATAAAAAAATAATCTGCAATATTATTTATTCACTTTTATGCTTATATTTGTACCAAAAGTAGAAATATGAAAAAGAAAATTCCAAAGATAGATTTACCTGATGATTGGGTTGTATACACCAATGTTAACCAAGATTTCTTAAAAAAATACTCCGACCATCCCGTACGTCTAAAATGTGAGCTATTATTACTTTGTATGGAAGGAGAAATTGAAGCCACAGTCAATATAAGCCGAATAACAGCAAAAGCCAACGATCTGATTATACTTACCCCGGGAAGTATATTACAAATTCACAGGGTAGACAATAACTCAGAATTTCATATTCTAGGATTTTCACAACACTATATAGAACATCGTATTCCCGAAAATATCATACCCGAAACTTTATATGTCGCACTAGGAAAAGCAAAACTAATCCTGAAGCCGGCAGAAGCCAATATGATAAAAACTCATTTTATGTTTTTACGGCAGTTATACCTATCAATGGATGAGAAAACGAGGAAGAGAGTCACATACAATATACACTTAAACGCACACACCGGCATATCCATACTATATAAACACAGAGAGGCAGATACATTAACTCTTTCAAAAAATGAACAGTTATGCCGGAATTTCGCACAATTAGTATTCTATCATTACGTACAAAACAGAAAAGTCGCCTGGTATGCCGAAAAGCTGGGAGTAACCCAAGTATACTTGTGTACAGTAGTCAAACAGGTAACAGGAAGAACATGCATAGATTTTATCTCATATATGGTAATCATGGATGCCAAATCTCAGTTGAAACTATCAAGTGCCTCCATACAATCAATATCCGATGCACTAAATTTTCCCAATATCTCTCTTTTTAGTCGATACTTCAAGAGACATACGGGAATGACTCCTTTGGAATACCGGAATAAAGGATAAATCAAACGGTAAAAAAGGAACTTTTGAATTTCCTGTCAAATAGCGGGACAAACTACAAGCAAGAATCCTTAATGAAGCAGAACTCTCGCTCGTAGTATTGTAAAATAAGTATTTATCAGATATAACAACGCTCGTTTATGAGCAGAGCGTTTGTCAATCTTTTAAAACTTCTTCCAACTTTTTTTGAAGTTTCTGCCCTCGAAGATCTCTGTCTATAATCGTTCCCTCTCTGTCAATCAACACAGTATAAGGAATACTCTGTATCGCATACAATTTGGCAGCCTTGCACTTCCATCCTTTAAAATCGGACAGTTGCGGCCAAGAGATTTTCAAATGTTCTACGGCACCCCGCCAGTCTTCTTCGTCTTCATCCAGCGATATACCTATCACTTCAAAACCTCTATTCTTATATTTGTCATAAGCCGCCACAAGGTTTGGCATTTCTTTCAGGCAAGGCCCACACCAGCTAGCCCAGAAATCCAACAAGACGACTTTTCCCTTACCGGCAAAGTCCGAAAGTTTTTTTGTCCCGCCTGACAAAGTCTGTAGTTCAAAATCCGTAAACTTTTTACCGATCATTGTGTTCTTACCATTCTCCACCCTGTCTTTGATTTTCATAATGGTTTGATCCATCTGATACATAGCAGGCACTTGTTGTAATAATGAGTCATTTTCTTCCAGCGTATTTTCACGATACATTTGTTTGAAAAGAGAAACACCGACTAGATTGTTAATTTGTTGCTTCATACAGTCTTTGACAATCTGATAGTATGCCGCCTCCTTCAGCCTGACCTGTTGTTCTCCCTCCTTACGTTGTTCGTCTGTCAGGGTTGTATCGCGCAAGAAAGCATAAGCCTCATCTATTTCGGCAACCGCCTTATCCACCACCTCACGAACTTTTTGGTGGATATCATTAATATAGGTTCCGGTAGCGGAAACAGCCTCTTTAGTCAAACAGACAGTGATATTGCCATTTTCCAAAAAGAAATCGACCATATATTCACGTCCGTCTATCTTGCCGGTAATATAACGGCAAACCGTAGAGTCTTGTTTTCCTTCAAAAGTAAAAATTCCGTTCCGGACCACAGTTGTTTCCAGTGGAGACAAATCTCCATTCACCGCTTCCTGAAGGACTACTGTGTCACCTTCCTGTGCATTCTCCACTGTTCCGGTAATTCTATAACCGGTATTTCCCGTACAAGCCATACATCCCATCAACATACAGACTACGGCTGAAAAAATAGAATATTTCATATCATTCATTCGTTTAAGTATAAATATGTTCCAATACTTTTTTTATTTGCCTTCAAATGCAAAACCCGATTTCCATGCCGAACGCCCAACGCAATTGTTCAGCACCCATCTCATTCTCATGCACTGTTCGCGTGAAACGGAGCAATGTCCTCCTGTCGGGTCATCCATGATATTCTCCGCGCGGAAGTAACATCCTTCGCTTTCTTTATACCATGTTTCGTTTCTTCCCGGTTTAGATTCGTCCCTTATATAATTCAATGTGTCATCACAATAATCCGTACCAATCTCATTACTCATATAATTACAAGTAGGCAATAACCCCAAATACCGCCCGATGTAATAACCTATTTCGTTATACCCCGGTTCATACTCGCTAACTTTAAAGTTCCGGTCTATTTTATCCAGTTCCTGCAATTTGTAGAGTACCCCCAAGTCTTTGGCAAGCAAAGATTCATCCTGATATTCTTTCCATTCAATACCTTCAGGCATCCCTTGCACATCTGCCGAAACATACTGAGGTATACAACGGTTACTAACTTTCGAGAAAGTTCCGCTCACACTGCCACGATCAGAAATAAGCCATATATTCATATACTGTTCGGCGGGCCATATCAGATGGTGTGCCGCCAGAAAATCCTCATAATTATTAGTGGCGTCAATTTCCTTCGTCGTGAACCGGTTGATACCCGGTTCCATCATCCGGCTGCCATCCGGGTCATAGCCGGCAAGTACCAGACGGATGTGAGTATCCACCCCTACGGGATTCTGCGTGGTTTCTCCGCTAAACATATAATTCAGTTTACGAAGTACCTGTTCTATCTGCTCCTGTTTGTAAGCTCCCCCAAAAGATTCTATATCTTCCGTTGTCTGGATGATATGAAAAACAACCGGAATGCGTATTTCCGACATATATTGCCGATCCAGCGGTTCCACCACTTGAAATGATACGGAATTGGACTCCAATTGAGTACCTTTTATCTTCAACTTTGCCGTTATCGTTTTTCCAACAAGAGAAGCATCACTGGTAGAAAAATAACGTTGCAAGGCAATGCCTGATTCTGAAGTATATTCCAGCCAATCGTTCTGTATCCGTTCGTCAGGAATCTGATAGTTGTCTTTGGTAAATAAACGAGGATAGAGTTCTAATTGCGCCCTGCCGTCAGCAAGCACCATTTTCTGATTGGCTATCAACTCTATATGATCTATATCTTCAATGCTCATGACACTGTTGTCATGATAAGTATAATCGTCAGGACTACAAGCCAAAAATGCTTGCAGCATCAACGCCATTCCGAAAAAGCGTATGATTGTTTTCTTAGTCATAAAAGTCTTTTTTGAAGAGTTAATAAATAATGATTTGCTCCCAGCCCGGATTCTGCACCATATTCTTGTTAAGCTTCATCTCCCGTGCCGGAATAGGGAAACTATAACGGAAATCGTCAGAAACCAGCAGATGTCTCTCACCGCTGATTGTCCGTTCCATTCTGATACCCAGACGCTTCATATCCAGCCAACGGAAATCCCCCTCCTGATAGAACTCCCGTTTACGTTCATCAAGAATCGCGTTCAGCAATGTTTCATGTTCGGATGGCACTTCAGGAGCAGAAGTGTAACGTGCATTACAGAAATCAGTCAAAACATTGCGTGCTTCTCCATCTTTTCCTTGTCTGCATAATGCTTCGGCTTTGATTAGATACATTTCCGCCAAACGGAAAGGCAGCAGGCAACCTCTGCATTTCCCGTTTTCTCCCATCATATTGTATTTATTATTATACATATTATTTTTGAACCACACACTTTTCCGAATATCACTGTCAGTAAAGAAAGAAGCATAGGCAGCAGAAATTCTTCCGTCACTTACATAATCTTGCAGATAGGTACTATACAAATCGCAGACATTGGTATATTCTCCGTCCATAATTCTCACAAAGAACTCGTCGTTCGTCAATTCTACAGTATACGCTGTCGTTGAACAGTCGAATACCCGTTTCAGAATTTCCGCAGAATGCGTCAACGACCGTCCTTTCATAGCTTCTGCAGCATGTTTCTCCGCATCCTCCCAATCGGAAGATACCGCTGCACCAGACATCGCTTTCCATGTATAGACACTTGCCAGCATAGCATGAATAAAATCTTTCCGCCATATAAAGTTCCACTCATTCGTCGGTGTCTGCTCCAACAAATCGAATGCCTCGCTACAATCGGCAAATATTTGCCCGAAAACAGTTTGCTGCGTCTCACGTGACGGCATAGTGGTACCTATCTCCATTTGAGGAGTCAGATAGACAGGAATTCCATAATTATTATCCTTATAAGGAGCATAATATTGCAGCAATTTAAAATAAGTGTAAGCCCTCCATACAAGTGCTTCACCTTTCACATAATTACGCAAATGCTCATTGTCCCCTTCCGCTGTGCTGATATCTGAAATAATGAGGTTAATGGGACCTAAAAAATTATAATACTGCCGCCAAGCTTCTTCGTTGCTCATCAGCCAGGTCTGCATACTCTTTCCGGTTTGTGTATAATCACCAGCTTTCTTATCATAATACTGGGAAGAATTTGTATTGATATTCACCTCTCCGGTATATACGGCAAGATTACCATGAACTTCCGAATGAAAAGGTACTGTAAAGGCATCTATACCGAAAATACGTTCCTGTCGGGGCATATCCGGTGTTTTCAAGTAGTACATGAAACTAGCCATGATATCCCGATAATCTTCTATCGTACTGACTACCTTTTGATCACGCGGCGTTAATTCGAGAAACTTGTCACACGACGTTGTCAGAATGCATAACAGACTTCCAACCAATATACTTATTTTCTTCATAATTCTCCTTGTTTTTAGAATCCGACAGTTAGTTTAAAGTTAAATTCGCGGGCAACGGGATAAGAGAACGCATTTCCAGTACCGACATCCAGCCCTCTATATTTGGTAAACGTCACCAGATTACGGGCGTTGAATCCTAAAGACAGGTTTTGCATGCCCGCCCACTGCTTGATAAGCCGCGACGGGAAGCGATAACTCAACGAGAGATTAGTCAGACGGAGATAGTCTCCTTTCGAATATTTGTCGGAAGTGCACAACGAAGCCCAGTAATCATTGTCCGAAGTGGTGAATTTCGGGATGTCTGTACGGTCACCCGAGAATTGCCAGTAATACAGATACCGCTTTTCACGGTTGGTAGCAGACACTTTCAGGTCGGAAGAATATCCAAGTGCCGCCCTCACCGAACTGGCTTCATTGTTCGGCGCATTCTGATAATCGTTGAAGTTGGGAACAAGATGTCCGGTTTTGAAAGTCCACGAGGTAGTGAATTCCAGCCCTTTATATCTCAAGTAAGTGTTGAAACCACCAACAAACTTCGGATTGGAACGACCGAGATATTGCATAGAAGGCATCTGATACCCCATTTTCTTATCACTGTCCCGCACGAAGTCCACCACATCCGGAATGCCGTTGGGAGAGCCGATCATAGCCAAGTATTGTTTCTTCTGTTCCTCACTGTAAGAATCCCATTTATCAAGGAATGCACTATACGCCCTTTTACCAGCTTCGGTGAGATAATATTGCGGATTACCGGTTTGCGGGTTTACACCTGCCACCTTCCAGCCATAAATACCTCCGGTTTCTTGTCCTATAATATTAACGACGCCACCCATGCTGACATTTGATTTAATAGCATCTTGATAAGAATCATAATCATAGAATGATTTCTTTATCACATTTTTGTTGCGGGCAATGTTGAAAGCGGTACTAAAAGTCCAGTCGTTATTATTAATCCATTTAATGTTAGTATAAAATTCCAATCCCTTGTTTTCAACAATACCGCCATTCGCTTTCACCGTAGTCCGTCCGGTGGAAGCGGGAATTTCCAAATTCTCAAGAATATCTTCCGTTTCATTGAAATAATAGTCCAGAGTAATGTTCACACGGCTATTGAGCAACGACATATCCAACCCGATGTTACGGTCTTTTTTCTTCTCCCAGCCTACAGTAGGATTAGGATAGGTGAATCCCGTAGCAAAACGATTGCCCATATACATCACATTACCGAAAGAAATGGTAGAGAACGGATAAGCGGAACGGTCAATATTTCCTGTGAAACCGTAGGAAGCCCGAAGTGACAGTTCATTGACGATAGGATTCGCAAAGAACTTCTCTTTATGCAGATTGTAACGCAATCCGGCAGACCATAACGGAGTAAATCTGTTCGTATCACCGATTACGTCGGCACCATCGGCACGATAGTTGAAATTGAAAATATACCGGTCCTTATAACCGTAACGGAGAGAACCCAGAAATGAAACACTCCGGTCTTGCCCGTCCTTCGTATGGAACATATTGCTGATAGCGGAAACCATATCTTCATAAGGCACATTCTTGTCAAAGGTAGGGATACCCGTAATGCGATAATCACCATAATAAATAGGTGAAGTATAACCGAAATTGGTATATTTCTTCGACATGATTTCATTGGCGAGCAAGATACTGAACAAATGATCCTTCTTGACAGTGAACGAATAATCTATCTGATTACGGATAGCCCAGCTATGATTCTTTCCGGAATTTTCGGAAAGTTCTCCATTATCGTAGCCGCTTGGCATGATGTCGTAATAGCGATATGCATTGCGGGCAAATGCCTCATTCGTCCAAGACGTATACGTCCCCGGTTCTACTTCGGTAGTTTCCGTATTGTAGCTGACACCTTTCCGGAAAATGGACTCTACGGACAACCCGGGCAACACGTCATAACGGAGATTAAGAGTCATCTCCACATCCGAACCATCCTGTATATTACGCGTGTCTTTCATTTCACGTAAGATATTGAACTGATCGTACACATAACCGGACGCACGTTCCGTAGTATAATTATTACTCAGATAACTGAGATCGGCTGCATAGTTCCCGTTTTCGTCATACGGACGTTCATATGGATTGGCAAACATGGCATAGGTAAACGGATCAATAGCGGAAGCATTGTCCCTGTTCTTACGCGTATTGGCGGACACATTCAGAGCGACAATCAAATTCTTGATAGGCCGATAGTCCAGTTTCATCAACAAGCCGGCACTCTGGTACTTGTTAGAGAGAAGAATACCGTTCTTTTCCTGAAAATTGACGGAAGTATAATACGTCAGTTCTTCCGAACCTCCACGCAGACTGACATTGTGTGAATGTGAATGAGCCGTACGGAAGAGTACGTCAAACCAGTCGGTATTGGTCTGTGCCAATTTCTGAACAGTGGCGTTATACTCACCCGGAGTCAGGAAACCATTCACCATTCGCTTGTAGCTATATCCGCCGCGCCCCGTAAGATAAGCATATTCCAGCCCGAAGTTATTAATAATAGACTGTTCATACCTCAACTTCTCGGCAGAATTCATAAAATCGAGACGGTTAGTCGGAGCAAAAGCGCACTCATAAGTACCGCTATAGTTGATTTGTGTTTTGGAGCGAAATCCTTTCTTAGTCGTAATGACGATAACACCATTAGCTGCGCGCGCACCATAAATGGCGGCGGCTGAAGCGTCTTTCAAGATACTGATAGATTCGATGTCTTCCGGCATAATATTACCTACTCCATCCTGCATAATCGTCCCAGCATAATCACCTGTATTACTTTGAGGAACTCCCTGCGTCATAGGAAGCCCGTCAACAATCCACAGAGGTTCGGAATTGCCGCTCAGGTTATTTTCACCGCGGATCGTGATTTTAGAACGGGTACCCGGCGCACCGGATACGGTAGCACTATTCAGTCCCGCAACTTTACCTTCCAAAATACGATCGATAGAGGTAATACCCTGCATCTTCAAGTCTTTGGCAGTAATGACAGTAGCACTACCGGTCATACGGTCTTTCTTTATCACTTCCATACCGGTAACAACGACTTCATCCAGTGCTTCAGCACTTTCACGCATCACTACCCGGATAGATTTGCCCGGTTGGCTGATATGGCGTGCTTGCATTTTCATACCGATAAAGGTGAACTCCAGCGTATATCCTTTCTCACTGGCGGGTACGCTGAACAGGAAATATCCTTCGGCATCGGTTCCCGTCCGGTGTGTCGTTCCCTGCAAGGTGACGGTCACTCCCGGCAAAGGTTCTCCTGTGGTATCTACTACACGACCTGTTAATTCTACTTTATTCTGTTTACCTTCTTGCTGGGCGGACGATGCTGCCAGTGCACTCCCCGAAATACAGAGGAGACAGAGCAGGAGTGTCCATGCTGCACGCAACTGTCTTGCCAATGAGGAGTAGGATTGATATTGAACTTTCATAATGTTCTGTGTTTTTTTATTAGATTATCTGATTTGCGGGTTGGCTACAACTGCCGGGCATTTGATTTCCAGTTGAAGGGATGGATTCAAGGGGGAATCGATATAACCGCTACTATATACATCATATTCAGTTTTCATATCCTGCGGAATGTAGGATTTTACTTTTATGACACCCAAAACCCCTTTTCCTGTCTGGAAGAAAACGTAGGCAGGCTTAAAATCTGCTATTGCCACCTTAACCTTTTCTTCGGTAATTTGAAAAGAGAAATCATCTGCACTCAAATTCTCAAAATCAGCCTCCGTAAAACTTTCGGGTGCATTCATATAAATGGTATGACAAGGGAAATCATACTTAGAATTATGATCCAACATACTGCGTACACGTATGGGCGATTCAAAATAAAATGCCTCTTGTTCTTTATTCCACGTCAATGCCAAATCTATCAGTTCTTTATTTTTTCTAGCGTTATTTGCTATTTGACTTAAGCCTGTGCTTAAGGAGAACAATGACATTCCATTGTATTCAGTATCAAAATCAGTACCCGAACTTTCGGGGTCGATGAACTTCTCTCCGTCAACGATCAAACCTATCATTTCTGCACCATCCTTGAGAGGAAAGCCTTCAAGACCGATTTGGTCAAGAATACTACGTATTACATCCCCCGTATACCACATCACAATTTCCACCTCATCCATCAACCCCGACAAAGAGACATTGTTATATTCGGTAGAGCTAACCTGTGACACTCTATGCTGCTGAAGCGTCCCATTATACTCTCCCGCAATATCTCCGCCAAAAGTCGTTTTACATTGAAATACGACACGATAATTATCACCATTCTTTTCAACAGTCACTTCTCCTTCAGAAAGGGTAGCAGGAATGTTCTCCTTATTCTGGGTATTGTAATCGGACGAACAATACCCGATGAAAGTATAGGGTTTCTTATCTGTGCCAAACACGTATTTTCCCGGCACCAATTCTCCGAGTTCCGGAGATGCCAGATGAAAACAGATACAAGCCCCCTCACCCTGGGCTTTTTCCAATTCCATATTGCCGTAAAGTCCTGTTTCATAGAGTGAAAGCATGAAGTTACCGGTCTCAATCCGTTCATCACCGGCACGAAAACCTTCCACACGATCAGTCACCGTCGTACCGTTCTTCTCGTAAGTATCCTCATATATATAAGGAATACTCGAAATAATTACATTTGGATTACTTTGCCAAATAACTCCACTCTGCAAATTATACGGATAACCATACATTTGAATCATCTTATCAGGATTTATTGAATTATCATCCTGATCGGAGCAGCTCCAAATGCAAACCAGCATACAGAAAGCTACTCCCCATAGATACTTTTTTTTCATAATACAAATTCTTAGTTAACACAAACTTTAAACCTAATACAACTCAGTATAGCAGTATTACAAATTCCAATAGCTTCTAGTTAATTTTATGCAAAATAAACAAATAGGCAGATTGCTATCAATATCTATTTTTTATTTTTTTGTTCATTTTTTAATATATCCACCCCAAACACCCACATTTTCACCGAAATTTAAACAAATCACATCAGATTACCCTACAAGCACAAAAAGTACTTGCCGAAAAACAAAATGCAGCTCTCCACAATTATAGTTCCACGACTTGGCCACACAAAAGCAGCTATGGCTTAATTTTCTAAATAACACTTAAAACTTCACGATAAGTTTCATCCCCCACCCTAAATATCGCTATATTGCGACAAATCATAAATGCAATCAGTATGAAACTTTGGAAATACAGTGAGACATTTTAAACAAAAACAGGAGGAATAACTTACCATGCCAATAGAAATAAAATATTTTGAAGACAGGAAAGACTGGCGCAAGTGGCTGTCCGACAACTTCGAGACTGCCAATGAGATTTGGTTTGTGTTTCCCAGCAAAGCTTCGGGAAAAAAAAGCATAACGTACAATGACGCTGTTGAAGAAGCCCTTTGTTTCGAGTGGATTGACAGTACAATCAAGTCACTTGACAAAGAACATAAAATTCAGCATTTCACGCCTCGAAACCCTAAAAGCACCTATTCGCAAGCCAATAAAGAAAGACTTAAATGGCTGTTGGAAAATAAAATGATACACCCTAAGTTTGAGGATAAAATACAAGATGTTTTGTCTGCTCCTTTCATTTTTCCCAATGATATAGTCGACAGGCTGAAAGAAGATAAAATAACCTGGAAGAACTACCAACATTTTTCCGACGCATATAAACGTATCCGAATCGCATACATTGAAGTGGCAAGGAAACGACCGGAAGAATTTGAAAAACGGTTAAACAACTTTATCAACAAGACGAAAGAAAATAAGATAATAAAAGGATTCGGCGGAATCGAAAAGTACTATTAATCCTAATCTATTCACAAACAGAATGTTCCTTTTGCATTATTCGTCCTTCCCCAGAAGCATCATTACGTCTTCCGCGTACTTCTTCCCGACCGGCAGGCTCTTGCCGGTTTTTGCCAACATCACTTCCGAACGTGTGAACCTCGTGATACGGTTTCGCGGCACCACAAACGAACGATGTATGCGGATGAACTCTCCCTGTGGCAGTTGCTCTTCGATGCTTCGCAAGGGAATTTTAGAAAGTACCGATGAACCGTCGGTAAGATGTACTTTGACATAATTGTCTATCGACTCGATATATAGAATAGTATCAACAGACAGCGCTACATTCTTATACTCCGACTTCAACAATAGTTGCCTTGCAGCAGACTCAGATATATTGAGTAAATCGTGCATCCGAAGCCATTGCTCCGCCTTCTGCATGGCGCGTTCAAAACGCTCGTAAAAGTCTTTCCACATTTGTAACCATAACTTTTCTGTTTTTTTAATTTATAATCCGATAAAGCTCACTTTGGAAACCGCAGGTCAAAAACTGTAATGGACACGCGCGCTAAGTACCGTGAAGTTTCCATTCCCGTTCCTGACATACTGGAGAATGGGCTGGATGAACAAAGACTCACTGACAGCCTTGTTCCACGTCAGCTCCAATGACCACTCCTTACCCTGAAAGAATCGGGCATACTGTCCCGACATCCCAAGCCGGCCGCTCCCGCCGGCATACGCACAGCCTGCCTCCGCATACCGGTAACAGCCGCTCTGCCTGCACGTGTTCTCCGAATACTGCGCCATCAGGATAACGTTCTTGTTGCCAGCTTTCCATACAGGCTGTTCACCATACACCCACCAGGCACAACTCGTCTGCTTCAAGGCTTCCCCCATAGGAGATAGTCGCCCCTCTTCGTCAACGGGATACCGCCTGTTGTGTACAGCCGCCCCCGCAAAGTAATGTCCGTTTCCACATTCATACTCCAGTTGCGCCATATCGAAAACCCCATCCCGTTTCGGCCGGACAAGGAACGGGTTGTCATGCCGGTTCCATCCATTATAACCTGCACCGTTGTACAGGCTGTTTTTAAAAGTCCATCCGCCAAAACTCACGTCAAAATACACCGTCAGTCCCGCCAAAGGATAATTGGAAATCGGATAACTAGCCGAAACCGTAGGAAAAATACCACAAGAGCTGCCCGTAAAGAGCGAAGTGACATCGGACGTGAAAAAGTCCTCATTCACATTGCGTACTCCGACAAACAGGCGCGCTTTTTTCCACATATGCCTATATCCCATCATGGCGATAGCTGCAAAAATATTGTCTTCCTCGATATTGGAGAAAGTCTGCCAGTCATCAATGATATTTTCGTTCGTCTTTGCCACATGAATGGTGGCAGCTTCCAGCGAGCCGCTCTTCCACAAGGGCAGGTTCATATCCAACCGGAGCAGGTTCACCCAGTTGGTATTCTTCTTCATATCCCATTGCCATTCGGTGGTATATGCACCACCGAATGTCTGGGTATAAGCCATACAAGGTATCGTACAGCCCACAAAGAAAAGCATTGTCTTCAATTTCATAACCGCAGTTTTTATAGCCAACGTTTGAATGCACGGATATAGAGCACCTTCAGTCCCTGCGTCAGCATACAGTAAGCGAGCAGGATGCCGACGAGCCAGGGGAAATAACTCCATGGAAGCGGTGTCAGACCGATAGAAGCGCCGAACGGTGAGAATGGCACATAGATACCGATAGCCATAATCGAGAATGTCATTATCAGTACCGGCCAAGATGCCGTGCTCTGGAAGAACGGAACCTTGCGTGTACGAATCATGTGTACGATTAACGTCTGTGACAGCAGCCCAACGACAAACCATCCCGACTGGAACAAAGATGCCATTTCAGGAGTACGGCAACTGAAGAACCACCACATCACAATGTAAGTCACAATATCGAAGATGGAACTGATAGGCCCGATCCAAATCATAAAGCGGCTCAAATCGGAAGAATCCCAGATCCGGGGCTTACGCAAGTATTCCGGATCCATGCGGTCAAACGGAATGGTTGTCTGGGATATATCATAAAGCAAGTTCTGAATCAGTATGTGGATAGGCATCATCGGCAGGAACGGCAGGAAGGCACTGGCAACCAGTACGCTGAACATATTGCCGAAGTTAGAACTGGCAGTCATCTTCACATACTTGATAATATTCCCGAACGTCTTGCGTCCTTCGAGCACACCGTTCTCCAGCACCATCAGGTCTTTTTCAAGCAGGATGATATCGGCGCTTTCCTTGGCGATGTCCACAGCCGAATCTACGGAGATACCTATGTCTGATTCACGCAGTGCAGCCGCGTCATTAATGCCGTCTCCCAGAAAACCGACCGTATTCTTCTGCTTCTGCAAGAGTTGGATAATCTCCACCTTCTGCATCGGTGTCAATTTGGAGAAGATATTCCCCACTGCAACAGCCTTCATCTTCTCCTCTTCATTCATCTTTTCCAGTTCGGGCCCCGTGACGGCAGTAGAGGTATCAATGCCTACCTGCCGTGAAATAGTCTTCACCACAGCATCATTGTCACCGGAAAGCACCTTGACTTCCACACCGTGCCCGTGCAACTGGCGGATAGCCTGTGCCGCCGACTCCTTGGGCGGATCGAGAAATGCCAGATAACCTATCAGCACCATCTCCTGCTCATCCTCCACGGCAAAGTTGTTCTCCTTGCTCAGAAAACTCTTATGGGCAAGGGCAAGGACACGCATCCCCTGATTGTTCATCTCCCCGACAAACTTTTGCGCCCTCATCCGTATATCCCCGGTGAGCGGACGTACCTCGCCGCCCAATTCGGCATAAGCGCAGATACCCAACATTTCTTCCACGGCTCCTTTGGTGATAATCTGACGCTTGCCATTGTTGTCCTCCACCACGACCGACATCCGGCGTCGGGTAAAGTCGAACGGAATCTCATCCACCTTCCTGTAAACATTGCTCAAAGACTCAAGATTCAGTTCCTTGACATGTGAAAGGACAGCACGGTCCATCAGGTTTTTCAGCCCGGTCTGGAAATAACTGTTAAAGTAAGCGTGCCTCAGGATACGGTTCTCCTTGTCCTCGGTACCGTCAGCATTGACATGGCGTTCCAACACGATATGGTCTTGTGTTAGCGTACCGGTCTTGTCGGTACAGAGTATGTTCATGGCACCGAAGTTCTGGATGGCATTCAGATCCTTTACAATTGTTTTCTTCCGCGACATATTCAAAGCCCCCTTTGACAGATTGGCGGTCACAATCATGGGAAGCATCTCAGGAGTCAGCCCCACTGCCACTGATATAGCAAAGATAAACGCTTCCATCCAGTCCCCCTTCGTAATGCCGTTTACAAGGAACACTATCGGAACCATAATCAACATGAAACGTATAAGCAACAAGCTCACTTTAGTGATACCCTTGTCGAAAGCCGTAGCTGCGCGATGTCCGGCTATACTCTTGGCAATGGTTCCCAGGTAAGTATTGTTTCCGGTCTCAAAAACGATCCCTTTGGCCGATCCGCTCACCACGTTGGAACCCATGTAGCAGATGTTGTCCAGTTCCACCACACTCCCCTTATGATATTTCTTGCCCATCCCCTTAGGGGTCTTCTCTACCGCGTCGGATTCACCCGTCAGGGTGGACTGGCTGACAAACAAGTCCTTCGCTTCGACGATGCGGATATCGGCAGGAATCATGTCGCCGGCAGCGAGCATCACAATGTCCCCCGGCACCAGTTCTTCTATCCTGATTTCCCCCTCGGGGATTCCCGTACGTTTTACATAGCAGGTGTTTGTCACCATCTTCTGCAAAGCCTCGCTCGAACGGCTGGCTTTCCATTCCTGTGTGAAACGCAGGATGGCACTCAATACAATCATTGTCGTGACGATGATAATGGAAGTCCAGTCCTGGTCACCGGGAACTGCCATCAGCACATCCATCACAAAGGATATGGCGACCAATGCCGTAAGTACTCCCACAAAAGGGTTGATGAATGCCTTGGCAAACATGATGAGCGGCCTTTTCCTTTTTTCATGTACAACCTCATTCTTCCCAAAAAGAGACTGTCTTTTCTCTACTTCATTTTCAGTCAGTCCGAGCTGAGTTGTCCGGAAATAATTGAAAACCGATTCGAGTGGCTGTCCTGCGGCCAAAAATACCTTCTCGGCATTAAAAGCGAACTGTTCCTTACGTTTTTTCTTCTTCCACATGTTACTTTTGTTTTATGGATTAATTACTCTGTTTTGCCTTTCGCGCCGCAAAAGTAGGAAGCATTCTTATAAGGAACTGTTAGAAAACTATTAGAGTGGTATTAGAAAACTATTAGAGAAACTTATCATGAGAGAAACAAAACCTATTCAGGCGAATTTCCGGACGAAGCAGACAGTATCAGACGTGGGGAAGCTCCACCACAAATGTAGTACCTTCTCCCCGTTCCGAGTGTACGGCAATGTCTCCGCCGTGCAAACGGATAATCTTTTGAGACAACGCCATGCCGATGCCGTGTCCCTCCACCACCTTTTCTTCTTCTCCTCTATAAAACAGAGTGAAAAGGTTCTGCTTGTCGATATCCGACATACCGATGCCACTGTCCGACAGGCGGACAACAGTCCATTTATCCCAGAAAGAAATCTGGACAGACGAGGAGTTATTGGCGGAGTATTTGCAGTTGTTCTCTATCAGGTTGGAAAAGGCGATATTCAACAGATACGGATTTCCCGTCACCGTAATCAGACGGTCGTCATCCGCCTCTTCCTGCCCGAAAAGCAGCTCGATACTATATTCCGGATGTGCCCTCAGTATCAGTTCCCTAACATCAAGCAACAGCTCGTCCAGCCGGACATCCCGCATACTGATTTCTTCCTTCCGGTAATCGGCTTTGGCAAGATTCAACAGCCCGTCAATCAATCTTGTCATCCGCCTGGCATCCTGCTGCATATTCTGCATGGCACAGCAGTACTGCTCCGCCGTACGCTCTTTCTGCAGAGACAGATCCAGTTCGGCGATAAGGGCGGCCAACGGCGTGCGCAGTTCATGTGAGACGTTGCTGACAAACATCCTTTGCGAATTGAACGATACTTCCAACCGGTCAAGCAACGCGTTGAAAGCCGTACTGAGCTCACCCAACTCATCACTCTCGTTCTTCACCGGAAGACGGCGGTCTATCCGTGAAGCGGTAATCGTTTCCGCCTCGCTCACGATAGTACGTATCGGTCGCAATGAAACCCTCGCCAGAAAGTAACCGGCAGCGAACAACAGGGGTAATCCTACAACAAACAAAATGAACAACGTTTTCTGCAATCCGAGCAGATTGTCATAGCCGTAACCGTCATAAGCGGCGGCCGTGACTATATACTCCTTTCCCCCGAACGGGTAAACGATACCAATCCCCTGATACTTGCCGACATGAAATTCCATCTCCTTTTTCTGCAGGATATTGTCTATCATTTCCTGCGTTTCCTTGATTATATCGTTCTGTATGGCATCATGGTAAAGCATCCGGAAGTCTGTGGTATAAACGGCTACCTCTACTTCGTTGATGAATTTCTTATTATTCAGGTAGATGGACTGCATAGTCCGGGCATCCACCTGGTCGGCAAGAAACAGATGGGCTTTAGTGACTGCCTCGCTCTTCAAGTCTCTGAAAAAAGTCTTGTCACGCGTCCGCTCACTGACCAGATAAATCAAGACCATGCACAGCAGGAAAACAGTAGCCGTCACCCCGGTATTCTTTAATGTAAGCGCTGTTCTTATTTTCATATCTTGTCTGCGAGGATAAAGCCTACCCCCGGCTTGGTATGGATAAGTTTGACATCGAAATCCCGGTCTATCTTCTTTCGCAAATAGTTGATATACACATCAATGAAGTTGGTTCCCGTATCAAAATGAGTATTCCATACTTTCTCCGCTATCTCCACACGGCTGATTACTTTCTCCGCATTCTCAACCATATAGACCAGCAAATTGTATTCCTTAGGGGAAAGCCGGATGCAGATGTTGTTTCGGGTGACTTCCTGCCGTTCCAGATTGATGGACAAATCAGCGTAAGCAATCTGTTTCGCAGGAGCACCGCCTGATACCGCATTCCGTTTCAGCAGCACCCTGACTCTTGCCGTCAACTCCCTGAAATCGAAAGGTTTCACCATGTAATCGTCCGCACCGACATCGAAGCCTTCCAGTTTGTCGTCGGCCGTACCCAAAGCAGTCAGCATCAGGATTGGAACCCGGTCGTCAATCTTGCGGATTTCCCTGCACAGCTCGAAACCATCCATCTTGGGCAGGATGATATCCGAGATAACCAGTTGGAAAGTGTTTGACTGGAAAAGACGCAACCCCATGGCACCGTCATAAGCTACCAAGACCTGATAACCGTTCTCTTCCAAACCGATTTTCAGCAAATCGGCCACTCTCTTTTCGTCTTCCACAATTAATATTCTCTGCATACTTCTTTAGTCTTTGTATCTGAAAAAACGGATTGATTATATTGATTATTTTGAATGCGGATTCTTGCATATGTAAGACAAAAGTACAAAATAATCAGTTCTTTAGCATCATACAAGCTATTTTTTATGCATGTTTTACGCTTATACCCTCAGAGTGCCTGCCTTCCGTCACTCTATCTTAACCAAATGATAAAGCGTCCCCCGGTAAGACTTCCGGCAGGGTATATTCAACTTCCGGAGCGTACGCCCGAATTGCGATACCTTATTGATAGCCAGTTTATCACGTGTCTTCGTCTGCAGATAACTCAAGATTTGCATGGTGGTCAGCCACTCGCCTTCCTCTTCTTCCGCCACCGGACTAAGATAACAATGGAACAACTGTTCCAACGGGCTTATCTGCTCAAATTCACGGTTCGTCTCTTTCAGAATCTGCTCGTCATCCTCGTTCAGCCAGTAACGCTCTCCTTTATAGATGGCTTCCATCGCCTGCGCGTAAAGCTGTTTGTAATTAATAGTGACGTTCGTGCTGATAGGAGCCGTCACTTCGATACAGATAAAACGGCGGCTGCCGCTGGGGTCGGTCAGCAAATCTTTCTGATTGCTCGTGCCGATAAAAGAAGCGTAACGACGCATTTCGCGGATAGTGTTGCCGTGAGGTTTACGCAGGTTGGCAACCGGTTTCTGCAACAGATGTTTCAGAAATCCCTGTTGGCTGACATTTATCTGGTCGAACTCATCAATGTTTATCAGGAAAAAACGTCCCAGATAACGCTCCGCCTCCTGCTTGCTTTTGAAGTCGATGCTGTCCGTATAGCCGAAACGCAGTTCCGGCGGCAGGATGATACGGCAAAACGTTGACTTACGAAACCCTTGCGGGCCGACAAGCAGGGGCGAAGTATTGTTTCCATGCTGCCGGTCCAGCCCTCTCCAATGCGCTACCATGCTAAGAAACCAGCGATAGAACAATTCCTGCCAATGCGGATTGTCACAAGGAACCAGGCCTGCCAACGCACGGATACGGTCTTTGCCGTCCCAACGCCCCACCTCATAAAGATATTCCTCGACGGGATTGTACAAAGGGACATATTCCGAGTTCAGGAAACGGTCTACATCGCGATCCCATGCGCTGATACCCTCTTTCAGGGCACAGATAGCAATACTGTTGCGCACACGCTTGTCCACAGGCTTGAAATAAAAATGGATGGAATCACGCTGACGGTATTCCAGGTCGTCCAACACTGTATTATAACGAAGTTCGTAACGGCGGTTCATAAATTCTTCCAACAGGAAAGCTGTCTCCTGCTCCCTGCTGATACTGCTTTTCTTGCCGAACCCCTTACATTCCTGATAGAGATTATGCAACTCAAGGCGGATGGTCTGCTCGTCTTCCTCACGATAATAGTGGATAAGTGTTTGCCGCACAGCCTCTTCCTCAGGGATACCCGCCTTGAAACAATGTTCGGCAAGACGCACGAGCAAGGGCTGAAGGTCGTCCCCACGTTTCCAGTCCTCCATTTCCTGAAACGCACGGTTCAGTGCAGCCTCATAAATTTTCTTGAAAGTCCGCGAGGATTCGTATCCCGGCTGCAGGCGCGACAGAAGATTCTTTTCCCCCTGTTTGCGTTGCCGGAAAGTCTCTTCACCCGCCATGGAAAGCGGTTGCTCCAGGCAGAACGGCACTGCGTCCGGATTGTAATAAGGAGCCTCATCCAGTGTCATCCGGCATCTTTGTGCCAACACCGGTTCTTTTAAGTCGATGTCGAAAGGAAGTAGCGGCTGATAACATTTCACCGCCAGCCAATAGGCGTGTACATGGAATAACTCCGCGTCCGTTTCTTTTTCAGGCAGTCCGCCGGCATCCGGTAGGGCAAAACGCACCCATATTTTCACACTACGACCGCTGGAACCACAAAAAGCGGCAAAGGTTTGCGGCAACAGTGCCGCCTGCCGCTTCACAAACTCGATTTCGGACAGACCCGCCAAGTGCTTCACTTCCAGTTGCACCAGTCCGTTATATTGTTTCATCCTTCGTTCTCCGTCTTTGGTGCGGGTATATTCCACGGCGGAATAGATATAGGGCAGCTTGTCTATATGTTCGTACTGACCATACGTGCCCTCCATTAAAGGTATAAGATTTCGCAAAGCCGTGATGTATCCCGATTTTGTCTCCGTCTTCATTTTGTCGAACAATGTACTTGCCTCACAAACGCTCAGAGTTTCTTTTCCGCTCCCGTTGTCTTGTCTGATTAATGTAATTTTCATCCTGTTTTTTACCTGTTTATTCTTTCAATACGGCTTGCCGTTTAACGCCTGTAAAGGTACGTTATAAAGTTCTGAAAAACAAGTATTTTATCTGATTAATATTAGTATTTTATTTGTATTCTCCCTATTCTTTTTGTATCTTTGCTTAGTAGTTGTCAAGGGCTCACTATTGTGGATAAACAAGTTGTCGGCTGTGGACAAACAGGTCTACAGATGTGAACAAGTTTATTTACAACAGTGAGCCCTTGCAAAGCATTAACCGTTAACGGATGCTTCCTAATACGTTGATGTATACTATCATAAGAAATAACATAATAACAATACGTATTTAAAAACAAAAGACTATGGCAATATTATTTGATTGGTATGAGAATCCGAAACCTTCGGACAAGGAAAAAGGAGAGAAAACACTACACCCGCGTATTAAATACAACGGTTCGATAGGGACTGATTTAGTGCGCCGCCGTATTCAGGAACGCTGTTCGCTGACTGAAACGGATGTAACCGCCGTGCTTGATGCACTGTCACACATTTTGGGACAGGAATTGGCCGACGGGAAACAGGTGCATCTGGACGGCATCGGCTACTTCCACCCCTGCCTGACGTGTACGGAACCCGTGACGATAGACACCAAACGGAAAGCAACCAAAATAAAACTGAAAGCAATCCAGTTTCGTGCCGACCAAGCTTTGAAAAATGAGTTCGGAATACTGAAAGTCAAAAGTCTGAAAGGGGGACTGGACTTCTCACAACCGACAAACGACGAAATAGACCGGCAACTGACGAAGTATTTCCAGACACATCAGTTCATGCGAAGATATGACTTCCAAAATCTCTGCGGAATGGCAAGAAGTACGGCAATGAGACATATCCGACGGCTACGCGACGAAGGAAAGCTGAAAAATGAGGGTGGCGTGATGCAACCGATTTATGTACCGGGAGACGGCTATTATGGTAATAATAAACAAGTTACGATTTAATTAGGGAATTTTCCCCCTGAGGGCAACTTTTACCCTCAGAGGGTTAAAAAGCTCTGCCCTCATAGCTGAAACCACGATGAATAAAGGGATTGTAGCTGATTATGAGGGTATGAGGGCAAATTCAATAAAAATATTTCTTGGAGTATAAAACTGGCGGGCATACAGAAGCTATTGACAGTACAACTATACTTCCCGTATAATGCGGCAAGGATTTCCCACCGCCAGACAATTCGATGGAATATCTTTAGTAACTACACTTCCGGCGCCAATAGTCACATTATCACCAATAGTGACTCCCGGCAAAACAACCGAACTACCACCAATCCATACGTTATTCCCAATCGTAACCGGAGCGGTGAGTGACTTCCAGAACCGGCTGTCCGGAGATAGGCGTTCCGCCGGATTCACCGGATGGGTAACTGCATAGATATGTACTCCGGGCCCTATACCGCAATTGTCTCCAATCGTAATGCGGTTGCAATCCAAAAAGACACAATTCATGTTTATCTCAACATGACTGCCTACATGTATATTCTCTCCGTAATCTACAAAGAAAGGTGCCGCAATCCAAACATTATCTCCATGTGATCCCAACAGTTCGTTTAAAATAGCAGACAGTTCTTCACCGTTCCGGCTGTCCGTGTTGTTATACCGTAACTGAAGTTCCTTTGCATAATGCCAACGCCGAATCAGTTCCGGATCACCACAATCGTATATCTCCCCAGCAAGCATCTTTTCTTTTTCTGTCATAAGTTTCATCTTTTAGATTTAGAATATTTTATTCTGTACGAAGCAAACATACACAAAAATCCTCAGATTATGAGAGTTCCCCAGAAGTTCCTAGAAATAAAAATCCCAGTATAAGCCGTATTGATGTACACCTATACCGGGATTCCAATATCTCGTCCGGTTATTGGTTACTTCTTTTCTGCTTTCTGTGTATAAATCAAATACCCTCTTTGACTGATTGTCCACAAGCCATCAATCAGGCGCACATTCTTTGTATCATCATCTTCCACATTCCATGCATAACCGCCCGAAGGCAAACCGCGTCTCTCCAAAATTTCGTTAGCTTGCCCGTTAGAGAAGAAAAGCTCGGCACGTGTAGAATCAGGACTGAAAACGATGAAAGCAGAAGCGTTATAGCCATCGACAGCTTCCGTACGGATACCTTTCTCAAACAAACGGATACAGTCTTTCTGCACTTCACACCAAACATATCCGGCAGAGCCGATACATCCGTGTTCGTCCCGGTCGCCACCCAATTTTGCTGTCTGCGGATATTGGACGAGTTTTGCGGCTTTCATTCCCGGAGTATATTTTCCGGTATAGAAAACTTCCAGTGTATCGTTCAGAAGCAAGCCGTTCACTTCTTCTTTGCCGGCATCCATCGTACTGAATGAAAGCGTATCATTCTTATCGGTAACGATTGATACCGTATTCATACTTGCATCGCAAACGATGCCTCTTGAACTTGTCATTTCCGGTGTGCAACTTGCCATGAAACACAAGGTTCCTACTGCTAATAATGCTGTTTTCATCTTCTTGAAATCCTGTTTAGTTTTTAATTCTTGCAAAGATAAAAGATATATGGTAAAGAATAAAACAATCTTTTATTAGTTATCGCTTTTTTAAAAGCATTTTTTTAGGTTATTTTGCGCAACAAATATCATGAACTCATCAAATTATGGATTGGATTGGCCTTGATTTAACATTCCCTATAACCGACCCTACATGGATATTTCTCCTTGTACTTCTCATCATACTGTTTGCTCCTATCTTATTGAACAAGCTCCGCATCCCTCACATTATCGGCATGATTCTGGCAGGATTGGCGGTCGGCGAACATGGTTTCAATATTTTGGCACGGGACAGCAGCTTTGAACTGTTCGGGAAAGTAGGACTTTACTATATCATGTTCCTGGCCGGTCTTGAAATGAATATGGGGGATTTCAAAGAGACACGAAACAAGGCGCTAGTCCTCGGATTGCTTGCTTTTATCATCCCCATCGGAATCGGGTTTGTGGCAAATATCTCTTATCTGAAATACAGTGTCGTCACTTCCGTACTGCTAGCCAGTATGTATGCTTCCCATACGCTGGTAGCCTATCCCATCGTCACCCGTTTCGGCATATCACGCCATCGAAGCGTAAGCATAGCGGTAGGCGGAACAGCGGTGACGGATACACTTACTTTGCTCGTACTGGCGGTTATAGGCGGTCTGTTCAAAGGAGAGACCGGTGGGTTCTTCTGGATATGGCTGGTAGTGAAGGTTATCTTCCTGGGCGGACTTATCATCTATTTCTTCCCACGTATCGGCCGCTGGTTCTTTCATCGGTACAATGACAATGTGATGCAGTTCATTTTCGTCCTTGCCATGGTCTTTCTAGGGGCGGGGCTTATGGAGTTTGTAGGTATGGAAGGTATTTTAGGCGCTTTTCTCGCTGGGTTGGTACTGAACCGGCTCATTCCACACGTTTCTCCATTGATGAATCATCTGGAATTTGTAGGCAACGCACTTTTCATTCCTTACTTCCTTATCGGAGTGGGAATGTTGATTAACCTGCGTGTCATCTTCGGACATGGGGATGCGCTGAAAGTGGCTGCCGTTATGATTGTAATGGCACTGACGGGTAAATGGATTGCTTGCTGGCTCACACAGAAGATATACAAGATGTCAGTTCTCGAACGGAACCTGATGTACGGTTTGAGTAACGCACAAGCGGCAGCGACACTGGCGGCAGTGCTGGTGGGGTACAACATAATCCTGCCCGGTGGCGAACGTCTGCTGAATGATGACGTGTTGAACGGAACAGTCCTGTTGATACTTGTCACTTGCATAGCCAGCTCTCTGATAACCGAGCGAGCAGCCGGAAAGGTAGCCATGGACGACTCGGAAACAGGCAAAGAGTCGTCGACAGAAACGGAAAAGATCCTGATTTCTCTTGCCAATCCGAACACGATTGAGGATATGATGAACCTTTCTTTAGTGATACGCGATACGAAACTGAAAGACAACTTGCTGGCACTGAATGTTATCAATGATAACAATACCACCTCAGATAACCTAAGGATGCGAAGCAGGCACTACTTGGAAAAAGCCGCCATGACAACAACAGCCGCCAATGTATCGCTGAAACAGCTCACCCGTTATGACTTGAATATCGCTTCCGGCATAATCCATTCCGTGAAAGAAAATGAGGTGACGAGCATTATCACCGGTTTGCACCGCAAGGTAAACATCACCGATTCATACTTCGGAATACTTGCCGAAAACCTGCTGAAGGGGTTAAACTGTGAAATAATCATCTCCAAATTCCTGATACCGGTCAATACGATAAAGCGAATCGTTATTGCCGTGCCCCCAAAAGCTGAATATGAATACGGCTTTCCACGATGGATGGAGCATTTCTGCCGGATGGGAAGTACGCTCGGTTGTCGTGTACATTTCTTCGCGAACGAAAAGACAACCGCACGCCTGCAAGCATGGATAAAGAAGAGGTATAAACAAGTACTGACCGATTTTTCTCTTCTGGAGGACTGGAACGACTTACTGGTATTGACAGGACAAGTAAGCTACGACCATCTGTTAGTCATTATCAGCGCACGTCCCGGAACGCTTTCTTATGACAGTTCGTTCGAGAAACTGCCGAGACAATTAGGCAAATATTTCTCTAATAACAGCTTGATTGTATTATACCCCAATCAATCGGGAGAACCGCTGGATAGTTCCTTCTTCTCCAAATTATACACCGATACGGAAACACAACATTATGAGAAAGTGGGCAAATGGGTTTATAAATGGTTTAAGAAGAGCTGATAAGAGACATATTCCGAGCATAAATTTATAGCGTTTGAAGAACAAGGCTATTATTGTAATCTAATTTATAGTTTGACTACAATAACAGCCTTATACTATCAGTCTTGCACCATTAATTTTGTATAATATCACCCACTAAAAGAATATAGCCGAGATATGTATTAAACTCATTGAAATATTCAGTTTCCTTTATTCGCTTCGGATTCATCTTGTAGATTTCCGCCTTCTCAAAACGTCTATTATCCGGACGAATAATTACTGTATGTTCTTCTTCATTCAAGGATTCAAACAGACAATAATTAGTACGATTACGATCTCCGCAATATTTATCAAACCTACGGATATAGGAAGGATCATTCTGATCTATCTCTACTGTCATTCCTCCGGATGAGGGGCCGATTAAATCAAACACTCCAACTCGAATTCCCTTAAAACGTACTTTCACAAAATCTTCCGAATCCGAGGATTCCAGAACAACCGGCAATGCTTTTTGGTCTCCCTGAAAATTTGAAAAGGCTTTATCATCTTTCGAGAGTACTTTCCAACCTTCGGAATGTTCAAACTCTGTTACGGGAATCATTTTAGCTTTCTCATAATTACCCGGATACAACGGAGCTTTCAATGCATGTGCCTTTTCCTGCGCCTTGTTCATATGTAACAGGGAGCGGCTCAGTGTCTTTGTATATATAGGATGTCCGCCATCATAAGTAGGATGTGTCCCATCATTCGTAAACACAATCTTACCACCATACTCCTTTTTTGAATCTCCTTTAAAAACCAACTTATCCTCATTCAACAATTCCAAAACATCATCGGCAAAATTAACAGACGGAATATCATAATAGTCTGCTACTGTCTCCATATACCGCACAGAACGGTAATTCTTTCCTGATTTCAAGTCGTCCAACATTGGTTCATTTAGCGTATAGAGAAAACATATATCCGTATGCGGATTATGATGCCAGATCTTACGCACAATTCCTTCCATGGAATGAGCAATCACCAAGGAGTCTGTTTTGGCATCATTCACAGCAAATTCGACAAATACCAAATCCGGATGATATTGCAATACGTCCCGTTCTGTACGGAACACACCCAAATCGGACCCGGTCCCACCAATTCCGGAATTTATTGACGTAAACTGTACATTACTATATTGTTGCTTGAGCCAATCAGTAATCTGCACTCTATATCCTTGATGATTTGTTATACTTCCACCCAAAAAAACAACAGATACAGGTTCATTCTTTTGTATCTTATAATTAAAATTAGGAAGTCCTGCACGCATCTGCAACCCTGCAGAGTCTTCTGTTGTAGTACAACTGAAACAAAACCCGATAAGACAAGCTATAATTCCACTAAATAAAAATTTCTTCATAAGTATAATGATTAAAATGTAAACAGTTTATGCTCTAGATTGACCGGTGACTTACCCTTGAACGGAAGCTGTCCCAACAATATCCGTAATAAAGCAGAATGAGTGGAAGTATCATTCGAATAGGTATTTATATAAGTCTTGACACGTTCAAAATATTCATTTCCAATGTAAGGACTACCCAATGAAATAACAATCACTTTACTTTTGTCCATAGAATTGGCAGCCCATACGGACTGAGCCTCATCGTCCCATAATTGAAGCGGGCCAAATGGAGTATGAGTATTCCGTGCCACCAGAAAGATTACTTTATCATACACTTCAGTCGCATTATCCTGCCAACCTTGATCTTCATAAAGTATATTACGGCGAAAATCAACCTCAAAACCATTCTTCACAAACTCATCCCGCAAATTCTGTAATCGCTTAAAGTCACGGTCATTACCTTTATGAGCTACGGGAGTTACAGCCACCAATAACAGCTTTTTATCTTTTTCCAAAGAAAGTGGTAACTTATGATCTTCATCCCGTACTAAAGTTATGGAACGCTCTGTTATCTCTTTGGCAGCTTCCCGTATTTCAGCCTTTTCTTCTGTTGAGACAGGACGTATCAACTCCCTGTTTTTATTTAATAACCCAAAACGTTCTTTCATTGCCCAAACACGGCGAACAGCATCATCCAACCGTTCCATTGGAATTTCACCACGTTGAATCCGTACTTCTACCGTATCCATGTATTCGTAAGAAGGCCACAACAATATATCTACCCCGGCTAAAAAACTGGCAACTTGCCCTTCCAAATCATTTTTATACCAGCCCCGGAAGCCTGCCATTGTCATTGCATCCGATACCACGACCCCGTTAAAATGCATTTCTTTTTTCAATAACCCGGACAATAGCTCATGAGATAAAGTTGCCGGAGGCAGATAACCATTTATCTTTTCTTTCTGATAGAAAGGTAAAGTTATATGTCCAGGCATGATGCACGCAACTCCTTTTTCAATCAACTCGGCAAACACTTTTCCATGATATTGCTTCCACATTTCTTCAGACAAGGAATTGACAGTTGTCATCAAATGCTGATCACGATAATCAACCCCATCTCCCGGAAAATGTTTGATTGTAGCGGCAACAGAGTTATCTTGCAACCCCTTTATCTGTTCGGACAACAAACAAACCGCTTTTTCCGGATCATCCGAAACTGAACGTGTATTTACAATAGGATTCAATGGATTCATATTCAAATCTGCAACAGGATGTAACACCCAGTTTATACCCAACGAACGACATTCTAATGCTACACTTTTACCATATTTATAAGCTAACTCCGGAGAATTTGCGGCTCCCAGTGCCATCTCTTTCGGAAAAGGAGTCATCCCTTGAAGTCCTACTCCCGATTCATAATCCTGTTGAAACAATAAAGGAAGCTCTGATGCTTTTTGATATTCCTCGACAGAACTACGCACAAAATCAACCCGCTCTTCCTCCGGAACTCCTGTAAACAACTTCCACCCCATAAAATAACCTGTAACCGGGTAACGTTTGAAGTACATCTCCAATGAGCCGTCTCCCAAATCCAATTCTTTCTTACGATCAGGTAGCATTAACATTGTCTGCCCTATCTTTTCACGCAAAGTCAAAAGTTTCCAAGTGGAATCTACCGACTGAAATTCATAAACCTCATTAACCGAACCGGCTGTCACTCTTTCTTTTGTACAAGAAAAGAACACGGATACAAGCAATGTAGCAGTAACTATTAAAAAAGAGTTTTTCATAATTCATTTCACTTTGTTTTTCATGTTACAAAAATAGCACTCCTTATTTTAATCCATTAGAAATCATGTTTCAATCTTTTCCATACATGTATCTTTATTCCTACTCTGGTTACATTACTATCACACAGGTTACGTTTTTCATTTTCAACCTCGATTTTGTTTGCGAGTTACTTGCAAACAAATTATATTTGCTTCTACTAAAAATATCTATCAGGACATGAAAAACATTGCATTCATCATTTTTCTTCTGTTTATTTCCATTTGCAGAGCGCAAGACAACAACATATTGTTTCAGAACTATAACGTAAGTAACGGACTCTCACAAAACACCGTTATACGTAGTTTGGAAGACAGTAACGGAGTTATGTGGTTCTGCACGCGAGATGGGCTGAACCGGTTTGATGGTACCGAGTTCGAAGTTTTTCGCGCCGACGGTCAGCCGCACTCCCTATCCAGCAGTGATGTTACCACCATTATTGAAGAATCGCCCGGAGTTCTATGGATAGGTACTCACAGTGGGCTGAATCGCTACGACGTATCTTCAAATACATTTACCCAATACTTTCATGATCCGGCGAACCAGTATACTATATCGGACAATTGCATCAAACACTTGTTATGCGATAACCAAAAAAGAATCTGGGTAGGCAGCATGAAAGGACTCAATCTGTATAATAAGGAAACTGATGATTTTATCCCCATTTCAACCAACGGTTCTGTCTTCTGGCTTATGCAAAACAGTCAAAATGAAATCTGCTATCTTATCAACAACACATTGTGCATCATGAATCCTGTCACCTATGTTACAGAGCGTTTTCAATTCGGTGATGAACATAAGATCTACTTTTTATATGAAGACAATGATAAACGCCTGTGGGTAGGTATGTGGGATTCAGGACTTAAATGGTTTGACCGTAAAAACCGTAAACTCGTAGATGCCAACCTGACAATGGAAAACGGCAAAAATTTCAATAACTCCCAAGTCAACTACATTGTAGAAACGTTGGAAGGAAATCTTATGCTTGCCACACGGGAAGGGGTGCTGATTTATGACCGGCAAGCAAACAGGCTTATCAATTATTACCAACGGGAACAAAGCTGCGGTTTGAGTGAAAATACTATCATCTCTCTATATAGGGATAAAGCAAATAATATATGGATCGGAACTTACGGAGGAGGTGTTAATTTGTACACACCATACAGCAATTTCTTTATTCCTCATAAACCAGAATATAAGCTCCAAAAAAGTATCGGAAACATTAATGCCATAGTAGAATATAAAGAAAAACTTTGGTTAGGCACGGACGGTGGTTTAATCATCTACAATCCCAAAGACGAAAGTTATGAATACTGCCCGCTTCATGTTCCACGCTCGGTAACAAACAATGAGGTAAAATATATACAGAAAGAAGGAGATCATCTTTTATGGATTAGTATTTATTATTGCGGACTATATCTCTATGATATGGAAACCCGCCGCATAATAAAAGAGATACCCGATTTTCCTTATAATCAAGTAAGATGTATTGCCAAAGGTACTGATAATATTTATTGGATTGCTTTAGGAGTAGACAGCCCCGTATTACGTTACCACATGGAGAACAACCAATTGGAAGAGTCTTTTCCAGTAAAGGGTCGTGCCACAGAACTTTCTATCATCAATGTACAAGATTTAAAAGCTATAGGACCTTATATATGGATGGGAACTCGTGCAGCCGGTCTATATCGCTATCACACACAGACTCATGAATTAAAACATTTTGGTAGTGAAGAAAAAAGTCCGGAACAACTCCTGCCAAGCAATCATGTCAGTACGCTGTATACTGATGCATCGGAAAATTTATGGATAGGAACTTATGGCGGTGGCATAGGGTTATATAATAATATCAAAGAAAGTTTCACGATATATAATGAAGAAAACGGTCTTCCCAATAATGCTATCAACAGTATTGTGGCCGATAATAACGGTAAATTATGGGTTTCTACTTTAAAAGGCATGTCATGTTTTGACCCCAAATCAGAGACTTTCACTAACTGGGATAATAAAAATGGATATTCTTTATTGGAAACCAATTTACACGCTTGCCTGAAAAGTTCATCCAACATTTTTTATGTCGGTGGAAATAATCATTTTCTTTCATTTAATCCCCAATTAATTAGACAAAATACATTCATACCCCCCGTATATATTACAAAAATGAGAATTTGGGCAGATTATCTGGAAGATAATAAAACTGCCCAATGGATAAATATTTCAAATCAGAAAATCAAATTAAGATACAACCAAACCTCATTCACAATCAAATTCTCCGCACTTAGTTACGTGTTTGCCTCCAACAATAAATTTTCCTATATGCTTGAAGGATTTGATAAGGGTTGGTCGGAACCGACACACGAACGGAGCGTTAACTATACTAATATCCCACCAGGTAAATATGTTTTTAAAGTAAGAGCTTGCAATAATGACGGTATATGGAGCAATGGAAATGCTTCATTATCAATTACAGTCACTCCTCCTCTATGGAAAACATGGTATGCGTATTTGTTCTATCTTGCATTCACCATTAGTATGATTATGCTGTTCATACGTTATAAAACCCGGGAAGCACAACTGAAAATGGATCTTCAGTTAAAACAGATGGAGAAACAGAATATTGAAATCAGTCACAATATGGGTGTACAAATGTTCACCAATTTCTCACATGAGCTCCGTACTCCGCTGACTTTAATCATAGCTCCGCTCACAGACCTGTTGCATAAAGAAGATATGCCTCCGGCATATCGCCAACCATTGGAGCTGATCAACCGTAATTCCCAACGTTTATTATGGCTGGTAAACCGTTTAATGGACTTTCACAAGCTGGAAGCCGGGAAAATGCAACTTCACGTCAGCAATTACAATCTAGGTACTTACATACCTGAAATCATCAAACTATTCATACCTGTTGCCGAAAAGAAAAACATATCTATCGAATTTAATGATACGACCTCCTCAACAGACACTTGGTTTGATGCCATTCTATTGGAAAAGGTTTTCTTTAACCTGCTCTCTAACTCTCTAAAGCATACTCCCAGCGGTGGATATATTATCATTTCAAGTATGGAAACCAATACTGAAGATATTCAGAAGCCTGAAAATCTGACTCTCCCCGCAGGAAAGATTCTTTTGATTAAAGTAGAAGATAGCGGCTCCGGAATCCCTGCCAATATGATGCCCCGTATATTCGAAGCTTTCTTCCAGGCAGGTGAGAAAGTGCTGGGAAGCGGAATTGGGCTGAATCTGACAAAAAGTATCATTGAGCTCCATGGCGGACGTATTTGGATAGATAATAAAGAAGGGCATGGAATGACCGTGTCTTTCACTCTCCCATTAGGTAAAGATAGTTATACCGAAAACCAACTACTTAGCAAAGACAAGATAGTAAAATCCACCCATGCTTATTCTGATGTAGAAGCACTTATTGCAACAGATGTCAATCCCTGCGAGATATCTCAGACTAATACTTCACCCAAGGAAATAACTCTGCTCATAATAGAAGACAATGAGGATGTACGTAATTACCTGGTATCATTGCTCAGCAAATACTATAATATCTATACTGCCGTAAATTGTAAAGAAGGCTATGAAATAGAACAAAAACAAATACCTGATTTGGTGATCAGTGACATTATGACTCCATACATGAACGGTATTGAGTTTACAAGATTATCTAAAAACAATATGGTAACTTCACATATTCCGATCATATTGCTCACAGCCCGTGTCACTTCATCGCAAGTGCGCGAAGGCTATGAATCGTTAGCTGACGATTATATCATGAAACCATTCGATCCGGAATTGTTGGTTGTACGTGTTGCCAACCTTTTGATTAATCGGAAAAAACTCGCAGAACGATATGGAACGGAAATGGTATCAATCAACAGAGAACCACCGGAAGCTAAAGATACTTCTGTTTATAGTGCCATGGAAGAAAAGTTTATGAAAAAAGTAATGGAAATAATAAACAAAAACATAGAAAACCCAGCCTACTCCATTGATCAGTTCAGTGAAGAAATCGGTATGAGCCGCGTACAGGTATATCGCAAGATCAAAGCCGTAACAGGTATGTCGCCCAGTAAACTCATCCTTGACATACGGTTGAAAACTTCACTAGATATGCTTCAAAACACAGAATATACAGTGACCGAAGTTTCTTATCGATGCGGTTTTAACGAAATATCTTATTTCGGAAAATGCTTCAAAACAGAATACGGCTTATCTCCTTCCGAATATATAAAGAAGTACAGGAAATAACAGAGTTATTACCAAAAAGAAGTGCCGCTATCGTAAGACATAGCGGCACTTCTTTTTTAAAACCTCACCTTCTTTTAAGGTTGCTGATAAGATCCTGAATACAAATATTCAATGGAAGGCAACGGCACATACATAGTACTGTAAGGCGGATTCATTGCAGGAATCGGCTCCCCATCAGTATTCGGATTATCATAAACAGCTCCCGGATTTCTCTTTTGCCCATCAATTGTCTTCTGCATAGCTACTAAATAAAGCAAGCGGTCTCCATTCTCAAAACCAAACTCTTTGATTCTTTCTTTTTCTATATCTGCTTCAGTTACATTCTTCAAAGGAGTCAATCCGGCACGTTGACGAATCTTATTCACATCTCCTAAAGCTTGAGATGCATTCTTAGAAAGGACTAAGGTCGCACGCGTCAGATATGCTTCCGCCAAACGAATCAACGGTACTTGGGAATACTTCCCATACGGAGCCCGATAATACTTATCATTCCAAAAAGCATTCCATTTTGTCTTGTTATATGCCATTTCATGTATGGTTTTATCTCCTCCATCCGTATAGTTTTTCAGGAAATAATGCAGTTGAGTAAATCTCTTATCAGCCAAGGCTTCTGCACTCGGAACATAATTCGTCAAATCCATAGGATCATCTGTTACCGCCCAGCCAATATACTTAATTAAACGAGGATTCCAGTAAGCACAAGCCCAACCACCATGTTGCCAATTCTGACTGCCACGCGCTCCTTCCAACCATAATTTATTACTAGCATCAAATGTCTTTGACTTGAAATTATAAATACCAGTTTTACACATACGAGCTAACGGAATAGCTACGTTATTTCCCTGATTGCTTTCAGTGAACGCACACTCAAACATAACTTCCTTTGATACCGGGTCTACTGTATATTGTTGTTCGGCATTCCGGTTAAAAGCAACAATCGGTTCTTCTGTCAAATCAAAAGGTGCTACTCCAGCTTCCGCTTTAGTAATCACATAATCAGCTTCTTCCAATGCTCCGTCTTTATCTCCCATTAACCATTTTACACGCATCAACATCATAGCAGCTGAAAATTTATTGGCACGACCACGCACAAAATAATCTTCAGGCATCAGACTTTTAGCTTTAGCAAAATCAGACAACATCTGATCATACACTTCTTTCACAGTCCCCATATAAGGATTGCGTGCAGACTCTTGTGAATAATCAAGCCTATTGATTAACGGAATGAACTTACGATTATTCCCCTCTCCACCTGCCGGGTCGTAAGGAGCAACAAAAGCTCGGCTAATCAGCCAATAGGTATACCCTCTCATAAAATATAGTTCTCCGGTCTGACGTGCCAACGTCTTCTTATCATTTTCAGTCATATTGGCAAAAACTGGCTCTCCTTTTTTCTCCTTCTCCTCAATATAAGTCAACGGAGAAGTAGCTCCTGTTACAGAACGATATAATATTGAAAAGGTCTTCTCAAATTGTTGTCCTGTTACATCAAAGGTAGACATCTGACGAGGATACCAGTAAAGTGCTTCCTGCTCATAAGCCCCTTGCGGATTAACCGTAGACAAATCTGCCACCAATTCCTGATAATAAGGGATAATACCGATAGGTGCCTGCCAGTTAGGATTCTGAAAAAGAGTATTATAAGGATCAGCAACAGAATATTCCAAATCATCAACCGATAACCAAGGATTAGATTCCGGACGATCCAGTTCAAAAAATTTATCCATATCACAGGAAGCAAGAAGTGCAATACCGGATAAGGCTATCATTATATTTTTTATCGCTTTCATACTATCAAATATTTAATTAAAATTTAAAGTTAATACCTGCGGAGAATATACGGGTCTGCGGCATTTCACTACCGGAGAATACAGCTCCCTGCGCATTGGCACCTGTTTGGTTCTTTACTCTTACTTCAGGGTCATAGCCGTTAAATGAAGTAATGGTGAAAAGGTTGACAGCTGAGACATACACTCTTAAAGCATCAATATTTATTTTCGAGCAGATTCTTTGTGGAAGTGTATATCCTAAAGTCAAATTACGCAAACGTAAATAAGCACTTTTCTCCAGATACTTGGTGTGACCGGCATCATGTTTTATATAAGTTACATTTTGCTTGTCATTTCCATTGTCATCATAATTATATTTATCTTGCCAACGAAGTTGCGGATACTCTGCAATATCTCCCGGTTTCTTCCATGAGTTCTCATAAATATCAGCAGTCACATTATTACGTCCATCTCCTACAAATGATTTTGTATATCTATGATAATTAAAGGTATAACTACCTAATGAGAGATAGAACATAAATGATAAATCGAATGCCTTATATTTAAAGTTATTTGTCCAGCCCATATAAACTTTCGGAAGAGCCGTTTTACCTTCTTGAATTATACGGTGTTTATTTACGTTTGATTGAGTAGCGGGAATCAATCTTCCGGTTTTCACTGTCTCACCGGTCTTATTGTAACGGTCAAGATCTATTTCATAAATCATGCCGATACCTTTCTCCGGATCAACTCCTGCCCATTCAGCCATAAAATAAGTACCCAAAGCCAGATCTTTCTTCGTGATCGCTCCCGGACGTGTATTGATGATACCGGTCCCTTTTGCATCAACACTCGCATCAAGTGCTGTCACTTTATTCATATTTGTCGTCAAATTATAGTTCATGTTCCATTCAAAGTCTTTCTTGACCAAAGTAACATTAATGTCAAATTCAAATCCCTGATTATACATCGAACCAACATTTGCCCACATAGAATTATTGTCAGCATTACCGCCACTATTGGTGATACCGGCAGATGCGGGTAATTGCACACGCATCAACATGTCACTTGTCGTACGACGATAATAAGCAATAGAACCATTTACTTTATTATTGAACAGCGCATAATCAAGTCCCAAGTCAATACTTTTGTTTTTCTCCCATTTAGCTGCTTTATTAGCGATATTCCATAAGAACATATTCTGCATATTATTGTAATATTGCTTGCTCTTTATACTATACGAATTCTTCGTCACTTCCGAAGGAATGTTCTGATTACCTGTTTCTCCATAGCTGCCACGTAACTTCAACAATGAAATAAAACCGGCATTACGCATAAAAGCCTCATCAGAAATAATCCAACCACCTGATACTGAATAGAAGTCTCCAAAACGGTTTTCTTTCACAAACTTAGATGATCCTTCGCGTACAAAAGATGCTCCAAGTAAATAACGTTGCTTGAACTTATAGTCGATACGGTTAAAGAAACTGAATGTGTAACTCTCACCACCTATATAAGCACTGTTATTCCCCAGCATTGTACCAATAATCTTGGGTTCCTGAAACTCACCACTCAAGTTCTTACCGGCAACAACAGCATTATCCGTATAACTCCTATTTGCTTCAATACCCGTTACAATATCCAGACCATGATCTGTCCATTCACGGTTATATTTGGCAAAAGCATGATATTGTTGGGACTTAGTCGTTTTCTTGCTTTTATTACCTTGGTTACCATCTACATTGCCAGTATTCGTAATCAAACCGGACAACCAATAATCACTTTGCGCCAATCCATACCCATAACTTGCATCTGCACGAACTGAGAGCCCTTTTATCCACTTCAGGTTAACATCCATATATAATGTTGTGCGGAAACTAAAATTCTCACCTGTACTCAACTGATAATCGTTGTCAAGAGTAGCTGTCGGATGACCATCCGCCATTTGTGGATTCCAATACCCTGTAGGGTCTTCCGGATCATACACTTTGCGCCACGGAAACTTATCAGAAACTACCGCCCATTTATTCGTCGTTTTTTTACGGTCGAACTTCAGAAAAGACTGAGTTCCCAAAGTCACAATTCCTTTCTTAAATTCACTATTCAAACGTGCGCTGGCCGCATTCATGCTTAGCCCTTTCAAACTGGACTCGTCAGAACGGTAATTAACAGACGCGTAAGTCGTTGAGTTCTCCCCCCCTTGATTCAAGGCCACGTTTATATCATGGAAATGTCCCATACGAGTCACCAAATCAACCCAATCCATATCCGTATTCATAGCTTCCTCACGAGTTATCGGAGAAGTCCAATTGGAATAATACGGTTCGATAATATCTTTCTGCGGGTCAAGCGGATTTAATCCCACATTAGCACGAGCCTCATCCATTATATCAAAGTATGTCTTCGTACTGGCCAGTCCTAAATCTGAATTAGTGATAGGAGTAATACCGCCTTCATAATGAACGTCGAATTTAAGTCCTCCTTTTTTTCCCTTCTTCGTTGTAACAATGATCACACCATTCGCACCGCGGGAACCATAAATTGCGGTTGCAGCAGCATCTTTCAATACTTCTATTGATTCAATATCATTGGAGTTCACCATCGTAGAACCTCCACCTACAATACCGTCAACCACCCAAAGCGGATCACTCCCCGATGCAATAGAACCGATACCGCGAATCTTTATCTGTGGAGTACTACCCGGCATACCGTCATTCACAACTTGTACACCGGAAGCCAGCCCCTGCAAAGAATTCTCAAAACGACCACCTTGCATCAGCGAAATTTCATCACTTTTAATTTTAGAAACAGACCCTATCATGTCACGGCGTTTCTTAGTTCCATAGGCAATCACCACCACATCATCAATCACCACAGAGTTTTCTGTCAATGTGACATCGATAACCCGACGTTTTCCCGGAACAATTTCCTGATTATCAAACCCCATATAACTAAATCGAAGAGGAGAAGAGTCTTTCTGAACAACAATACTATACCGACCATTCATATCAGTAACAGTACCATTCGTTGTACCTTGTTCTAAGACCGAAACGCCTACAAGAGGCTCTCCTTTGGGATCAACGACCTTACCAGTAATTGTTGCATTCTGTCCCCAAACAGACAATGTCGGTAAAATAAGTCCAATCATCAGCACCAACAGGAACCGAGATCGTAATCCAATGCGTGTAAATGAATTCATAATAATTAAAAATTTAATAAAGGTTACTTAGTGTTGTTTAACTACGGATGCAAAATTAGGCATTAGACAGCACGGCAATTAATACTCATGCTTCAAAATATATGAGAATAACATCTTCATAACAACACTGGTTACATTTATATAACACATGTTACATGATACGCAAATTCGAATGATTTATGTCAGTCTCAACCGTCATGTTTTTCATATTTTCTGCAATGATATAAAATACTTCGAATAACTCATGAAACAAATCTCATATATTTTGAAATGCCATTATTAAAAAGATTAGCTAAATCACGGTACTTTTGCACTTGTTCTATTTTCAACAATCAATATAATACAATGAAACATTTACTGATCTTATTATTAGCCTGTACGTTTTCCTTTCCCAGCCGGGGGCAAAGTATTATCCAGCTTTCCCCACTCCAAGGAGAGAGGGGCATACAAGCAGCCATCGAAAAAGCATCTATGAACGGAAACTCCATTTTACTTCATGACGGAGACTATATCCTTCATAAAAGCATAGATATAAAAAACTGTAAGAAAGGGATAATAATAAAAGGTAAAAATCCGGGAAAGGTACAGTTGCGATGTGATAAACCCTTGAAAGGAAAACTGAGACCTGTCAAAGATACTCAAACCAAAAATAGAGTTCACCCGAATGCTCAAGGTAATATTATGGAGATAGACTTATCGGAAATAGGTATCAATGTTCCGTTTTTTCCCGATTTAATGAAAGAGCGGAAGAACTTTCCACAACTCATTTACAACAATGAGCTACTCCCTCTTTCGCGTTACCCCAACAAAGGTTATCTATATATGAAAAGGGTATTGGACAATTTCGGAACAAACGAACAGGGAGGTACTTTTGAATATAGTGATCCGGAACACGGCAAATGGGTGAATGCCGTCAAAAACGGTCTATGGTTTACAGGATACTGGCGTATCCCCTGGCAGGCCTGGACTGTACGTATAAAGGAAATAGACCCGAACAAACAAACTGTCACTCACAGCGTAGGGATAGAAACAAAGGCAGGAAAAGATGTAGGCATATTTGGCGGCATCGGTTCCAAATATCATCGTCCGTACGGTTCGGGAAAAGAAGAATATTATGTAGAGAACCTTCTCGAAGAAATAGATCAGCCGGGAGAATGGTGCATTGATTTTACAACTCAAAAATTATATCTTTTCCCTCCCGAACATTTCGATGAAAACTTATTGAGTATTGTATCAGACACTACCCCATTGATTAACATTATAAATTCAAATCATATAAAAATAGAAAATATCTCCTTCAAAAATCATTTAGGCGATGGCGTTATCATAAAAAATGCCACAGAATGTCTGATTGCCGGATGTAACTTCAAAAATATATTAGGAGACGCATTAATCATTCAGGGAGGAAAACAAAATAGAATACAAAGCAACAACTTTGAATATATCGGTCGCACCTGTATTGAGGTATCAGGAGGTGACCGAAAAAATCTGATTGCTTGCAAACACTTAATAGAGAACAATTATTTTACCCGTTTTGGTGAAATACAGCGCAGTTATGCTCCTGCTGTAAAACTGGGAGTCTTTACTACAGGAATCGGCATAAAAGAAGGCAATGCAGTGGGAATTAGCGTCCGGCACAATATGGTACACAACGCTCCCCATGCAGCCTTTATCTATGGAGGAAACAACAATATCCTAGAATATAATGAAGTGTTCGACATAGCTCAGGTCACAGGTGATGTCGGAGCCTTTTATAGTCGTTGGGACTGGACTTCACGAGGCAACGTCTTACGCCACAATTTTATTCATCATTCACCACGAGCTAATGCATTGTATGCAGATGATGGACATGCGGGGGACTCAATTTATAAAAACATAGTCCATCAAGTCGTTTCCGGTACCATTATAGGTGGAGGCCACTGCAATCACGTTCACGATAATCTATATTTTGATTGTAGTGCAGCAGGCATAAGTATTGATGCCCGTGGAAAAAAACGAAATTATAATGCACAAAATCCTGAATTCACCCATTTGTTCGATGTTTTCCGTATTAACAAAGGCAACTGGGACAACATCTACCCAGGTATAAGTACATTTTTACAGACCGACCATCTGGAATTACCCATTAATAACAGCATAGCAGATAACACATTTATCAACTGCCGTTGCGGATTACGAAAAGAAGGGAAAGATGAAGATTTTCAATATTCATACTTCGGCAGTAATACAGACTTGGTTATTCCCAACTTAAATTTCCGAGAAATATCTATTCTAAAAAGCCTGAAAAATATTCCGGGAGTTAGCTCTATAACAGAATACCAATTAGAGAAATGCGGACTATATATAGATAAATATCGCACTTCCTTACCGGATAGAGTACAATTAATCAATTCTATAAAACAACAACAAAAGGGTTTTGATTCTATCGAAGATCAACAAGTTACTAATAACAATCAATAATATTATCATGAGAAAACACCTATTTCCAGTCCTTTTGCTAGCGAACACACTGTGGAGTTGCCTGTTTGCTCAAACTCCTATTGTTATGGATATGGTTCATCATAATCCGGGTGAACCTTTTACAAATACATGGTTCAATGAACCTGGGAATTTAGTGCAATATGGTTTTAACGCGCAAGTAGTTAATGAATTTCAATCTGTACATACAGCCATAACATATAGCAGTTTAGACCCAAGAATATGTCCTGCCGGTTCTAAAGAGTGTCTATGGATCGATTCTGTTGCCACCCGCATAGAAAACAAGATTGAAGCTATCCATAAAGCCGGATTGGAAGCATATTACTTTACTGATATCATCGTACTTCCCAAACGCCTGGTGGAAATTTATAAAAATGAAATTTGTGACGCGACAGGACGAATTGACTTCACTCGCCCCAAAACACAAGAGATACACCGAATCATGCTTCAAGAAATATTTAAACGTTTCCCGAAACTTGACGGTCTGGTTATTCGCGTAGGAGAAACTTACTTGCAAAATACTCCTTACCACACTGGCAATGGTCCCATACCCAGAAACGAAAAATCATGGGAACATAATTCTACATATAAAACCGATGGAGGAGAAAAAATACACAGTAACCTAATAAATCTGCTGAGAGAAGAAGTGTGCATACGCCAAAATAAAAAAATCTTCTACCGTACATGGGATTTCGGCTACTTCCATATCAATCCCCAATATTACCTTTCCGTAACAAACAACGTTGAACCTCACCCCAATCTATATCTATGCATAAAACACGTACAGGGGGATTATCACCGAACGTATAAATTCAACCCTACATTAGGAATAGGTAAGCACAAACAAATTGTAGAAATTGAATGTCAACGCGAATATGAAGGCAAAGGAGCATACCCGAACTATATTGCAGACGGTGTACTTAATGGATTTGAAGAATTAAAATCAGACTCCCAGCCTTACTGTTTGAACCAGTTAAAATCAAATCCCAATTTTGCTGGTATTTGGACATGGTCAAGAGGAGGAGGCTGGAGAGGTCCCTATATCAAAAATGAATTATGGTGCGACATAAACGTTGCAATATTGGCCAATTGGGCAAACCAGATGTCGTTACCGGAAAAGGAATTATTTAAGAAATATGCCATGGTCAACGGATTCAAAGGAAAAGACATCGAACGTTTTCATCGTCTTTCTCTTTTGTCTGCTGACGCGATTGTCAGAGGAAGAGCTTCTTTAATTCTCCCCATCAATGTATGGTGGACGAGAGATCAATTCATCGGAGGAGAGAAAGAATTGAGACAGAATCTCAAAACTATTATAGAACAAGGACTAACTCATAAAATCATACTAGAAAAAGCCCAAAGTGTTGCTATCTGGAAAGAGATTGTAGCATTAGCCGACAAAATACAAACAGGCAATCCGGAACTAAAGCGTTACTTACAAACTTCCGCCAAATACGGATTACTTTTATATTCAATCTATGAACAGGGTTGGATTATCATGCTCAAAGGCTACGAAGGAGATATAAACGGCCAATATGACACAAAAAGTATTCGTAAAGCCATCGATAATTATGACCGGTTATGGAAAGAATACAAACTATTCGGAGAGACTCATCCAGATTGTGCCACACTTTATGAGCCTTATAGTTTTGACTTTAACAAACCTCCATTGTATCACGATTTAAAACAAGGACTAAATCCTACTGTAGATAAATACAGAATTATAGATAAACCATAAAAAAACAAGAAAATATGAAGAAGACATTTCTAACCGTGCTGTTATTCTATATTTTCACAGGAATAGTAGCAGCACAAAACCTGTCAAAAACAACAGAATACAATATCTTATTGACAGGAGCCTCATTCGCTTCTCCGCAAAACGGTTGGTTCGAAATAGGTTGTCGCAAACTGAATGCCGAAGCCATTAACCGATCCATAGGCGGAGAAGCCATAGCCAATACAGCTAACCGAATGGTCAATGGCACCCTCTACTCCAAAGAAGAGCTGGAAGAAATTGATGCATTAGTCATTATGCAAGTACATAATAAAGATGTTTATGAAGAACTTCAACTGAAAGATAAATACACGGATTATGAAGTACCATTTGATCGCAGCAATTACGCGGCAGCCTATGATTATGTCATCAAACGTTACCTCACGGAATGCTATGAATTACGTAATGATACTACATCCAAATACTATAATACTCCTTATGGTAAACCTGCAATTATTGTATTATGTACACACTGGCATGATTGTCGCACCGTTTATAATGAAAGTATCAGAAAGCTCGCCGCTAAATGGGGAGTTCCTTTAATTGAATTTGATAAATATATCGGATTCTCAAAAAATGTATTACATCCTGTCACTGGAAAACCTTTCAGCCAATTATATTCCACGGATATTCAGGTTACAGAAGGCATAGCTTATGGACATCATCCCATACGGGGCGAACAATCATATATGCAGCAACGAATGGCAGCTATTTTTGTAGATTTGATGACCAAAATTTTACCTATAAAGTACTAAGTATGAAAAGAACTATTATATATACCCTCTTTCTCCTATCTTTCGTTTGTCAACAGACGAATGCGACACATATTGTTCAAAATCAATATAATTCCTCATTAAACCAATCGGAACGTATGTCTTGGTGGACACATGACAGGTTTGGTCTGTTTATCCACTGGGGACTTTACGCTATGCCTGCTCGCCACGAATGGGTAAAAAGCAGAGAAAAAATGTCCGATGAACATTACAACCGCTACAAAAACTTATTTAATCCCGATTTGTATAATCCGGAAGAATGGGCGTATATGGCAAAAGTAGCCGGAGTTAAATATATGGTTTTCACGACTAAGCATCATGATGGTTTTTGTATGTGGGACAGTAAATATACGGACTATAAAATAACCAATACACCTTATAAAAAGGATATCCTAAAGCCGTTAGTTAATGCTTTTCGTAACGAAGGCATACGTATAGGATTTTATTATTCGTTATTGGATTGGCATCATCCCGATTTCACCATTGACCGTAACCACCCCAAAATGCCACAAAACCCCGAACTCTTGAAAGAATTAAACAAGAACCGTAATATGGCAAAATACAGGGAATATATGAAAAACCAATTAACCGAATTGCTCACTGAATTTGGACAAATTGATGAACTTTTCATGGATTATACGTATGCTGAAGGAGAAAATGGAAAGAATAGTAAAGACTGGGATGCAGAAGGTATTGTTAAATTAGCACGAAAATTGCAACCACAGATTATTATAAACAACCGCCTTGGACTAACAGAGAATAACCAAGGCTGGGATTACATCACTCCAGAACAATTCATGCCACAACAGTGGCCCACAGTAAACAGCCAACGAGTTCCTTGGGAAACCTGTCAAACATTCTCCGGTTCATGGGGTTACCATCGTGATGAATACAGTTGGAAAAGTGTACATCAACTAATTGTTATGTTAACCGAAACTGTCAGTAAAGGTGGAAATCTATTACTAAACGTTGGTCCAACAGCAAGAGGTGTTTTTGACGAACGTGCTATAGAACGTTTAAACGGCCTGGCACATTGGATGCGTTTTCATAGTAGCGCCATTTATGGATGTACCGCCGCACCAACTGAATATGCTTGTCCCAACAATTGTATTCTCACATATAACCCCAATACTAACCGACTGTATATACACGTGTTAGAATGGCCATTCAAATCCTTATATCTAAAACAATATAAAGGAAAAATCAAATATGCTCAATTATTGAATGACAATTCAGAACTAAAATTTCGGACTGAAACCAAAAAAGGAAGCCATATGACCGAAAACACAGGAGCTGACGATGTTATCATCACTTTACCTGTAGAACGCCCAAATGTCGAGTTACCGGTTATAGAACTTATATTGGAGTAATCAATAGCACTGGAAAATTAATTATTACTGCATCAAGCAAACATATGCATACTTTTTTATTTTTAATGATGCATCTATTTATAGACGAATTTGGCATGCGCCATTTATCAAATACATGATTATTGATTATGGCAACAAGCTAGTCAAGATATACAAGGACGCAAAGTATAAAGAGTATGATGGCGGTTTATCCATTCAGCATTATGCAATAACCTGATAAATGAAATCACACGAAAGACAGCTATATTGGACAACCATCTATCGAAAAATCAGTCTATCTTTGTGATATTGATAATTAAAAGTAAATATAGATGCCATGAAAGAGACTTTGCAGATTCCCACTCCCGAAATGCTGGAAAACCTGATAGGTAAAGAACTTTATAATGTATGGACTTCGCTTTGCCAACTCATTGAACAGAAGTACAATATGGAACAATTGCAGAATCATGGCGGAAAAGCCTGGAAGTACGAATATAAATATCGCAGAGGTGGGAAAACGCTTTGCGCCCTATATGCCAGAGAGCAGACTTTCGGTTTCATGGTCATTTTAGGCAAAGACGAACGTGCCAGGTTTGAATCACAACGAGAAGTTTTCTCCAACGAGACACTGAAGGTATATGATGAGACGACTACTTTTCATGATGGGAAGTGGCTTATGTTCGAACTAAAAGATACCAGTTTATTCAGTGATATGGAACAGCTTCTGTCTATCAAACGAAAACCAAACCGATAAATGATTGAATCAGAAATAAACAAGAAGTATTGTCAAAGTTGCGGGATGCCTTTACGATTTGATGTAGAGAAATACCTGGGTACCAACTCCGATGGTTCGCAAAGTGATGAATACTGCTATTATTGCCTGAAAGACGGAAAGTATATTGTCGATATTCCGATGTCGGAAATGATTAATATTTGGATAAAATACACTGACAAGTACAATGAGTATGCAGACACCATGTACTCACCGGAAGAATTGAGAACTATACTTAACGGACGATTACCCAAACTGAAGCGATGGAAACAGAAATTGGAAACCAGCAACATTCATCATCAAAAGATTCAGAATATTATTGTTCATATCAATAATCATTTATTCGATTCTTTGGATACGGACAGGCTTAGTGACATGAGCGGACTTTCCAAATATCACTTCAGAAGGGTATTTCAGGCTGTTACCGGAGAGAATATAGGAATCTATATACAGCGGTTGCGCCTTGAACATATAGCACATCTGTTGGTATCTACCGATTTTACACTCAATCAGATATTGGAGCAGACAAGTTATCAGACCAAGTTTAGTCTAGCAAAAGCCTTCAAGAAGCATTTCGGAATACCGGCATCTCAATATAGAGAAAAATATAAGCCGATGTATGACGAACAGCACACGTCTCTCACTCCTGAAATTTGGTCAATTCAGCCAATGGAGATATTCTATATTGAAGTCGGTGAGAAGTATAAGGACGAGCTGCGATATAAACTTATATGGAACAGGCTTATAAATTATGCCAAGCGGTATAATGAAGGTAAGTCCGATTACAAATTCGTAAGCGTCAGTATGGACGACCCGTCCATCACACCTGAGGAAAAATGCCGCTTCTATCTCGGAGTAACGATAGATAATAAGAAAGTAGATAACTCTCAACCGGGAGTGATGGAAATTCCCGGTGGTCGCTATGCGATATTCAGGCATACAGGAGATTATTCTTTATTACACAGATTCTACCGGAGAATTTATGAAGAATGGTTTCCGAAAAGTAAGTATCGTCCTCAAAGTACCTTTAGTTTTGAGATGTATATGAATCATCCTGCTTCCACTCCTGAAACGGAACTGGTTACCGATATTTATATTCCGGTAGTAAAGAAATAATAGATTACCAACACTTTAAGAAACAATGTATTATGGGAAAGATTTCAGAAATTATGCTGTTGAAACAACCACAGCAACCTGCCTTGGCTGTTGAAGTACAAACTGATATGAGCGGAATGTCGAAAGCTATCGGAGAGAACTTTGTAAATATAGACTCTTTATTCAAAAAACAAGGAGAAGTTACAACAGATATCCCTTACGTTGAATATCCTGACTTTGAAAGTTTGACTGAACAGAATATCAGAATGATTATCGGTCTTAAATCACCCAAAGAATTACAAGGTAAAGAGGATATACAATCTATAATAATACCGGAAAGAAAAATAGTTTCCTGTCTGCATAGAGGAACTTACGCTGAACTGGCTACCCTGTACAATGAAATGATGGAATGGATAAAGTCCAATGGATACAAGGCTTCGGGGACATCTATAGAGTATTATTATACCGGTCCTGATGTACCCGAAGAGGAACAAGTGACAAGAGTAGAAATGCCACTGTTGTAAATGTTCCCTTAATCCTTCCTTCAACAATGAAGCGGAGACTATTTCTTCATAATATCCGCTTTCATTTCCTTCAACATTTTCTCTATTGCATATCTATTCAGATACTTTCCCAAAGAAGTTTATTCTCCCGGCAGTAGAACGTCAATTTACCACCATCTTTCAGCCAAGAAAGATAGGAACGGACTGTACTTCCCACTAATACATATTGCTCGATAGTCATCGTCAGATTATATTTCTCAAAAACCTTTTGAAGAATACTATCACCGTCCAACGGCTTTTTACAAATTTCCAGCAATCCGTCAGCTATTTCGTACACTTTAGCCCGGTTGAGGGCAACAAGTCCCCTAATATCTGAAGTAACTTCCGCATGCGCCGGAACAAACACATCCGCTTGCATATTCTCCACCTTATCCAATGTTTCGAGATATCGGGCAACATCATAAATAAACGAAACCTGATACTTCTCCAATGTAGCTTGGCTACTAATGCAATCAGCTAGAAAAACCGTATTGTCGGGAGTACGTAACCCTATCATATCAAAAAAATGTCCCGGAAGAGGCATAACTTCCAGTTCTTCAGGAAATTCATTATCCGTTAGTTCCACCGCCCTACTTTCTTTAGCAAGCAAGAACTTACTTCTTAACTCTTTACATGGATAACCGCCATATAGGAAAGAAGGCTCCAAGACAGGATAATTAGTAAATGCAGTTTCAATGCCGTTCGTAAAAATCGGACAACCCGTCTGTTGTTGCAGATAGTGATTGCCGCCAATATGGTCAGCATTAGAGTGCGTGTTAATGATAGCTTTGATTTCCCAGTTATTTTGAGCTGCAAGCTTCAAAACTTTCTTACCTGCTTCTTTATCATTGCCGCTATCTATCAAGTATATATCTTTATCATTTTGCTTATATACTCCTATTTTCGCAGGACAATTTATATAATAGCTCTGCTTTCCGATTTGCTCCAGTTCGTACATAAATAAACAGGTATAAATGTTTAACCTACATTTTTTATTTCACTCCATAATACTACTTTGCAACTTGAAAGAGTAAAGTACTTTTATCAGCATCCATCCATTCCGACATCAAGCAATAGTATGCCGGATATTCTGCCGGAGTTATTAATTGCTTTTTCAGTTTTAAGGTACGGACAATTTCTATTTCATCTGTCGTTTTTTTCACTGTAACTTCTATGCTACCGACAGGATTCTCAATCTTTTTATCAGTCGGCAACACTATCGGCTTCATCCCGTCAGTTACTTTCACAATACAAGTATAAGTTTCATCGGGCAAGTATCGCAATAGCAGATTAACCGGACGAGTTGTATTCATAGCTGTTGAACGTCCTTCATAAGCAGTCCAGCCGTTCCGCGCCTGTGGCAGTTCGAATCTCCGGTAACCTGCTTCCAAAGCTTTTCCGGCTTTTGCAGTCACTCTCAATGTATCAGTTTGCGAAATAACATGGGAAACCGTTTCTAAGACTACCGGTTGGGCATCCATGTTGACAACAGAAACAAAATCCTGTATATCAGCAACTGCATTATCAGTAACAAACAGTTTGTTGACAGCGGCAAGTCCTGCTGCATCCTTATTCACTGTTTTAGGAAAAACAGCCTGAATTTCAGCCTGAATACCACTTGCTTGCTGCAAAGCAGCCAACAAAGCCGCTTTTTCCGCTTCCGTCCCATAAGCTGAACAAATCACTTCGGCAGCCGGACGCAAACGGTATCCGGTTTGCGACAATGACAAACGGCAGTTTCCTAATCCTTGTACGTAAGCAGTGAGTTGTTTCGTTTTTTGCTCCGGGCTTTGTGCGTTGGCAGTCAGTTTCTTTGCCAATTCCGAAACTTCCTTTCCGTTACTCTCGACTTGCTGTTTAATCACTTTCAAGGCATCGGCTCTTGAAACATAAGTAGAAGCCACAATAGCCTGCACATTACCTGCCGGCAAAGAAACGTCAAGCATATAAGGACGTGGTTGCACATTCTTCAATGTCCAGGTCACTGTTTTTACACCACCCGCAGTTTTCACTGCCGGAACAGCCTTTCCATTCAATAATTCATAATGCAAAGGCTTGTTTTCGGGTACTGATAATGAAAGCACATATTCTTTGATTGGAGAAAGTTCTTCCACTTGCTCGCACACGTCCAGTTCGGGTAAATAGCCCGGACGGGTAATAACAGAGTAATCCAGATAAATAGTAGCTCCCAACTCCAATCCGGTATGGACTACGACCATTTCTTTCAAACCATTATATGCCGGAGCATCGGCTGCCGCAGAAGGAAGTACTTCCACAAACGCATTTTCGGGTGTCTTTACAATATTGCCGTCTTTCTGACGGGTGTAGGATTCGTGAATCTTCAATTCCTGAAACTCCGGATTATAAACAATAAAACTTTCGCCATACAGGCGATTCATTGCTGCATGGGTAAATAGTGTCAGTTCCTTTTGTACACGCATCTCCTGACTACCGTCAGCGTGCAAGGTGTAAGTTTTGTGCAATTTCCCGAATTCGGCTTCGGATGCCGCTTTCACCGGAGCTACTATAAGCAGCAGTACTACCAGTGTAGTTATATAATAATGTATATTTTTCATTCTGCTCTACTTTTTAATCACTAAATATTCACCATATGCCTTGTGGGCATTCACTGCATTACGGAAACTATCCCAGTCGGAAGCCTCATAGACACGTTTCTTCAAAGCTAGTTTGTTGTGAAGCAACACTTTGTTTCCTTGCTGCGCCAATGAACCTTCAAAATCAGCTCCTGTGCCTTGCATGGTTTCATTCTTGTTGGCATTCGCCAGTTTGTATCCTGCCGGAAGCTGAATCGTTTCATCCAGTTCGACCAGACGCGAGCATCCATCTTTAAAACCATACTTACGCTCTTTCAGCGAAGTATCGATACGCAAGTAAGAACGCACCTGATTATAAAGGTTATTCATCACCAACGGACGGAAGAACATCTCCTTCTCTCCTTTTAATGCATAGTCAGGTATTTCATAACGGAAGGTGATTTTAATAGGTGCTGCCTGATAGTCTTTGGGATTCTTGCCATAGTCTACACTCAACAATTTGGATTTTGGAGATATAGCCAGGAGCTGGCTTTCCATTGTATTTCTCCATTCGCTCTGAAATCCGGTAGTAAAGATGCGGCGGATATTGCTGTCACTCTGCCCCTCGGCGGTAAGAGTGAAAGTGCCGCGCAGGGTACCGTCTGCATCCAGGCGGTTATCGGCTTTGATACGCACATAATGATTTTCGGGAGCTGAAACCGGAGTGATACACAAATCAGAACCTTCGGGTACACCCGGCAGATAGTTCTGCTGCTGTTCGGCACTGCTCCATAATTCGCGGCAGAAAGGAACCCAGGTAGGGTCGAGTGGCATATACGTTCCGTTACTTAGTTTCACTACTGCCACACAGTGATTAAAATGGTCGGCAGGAATACTCTCCACACGGCTGCCCGCCATTGTCATAGCCGGATAGGCTTCGAAACCTGCCATACGCAAGAAGGAAATCAGTGTGCCTGCTATGTCTTTACAAACCCCGCAACGGTCGGTATAATTCATTTTAGTATTGTGAAGTGTAAACCCCTCTCCTTTTCCCATGGATATGCCGGAATAACGGATATTATCTGCCACCCAATGAGTCAGCACGGCAATCTTTTCCATTTCGGTTTTCTTGCCTTTTATCAGTTCGTCCACTTTTTTCTGTGCTTCGGGCAGTGGGGCAAAACTATCATAATCTTCATTCACTTTATTGAACCACAAGGACTTGTCTTTCCATTGGGGAGTAGAAGACATCATCAGTTTGGGAGCCGCATCAAAAAGGTCTACCATATTCGGTTCTCTGACGAAAGGCATCACGTTATCCATTGTAAAAGTGTACACCTTGCTATTGTCTTCATAACGCATGGATGAAGCACATTCGCCCTGATAGAACTGGAATTGCAATTCTTTTTCCATGGGGACAGTCACTTTATAAACTTTACGCACGGTGGGGACATTGCTCCAAAAAGGAACAATATCATAGAATTGTCCGCGCATAGGCGGGATAAAACGTGAATCGTCTTCATCACCGGCTTCAAGCAACGCATAAGTAAAACCCTTCTTGGCTATCTCATAATCCACGATATCACCGGGGTGTAAAGCACCGATTTCGAGCATAATCTGTCTTGCTCCCCAATAAATAGCCCGGGCAGGAGCGGCATAATCACAGGTTTTCTTTACATCAAGTTCATCCACCTGCCCATTGGCACGGTAAACGGTTACACGTTTGAATTCGGCATAAGCGGTCAGAGGGTCATAATCGTATTTAATTACCCGGTTAGCTACTGCCCCTTTCGGAGTTTGCACTTTAATCACTTTGCACACAGCAAACGAGCCTTGTCCGGTAGGTTGGACAGATACCAGCGTGCTATCCAGTAATGTCACGCAATCGGATGTTTCATAAGTCTTTCCCTTCGCAGTATTTTCATAAGGTTTCCAGCTTTGAGCGAATGCCGTAGCCGAAGTAAGAAGGAAACAAGCTAATGTAACTGATAGTTGTTTTCTCATGTTTTTTACTTACATTTTATTTATAAGAACAAATGTAAGTAAAATCTTTGAGTATGCGAAGTTTATCTCCTATATTACTTGTTTTGTCATGAGTAATCAGGGCGTTCGTCGAATAATTCTATACCAGAGATTATTTAGACTTACCTTTGCGGTCAGAACAAAAATAAAATAGTAACTATGGAAGAGCAAATACTAATTTTCCGCACTTCAGTAAAAAATGTGCGGGATATAAAACATATCTCAGCGCTTTTCACCCTGTGTCCGCAAATCTACAAATGGAATGTAGACCTTGAGAACTGGGAGAAAATACTAAGAATAGAATGTCAGGGAATTACCCCGACTGAAATATCAAAAGCATTACGCGCAATCAACATTTATGCACAGAAGTTGGAGTAAAATAAAAAAGCATATTAGTAAATGCCGGAGTTTTTCTATTCTTTTCCATCAGTCATTGGTTATATTGATTTCCTGGCAGTTTAAATATTCCGTTTTTAAGAAAGGTCGTTTTTTCAGTTAGCAACAGTTCTCTCGAATCTTATCCGGTATTAATTTGCACGTAGAATATTCGTATTCCCTCGAATTTTTCCTAGAATCTTGGGGAACTGCCAAAAGAATAACAGAGTACAGCATATTGCTGCTGTCGCGTCGGATATAGCCTCAGCCGCATATACACCTGTCACTCCCATGAAATGCGGTAATATCAATGCTAGTGGAATCAATAGAATTGCCTTACGCAACAAAGCAATAAAAATAGAAATCCGAGCTTGTCCCAATGCTACAAACATATTCTGGCAGGCACGCTGTAATCCGAAAATAGTCATGCCGCCCAAGAACACAGGCATCGTCCAACGAACAGTCTCAATCAACCTTTCATCACTTGTAAAAGCGGAAGCTACCGTTGAAGGGAACAAAATCATGAAAAGCATTAATATCAGGTTGAAAGAGAACATAGTTATCAATACAATACGGAAACAGTCTTTGACTCGCTGCTTGTCACCATGTCCATAGTTATAGCTTATTATCGGGACAAATCCTTGCGCGAATCCGGTCAACGGTACACTGGCAAACTGCATCGCACTTTGCAGAATCGTCAATGCACTAATGTAGATGTCGCCGAATTCTTTCAAACTACTATTAAGTACAAAACCAACTAAGCTCTCCGTACTAGCCATAATGAATGGAGATACTCCTAAAGCCAATATAGCAAGTATTATTTTCCTGTCCAATTTCATATAACGCTTTTCCAAAGGCAAAGAGGCACGTTTGGAAAAAAGGAAAGTCAGTACCCACACAGCACTGCAAGCCTGCGAAAGCACCGTAGCCAAAGCTGCTCCTTTCACCCCCATATCAAACCAGAAGATGAAGATAGGGTCAAGAATTATATTCAATAAAGCACCGATGAGAACCGAAAACATGGCAATGGCAGGACGCCCCTGTGCATTAATAAAGCTGTTCAATCCTGTTGATATTTCTACAAATATGGTACCCAACAGATAAATGGAAAGATAATCCACAGCATATTCCAATGTGTTTTCCGAAGCTCCCGTAAGAAGGAGAATGGGTTCCATAAATGTATATGCTATAAAAGAAGTAAGCAGAGTGAATGCTATCAAAAGGACAAAACCATTTCCCAATATTTTGCCGGCACGCAAACGGTCCCCTTGTCCGAGTGCAATGGCAGCCAATGGCGCACCGCCACCGCCTACAATTGCTGAAAAAGAAGAAATCAGGATAATGAGGGAAGTAGTTACTCCTACACCCGCCAATGCATCGGTTCCGATACCCGGAATATGTCCGATATATACACGGTCGACAATACTATATAGCAAATTGACGAACTGCGCAGCTACTGCCGGAAGTGCCATCTTAAAAACAAGTGGCAACATACGTTCTGTTCCCAGCCGTTCCTCGTATTTATTTATCATTCCAAACTTCTTTTTCTAAAATCGGGTGCAAAGTTACAAGAAAAACAGGCTTTCCGGTTGAATACAGATAAATAAAAGTTGGCTATTTTTGCATTAATTCTTCAATCTTCCCACCCATTATATAAGGTAAACATTCGGATATCTTTTCAAAACTCCAATCCCACCATTGCAGTTCCTGTAATTTGGCAATCGTATCCGTATCGAAACGCTTCCGAATCTCTTTGGCGGGTGTTCCGCCTACTATCGTATAAGGGGGAACATCTTTCGTTACTACTGCCCGTGATGCGATAACTGCTCCATTTCCAATATGTACTCCTGCCATGATAACAGCTTCATAGCCTATCCAAACGTCATTGCCAATTACTATGTCACCTTTATTGTCCCAGGCGGAAGCAACCTCTTTTTTATCTAAATTCCATTCTTCAAAGAAGATAGGAAACGTATAATTGGATAAAGATTTTAATGTATGATTCGCACTGTTGAAAAGGAACTTTGCTCCGCAGGCAATGGAACAGAACTTTCCTATTATCAACCGGTCTTTGTTGATGGGATAATGATATAAAACATTGTTCTTCTCAAAAAGAACCGGGTCATTCACAAAATCATTGTATATCGTATAATCACCTACAATAATAGCAGGATTCTTTATTACTGTATTCAGATAGATAGTCTGAAAATCATTGGTACGGGGATATATTTTCGTATTCATTGTGTGATAGCTTCTTTAATAGGATTTCCAAAATAGAATAATGAAATAACTTGTGACTTATGTGAAGTCACAAAAAGTTGGGACAACAGACTTTTCCATTGTTCACAATCCATATGGGCGAAGCTATTTACAGAGTTGCCATTTCATTGCGTCAGAAGAATAGGATTTATATCACCTGACAAATATACAAAATAAATTGTCAGATACTATTTTCTGATAGGACAAACAGAAGAAATCATACCGAATTTAACTCTATCATTCAGTTGCCATACTACTTTACCGTTTGAATCAATCTCTACCAATTGGGGATGTTTACCCTTACCGGCTTCACGGTCATGCCCTTGCCAGTTGCAAATATAAAGTCCGCCTTTTTTCAAGGGAAAGAGTTGAGCTACAAAAAATAGTTGTACCCCGTCTATATCATTGGCATTTACCTGACGGATAATCTTGTTCGAGGTGGCATCCAGTTGAACGAAACAATGAGCATCCCCGCAAGCTACCAAATAGTCGCCATTCTTCAGGAAAGCAGTGGAGAAAGGAGTACCGGAGAGTTTTACAGTATTCAGCAGTTTACCGTCAGATGCAATTTCGCGTACTTCAGAAGTAGCAAATAAAGGAACGAGATAATTTCCCTTTTTATTCTTATTTATTTGACGGAACTGTGCATGGGGACGTTCGATACCTGTTTCAAATTCAGTTTTCGAAAGAATTTCCCCTTTTGGATTTACTTCTAAAATGGTAGACGGATGACCGCACCAAGCTATTAACGCATTACCGTCAGGCAATATGCGTGCAGTCTGCATCTCACACCCCGCAGGGGCAGCAATATTCCAAAGTTCCTGTCCGTCACGGGTTATCATTTTTGCTCCTTTGGAGTAGGAAAAGAGGATTTCTCCTGTTTTTGTAGCTGCTACCGAGTTACATTCCCATCCTTTTTCCAAAGGATACTCCCATACGATTTCTTTTGTTTCTTTATTTATAATGGCAATCTTGTTCCAACCGGAGCCACCCAACAACAAATGTTGGGGTGACTTACTCTGAACAATCGGTGACAGGCACAATAGAGTAAATAATAATATGAGATTCTTCATAGTATACATCATTACGTTCGATTAATTATTCTGTTTTTGTTTTCCCATAAAAGATAGGATTCCAAGCAATACCACCAGGAATACCGATGCTAAAAGATAGATAAATATACCGCCTACATGGTCGTTTTGACCATAAGAATGCATACCGCTCAAGAAATAATTCACTCCGAAGAATGTCATCAGCACGCTATAGAAAGCAATCACTGAAGAGAGATTGAACAGCCACAACTTGTTTCTGAACGGTATCAAATGAAGATGGGTGACAATAGCGTAAACGACCATTGTAATCAGCGCCCAAGTCTCTTTCGGGTCCCATCCCCAATAGCGTCCCCATGATTCATTTGCCCAAATAGCTCCCAGGAATGTTCCTATCGTCATCAAGGCAAGTCCAATCAGAAGAGACATTTCGTTTATGATGCTCAATTCTTTTATCCGTTGTATCAATACAGACTTTTTAAAACTCATCATCACCAAGTTGACCAATCCAAGCAGGCAACTGATACCGAAGAACCCGTACGCACCCACAATAACAGCTACATGAAACATCAGCCACGGTGATTTTAAGACTGGAACAAGCGGGTTTATCTGCGGATCCATCCAGTTCAGTCCCGACACAAACAAAATGACTCCGCCGAACAACGTAGCCAACGCAAAAGTCAGCAGACTGCGGTGTGCAAACAACAATCCGCCAAAAACCGTAGCCCAAGACACGTACACCATCGTTTCATACGAATTGCTCCATGGAGCGTATCCCGCGATATACCAACGCATACCCATTCCATATATATGGAAAAGAAAAACAACCAGAATAGCAGTAGATAGACTACAAACCACAAAACGCATCCATCTGACACGCTTGAATAAAGATACAAAAGCGGACACCAGCAACAAACCTCCAAGAATCAAATAGCCTTTCTTACACTGTCTAAACACATCCAGACGATTATATTGTATCTCCGCTTCCATTTTTCCGACAGTAACACCTGCTATCGTATTCTTTGCCTGTTGATAAGTGGAAATCATTTCTACTATTTCATCAGGTTTTGTCCAGTCTCCACTCTGCAGAGAAGTCTGCACTTCCTCCACATACCAAGTCACAATACGGGAAACAAACATGGAATCTTTCCCTGAAAACGCCGACAAGTCATCACCCGGAGCATACCATGTATGTTCCGGATCATCTTCTTTCGGGAAAAGGCTGATTAACTGCCAGTTTAACAACTGATGAAAGATATTTATTTGTTCATCGAACTTTATCAGTTCCTTATCAAAATGAGTCCGCATGGCAGACATCCTGCCATATGCTTGATCCAGTTTCTCCTGCAACTTATAATTTCCGCCGGCATCAAATACATCCATATAGGCACATTGTCCGGACGGCAGATTATAATAATCTCCCAACTCCTTACCGGGAACAGCAATAAAAGGTATATACCTCCAGAGTTCCGGCATTGTCAAGACACTAAGCAAAAACTGGTCCGAGTTTAAAGAATAAAAGGTATCGGACTTATGTAACTTCCGCAAGACTTCAGACGAAAAAGTATTGACAGGAAGCACACGCCCCCTTCCGGACTGAAGAGGCAATGCCCCGAAACGGGCAGCATGCCCGCTGTTAATGACACGCTTTAAAACCGTTTCTTTCATTTGTGCCGAAGTATCAGCGGCATGAACCGGCAAAAAGGAAAATGCCAACAACACAAGAAGAAGAGACGAACAACGTAATTCCTTTAACCGGCGGCTGAGTTGCATAAAACGTGAACGCTTATCTACAAAACACAGCAACAGACCGAGTAACAAAACAGCATATCCGGTATAAGTGACAGTTCGCCCTGCCACATCACGGTTGACAGAAAGTACCGTACCCTGTTCATCCTGGTCATAAGAAGCCTGAAAAAAACGGTAACCTTTCACATCCAGGACATTATTCATATACACTCGTTCCGAAATGACTTCCCCGTCCAGATGTACCAGCAACTCACTTTCATAAGCCGACGGACTGGACGAACCGGGATAACGGGTCAGAGTAAAGTTCATCAATTCCACACTGAAAGGTAGTGTACGGTAAATCACCCCATCGGCATGACGGACAGCAAAACGGTTGCTAGTCTCCCCCTCCCGCAAGTGAAGAAGCCCCTCTTCACCATAAAGATGAGAGACTAACGCTCCCAAAAGGATTAGATTGAAAGCACCATGAGTAACCAACATTCCCCACTTACGCCTTTTCAATGAATGTTGTCTGACAGCGACAGCCAGCCAGTTGACCACCAACAAAAACTGAAGAAAGAAAAACAAAGGAGAACAATACACCACCGACCTGGCAATCTCACTCCCCTGATACTTCTCAATAAAAGTAGCAGCAGCCAAACCTGCACCATATACAAGTAACAACACAATAGTGGTTGTTGGTGAGGAAACCAGTCTTTTCAGAGCAGCCTTCATTAGCACATTCAATTAATCTTCGATAATGACACGGAAACCGACATTGAATACACATTGGTAAGGATAGAATCCTTTACGTGAGTATGCAGTGGAATATTGGGGCCGTTCAATGTACGAACCGCCACGAACCACTTTATATTCGGAGACCTTCTTCGTATTTTCTTTATATGGATAAGGAACATAATCCGAACGCGTCCATTCGGCAACATTGCCATGCATACAGTATAAACCGAACGGATTAGCTTCGTATTTCTTTCCTCCTACCTGCACCAAGCTGCCATCATCCACACCGACAGCCTTGGGAAGAAACGTATAATACTTATACCAAGACGAATTGGGTGACATCGGTTGCGGATCGACCCCACTCACCGCAAACTTGTTCGTTGTCACATCAGCCAGATTATCTTTCCTGCCAAAATCTGCATTTAAATCACCAAACCAGAAAGCCTGGTCGCTACCTCCACGACAAGCCCATTCCCATTGCGCTTCGGTTGGAAGCGTAATCGTCAGCCCGGTCTTCCGGCTCAATATCCTGCAATATTCCATCGCATCATTATAGCTTACCCGAATGACGGGTTGTTCGGGTTTATTGGCAGGATAGCCCGGCACCACATGATCTTTCCACTGCTGGTCCACATAACGGCTGTCATGTTGCGGGAATATAGCGTTATACTGCTGGTTAGTCACTTCCAATTCACCCATCCAGAATGCTTTATCTATCTTCACTTTAGTAGCAGGACAAGCATCCGGTTCACCTTGATAACTCCCCATAACAAACTCACCCGCCGGAATACGTACAAACGTCATCCGAACTCCCGGAGCGATTTCTATCACCTTACTGGTCACTTTCTCACCGGCCAACATCTCCTTTACTTTATCCGGAGTAAACGGCCATCCTTTTGCCCGCGGGCTTTTTTCTTTCACCGGTTTCATCTTCTCCGGCATCACCGGTTCTATTTCACCTTTATTTTTCAGTTGACCGGCATAATCGGCTATTTCCTTCTTCCAGTCCACTCCGGCCCCACAAGCATATTTATCGGTCAGTTGCTTACGACGTTCTATCTGGTCATATCCCTGATAAGGAAACGATGTCAGAACATTGGCATTGAAATACCCCTTGTCGGGAGCATTATAGTCAATCCAGTTATATATTTTCCTCCATTCCGCATCCGTCAGCCGCACATTATAATGTCCTTTCTTCAAAAGACGAACCAGTTCGCTGGTATTCGGGTGATATTCATAAGGGTTAAGTACCACCATATCACCTTCACCTCCCTGACGATGCACATACGGATGAAGATTGAGGTAAGATGTTCCATACCCTTTCTTATCCTTCTTGCCTCCACGCAGGTCGAATGCTTTTCCTTCACCGTTATGACAGGCGATGCAGGCACGGTCCAAAATCGGCTGTATTTCCAAATCAAAGGTAAACGAACGGGTACCGCCTTCAGGGGGAGTCAAAGCATGCGGTGCTTTTTGCGAAGCAATCACACGTTTCGGTATGACAACTTGATTCTGGTCTTCATGGCATCCTACACAAGAGACAATCTCTCCCGGTTGTCCGGTCAGCCAACTACGCATCCACTGCACAGCCACTCCGTCCTTATCCAACGGCTGGATAGAAACCGGAGTATTGGCAGGTATCTTAAAGATAACCGATCCGTCTTCCTCCACCGGAACGGTTCCCAGCATACGTTTTATATCCCACCCCGACTGGATACCATGCCAGTTATGATCGGATTGTGTCTGTACATAAGCATATTCATAAGCGTGCAAACGAAGTGACTTCACTGTTCCGCGCGGAATACCCTTCAACCCTTCGCCTTCATAAATATCTTGTATAAAGACGGTCGCCTGCTTTTCCTCCAGTTTCACCCGGTCAGGAATGGCAGGAGGAGCTATCGTTTTACGAACGGCTATCGGACTGATATATCCTTCTCCTTCCATCTTATGCAGACAAGTTACATTATCAAATTTATCCACCAGATATATACCCCACAAATCATTCTTGTCCAACTTTGCCGCAACCAGAAAATAAGTATCGTTGAGCGGAGAGGGTTTAATAAACTGCGGCCATACATCGTCTACCAATCTATCTTTTACTTCCTCAACGATGGGACGGTTGCGGAAAGGTATTTCCTGCAACATACCGGCAGCTCCTTTACGCGCTTTAGCCGGGTCGAACAGGATAAGACGGCCTGAACGCGCTACTCCGTGATGTCCCGAAATTATACCGACAAAAGCGGAACTATAACCGGGCAAAGGCTGTATGTCAAATGTACTGTTGGGAAACATCGATCCACTGCCGTACAACGCTTTCTGCTCTGTACCGTCGGGATTCATGCTCATCACTATACGGGTGTAATAGTGTGTCAGATCTGTGTATTCCCAACGAGTGTACATCACACGACCATTATTCATTATCACCGGATTCCAGTTGGCATCCTGATCGAAAGTCAAGCGACGCAGTTTTTTATTCTCCGGTGTATAAAGCACCATATTCCCGACCGGGTCACTCCCATTGACACAAGGAACGCCCTGATAACCTATGTTCGAATTGGCGATAATACGGCCGTCCGGCAGATAAGTTCCGTCATAAAATTCCAGGTCCGGTTCCGGATTATCAATCAGTTTCTTACAACTGCCACCATTCAGTTTTACCTCAAATACATTCCAGCGATTATCAGGCATAGTTTGGGTAAACATCGCACGTTCTCCATCCCAATGCAACCTCAAATCAGCAATAGAAGAAGTATTGGCAGGTTTATAAACGGAACGTACCTGCACATCACCACGCAGATTGGTTAACTCAACAAGCTCTGCATCAAAACCTTTCCGGCGGGCCGATTCCTGATTACTCCAGTTGTTCGACTGCGTACCAAGCTCAGGAGCCATTGCCTTGCGGTCTCTGTTGCCCAACTTATAACGGACGGTCAATACCTTATCTCCATCCAATAAAGGATTAGCCAACAAAATAGCACGCTTATTGGCAATTGCCTTTTCTGCATTTGCCAGAACAGCCTCATCGCCGCTATACACATTACCGAATCCTTGTTTCACCTGCTGCTCCAGTTCAGTCAATACAGACAGATACCTTACGGCATCAAAACCCTGTAACCGCTTCATATCATCATAAGCCAGACGAACAGCCTCCATATTCAGCCATTTCAGTTCGTTCTGTAAGAAGAGCATACGTTGTATCTTCTTATAAAGTTCCTGATATCCGGCCACTTGGTTTTCTACTTTCCTTTCTGCCTCAATTTGTTGAACTGTATTCTTCACGTAAGAAGCGTCTTTCAGATAAGCAGCCGATTTCAAGACGAGCTCGCGCCCGGTAGAAGCATCAACAGGTTTCTCCGACGAAGTTCTATTCATCGAAACAGTTTTTTGTTTTACAGAAGCATTCATTTTTGTACTTCTTTGCTGAGCCGTGACTGTAGAAACCAGCAAAGAAGATACTAAAAACGAAATTAATACGCGATACTTGTTTATCATGGTGGATTATTTAAGTCGAATCTACACTAATTCGAAATATTCAATTTATAATGCAGCCGTCGGATGAGTGAAACGCAACCCGGCATTATCATGGTAGTTTGCCCATTCACAAACAACAGCACCCTCCGGCCCCGCCATCATGAAATGAAAAGTTTCCATCTCCTTCAAACGCAGGATATCTCCTACTTTCTGTATTACACAATTCTTGCTTCTGACGGGACCATGCTTTGCCGGAACCGGAGGAGCATCCGGAGTTTCCTCTCCTACTTCCGAAAAATTGTAAACCCATCCTTTCTCTACCATCCATGACTCATGCTTTGCCGGAAAATCCGTTTTGACATGAGCATGTTCAGGAATCATCTGCCCCGGAAGTAAATAAATGGCATGAGCAAAATAACCGTAATCCGGATCATTTATCCAGAAAACACCTCCCATACCTACATTTTCAAAATCCCCCAGGCCAAAGTCCGTCACCCACATATTTTCAGCCATAAACCTGGTAAAAGGGATATTATAGAAAACAAACATTTCCTTCATTGCCTTTATAGCAGTCTCTTGTTGAAATACGCCGTCTTTATAAAAATCGGCATTAGTGTACTTTTTCATATCAGTCATCGTTTTATCTGTTAGTATTAATATAATCTCCGTATCTATTTCATCGCTATCCCCTCTATCTCAATCAACAGCTCTTCCCTGCATACTCCGGCCTGCAAAAAGGAAACAGGAATATTCAGTCCATAACTCTCAATCCCTCTCTTTGCTTCGTCATAGTCCGACTCATTCTTCAGGTAAACACGCAGCATCATTAAACGGGCGTCGTCTATTAATTGAGCGATATTCTCCATTGTTATCTGCAACTGACGCTCCAAACCTACTCCCTTCAGACTTTCTTCTCCCCTGATTGCGGCCGTTCCGGAAATATATACCAGACGCCGGCCATGAAAAGTCATGCTCTTGGCACGTTCAAATTTCGGGGTAGTCTTCTTCTGCCGGGCTTCTTCGAGTACCTGTTCGGAATAGGCATGAGCGGCAACCTGCAACTTATTGTCAATAGGAGTAACAAAAGCATCAGGAGTGTAAAGCATTGCTGCATCCACGTCAATCAAAACCCCTCCCCGACTCATGCCGATACCTGTAGCGGCAGGGTATCCCTTCGACCAGTCATTTCCCGCATAAAACGCCGTACGTACATTATTAAACGACTGGTAATGTTGTCCGGTTTCGTCATATCCGGTTATTTGTTCTATATAATTCCATTGCCGAACAATGTTGCCGACCAAAAAAGATTCTTTATCCAAGACTCCTTTCAACTGCCGGAAAGCTTCCACTGACCGTTGCTCCATATCCTTATATGCCTCATCGCCTTGAAATCCGCTGGCAAAAAGGAAACGTCCCGATTCATTTTCGACCAATACATAAGGAAGGTTCTCATACTGACGATAAAAGACCCGTTCATCGGCATCGGGGAGATAACTATGTACTTCCATTACCAGCGATGCGTTCAGCACCGGTTGTAAAACATAGCTAAACGCCGGTTCACAATCTCCGAAAAACGCACGTACCTTTGTCCTGAGCATCCGCCGTTGAGCAACATATTCCTCTCCTGAAACAGGCACGCCGAATAAAACCAAACGTAACACTGTTCCTTTCTTGGGCATCCGGGACAATAAATCGTCTATCATAGCCGGGAAATCCGCCGCAGAGGCAGTCAAATGAGAATAATGTATTTTATCACAATAGTTCATAAACCTGCTACTTAAAGTGAATTTACATATTCGGTCAATTCTTCAATTTCTTTTTTTGAAACCTTCCTGTCAATTCCATGCTTGTGAACTTCGAATACTTCCTGCATTGTTTCAGCACGCCCGTCAAACAAATAAGGAGCTGTACGCCAACATTCCACCAGCGTAGGTGTATCCCAGCCTTTCTCAAACTCTATATCTTCACCAATCCGATGCATTTTCATATCGGTGTACAAAGGTCCGCTATGACATTCACCGCATTTCAGTTTTTCAAAGACTTTTCTTCCCGCTTTAGCTTTTTCCGACAACTCTCCGTTTATCAAGTACGGGCTGGAAACCGGACGCAAAGATCTCATATACGCATCCACACACTCGGCCATATCTTCTTCGGGTTCATAAAACTGAATATACCGGAATCCTGCACGTACGGCGACTTCGGCTTTCGCACGAATCCCCGAAATCATGTTAGGAGGTGTCACATGACTATAAAGCAAGCTCTTGCAGTTTTTAGGATTACCCACCCCGTCATTCATCAAGTCCCAGTTCATACCGTCCGTACGGCCATCTCCGGGGTGACATCCGTTACAACTTTGCCAACCTTGATAACAATGCCCCGCGTCATTGAAATATTTCTCTCCTTTTTGTTCTTTTGTCTCGGTACGCCCTACATTCATAGTGACGGCAGTTACCGACAACGTATTCACATCCACTATATTTAATATATCGGCAAAATATGTAGGAATAATCAATTTATTATTTGAGACAAGAAAATTACGCGGACCGTTGCCCTGTAAAGGTATCCTCTTACGAAGGCCATAGAGAAAAGTCAGGTCGTAGTCCAAACGGCTTTTGTCCTCACAACGCTGGAATTTATCCAGCATCCGGGGATGGTCGATAACACTTACCTCGTGCGTTCCGCTATGAGTTATGTAGACATACCTCTCATCACAGGCAATGCCCCATACACCGGCGGCCCCCCGGTCGGGTTCGTCCACCAATACGGCACCTTCAAACTCCTGCTTTTCCACATCGATGATGCTAAAAGCACTTGTATTCATCCACCCTTGCTGCAATTGCGAAGTAGGTACCATAAAACGTCCTAAATTATGCGATACATAAATATATTTACCATCGGGAGTAATGCACATATCCCGCAAAGCATTACTGCCATTCGCCAGTTGGATGTCTTTCACCTTAGTGAAACTTCTCATATCAATTACCGATACACAAGCAGCCACTATATTCAGGTCAGCCCGTTGCGCCGGCAAGAAGTTTGCTACAAACATATACCGTCCGTCTTTACTGAATATGGCAGACCTTGGTTCACGCAAGACCTTCACATTTCTTACCACCTTACATGCTACGGGATCTATCTCGCTTACCGTATTGGCAAACTGGTTACACACATATATATGCTTCTTGTCCGCAGCAAATAGAGGGTAACAAGCTCCCGAACCGACAGGAATCACAGTTTCCACTTGTCCCGACTTCAACGACAGCACCTCCAGTTGCCCGGTTTTCCCGAAAGTAGTCACATACGCCTTATCTCCATCAAGCAGCAGCCCTGTGGGAGTTTCTTTGAACGGATACGAGCGCAGCAGTTTTTTCCCGTCAGCAGCAAAAACATCCAGCCGCTTTGTTCCTTTTTGAGTCATCAACAATTCGCCTTTTCCATTGACGGCAGTACCTGTAGTAAAGAAAGGCGGATTTCCGGCCATAACCATGGATATGCCACAACCAAGAAGACAAATCAACAAAAAGTTCCTTATCATAGTATTCGGTGTTTTTATAGCGTTATTACTTAAATTCTTCTGTACCCCAGTCCGACAGATATTTGTCCGGCAATCTCTTTGACAATCAAGATAGTAGTACGTAACTGTTCTTCCGTCAGCCGGTCTTTGGGTCCCGAAATCCAAATAGAGCCACAAGGATATCCCGTATAATTCAGCACAGGCGCACCGACACAAATCACTCCGCTCAGTTCCTCTTCATTATCCAAAGCATATCCCTGCTGATAAACTTTTTCCAGTTCTTCCAGATACGCCTCCCGTGAAGTAATAGTACGTGAATTATAACGAGTGAAAGTCATATAAGAAAGATAACGGTTCCGGACAGTAACAGGCAGATAAGCCATAATTGCCTTTCCCGGTGCGGAACAATGCAGTTCAAAAGGTTTGCCTGGCGACAGGACAAAACAAAACGCATGATGTCCCCGTGCCTGTTCAATAAAAATGCCTTTTTCATCCCCCAATACACCAAAGCAGGCAGTCTCTTTCACCCTGTCTCTCAAATCACGCAAATGCGGCAGGACTGTTTCCAACAGATTATGCTCATTCAATGCACGGAAACCCAAAGTCAGCAATTTACGGGTCAACTTATATCGCCTGGTGTCTTCACTAAAAGAAAGATAATCCAATCGTACTAATGTATTCAAGATACGATAAGCGGTAGTCTGCGATATATCAAGCGCCAATTTGATTCCCTGCAGCGTTTCTCCTTCTGCCCGTGAAGAAAGATACTCTATCACTGCAATACCTTTTTCTAAATTAGGCACTTTATAATTATCGTCCGGTTTTTCCGGACTTTGCTCTGTGTTTTCCATATTTGGCAACATATTTTCCATATTTGAAATATCATTCCAGCTTTTGGATAAAAATAAAGATGTTGTTCCTAACTGGGATTACAGATATGTAAAAAGAAGTTAAGTGTGTTACATAACATATTTAGAACACTAAATATGTATTCCATACCGGTGTTTTACCTCAGCCATAACAAAGGTACTTTCCAATGAGCCAAGACTATCAATCGTCCCCAATACATTCAGAATAAACTCCTGATAATATTTCATATTGGGCGCATGAATCTTCAACAGATAATCATAGCTGCCCGATATATTATAACACTCGGTCACTTCGGGAATATCCTGTATGATTCGTGTAAACTCAGCCGCAATATCCCTGTTCAGCCGTCTGAGCTTCACGCTGCAAAATACCACAAATCCCTGATTCAACTTTTCCGCATCGAGTACGGCAATATACTTCTTTATATAACCGCCACTTTCGAGCCGTTTGAGACGTTCGAATACAGGGGTTGATGACAAACTCACCCGGGCAGCCAGCTCTTTGGTAGTCAGACGGGCATTCTCTTGCAAAGTACGAAGTATTTGCAAATCCACTTTATCCAGTTTCTCCAATGCACTCATAGAATAATATTCTTCTAAAAGGTAAAATTCAGGAATGAATCAAACCATTCATTCTGTACAACAGCACAAAAATAGTATTATTTTCTATATTTTCATCACATCTTGTTCGATTACTCCACCCGACATAACTTTGCAAGAAAATAGAAACGATTATTTAACTTCAAAAAACATACGATTATGGCAACAAGGAATTTACACTTCGAGACTTTACAGGTACATGTAGGACAGGAACAGGCAGACCCGGCAACTGATGCCCGTGCAGTACCTATTTACCAGACTACTTCTTATGTATTTCACAATTCGGCTCACGCAGCCGCCCGTTTCGGCCTGCAAGATCCAGGGAATATCTACGGTCGTCTGACTAACTCCACCCAAGGAGTTTTTGAACAACGCGTAGCCGCCCTTGAAGGAGGTGTAGCCGGTCTGGCAGTTGCTTCCGGTGCTGCCGCAATCACTTATGCATTCGAGAACATTACCCGCGCCGGTGACCATATTGTAGCAGCCAAGACTATCTATGGCGGAAGTTACAATCTATTGGCACATACCCTACCCAGCTATGGCATCACAACGACTTTTGTTGATCCGAGCGATTTATCCAACTTTGAAAAAGCTATCCAGGAGAATACCAAAGCGGTATTTATTGAGACATTAGGTAACCCGAATTCCAATATCATTGATATAGAAGCCGTATCCGAAATAGCTCACCGCCACAAGATTCCTTTGATTATAGACAATACATTCGGCACTCCTTATTTAATCCGTCCCATCGAACATGGAGCAGATATCGTGGTACATTCAGCAACAAAATTCATTGGCGGACACGGGTCATCACTAGGCGGAGTGATCGTCGATTCCGGCAAATTTGACTGGGTAGCTTCCGGCAAGTTCCCACAACTCACCGAACCGGATCCTTGCTATCACGGAGTACGCTTTGTAGATGCTGCCGGCCCAGCCGCTTACGCTGTCCGCATACGTGCCATTCTGCTGCGTGACACGGGAGCAACTATCAGCCCGTTCAACGCTTTTATCCTATTGCAAGGGCTGGAAACTCTCTCATTGCGTGTAGAACGTCATGTGGAAAACGCGCTGAAAGTCGTGAATTTCTTAAACAATCATCCGAAAGTAAAGAAAGTGAATCACCCGTCATTGCCCAATCATCCCGACCATGCATTATATCAGCGTTACTTCCCGAACGGTGCAAGTTCTATCTTTACTTTCGAAGTAAAGGGCGGACAGAAAGAGGCGCACCGTTTCATTGACAGTCTGGAGATATTCTCACTGCTTGCCAATGTTGCCGATGTGAAGTCGCTCGTGATTCATCCTGCAAGCACCACTCACTCACAACTAAATACACAGGAACTTGTCGAACAGGAAATTTATCCGGGCACTGTCCGCTTGTCTATCGGAACGGAACATATTGATGATTTGATTGCCGACCTGGAACAAGCTCTTGCCAAAATCTAAAATGCAGTAATTTGTGCATTGAACTTTCCGTCACTGTGAAACGTTATAACGATATAACATTAAAACATTGCAGCCATGGAAAAATATTTAATACACAGCAACGAACTGCATCTGATAGACGCAGAGAAAATCCATCAGGCCGTGGAGAAGATGGTGGAGTCACTCGATTTAGCCGCTGGTTCCACTACCAACTTTGACCTCTATCAAGTTGTGGGAGACTACTTTAAAAACCTTGAGAAAAGAAGGAAGATCAACCACGTATTGGGAATCAAAGAAGATAGATATGAACTGGCCGAAGACTTCGGTATCAGATAAAAGAAATTTTATTTAATCACACCAGACAAGTTTTTTATGACAAAAAGGAGAGAGCCCCACTTTCAGTGAAGCTCCCTCCTTTTTGTTATATGCAGTCATCAGTTACCCTGATGTACCGTAAGTTGCGGGAATGGGAAATTGATGCCTTTCTCATTAAAGGTTTCATAAATTGCCTTATTAATATCGAAATATACTCCCCAATAATCTCCACTGTTCACCCACACGCGAATCACTACATTCACGCTGCTGGCATCCAGTGCATGAAGAGCTATAAACGGAGCAGGCTTGTTCAGAATACGCGAATCGGCAACCAATATGTCACGGACAATTTGCTGTACCTTATTATAATCTTCGCCGTAGTCAATGCCGACAATCCATTCTATACGGCGGGTTACCTGCGTATTGTAGTTTGTCACCACTCCGCTACTCATAGCACCATTCGGTATATAGATTGTCTTATTGTCTCCTGTAGTCAGAATCGTGTGGAATATCTGGATTTCTTTCACCGTTCCGGAAACTCCCTGACTCTCAATCCAGTCGCCTACCTTATAAGGTTTGAACAGTAGCACAATCAGCCCGCCTGCAAAGTTCTGCAGATTGCCGGACAATGCCATACCTACAGCCACACCGGCAGAAGCCAGCAAAGCAGCAAACGAAGTTGTCTCCACTCCCAAAGCTCCCACTACCGAGATTATCAATAAGATAGTCAACAGAATGTTTACCAGACTCTTGACGAAAGTCTTGATACTGATATCCACTTTCCGTCTGTCCATCAGACGCCTGATAAACTTGTTGAGCATCGAAATTAGGAAGCGTCCCACAATGAAAACAAGCACCGCAATCAGAATACGTTCGCCAGCACGAATACCGAAATCTATCAGTTGCTGGGTTATAAGCGAGAGCTTATCCAATCCGTCCGCATTGGCTATCGCTTGTTCCACTAATTTATCTGCGACCACTTGCGTAGAATCCGCAACCTGCGTCGCTGTTGCTTGAAATAAGAGTAGCATAAAGAGATGTTATTAAAATGAATAATCTATTGTCTTGCAATTTCAACAAATTACAAAGTTATATTGTTTTTAGTAAATCTAAAAGTTTTTTTTGCTTTACTCCCGCCAAAACCGTAATTTTGTCACCGATTCACTGGTAGGGGTGCCTTAACATGACGGGCTGAGAACATACCCATAGAATCTGAACCGGGTAATGCCGGCGTAGAGAACTAATTAATAAGCAAGATGAAAAAAATTGGATTGATGGCCATCGCCTTATTGGGCGCAGGCATCACTGTTCATGCACAGACGAGTGCAAAGGATAGTATGAAAGTTGTAAACCTGCAAGAAGTGCAGGTAGTATCCACCCGTGCCACGGCAAAAACTCCGGTGGCATTTACCAACGTAAAAAGAGAGCAAATCAGCAAACAGAACTTCGGACAGGATATTCCTTTCCTTTTGTCTACCACTCCTTCCGTATTGACCACTTCGGACGCGGGAGCAGGCGTAGGATATACCACCATCCGCGTACGCGGAACAGATGCTACCCGCATCAATGTCACCGCCAACGGTATCCCGATGAACGATTCCGAAAGCCACGCCATCTTCTGGGTAAATACTCCCGACTTCGCTTCTTCCCTGGAAGATATGCAGATTCAACGGGGTGCCGGAACGTCTACCAACGGTTCGGGAGCATTCGGTGCCAGCATCAATATGCGTACACAGAGCATTTCTTCCAATCCTTACGCGGAAGTTTCCGGCTCTTACGGCTCGTTCAATACACATAAGGAAACGGTAAAAGTAGGAACCGGGCTGATTAATAAATACTGGGCATTCGACGCACGTCTCTCGAATATTCAGAGCGACGGCTACCGTGACCGTGCCTCATCGGACTTGAAATCGTATTTCGTACAAGGCGGTTATTTCGGTGAAAATACAACGATTAAGTTTATTACTTTCGGTGGAAAAGAAAAGACTTATCATGCTTGGGACGGCATCAGCAAAGAGCAGTTGGAGAACGACCGGACATACAACCCGAACGGAATCATCCTCGATGACAATATAGGAAAAGGAAATCCCATCGGTTTCTATGATGACCAAATGGATAATTACCGCCAAACGCACTATCAACTTTTGCTTAATCATATTTTCTCTCCGGCATGGAACCTGAATATTGCTTTCCATTATACCAATGGTTTCGGCTATTATCAAGAATACAAAAACGGACGCAGCCTGGAAGAATACGGATTGAAGCCTTTCTATCTCCCGGGCAATAGTGAGCCGCAGAAGAAAACGAATCTTGTCCGCCAAAAGTTAGTGGATAGCGACTTCGGCGGTGGTATCTTCTCATTGAATTATCAGAACGAGAAACTAAACGCTTCTTTCGGTGGTGGTCTGAACCGATACAGTAACGACCACTATGGAAAAGTGATATGGGTGAAAAACTACACTGAACAACTCGACCCTGAACATGAATATTATCGTAATAATGGTGGAAAGACGGACGGCAACATTTATCTGAAAGCTAATTATCAGCTAACCGGCGGATTAAGCGCTTATGCCGACCTGCAATATCGTTATATCCATTATACGATTGATGGAGATAACGATAAATGGGACTTCACCGCAACTCCTAAACGCCTGCAGCGGCTAGATATCAGGGAGAATTTCAGCTTCTTTAATCCCAAAGCAGGACTTTTTTGGCAAATCAATCCTAACCACAGTGCCTATGCATCTTTTTCTGTGGCACAGAAAGAGCCTACCCGTAATAACTATACGGACGGAATGTTCGACAAATATCCCACAGCGGAAAAGTTGCTGGATTATGAGTTAGGATACACTTATCGCAACGAATGGTTTACGGCAGGTGTCAATTTATATTATATGGACTATACCGACCAATTAGTATTGAACGGGAAAACCAATGATATAGGTGAAGCCATGGCGGAAAATGTGAAAGACAGTTACCGAATGGGAATCGAGTTGACGTTGGGCGCTAAATTCAACGACTGGTTACGTTGGGACATCAATGGAACATGGAGTAAAAACCGCATTAAGGATTATACGGGTTACGTATATGATGAAAGTCTGGTGAATGGAGAAATCGTTGATGACTTATGGACGCAGACAGCAATTAAAGGGGGAAACTCTCCTATCGCTTTCTCTCCTTCTTTTATAGGAAACAGCCTGATTACTCTCGGCAGCAACGGACTGGAAATTTCTCTCCAGTCTCAATATGTCAGCCGCCAGTATCTCGACAACTTCGGCACAAAGGAAAACTCGCTCGATGCCTATTTTGTCAACCATCTCAGTGCGTCGTATTCCTTTAAGACCCGTCACACAAAAGGAATTACCATAGGAGCTACCGTTTACAACCTGTTCGATACGAAATATGAAACGAACGGATACTCGCAAAGCGTTGCCCTTTACGAAAACGGAGATAAGACAAAGGCGTATGTGATAAAACACGACCCGCGCTTCTATCCGATGGCAGGCACAAATATACTGGCACATATTACTTTCCGTTTCTAAGCAGGTTTGAATGATGGAAATGAATTTCCTTGAAATATTCGGTACGATTGTCGGATTAGTCTACCTTTGGTTGGAATACCGAGCAAGTATCTATCTTTGGATAGCGGGAATTATCATGCCTGCTATCTATATCTTCGTATATTATAAAGCAGGATTGTATGCCGATTTCGGCATCAATATCTACTATCTGATAGCCGCTGTCTACGGCTGGTTCTTTTGGATGTGGGGACAACGGAAAGGTAAGCGGAATCAATCTGCCAATGATGGAACGGGCAATGATAAACCAAAAGCACTCCCTATCGTGCACATGCCGTGGAAATACTATCTTCCGCTTCTGCTGGTATTCATCGTTGCCTTTATCGGCATTGCCTGGATACTTATTGAATACACAGACAGCAATGTGCCCTGGCTGGATAGCTTCACCACGGCATTGAGCATTGTCGGCATGTGGATGCTGGCACGTAAATATATCGAGCAATGGTTCGCTTGGATACTTGTAGACATCGTTTGTTGCGGACTTTATATTTATAAAGACCTTTATTTTACCTCTGCTTTATACGGACTTTACTCCATTATAGCTATCTTTGGCTACTTTAAATGGAAAAAATTAATGAGCATACAATGATAAACGAACACTATACGCCCGAAGCCGTGATATTGGCTAACGGTGAATATCCCACTCACCCCCTTCCTTTGCGAATGTTGGAAGAAGCCAAATTCGTAGCATGTTGTGATGGCGCAGCCAATGAATATATTTCCCGTGGATATACTCCGGACGTAATTATCGGTGACGGAGACTCCCTTTCACCAGAAAACAAAACACGCTTTTCAAACATTATTCACCAAATAGCCGACCAGGAAACGAACGATCAAACCAAGGCTGTTCACTTCCTGCGAGAAAAAGGCTACCGGAAAATTGCCATCATCGGTGCTACCGGAAAACGGGAAGACCATACATTAGGAAATATCAGTTTGCTGCTGGAATATATGAAAAGCGGCATGGAAGTACGGACTATTACAGATTACGGAGTATTTATTCCGGCAAGTGGCACACAGACTTTCGTTTCTCACGCGGGGCAGCAAGTATCCATTATCAATTTCGGAGCTAAAGGATTGAAAGGAGAAGGATTGGTTTATCCACTTAGCGACTTTACGAATTGGTGGCAAGGAACTCTTAATGAGGCTACAAACGATCGTTTTACCATTCAGTGCACGGGAGAGTATTTAGTATTTCTAACTTCTATATAAACCGATATTTATTCTCAAGCTATCCTCATCACTATGAGAAAAAATTCTCACTGCGATGAGAAAAAATACTCATAGTGATGAGATTTTTTTCTCATTGCGGTGAGAATCATTCTTTCATTGCAATAGACTGACAACACTTCACATTACTCTGTGCAACAGTCTGTTAAGATGGGCTATAGCGAAAGTAGATACCTCTTGAAGTCTGCAAAGTCTTTTGTCATTTGAAGGCTCTTCTTCTCACCTTTCATAAACTCCTGCAATTTGGCAGGTATTTCCACCGTTTCACCAATGATACTTTCTACTGTTTCGAGGAACTTGGCAGGATGGGCTGTTTCGAGGAATACCCCTGTTTCGCCCGGTTGTAAACCTTCTGCCAATGCACGATAGCCACATGCACCATGAGGGTCGAGCAGATAATGATGTTCTTTCCAAGTTTCTTTCACAGTTTCACGGATTTGTTCGTCGGTATAGGTAGTTCCCGAAATCTCGGCGGAGATAGCGGCATGAGAACCTTTATACAAATCGAGTACACGGGCAAAGTTGCTCGGGTCGCCTACGTCCATGGCATTAGCGATGGTTGCGATAGATGGACGCGGGTTGTATTCGCCTGTTTGCAGATATTGGTAGAATATATCGTTACGGTTGTTAGCCGCAATGAAACGCTTCACGGGTAGTCCCATTTTCTTACCGAACAGACCGGCAGTGATGTTTCCGAAGTTTCCGCTAGGAACGCAGATTACTGCATTGTCAGCTTTTCCGGCACGCTTCAACTGAGCGTAAGCATAGAAATAATAAAATGCTTGCGGCAGGAAACGGGCGACGTTGATAGAATTGGCGGAAGTCAGGGAAAGATGTTCGTTCAATTCCTTGTCCATGAAAGCCGATTTTACCAGTGCCTGGCAATCATCGAATGTTCCGTTCACTTCGAGGGCGGTAATATTCTGTCCTAATGTGGTGAATTGTTTTTCCTGTATTTCACTGACTTTTCCTTTCGGATACAATACATATACATGGATACCTTCTACTCCCAAGAAACCATTAGCCACCGCACTTCCCGTATCACCGGAAGTAGCTACCAGCACATTGACGTTTTTCTGCCCTTCTTTCTTAATGAAATAACCAAGCAGACGTGCCATAAAACGGCCGCCTACGTCTTTGAAAGCCAATGTAGGGCCGTGGAAAAGTTCGAGTGAATAGATATTCTCCGATACCTTCACCAAAGGCACATCGAAACTCAATGTATCATATACAATCTGTTTCAACGTATCAGCAGGAACATCCTCACCGAAGAAAGCATCGGCTACACGATAAGCAATCTCTTGGAAGGATAAACTTTCAATCGAATCGTAAAAATCTTGTGGAAGCGGTTTGATGGACATAGGCATAAACAGCCCTTTGTCGGCAGCAAGACCTTTCACCACTGCTTCTTGCAGTGAAGCATTAGGTGCTTGCTTATTTGTACTATAATAAATCATAATCGGATGCGTTATTTCTTCATGAACTCTTTTATAAACTCGTCTTCTTTCAGCAGACCGTAGCTACCGCTACAAGCCGCTACTTCGTCATACGTCTGCACCTCGTCCGGTTCAATGCCCGGATACCAGATAAGGAACGGAATAGGGTCGGCAGTATGCGTACGAAGTTCGCAGGGCGTAGGATGGTCGGGCAATACGGCTATCGCTACCGGCTCGTCCCAGTCTTTCACTGCTTCGTAGATAGGGCCTACGGCACGTTTATCGAGATTCTCGATAGTCAGGAGTTTCAGGTCGACGTCTCCTTCGTGTCCCGCCTCATCGCTGGCTTCGATATGCAGATAGACAAAATCATCTGTCTTCAGGGCTTCCAAGGCGGCAGCTACTTTGTTTTCATAATTTGTATTGTAAAGTCCGGTGGCTCCCTCTACTGCGATGCGGCGTAAGCCTGCATAGTAACCGATTCCATTTATCAAATCGACTGCCGAGATAACCGCTCCTCTCTTCACTTGCGGGAATGTTTCGGAGAAGACAGGCATTTGCGGACGATAACCGGGACTCCAAGGCCAAATACTGTTTGCAGGGTCTTTGCCTTCTGCTATACGTTTCAGATTCAACGGATGGTCTTTCAACAATTCCTGTGATTTCAGAATCAAGTCATTAATCAAATCTACCGTCTCCTGCGCTTCCGGCACTAATGGCTTCACCATCAGCGGACGGAAAGGTTTCAAAGGCACATCGTGCGGCGGGGTGCAGTCCAGTTCTTTGTTCCCCCCTTTGATAACCAATAAATGGCGATATTGAACTCCCGTATGGAAACGTACGCGGTCATTGCCCAGTTTCTCTTGCAGGTATTGGATTAATACATCCGCCTCTTCCGTAGAGATATGTCCCGAAGAGTGATTCTTCAGAATCTCCCCTTCCACACAAATCAGGTTGCAACGCATCGCCATCTCTCCCGGTTGCAGGTCTACACCGATGCTCGCCGCTTCCAGCGGTCCGCGACCCTCGTACACTTTCGGAAGATCATATCCCAATACGGACATATTGGCCACCTCACTGCCCGGATGAAACCCTTCGGCTACGGTATTCAACCGTCCGACACGTCCCATACGGGCCAATTTATCCATGTAAGGCGTCTTTGCATATTGCAGGAGCGTCTTGTCCCCTAATGACTTCACCGGCCAGTCGGCCATACCGTCTCCCAATATGATAATATGTTTCATAAGGCATTAAACGTTTGCGATGCTCATAATATCGGCAAATACTCCGGCAGCAGTTACACCTGCACCGGCACCGTATCCCTGAATCATCATCGGATATTCTTTATAACGTTCTGTAGTCAGCAGGATGATATTGTTGCTGCCTTCCAGACCGTAGAACGGATGGTTGGATCCTACTTCCTGCAAGCCGACAGAGGCTTTCCCATTCTCCAGTTTGGCAACGAAACGCCAGTGTTTATTCTCTTTTTCGAGTACTTGGCGACGGGCTTCAAAGTCAGCGTCAAGGCTCGGCACCCGTTTCCAGAAGTCATCCAAAGAACCCTCGAAGAAATCGTTCGGAACAAAGAGATTCTTCTCTACATCTTCCTGCTCGATGCGGTATCCGGCTTCGCGTGCGAGAATCACCAGTTTGCGGATGACGTCTTTACCGCTGAGGTCGATACGTGGGTCGGGTTCGGAATAACGTTCTTCCTGCGCCATCTTGATGGTACGGCTGAAAGGGATATCGGCACTGATCTTATTAAAGATGTAGTTCAATGTACCCGAAAGTACGGCTTCAATCTTCAGAATCTTGTCGCCACTATGAATCAAGTCGTTGATTGTATTAATAATCGGAAGTCCCGCACCTACGTTTGTTTCGAACAGATACTTCACGCCACGTTGGCGGGCAATCGTTTTCAGGTCGCGGTAGTTCTCGTAAGCCGAAGAAGCGGCAATCTTGTTGGCGGCTACCACGGAGATATTGTGTTCCAGCAAATCCTTGTAAAGCGATGCAATGTCGGGACTTGCCGTACAGTCTACAAATACGGAGTTGAAGATGTTCATGCTGACTATCTCGTCACGGATAGTCTGCAAGTTGCTGTCTTTTCCTTTCTCTTTCAGTTCTTCGCGGAAATTGGCCAGGTCGAACCCTTCACGGCTGAACATCGCTTTGGCTGCATCAATGATACCTACCACATGAAGTTTCAACCCGTTCTCCATCATCAGCTTTTGTTGCTGGCAACGAATCTGTTCCACCAGGCTGCCGCCTACCGTACCGATACCACAGATAAAAAGGTTCAATACCTGATATTCGGACAGGAAGAAAGAGTCATGAATGACGTTCAGCGATTTGCGCAAGGATTTGAAATCGACTACAAAAGAGATATTCGTTTCCGAAGCTCCCTGTGCACAAGCGATTACATTGATACCGTTACGTCCCAGCGTACCGAAGAGCTTACCTGCGATACCCGGTGTATGTTTCATGTTCTCACCTACGATAGCAACCGTAGCCAGGTTTCTTTCCGCAAGAATCGGAGAGATTTCGCCCATTTCGATTTCTTTGGCAAATTCTTCGTTCAGCACTTCGCAAGCCAGGTCGGCATCGGCATTGCGCACACCGATGGAAGTACTGTTTTCCGATGAAGCCTGAGATACGAGGAACACACTGATTCCGTTCTTTGCCAATGCTTTAAAGATACGGTAGTTGACACCGATTACACCTACCATACCGAGTCCCTGAACGGTAATCAGGCTCGTATCATTGATGGAAGAAATACCTTTAATGGCTTTGCAATGCGGATTGGAAACTTCCTGTTTGATGATGGTTCCCACTCCGTCGGGATTGAATGTGTTCTTTATTATAATAGGTATATTCTTGTGGCATACCGGATAGATGGTCGGCGGATAAACCACTTTCGCACCGAAGTTGCAAAGTTCGGTCGCTTCCACGTAAGTCAGTTCGGCAATCGTGTAAGCCGTCGAGATAACACGCGGGTCGGCAGTCATAAAGCCGTCTACATCCGTCCATATCTCCAGGCTATTAGCGTCGAGTGCTGCGGCAATAATGGCAGCCGTATAGTCGGAACCGCCACGACCGAGGTTCGTCACATCTCCCGATGTCTTGTCGGAGGAGATGAATCCGGGCACCAACGCCACTTTCGGAAGTGAACCGAAAGCCTCCTTCACCAACTTATTCGTCAGTTCCGCATCCAGCGTATGTTTATTATGTTTCTTTTCTGTCTTGATAAAAGTGCGCGAATCGAACCATTCCGCCCCCTCAATCAGTTCGGCAACGATAATGGAAGAAAGGCGTTCTCCATAGCTGACGATTGTATCCGATGTTTTCGGGGAAAGGTCTTTAATCAGGTAGATTCCTTGGAAAATGTCTTTCAGTTCGTTCAGCAGTTCGCCAATCTGACGTTGCAACGACGTTTGCTTTTCTCCGGCGGGAATCACTTCTTTAATCATTTCCACATGGCGGTAAACGATTTCGCGGAACTCGCCTTCATAGGCCGAATCTCCCGCTGCCGCCATCTTCGATGTGTTTATCAATTTGTCAGTGATGCCCCCCAATGCGGAAACAACTACAATTACCGGCTCTTTAGCCGACTCTACGATTCTCTTTACGCTTAAAATGCTGTTCACGGAACCTACGGACGTTCCGCCGAATTTCATTACTTTCATGAAGATACTTATTTAAATGCAATGTCCTGTGTATGGTTTTACAGAACGATTGGTTGTTTACGAATAAAATTGAATTTGAATTTTGCCTGCCTATACAGGCGTGAATCACGTAGATACACAAAACTATCCATCAACCCCTAAGGGTCATGGTACACATCGATGTGACTGTATGTGGATAGTACTTCATCATAGTCCTGTTTCTACTCTTGTTTTTGATAAGTGTCGCAAAAGTAATAATAAAAACGTTCAATCTATCACTTTTTCCCGTTTTTTTCTGATAAAAAGAATATTGCGCGTTCTTTCCGCCTTGTAATTCCTCTTCACTTTTATGACATTTTGCTATTAATATATCATTTATATTATTATATTTGCGAAGACGAACGCAGAAATCAGCTTATGAACCCGCAAAAAACTTCCGTATTGTTAATATACACCGGTGGAACAATTGGAATGATTGAGAACACCGTGACAGGTGCATTGGAGAATTTCAATTTCGAACAACTCCAAAAGCATGTCCCCGAACTGCAGAAATTCAATTTCCCGATTGATACGTATCAGTTCGACCCGCCTATGGACTCTTCGGACATGGAACCGGATATGTGGCGGAAGCTGGTTCATATTATCCATGAGAACTACGACCGCTATCAGGGCTTTGTCATCCTGCATGGCACGGACACGATGGCATACACTGCTTCCGCACTCAGTTTTATGCTGGAAGGATTGGACAAGCCTGTTATCCTGACAGGTTCCCAACTTCCTATCGGGGTACTTCGCACGGACGGAAAAGAAAATCTGATGACGAGCATAGAGATTGCCACCGCCCAGAATAAAGAGGGAAAAGCACTTGTACCGGAAGTCTGCATCTTCTTTGAGAATCATCTGATGCGGGGAAACCGCACGACAAAGATGAATGCCGAGAACTTCAACGCATTCCGGTCTTTCAATTATCCGGTGCTGGCGGAAGCGGGGATTCATATTAAATATAATAATGTACAGATTCATGTGAACGGGGAAGAACGGGAACTGAAACCGCATTATTTATTGGACACGAACGTGGTGGTATTGAAGCTATTCCCCGGAATTCAGGAGAATGTGGTAGCCGCCACTTTAGATATAGAAGGACTGAAAGCCGTTATACTCGAAACCTATGGTTCGGGCAACGCTCCCCGGAAAGAATGGTTTATCCGACGGCTTTGCCAGGCCAGTGCACGCGGCATTGTAATTGTCAATGTGACGCAATGCAACGCGGGAATGGTAGAGATGGAGCGTTACGAAACGGGATACCAGTTATTGCAGGCAGGCGTTGTCTCCGGTTATGACAGTACAACTGAGTCGGCTGTCACCAAATTAATGTTCTTGTTGGGACACGGATATACGCCGGATGAGGTGCGCGACCGGATGAACCGGTCGATGGCGGGCGAGATTACTCTGTAAATCCCCCTATTTGTTTTATGTATTGAACAGATTTTCTATGAATTTGTTTTGCGCGTTGAACAAATTATGCCTATTTTTGTATTCCATAGAAAACAGATAAAGGTATGGATACACTAATTAGAAGATATAAAAGGCTACTGGGAGCTACCTCTACCACTTATATCAGAAGCTTGATGGATACAATCAACTGGGACAACCGCCTGATTGCTATCCGTGGAGCCCGTGGAGTCGGGAAAACAACTTTAATGCTTCAATACTTGAAACTTCATTATGCCGATGACAGCCAAAGTGCCTTATATACGAGTTTGGACAGTTTGTATTTCACCCAACATACTCTTAGCGAACTTGCCGAACAGTTTTACCTGAAAGGCGGAAAATGCCTGTTTTTGGATGAAGTCCACAAATATCCGTCCTGGAGTAAGGAAATCAAAAACATATATGATGAATTTCCTGAGCTGAAAATAGTATTCACCGGTTCTTCCTTACTTCAACTTCTGAATGCGGAAGCCGATTTGTCCCGCCGATGTATATCGTACAATATGCAGGGACTCTCTTATCGTGAATATCTGATATTGTACCATCAAATCCATATCCGCCCATACACACTGGAAGAAATACTGGATAACAGCGACGGAATCTGCAATGAAGTAAATTCCCGATGCCGGCCTCTTGCTTATTTTGAAGATTATCTGAAACATGGATATTATCCTTTTTACCTGGAAGGGAATGCAGAGTATTATACACGTATCGAAAATATAACGAACCTGATACTTGAAATCGAACTTCCCCAACAATGTGGTGTGGATATCAGTAACGTACGAAAATTAAAAAGCCTCCTGGGAATTCTCTCTTCCGAAGTGCCTTTTATGGTAGATATTACCAAACTTTCCGCCATGGCAGAACTTTCACGGACTACCATCCTTGCCTATTTGCAATACCTGGACAGGGCTAAACTGATTCACCTGCTTTATTCGGATAATGATTCTATCAAGAAACTGCAAAAACCGGATAAGATTTATATGGAAAATACCAACTTACTTTATGCATTGACCTTTAAAGATGTAAACAAAGGTACATTGAGAGAGGTATTTATGGTAAACCAGCTCTCTTATCAACATCGGGTAGAATACTGTACCCGCAGTGCGGACTATACGATAGATAGCAGATACACAATAGAAGTTGGCGGTAAGAGTAAAGATGGAAAACAGATAGCCAATAGCAAACAGGCATTTATTGCCGCAGATGATATTGAATATTCAGCCGGAAACAAGATTCCACTCTGGGCATTCGGATTTTTATATTAATGGAGAAAGAAAATGGCAAAAGAAAAAACCGTATATGTATGCAGTAACTGCGGACAAGACTCACCGAAATGGGTAGGTAAATGTCCGTCGTGTGGAGAATGGAATACGTATGTAGAAGAAATCGTACGGAAAGAACCGGCCAACCGCCGACCGGTGTCGGGCATTGAGACGCAGAAACCCAAACCTGTTATCCTCAGCGAAATAGAATCGGACGATGAACCACGTATCGATATGCACGATAATGAACTGAACCGTGTGTTGGGGGGCGGTCTTGTACAGGGGTCCCTGGTCCTGATAGGCGGTGAGCCGGGAATCGGGAAATCGACACTTGTCATGCAGACCGTACTGCACATGCCGGAGAAGAAGATTCTCTATGTATCCGGCGAAGAAAGCGCACGGCAACTGAAACTTCGTGCCGACCGCCTTTCCGGTGTTTCCAGCGATTGCCTTATCGTCTGTGAGACTTCACTCGAACAGATTTATGTGCATATCAAGAACACAAATCCCGATTTGGTCATCATCGACTCTATACAGACTATTTCTACTGAGAGTATTGAATCATCTCCGGGAAGTATCGCACAAGTAAGAGAATGCTCCGCTTCCATTCTCCGTTTTGCCAAAGAGACGCATACCCCCGTATTGCTTATCGGACATATCAATAAGGAAGGAAGCATCGCAGGCCCCAAAGTACTGGAGCATATCGTCGATACCGTTCTCCAGTTTGAAGGCGACCAACATTATATGTACCGTATTCTGCGCAGCATCAAGAACCGTTTCGGCAGTACGGCCGAATTGGGCATTTATGAAATGCGACAGGACGGGTTGCGCCAAGTAAGCAATCCTTCGGAATTATTGCTAAGCCAAGACCACGAGGGAATGAGCGGAGTAGCCATCGCTTCTGCCATTGAAGGGATACGCCCGTTCCTGATTGAGACACAGGCTTTGGTAAGTTCCGCCGTTTATGGAAATCCTCAACGTTCGGCAACCGGTTTCGATTTGAGAAGAATGAATATGCTTCTCGCCGTTCTCGAAAAGCGTGTAGGCTTCAAACTTGCACAAAAAGACGTATTCCTGAATATCGCCGGCGGACTGAAAGTGAACGACCCTGCTATCGACCTGCCGGTTATCAGCGCCATTCTTTCTTCAAATATGGACGCGGCTATCGAACCGGAAGTCTGTATGGCGGGAGAAATCGGGCTTTCGGGCGAAATCCGCCCCGTGAACAGGATAGAACAACGTATCGGAGAAGCTGAGAAATTAGGCTTCAAGCGTTTCCTGTTACCGAAATATAATTTGCAGGGCATCGATACGCAAAAGTTAAAGATAGAATTAGTACCTGTGAGAAAGGTAGAAGAGGCGTTCAGAGCCTTATTCGGATAAGAGATTGATTTTTTATACATCAGTTTTATCCATTTTATAATCAAAAACAACAAGAATCAGATGATACAAGAATACCAACTCCGCGTCCTTCCCGAAATCGCAGCAAACGAACAACGGTTGAAAAAATACCTTTCTGAAGAAAAAGGCATAAACCCACATACTATCAATGCCACCCGAATTCTGAAGCGGAGCATCGATGCGCGCCAACGGACTGTATTTGTCAATCTGAAGGTACAGGTTTACATCAATGAGATGCCCAAAGATGACGAATACGAACATACCATATATAATAATGTGGAAGGAAAGCCGCAGGTCATTGTAGTAGGCGCAGGACCCGGCGGATTATTTGCAGCTTTGCGCCTTATCGAACTAGGTTTGCGCCCGATTATCGTAGAACGGGGAAAAGATGTACGCGAACGGAAAAAGGATTTAGCACAAATCAGCAGGGAGCATACAGTAAATCCGGAATCGAATTACAGCTTTGGTGAAGGGGGTGCAGGAGCTTATTCGGACGGAAAACTATACACCCGCAGCAAGAAAAGAGGAAATGTAGATAAGATACTGAATGTATTTTGCCAACATGGAGCGTCCACATCGATATTGGCAGATGCACATCCGCATATCGGAACAGATAAGCTGCCACGTGTCATTGAGAGTATGCGGAATACAATCATCGAATGTGGCGGTGAAGTCCATTTCGAGACTCGGATGGATGCACTAATTATCGAGAACAACGAAATAAAAGGCATCGAGACGAATACGGGAAAAACATTTCTCGGCCCTGTCATCCTGGCTACAGGACATTCGGCAAGAGATGTTTACCGTTGGCTGGCAGCAAACGATGTCACAATCGAAGCCAAAGGAATTGCTGTCGGTGTCCGTCTGGAACATCCGGCAATGCTGATTGACCAGATACAATATCATAACAAGAACGGAAGAGGAAAATACCTGCCCGCTGCCGAATATAGTTTCGTGACCCAAGCGGAAGGCAGAGGGGTGTACAGTTTCTGTATGTGCCCCGGCGGATTTATCGTCCCTGCCGCCAGCGGACCGGAACAAGTAGTAGTAAACGGTATGTCTCCTTCCAACCGTGGTTCACGTTGGAGCAACTCGGGAATGGTTGTAGAGATACAACCGGAAGATCTGATAAGTGAAAAGCAGAAAATTGAAAATGAAGAGTTGGCTGCGCGGCAGAAAGAACAACTACTTGCCCTTAACCCATCCCTAAGCAACTCGCAACTTTCAACTCTCAACTCCCAGCTTCTTCCCGTCCTTCATTTTCAGGAAGATTTGGAACGGCAGTGCTGGCTGCAAGGCGGCAGACGGCAGACGGCTCCGGCACAACGTATGCTGGATTTCACCCGTAAGAAATTAAGCTATGACTTGCCCGAATCTTCTTATGCCCCGGGATTGGTTTCTTCTCCGCTTCACTTCTGGATGCCGGAGTTTATCAGCAAAAGATTATCCCTCGGTTTCCAACAATTCGGACGTAGCAGTCATGGCTTCCTCACTAACGAGGCGGTGATGATTGGAGTAGAGACACGCACTTCTTCTCCTGTCCGCATCGTACGCGACAAAGAGACATTGCAGCACGTGACTGTACGCGGACTGTTCCCCTGCGGGGAAGGTGCAGGCTATGCCGGTGGCATTGTTTCTGCCGGAGTAGACGGCGAACGATGTGCAGAAGCGGTAGCTAACTATCTAAATCATTAATTAAAACCACACAAACCGATGACCCCCCAACCCGAAATAGCAATTGTAGAATCAAACACCCTCACTTGTCTTGGTCTGAAAGGTATTTTAGAGGAAATGATTCCCATGGCAACCATACGTACCTTCCATAGTTTCAGTGAACTAATGGACGATACCCCGGATATGTATGCCCATTATTTTATTTCCGCCCAAATCTATGTGGAGCACAATGCTTTCTTCCTTCCCCGGAAGCGGAAAACCATTGTACTGGCAAGCGACAGCCCACAATTCCAACTTTCCGGCGTCCCCGTACTCAATATTCACGAATCTGAAGAAGAACTGGTGAAAAGCATATTAAAGCTCCATCAACACGCCCATCACAACGGTTATCCGATGAAAGATATGCCGCCCATGCCCCCGGTAACATCGCATCAGGAGATTTTATCCGCCCGCGAGATTGAAGTACTCGTACTGATTACCAAAGGATTAATCAACAAGGAAATAGCAGATAAATTGAATATCAGCCTGACTACCGTCATCACCCACCGGAAGAATATCACCGAGAAATTAGGTATCAAATCGGTATCCGGATTGACTATTTATGCTGTTATGAACGGATATATCGAAGCCGACCGCATCTGACCTCTTAAAAAATAAGGCATAATCCTAATAAATGAGGATTGCCCGACTCATATATTTGCCGTTACTTTGCACCAGACAAAATAACTGCGAATGAAGACAAAGAATATGATGCTTGCCCTCGCTCTCCTGACGACAGGAACTGTATGGGCGGAAGATTTCCCGAAAGACTCGCTAAAAGTAGTGGACATAGAAGAAGTGGTAGTAATCGCCACTCCGAAAGAGAACCGTAAACTGCGTGACCTGCCCATAGCCGCCACCGTATTATCGCAAGAGAATATGCGTGCCAACCAGGTCAATTCCGTAAAAAACCTGACGGGCATTGTCCCCAACTTATTTATCCCGGACTATGGCTCCAAACTGACAACTTCCATCTATATCCGTGGAATCGGTTCACGTATCAACACCCCGTCCGTAGGACTTTATGTAGACAATATCCCTTACATTGATAAATCTGCATTCGATTTCAATTATTGCGATATCGAACGTATCGACGTACTTCGCGGTCCGCAAGGAACATTGTACGGCCGCAACACGATGGGCGGCCTCATCAAGGTGCATACCAAATCTCCCTTCACTTATCAGGGAACCGATATACGAATGGGAGCGGCGACCTATAACAACTACAATGTTTCACTGTCGCATTATCACCGTATATCCGACCGCTTCGCTTTCTCAACCGGTGGTTTCTACGAACATACGGGCGGCTTCTTTGAAAACTCAGCCCGAAACAATGAAAAAGTTGATAAAAGCAATGCAGGCGGCGGACGTTTCCGTGGCATCTATCTGCCGACATCGAATTTGAAAATAGACATGGCGCTTAGCTACGAGTACAGCGACCAGGGCGGTTATCCTTATTATTATACCGGAATTACCCCAAACGGTATAGCAGAAGCTAAAAGAAAAGGGAAAGAGCTTACCGAAGAGCGGGCTGATTATATCGGAAAGATTTCATATAACGAACGTAGCAGCTATCGCCGTGGATTAATGAATGCCGGAGTCAATTTGGAATATCAGGCAAGAAACTTTATTCTTAGTGCCGTCACAGGTTATCAAAACCTGAACGACCGCATGTTCCTTGACCAGGATTTCACCGAAATGGCCATCTATACGCTGGAACAAAAGCAAAAATCGAATACGATTTCTGAAGAAATTGTGTTCAAATCAAAAGCCAACAAAAGATGGCAGTGGGCAACAGGAGCTTTCGGCTTATATCAAACATTAACGACCAAAGGCCCCGTCACATTTTGGGAAGACGGAGTAAAAAATGTTATTGAAGGTAATGTAAACAGTATTTTTGATGGCATGGTCCCTACAGCTCCCAATTTACATTTAACGGTTAACAACCCTACTATATTGGTAGGTGGAAAATTCGATACTCCTGTCTGGAATGCGGCAATTTTTCATCAATCGACATTAAACGACCTCTTTGTAAAAGGGCTGTCATTTACTGTTGGTTTGCGTCTGGATTACGAAAAAATGAGCATGAAGTATAATTCTGTCAGCGACCCTACTGATTTCAACTTCAGTATGAAAATGACACTTCCTCCTCCAAGACCATCTATGTCGATAGAAGCCAAGAACCTGCTTGCAAATGCCGGTTATGACGGGAAAATATCAGATGACTATGTTCAACTACTCCCTAAGTTCGCATTACAATACGAATGGAAGAAAGGGAATAATGTATATGCAACCGTATCGAAAGGTTATCGCTCCGGTGGCTACAACGTACAAATGTTCTCTGACCTGATTAGCGGAGATTTAAAAAATTCGATGATAGATGCTATAAAAGGAAGCGAAAAGTTCTCTAAGTTTGCTGCCATCATTGACCAATATGCCACAAAAGATGAAGTTCCCGAAGTAAAAGAAGCTACTCGCTATAAACCTGAATATTCATGGAACTATGAAGTAGGAAGCCACCTCACTCTTTGGGAAGGCAAACTTTGGGCAGACCTTTCCGCTTTCTACATGGATATGCATGACCAACAGATTTCCCAGTTCGCAGCAAGTGGATTAGGACGTACGACTCTCAATGCAGGAAAAAGCCGCAGCTACGGTGCAGAAGCCTCTCTCCGTGCCAGTTTGACTAATGAACTAAGCCTGAATGCAAGCTACGGATATACTTATGCCACCTTTACAGACTACGTTGAATATGAAAAGGATAAAGAGGGAAACCTCACTGTAAAAGATGACTATAATGGCAAATACGTCCCCTTTGTTCCCAAACATACCCTGAATATCAGTGGAGAATATGCCATCACTTGCAGTCCGCGCTCCATATTCGACCGTGTAGTATTCCAAGCGAATTATAATGCTGCCGGACGCATCTACTGGACAGAACAAAATGACGTAAGCCAATCTTTCTACGGCACATTGAACTGGAGAACAAATCTCGAAATCGGCGATGCCATGATTAGCTTTTGGGCACGCAATTTCTTGAATAAGGATTACGCAGCATTCTACTTTGAAACAATGAATAAAGGATTCATGCAGAAAGGACGTCCGGTACAGTTTGGAGTAGATCTTCGCTGCCGGTTCTAAAAGCCCGCAACACTCTGCGGACATCATAGATGTAACTATAGGGTTATTGCGGCTCATCGGTTTCACCTGATTCTTGAAACATCGATGAATAAGGCGATAGCGGGTGAAAGCAAGGAATAAACAAAGGTGAAATCGTTCAATATCGGTTTCACCTTATTTTTCAAAATATTCCTTGAGCTAAAACAAATATCATTATAGCTAATCCGGATATGCTTATAGCTAATCGAAATATGCTAATAGCAAACCCGCCGTCAGGTATTAATAGATGAACTGTCAGATATTAACAGCCTGTCCGTCAAGTATTAACTATCTGACATTCAATAATTAATAGTTGAGTTACAGCATATATAGATCCAACACGTTGGGCATATATGGCCAATACGTTGGAGCTATATACCGGACACATTGGATCTATATACCCGACAACCGATATAAATAACTTCAATAAATGAAAGCAATAACAAGGGATTTCACCCTATTCCACCCCACACTTTCACCCGTAATCTTCTTACTCACAAGCATTTCAATTACAAGGTGAAACCGGTGAAATTTACGAATCAAAAGTTAATGGTACTTATACAAATCAGTAGGAGAAAACAAATTTTCATTCCTGTACAACCATAGTTTGTATCTTCTGATAAGCAATGCGCTCTGTCCCATTCTTTACATAAATGATACCGCAACGCTGAAAGCCATGCTTCTCCAGGATATGCTGCATGACCTTATTATCCCGATGCGTATCCACCCGGACATTCGACATCCGTTGAAAACACCAGTTCAGGCAGGCTTCCGCCACCCCTTTTCTTGTACCGTTCGTTGCCAGCCGGTGAACTACTCCGTAAGGTTCATCATTGAGCCAGGCTCCTTCATAAATATGCTGATAAGTAGGGTCATCCCCCAGTATAAAACAAAAAGTTCCCAGTATTTCCCCCAGTTCATCCGTACATACGAAACTATGACCGTCTTCTATTTCCTGACGGATAAATGCCTCGGACGGATAACCGTCAATCCATTGAGTTGTATTCCCTGTCGAGCGCATAAAAGCACGGGCATAGTCATAAATCTCCATTACTAAAGGAAGATCTTTTAATTCGGTAAGTCTGATTTCCATCATATAAAAAGTTATTCGGAAATGAAATAGATTATAGAGTTATTCATTGATTGCTCCGCAATGCGGGCACACACCTTTCTCTTTCAACTTCTCCCCACAATGTCCGCAACGATATTTATAGCCACTATTCCGCTGCACTTTCTTCGCGAAAACGAAAACAAAAAAGGCAAGGAATAGATAACCTACATAGATATGAACCATCAAAATAAAGAAGAAATAACAGAAGATACAACAGGACATCAGCCCCAGCAAATAGAAGATTGCCGCCGCTGGAGTCAACTGCCGGAACAAATCATCAAGCACCGCCAAGGCGACTACTAAAAACAACCAGATACTCAGCAAAAAGACTGAGAGGATAAAAGGAACCTTAAAAGGCGACAAAGTAGGATTGAAATAAAAATGCTCCCATGTTTCCGGTGTAAAGACCTGCATGGATTCATATACCGTCGCACTGAAAGCCATCAGCAGGCAGAGGAATAACGGATACACGCTGTCAATATCATTAAAGTACACCATCTGCAACTGTTTCCGCCGGAAAGCCCGAAGCAGGTAGACACCGACAAACAGCGCAAAGATAACCACAAAATAAGAAGCATGCGTATCACTGAACAAATGAATAGCCTGCGAAATACTATCTGTAGGGACAAACGATTGCTTCAACTCCACCTCACGCATCCATCCCTGTTCATCCTGTGTATGTGCCAGCTTCACCCAAATACTATCCACACTATCGGCAGGATGCACAGCAAATTCGGCCACCACCACGCGGTCGCCCCGGTAAAGGTTTATGTACGTATCCTTGATAGGCAGACACTCCAACGAGATGGAATCCGCCATTAATTCCAAATTCGTATTCCAGGTATAATGCCGCTCATAAAGGTAACTCAGAGAGTCCTTTGTTTTCTGCGGCATCTCTTCGGAAGAAAGATCGGGACGAGTATAATGACAAGACGAAAAGAAGAATAGCAGAATCACCACAGAGGAGACGAAAGACGCAGGGGAAGAGAGCTTCTTCCACCAGCCATCCCACTCCCAAAAGCCGGTTCCGCGAGAAAGAGCTGAAACGCTGCGTTCTCCGCATCCTCTGTGGTGAATTATTCTCATTGCGCCGCTTTTACTTTCATTTGACAATTCTTGCAATCGAACTCAAGGCTGAATCTCTTTCCGTCATTCGATACCAGATAATAAGGTTCTTTATAAGGTGAGCGCACCCGCTGGTGAATCGGACACCATCCCATGCTATAACGCAAGCAATGTTTGCAGAACATCAATACCGCATCTTCTACCGCTTCTTTCTCATAAGCCAGGGCAACACGCTGCACGCCATGCTCTTCATAGAAAGAAGCCGCACGGCTGTTCATCACATTTCCCAGATAGGTCAATGTCGTTTGAGGAAAAGCATGAGTAGTCTGTTTCCACACTGCCAACTCCTGGCGGTAGTTTATCCGGCGGGCTGCTATCAGCTTATCCGTCGCCTGCCGGCGGAACTCAGCCAATACCGATACAGGCAGAAACCAGTTTTCCGCAAATGAAACTTTTATCTCTTTCGCTTCAAAAGGTGTATTCCCTAATTTAGCAAGTTGCGTTTTCAGGTTCTCAGTCTGTGGCGTACGTGCCAATTCCTTTTCACGGGGAAGACTCAGCGTGACGCTGTTATCATCCTCATCGGTCAATGTCAGTGAAAAGCCGAACTCATTATCGGCAAGCAATATAGTTACAGCTATCTTCCTTTCAGCCGATTTACGTGACAGTACACGCTCAAATTCCTGGTCGAAATTGCGGTATAGCGTTGTACGGGGTTTGATACGGGGCATCTCCTGCGGATATAATTTATTACTATCCACCCGGTTGATACGGAATCCCTGCAAACGTCCCTGCTCGTCGATATAGCAGACACCATCGCCATTATTAAAGGATTTCAGTCCGGCAACTGTCAGATAATTGCCGCGGGCTTCCTTCATCGTCCCCATCTCTTCGCCCAATGACTTGGGAGTATCAAAAGAAAAGATTTCCTTGTCACGGCCATGTAGAAAATAATGCGTAAATCCACGGCTGAAGCTCTTGTCCAACTGTGGCTTGAACTCATAACGACAAGTTCCCGAAGATGCCCGTACATATTCCTGACGACGGGCAAAGATAGCGTCCAGCTTCTGACGATAAGCCGCCGTGACGTTCTTTACATAAGACACATCTTTCAACCGCCCCTCTATCTTGAACGAAGAAGCTCCCGCATCCAGCAACTGCTCCAACTCGTCGCTCTGATTCATATCTTTCAGCGAAAGCAGATGCTTGTCCTTTACAATCACTTTCCCGTCCGAATCGACCAAGCTGAAAGGCAACCGGCAGAACTGCGCACATTCCCCCCGGTTTGCGCTACGTCCGAAACAAGCCTGGCTGACATAGCACTGCCCGCTATAACTCACGCAAAGCGCCCCATGCACAAACACTTCCAAAGGCACTTCAGGGCAGGTGTCATGTATCTTCCTTATCTCACGCAACGACAACTCACGCGCCAGCACCACCTGGCGAAAGCCTGCCTCCCAAAGGAATTTCACTTTCTCTGGAGTGCGGTTGTCCATCTGTGTACTGGCATGAAGCGGTATCGGCGGAAGGTTCAGCTTTGTAATCCCCATATCCTGCACAATCAATGCATCCACCCCAATCCGGTACAAGGCGTGAATCATCTCTTCCGTCTCTTTCAGCTCCTCTTCTTTCAGAATCGTATTGACGGTGACATAGATACGTGCATTATACAAATGAGCATGTTGCACCAATGCTTCTATATCTTCCAATGAATTTACAGCCGCCGCACGTGCACCGAACTTCGGAGCACCGATATATACGGCATCCGCACCATGATTGATAGCTTCAATACCACATTCCAGATTTTTCGCCGGAGCGAGAAGTTCTATTTTACGCTGTTTTATCATTTAATGTCATTAATATTGTAAGGTGTTTCCTGATAAACAAAGTAGTTCAGCCAGTTGGAGAACAACAGGTTGGCATGGGCACGCCAACGTACCAACGGAGCTTTATCAGGGTTATCGTCCACGTAATAATTACGGGGAATTTCTATCGGCAGCCCTTTATCCAGGTCACGACGATACTCCGTATCCAGCGTCAACGGAGAATATTCCGAATGTCCGGTCACGAAAAACTCGCGTCCGCCGCGCGCCATCGCCATATATACACCCGCCTCTTTCGACTCGGAAAGCAACGTCAGCTCCGGAACTTTCAGTATATCTTCCCGGCGCACTTCCGTATGACGGCTGTGGGGCACATAGAAACAATCATCAAAACCACGGAAAATAGAATGATAAGGTTCCAGCACACGATGCTCAAAGATGCCGAACATCTTCTTTTCCAGCGGATACTTGGGAATCCCGTAGTGATGATACAATCCGGCTTGTGCAGCCCAGCATATATATAAGGTGGAAGTCACGTGCGTACGTGCCCAGTCGAAAATTTCCGTAATCTCATCCCAATAAGTCACCTCCTCGAAATCCATCTGTTCCACAGGGGCTCCGGTGATAATCATACCGTCATACTTCTCGTGACGCATCTGGTCGAAATCCGTATAGAACGTTTTCATATGTTCAATCGGTGTATTCTTGGACGTGTGGCTCTTGATTTTCATAAAAGAAATCTCCACCTGGAGCGGAGTATTCGAAAGTAAGCGCACCAAGTCCGTTTCCGTTGTAATCTTCAACGGCATCAGGTTCAGAATCACAATCCGTAGCGGACGAATGTCCTGCTGCGTAGCGCGGGAAGTGTCGATAACGAAAATATTCTCTTCCTTCAATAGTTCTATCGCAGGTAGTTTATCGGGTAAATTTAAAGGCATAATCGCTATATATTAGTAATTTGAGCACAAAAATACGAAAAATATAGCACATAATAGGGACGTTGCTTATTTAGAAGACGTACAAATTAAGTCAATTTAATCATAGAAGCATAACAACTAATCAATAAAAGCCTTATTTTTGCCGGAGAAATTAGTACTAATAATTTAAATCTTAGAAAAATGGCTTACGTAATTAGTGACGATTGTATTGCTTGCGGAACTTGTATCGACGAGTGTCCGGTAGAAGCTATCTCTGAAGGTGATATCTATTCTATCAACCCGGATGTATGTACTGACTGTGGAACTTGCGCAGACGTTTGTCCGTCTGAAGCTATTCACCCGGCTGAATAATACAATCTACAAAAAAGTATAGGCTGCTTTCTACGGAAGGCAGCCTTTTTTTTATTTTCTCCTTCCGGAGAAAAAAGTAGTGGGCGGCTTCCTCGGAAAACCGCCCACTGTTTTATTTTATCTTATCCAAGAACCGTTTATTTCAATTTAGCCAATGCTTCCTTGATACGACGGATAGCTTCCACGATATTCTCATCGCTTGTAGCATAACTCATACGGATACATTCGGGAGCACCGAATGAAGCACCGCCCACACAAGCTACATGAGCTTCTTCGAGCAGGTACATTGCCAAGTCGTCCGAATCTGCAATCTTACGGTCACCGTTGCTCTTTCCGAAGAAAGCGTCGCATTTCGGGAACAGATAGAAAGCACCTTGCGGAACGTTTACTTCGAATCCCGGAACTTCCTTAGCCAACTTCACAATCAAGTCACGGCGGCGTTCGAATGCTTTCTGCATTTCCTTCACCGGTTCCTGAGTGCCTACATATGCAGCCTCAGCAGCCTTCTGAGATACGGAGCAAGGACCTGAAGTGTACTGACCCTGCAATTTGTTGCAAGCCTTTACAATCCATTCCGGTCCGGCAATGAAACCGATTCTCCATCCTGTCATGGCGTAAGCCTTTGACACACCGTTTACAATTACCGTACGTTCCTTCATTTCCGGGAACTGGGCGATGCTCTGATGTGCGCCGATATAATTGATATGTTCGTAGATTTCGTCAGCGATAACGATTACCTGCGGATACTTAGCCAGTACGGCAGACAAGCCTGCCAGTTCTTCCTTCGTATATACAGAGCCCGTCGGGTTGGACGGAGAACAAAGAATCAATGCTTTAGTCTTCGGAGTAATGGCAGCTTCCAGTTGTTCGGGAGTAATCTTGAAATCCTGTTCGATACCGGCCGAAACAATCACAGGAGTACCTTCAGCCATTTTCACCATTTCCGGGTAGCTTACCCAGTAAGGAGCCGGAACGATTACCTCGTCACCCGGATTTACCAATACGAGAATCGTATTACAAACAGATTGTTTTGCACCGTTTGCACAAGAAATCTGAGCGGCTGTGTATTCCAGACCGTTTTCTTTTTTCAGTTTCTCAACAATAGCATTGCGCAAAGCCGGATAACCCGGTACCGGAGAATAACGAGAAAAGTTATCATCAACGGCTTTTTTAGCAGCTTCCTTGATGTGGTCAGGAGTATTGAAATCCGGTTCTCCTACACTTAAGTTAATAACATCAACGCCTTGTGCTTTAAGCTCGTTGCTCTTCTGCGACATGGCAAGCGTCGCCGATGGCGACAAGCTGTTCAAACGATCTGATAATTGATTCATTTTGTATCTATTTTATTGTTGTTGAGTGAAAATCGTTGCAAAATAAGCGATAATATTTGATATACGGAAACAATCTGGCAAATTACTTATTTAAATGTAAAGTATGCCCCATTCTTTCTTTCTTTGTTCTCAGATAACGTTCATTGTACGGATTGGGAACAGTTTCAACAGGCACATTTTCCACAATTTCCAATCCATAGGCTTCAAGGCCCACACGTTTCACCGGATTATTTGTCAAAAGTCTCATCTTGTGCACTCCCAGCTCGCGAAGAATCTGTGCGCCTACGCCATAGTCCCGTTCGTCAGCAAGGTGTCCCAGGCAAATATTCGCATCAACAGTATCCATACCGTCTTCCTGAAGTTTATAGGCTTTCATCTTTTCCATCAGACCGATGCCGCGACCTTCCTGATTCAGATAGACAACTACACCTTTTCCTTCTTTCTCAATCATTTCCATGGATTTATGCAACTGTTCGCCGCAGTCACAACGCTGTGAACCGAGAATGTCTCCGGTGGCACAAGAGGAATGAACGCGTACCAGAATCGGTTCATCCGCACTCCACGTACCTTTAAATATAGCCATGTGCTCCAATCCGTTCGACTTCTGACGGAAAGGAATCAGGTGAAACATTCCGTGTTCGGTAGGCATATTTACTTCCACCCCTTTTTCTACGATTGACTCCTGCTTCAAGCGGTAAGCAATCAGGTCATGGATAGAAATCAGTTTCAAGCCATATTCGTCCGCCATTTTACGAAGTTCGGGCAGACGGGCCATCGTGCCGTCATCACTCATGATTTCCATTAAAGCACCGGCCGGATAAAGTCCTGCCAGACGGGCCATGTCAACAGTGGCTTCTGTATGTCCTGCACGACGAAGCACTCCTTTTTCCTGCGCATACAACGGATTAACGTGTCCGGGACGTCCGAAAGTAGCCGGTGTAGAAGTTGGATCCGCCAATGCCCGAATGGTAGCGGCACGGTCGGCGGCAGATACTCCGGTGGAACAACCTTCCAGTTTATCAATAGTAACCGTAAAAGGAGTCCCCAGCACGGACGTATTGTCACTCACCTGGTGCGGCAAATCCAGTTCCTTGCAACGGGACACTGTGATAGGTGCGCAAAGCACGCCACGCGCATGTTTCAACATGAAGTTTACGTTCTCAGGAGTTATCTTTTCTGCGGCAATAATCAGGTCACCTTCATTTTCGCGGTCTTCATCATCTACTACTATGACAAACTTGCCTTCTTTGAAGTCGGCAATCGCGTCTTCTATTCTATCCATTTTAATCTCTTCCATAACAATTATTTATTAATTTTCTGTATGATGAATTGAACTTGTTCGTTATTCTTTATAATTCGCTCCATGTCCTTAGCCAGGCGGATACGGAACATCCAAATGCGGAAATAGAAAAATAGCCCGATAGGGAAAATCACCCCGGCAGCCAAATTCAGCCAATATATATGGAACGGGCGCACATGAGCAGAAACGGGAATCACCGGATAATTGTTTAATGCGCCTATCAAAGTAGCCGACTTGGTATTGGACATCTCTTCCACCAATGCCTCCAGTTTATCGTTGATAGCCATCACTTCATCGTCCTTTCCGCCCGACATCCACAACTTGAAATAATCCGGTGCTTTCGTCAACTGATTCCGGGTAATATAAGCTTTGCATTCCGCCGTGAGCTGTTCCAACTCTCCGGGTATACGCGCATAATCGGGATCATTGATAATAACTTCTTTCTTGAATAAATGACGCACGCTGCGGATTCCGGCAATCTTCTTAAACCAGTTGATATACGCATCGGCATTCAGCACCACAGAGTCTTTGTTCGATTTGTAAGTAAGGAAGATACCCAACGGGGCGAGAACCGCACTACTTGTCCACATCCCCATCCATACAATCCATTTACCGTCGCGCGCCATCTTATAGCCTGTGTTATCAATGATATAATAAATGATGAACACCAGCACCGACACAATCACCGGCATACCCAAACCACCTTTACGGATAATACCGCCCAACGGTGCCCCGATAAAGAAGAACAGCAGGCAAGAAAGGGAAATCGTAATCTTCTTATGCCACTCCGTCTTATGCTTCCGGATGGCATAGTCATTATTTTCCATCGTGTATTTCTTGAAGCTAAGGTCACTGGACACATTTTCGGCACGGCTGGTGGCAGAAGATATCACTTTCTGCTTCTGCGTCAGGGATGCGGCAGCATAAAGGCTGTCCACATTATATTCCTGAATATTCGCAGTCTCGATTTTGACCGTATCTTCTTTACTCAGCCCGTAGGAAGGACGGAAATTCCCTTCGGCCACTTCCCGGTAATATTGCCTTCCGATACTGTCTCCCAACACTTTCATCGAGTCGATGGAAGCTTGTAGCATGGTCATGTTTTTGGCACTGGACTGGTTGCTCATGATACTTTCATCCGCCATATTGAAATCGGAGTCAAACTCAATCAGTGTATGTTTCTCCCTGAACGACTCGCGCCGATAAGGCACATTCTGGGATTTCATACTTTGTGCTTTCAGATTCTCGAACAAATCGCCGCTATACAGATGCAGCCAGAGATGCTGTTTGTCAGCAGTCATTTCCAGACGTCCGGAATCCGCATAGATGATATGCGCATTCTCGAATCCGTCTTTCATATTATAAATCAGGACATCGTAGAGCATACCGGTTTTCCGGTCTTTCCTTGCGACTTTCAGGTTATAATCCTTTATCTCGGAATAAAATACGCCTTCGGGAATATCCAGTTCCGGGGATTTTTGTTTCATCGAAAGAATCAGGGTTCCCAGTTTAGCCTGGGCAATAGGGCCGACTACATTTTGGAAATAGAATGAGACACCGACCAGCCCGCAGACAAAGAAAGCAAGCGGACGCATGATTTTGAGCAGGGAGATACCCGCGGCCTTCATTGCGAGCAATTCATACCGTTCGCCGAAGTTACCGAAAGTAATCAAAGAAGCCAGTAGCACTGCCAACGGCAACGATACTGGCACTAATGTCAATGCGGAATAAAAGAAGAACTGAGCCATCACGCTCATCTCCAATCCCTTTCCGACCAATTCGTCTACATATCTCCACAGGAACTGCATCATGAATATGAACAGACAGATGAAGAATGTACCAATAAAGAGCATCAAAAAACTCTTTACGATGAATATATCTAATTTCTTTATGCGTAGCATCTTAATAGGTTCGTGCATTTAAGACGCAAAATTAGCACAAAAAAAGGAGCATCGAAAATTTTTAGTTGAAAGTTAACTAAAAACCACAAGTTCTTCTTAATTTAGCGACTTGTGACTCCCATAATTCTTTCATATCGCTTACCTCGTCCGGATCTGCGAAATCGGTAATTTCTAATACATAGTCACTTGTCAGTTCATTATACGTCATTTTGATTTCGAAATAATCACGTTCGTTTTCATCATCCAGCCAACGGAAACGGATGAAAGAGAAAGCCCGAATAGCTGTAATTTCAGCTTTTCTCTGTTCTGTCTTTCCCCAATGGAACTCTACTATTTTATCATCGGATATTACTTTGTCGGCAAACCAGTCCTCCAACCCGGTAGGTGTACTGATAGCTCCCCAAAGAATATTTTTAGAAGTTGCGTTCAACAAATACTCCAAATGAATCTTTTCCTTTTTCATAGCAATTTCGAATTGTTTTTACGTGTGCCAAGATAAATACT
>NZ_CABUHK010000003.1 GCF_902491285.1 uncultured Bacteroides sp. | reverse complement strand
TCCATAAGCGTTTGTCTTTCAAATTAATCCATCAAATTGATAAGAATTTAAAGTATAAAAAGAACGTCACTATCCGGAAAGGTAAACTGGAAGTCAAAGTATTCTCACCGGAACTGAATAAATTAACGATTAACGGTTCAGGAGATATACACTTCGCCAATGGCATACAGACCAAAGAAGATATATCACTCAGCATCAACGGTTCGGGAGACATTAAAGGCGAAAAGTTCAAATGCCGGAGAATGACTGTATCCATCAATGGATCGGGAGATGTGAAGCTTCAACAAATAGAAAGCAAAGAATGCATTGCCAGTATTGCCGGTTCCGGCGATATCGGTCTGAGTGGTAAGACCCTCAATGCCGAATATAAGATTGCAGGGTCGGGGAATATTGGAGCCGACAAGCTGAAATCAAAAAATGTATCAGCCAGTACAGCCGGCTCCGGCAGTATCAGTTGCTACGCCACCGGAAAACTGACAGTACGCGTGGCAGGAAGCGGAGATATAGCCTATCGGGGAAATCCTCAAGAAATAGACGCTCCACGAAAAAATATACGGCAGATTAAATAATTTCAAATATCTAGTTTAAAAAAAACTTTGATGATATTTTATGCTCCAGCATGATTGTTTATGTTATTATTAAAAATATGGTTCAATAAGCAACTGGATACTGATTCACATAAGTATAACATAAACTTTTGACTCATAAATTTCACCAGTTTCACCTTCTCTCTGAAACATCGATGAATAAGGAGATAGCGGGTGAAAGCGTGGGGTAAAATAAAGTAAAATACCTTGTTGTTGCTTTCATCTATTGAAGTTATTTATATCGGTTGTCGGGCATATAGGGCCAGTGTGTCCGGTATATAGTTCCAACGTATTGGCCATATATACCCAATGTGTTGAATCTATATATGCTGTAACTCAACTATTAACAAGAAAAATCCAAGGTATTAACGCCTTACATCCAGGCTGTTAATACCTGATGGTTATCTATTAATACCTGACACCAAATTTGCTATAAGCATATTTTCATTAGCTATAATCATATCCGGATTAGCTATAATGATATCGGTTTTAGCTCAAAGGACATTTCGAAAAGACAAGGTGAAACCGATAATGTTCTGTTTTTACCAGAATTTACCACTTGCTTTCACCCGCTATCTCCTTATTGATCGGCATTTCGACAATCAGGAGAAATCGATGAACAGCAATGATCTTATAGTGGCATTTATGATACTTTATTGATTAAGAAAGACTAATCAATACCTTTCTAAGCTCTATTCGTGTTAAATATATCTGTTGTTCTACTGTACGGACAGAAATGTTCATTCTTTCAGCTATTTCGTTATGGCTTTTTCCTTGAAAACGGCTGAGTTCAAATACAGTTCTTCTTCGTTCAGGAACTTTCTTTAGTACTGTATGAATAGTTTGCAGCATTTCACGATAATAGATTTCTCCAAGGAAATTATCATCTATATAGGATGTCTCCTTGATAAACCGTTCCTGATATTCCATCTTTTTCTGTTGGTGCTTAAATATATTTAAAGCAATATTCCTAGCCATAATCAGAAGGTAGGGGTCAAGCTTTCTTTCATTATTCAACCATATACTCTGTTGTTCCCAAAGTTTTGCAAAAACTTCCTGAACCACATCTTCTGCATCAAATTCTGACTTCAATATGCCATAGGCAAACTCCTTCACTTTAGAATAGTTAACTTCAAGCAGTTGCATAAAAATATCATTATCGGCGAACTGATTATCATTTTTCATAGTAAAAAGATAGGGTGTAAAGCTTAAGAATATATTTGTTTTTAGAAGTTCCTACAAAATCTTTTTATTCCAGTGACTCCTATAGCCTATTTTATATTTAAGCATAAATCAATGGGTAAAAAAATACGGAACCCCTTTCCAGAGTCCCGTATCTTTTATTTCACACAAGACATACAGTGTATCTTATAAAATTCTTCTTTCTCGATTATAAGATGATCATACTGTTTTACTTGACACTAATAGGTGTATCCAGTTTTTTAAAGCTTCTGATGTTAGTCGCTCCGTCCATGTTATTACCGGAAGCGTCTTTGATATACGACATTCCATCTTTTTGGATCAAATCCGTTCCATTCAGCTTATAATAAGCAGCCAGACCATCCGATTCGGGATCAACAGAAAGCATATTCTGCTTGATTTGATTTTCCGTACGTGCCACCCTCCAAAGTCTTACTTCGCTCATGGTTCCGTAGAATGGACGTTCTCCCCACATGAAGTCTTTTACTTTTCCTACAAAACATCCGGGAGAGGTAGATAAGTCGAAACTTGCAGTATCCCAAGTATTTTCGGAAACTTTCTCTCCGTTGATGTAAAGCACGGCTTTTCCTGATGGCTGGTTATAAGTAAATGCTACATGATACCATTTATTCGTTGTGAAAGATTGGGAAGAATGGAATTGTTTTGCTCCGGCAATTTGCATCCAGTCATTGTGCCCGTCAGGTAAAGCTTGGTCGCCTATACGAAGGATTAAAGTACCTTCTGTACCCATAATCGTATTATTGTCGAAGAGCCGGCTCGCATTAATCAATGCTTCATAAGTGATAGATGTAAAGGGAGTACTTGCACTTACGGGGATTTGTATATAGCTGCTGGAAAAACTACCTGCAGTAGTAATCTTCACAGGTTTACTTATCACCAAATACGTAATTCCTGACCTGTCGATGATTGGCAGGGAAGCCGACTGGATACATACAGGCAATACATATGTTTTACCTTCCTCAGCATCATTTATCCCACTCATTTTAACAGCTATATTAGGGGCATAAATTTCTCCCGCACCAATGGTGACAGACTGGGTTTCCATATTTGCTTTTGAGGCGTCAAACGCTACGTAGTTTGTACCATGTTGGCTGTTATAATCCTCTACCGCACTTGCATCGGCTATTGCGTAAGTTATTTCTACGGGCGAAGAATGCTGAGAAGAAATTCTTGCCTGCAGGTTGTAAGTGAGCACATCATCATCTGATGTTTCAATACTAACCTTGCTTTCCTCAAAATAAACTTTGGCTTTTAACAAGTCCCCCTCACTTTCATTGCAATTGTAAAGCAACGTTCCAATGGCAAAACATGCTATGTATTTTAGTAAATTCTTATTCATATCGGTATAATTTCTTTATATCTTGTTATTAGATTCCGAAAATTATTTTTCTTCAGGTTTGACAGTCTTTTGGCTATCTTTCCATTCGTTAAATACCTGTTGATTAATTTGTATAGCTTGGCGCATCCATTTATAGTCAGGGTTGTTGCCATAGTCGTTGTCAAAACGATATGCACCTACACCACCTTTATATCCTTCTTGAGGCATCCATCTAGCTTGACCCAATAACTGCCCGCCGTCTGAAGCTGAAGATTCAAAGTTTTCCGTGATGATCAGCTTTTTATAGTTTTTACTTAGAGGAGTTTGATCAGGCGAACTGTGACTATAAGACTGTGTAATCCAATAGTCCACGTATTCGTCTATTTCTGCATCGAAATCACTTATATACCCGTCAATGACGAGCAATTTGTGTCCTTTCCCTTCCGGATCACTTTTGGGGCCAATGTATTTACCCATTTCTTTTACTAGAAACATTATATTGGGATATATAGTTCTGTATGTCTCTCGATCAAGATATGAATATGTCAATGTCCCATCTTTGTCATTAAAACCACCAATCGGTTCCCAATCGATATCGAAGCCATCCCAATCGTTTACAACCAAAGAATCACAAAGAGCTTTAGCAAATCTAATCAGAGCCTCTTTCATATCATCGGCTGTAGGGTCACCAGACGTGTACCCCCAAAACTCCCAGCGTATTTTCTTTTTTGCTTCTTTCAGTTGGTCGGCAGACCATCCTTCTTCTTCGGCCTGTTTCTCTACCTCTTCATAAATCCGTTCGGGAGTTCTTCCTTTTCCCAAATGAGAGAGCAAACTTACTTCCAGCAACTTGATACCTTTCACTTTCTGCACAAACTCTTTGTCCTCCTTTTGCGCTTCTGTTATTTCGTATCTTCCCGGAGCACCACTCCACATGGATACAATATCCATACTGTCGGGCACAGAACTTAAATAGCCCTTTCTTATAACTCCCGCCGGCGCCCAGTTAGAGAACCAGCCAAAAGCTACAGGACGATTGTAGTCATTTGCAGTTTCTTTGTATGCACGCAGATTAGCATAATATGCTTCGCTTTCTCCATTATTCATCGTGTTGTAACCGCCGATGTGTTCAAAATCCAATCTTTCCACATCCGTACATGATGTGAATATCATTCCCACAAGAGGAATCATATATAAGAGTCTCTTCAATACTTTCATAATATGAATATTCAATAAGTTTGTTATTTGCGAACCCACCATAAGTCCGTAGTTGCTTTATCTCCACCTGCTCCCAATTTGCTTACAGCATCTTGATAATTAGCTCTGTCTTCTTTGGACTGAGAGAAACTTCTCGGATAAACCATCCGCCGGATTCCCTTTATATCACTAATATCATTTCCATTGTTGACTTGCACCGTATTTAACTTTGGATATCCCGTTCTCCTCCATTCCGTCCAAGCTTCTTGTCCGTTAGGGAAGAGGGCAATCCATTTTTGAATCATGATTTTTTCCAACTTTTCTTCTTTAGTTCCTGTAAACTTAGGAGTAGCCTCAGTCGGTGCAGGACGTGTATATGTATTATCCGCCGGTGATGAAATCGATATTGCCACAGGTACACCTGCCGAAGCAATGTAGGTATCCACGTTTGTAGCAAGATCATTTTCCTCAAATGACATCTGGATTCCTTGCTTATACAGTGTTTCTGCATCACCAAAACCTTCTCCCGGCCATTCCAATGCCGCTTCAGCTTTCAAGAAATACATTTCTGATGCACGCATCCAATAAGTCGGTGTCCTATTGGTAAAGTTCGGCAGAGAATAGTCCTGATAAGTTCCAGCCTCTTTGGTATTTCCGGTAGGAACCGGCGCATACTTCTGACTATCAAAAGCCGTGAGCGCATACTTGCTTGTGGAAGTTGCATAATATTTGCCCAGGCGAGGATCTTTATACCCGTTCAAATATGCATACAGTGATGTACTCATGCGACAGTTGCCATAATTGGCAGCCAAATAATTGATATTATTCTCAAATGTATATCCTGCACCAACGCTGAGTTGTGCTTCGTCTTCTTTAGCAGTCATTACGCCTACACTATGTTCCAACGCAACTTTCGCCCATTGCTTGGCCTTATCCGGAGCACAATATTTTAAGCGTATGGCTAAACGTAACATCAACGAGTTAGCGTATTTCACCCATTTATTCACACTTCCCGCATATACAGGGTCGAAATCTTCAGCTATTTTACCTCCGGCTTCTGCCAGGGGAGTCAGATTAGTTATAGCCTCCTGTAAATCCGCAAATATGGCATCATACACCTCTTCTTCAGTGTCAAACGGAATCACTAAAGCGGCTTCTCCCGCATGCTTATAAGGGATGGGACCAAAACTTTCAAGAGTTTTATACCAGCATGAAATCTTCAAAATCTGCGCCAATGCAAACATTTCCGTAGCCCCAGTCTTCTCGGTATTTAGTTTTATTTTTCTCCATGGAGAAAATGCTTTGGTATAGGTACTTGTATATGTAGCCGCAATCCAATCATCTTTCAGATAAAAAGAACTGTGGTCGTTACCACCGTCCCAAGTTTTATTTTGGCTGAAGTATCCGCTCCACATATCGGCAGACAGATTGAATGCTATTTGATACTCATTATATATGTCTGTACTGTTTGCCACAGTTCCCACCGGAAAGACTTGTCTGGCTAGCCCTGTAATAGAACCTCCCACAGCAATACCGTCTCGCTTAGACATATCATCGGTCACTTCATACGGGTTGGTGTTTATTTTTTCGTAATCACAAGATGTCAGTAATGGCAATATGCCCAAAAACATCAGTAGCTTATATTGATTTATCTTTTTCATGGTTGCATTATAATTTTACTTTAATACCAAAGCCGAAGCTTCTTACACTTGGTTGCATGAAATAGTCATTACCTTGACCGTAAGTTCCCACAGATGGAGTCAATTCCGGATCGAAAGGAGCTTTACAGTAGAGCATCCATGGATTGTTGGCAGTGAACGACAGAGTAACATCTCTCAATACATTCTTGAACCATGAGTTGGGGAATATATAACTCAATGTGAGTTCTTGCAAGCGGATGTTTGTCGCACTATACACATAATAACCGGAAGTGCTGTACTCACCCGTTCCAATCATCTTATAATATGTTTCCGCATCCACACGTCCTTGCCCTGGAAGCAATACACCACTCTGATCGCGAGCCTCTCCTGATACCTTTGATACCCCAAAGCGATCGAGAAGAGCTTCTGTAGATGAAGTTACTACACCACCGAAACGCCCGTTAATAAGAAAGCTTAGTCCGAAGCCTTTATAAAAGAATGAGTTGTTCCATCCCATATTGAAATCGGGGGTAGTCTTACCCAGGAATACCGGTTCTATGTTCTCCATTCCATACGCACCATCTTCTTTAATATCTACGAATCCCTGGCTGTCTTTCTTTAAGAATCTGTCTGCGTAAATATCATGGATGCTACCACCTACTTTCAATAGTGTGCGTCCATTTTCTTTCCGTACTTCGGGAATATTGATAGGCTCCAGACTAATCTCTGTACGGTAGTTTTCTACCATTTCCTTAATCTCATTGACGTTACGTGAGAATGTCAGATTGGAAGAAATCCCGAAATCACCGAATTTGTCATTGTAGCCCAAAGAGACTTCCCAGCCACGGTTTTCTACATTTCCGGCTTGCAGATAAATTTGTTTGTAACCAGAATATTCGGGTAGGTCACCGAGGAAAGTCTGATTATAAGTATTCGATTTATAATAAGTAACTTCCGCACTCAACTTGTTCCACAGGCGGAAATTCAATCCAAACTCATAAGAACGAGTACGTTCTGCTTTAAAATCTGTAAACGGATAAATTTGATTTTCTATGAGGCCTCCTCCGGTAATAGGAGTGGTGACAGTACCCGGAGTCAACCCAGATCTGGAAATAGGTGCTCCTACTTCTGTATAGGAACCACGTACTTTCAAATAAGATATGAATTTAGGCAGCTCAACCATCTCACTAACAATAGCGGACAAACCAACTGAAGGGTAAAAGAACGATTCTTCATTGGTATTAACCAAACGGGAGTTCCAATCATTACGCCCGGTCAATGTCAGATATAACATACTCCTATATCCCAATTCCACATTGGCAAAGATGGCATTATTACGAACACGGCTATCGCCTTCCTTCTCTATCACACGTCCCTTACTAGAATCAATGTTACTGGCTGCAAACATATTAGGCACTAACAACAACGGGCCTCTGTAACCTCTTGACTTTGCCCAATAATTAGAGTAACTATACCCCAAGTTGGCAGAGAGGTTGAAGTCTTTAATCTGCTTGCTAATGTTTACCATAAAATCTGCATACTCCTGACGGTCTTTGTAGGTGTTGTATTCATACAAACCCTTTTTAGAACCTTCGGTAAATACGTCATCAGAAGATGCATATATTTGCCGATCGAAGTCGATGTATGAATCATCCATACGGTAGCGAGCTGCTACGTTTATCCAATCAAAAATCTTGTATGTCAAGCCAACATTGAACATGTAACGGCTCTTTTCACTTGGGGCTACATTTCGATAGGCTGTCCAATAAGGATTTTGTGAAGCATAAGTACTTTCACTTACCGGCCAATACTGCTCTGAAATGTTTCTACCAGGATTTTCGCGTTCAAATGTCTTGATTCCCTCCCAACTTTCACCACGAGGAAACAAATAAGCCGCCATAATTGGATTCCAGTATTGTCCCTGTGAAACCATGTTCTGGTCTTTTTGTTTCACATAAGATGCTCCTAAATCCATTTGCAATTTGTCATTGAGGAATGTAGACGTATTGCGGAAGGTAAAGTTCAAACGGTCGTACGTATTATTAGGTACAATTCCTTTAGAATTAGTTGACGAGATGGAGGCAAAAGTCTGGTTTTGCTTAGTGCCGGTAGTCAAAGTCAACGAATTGATAAGGTTTGTTCCGGTATTGAAGAAGTCATTCTTAGGATCGTATGAAGTTGGGGTGGTCATCTGGTCACCCCAGCTTTCGTATATGCCATCTTTGTTTCTGTAAGTAGTCTGAAACTCAGGAGTCATATACGCTTTACTGAACTCTGTAGAAGAAGAGAACGAAATGGATAATTTCCCTTCTTTCCCTTTTTTCGTATTAATTAAGATAACTCCGTTTGCTGCACTACTACCATACAATGCAGCTGCTGACGGGCCACTCAATACAGATATACTTTCTATATCTTCCGGATTAAAGTCAGCAATACCTTCAGTCGTAGCTCTTCCTTCACCCAGAACATCACTACCAGACCCCAGAGTCGTATTGAACAAAGGAATACCATCTACTACATACAGCGCACCGTTGTCACCTTCAATTGACTTGGCACCACGCATTATAACACGTGCAGAACCTCCAGCACCACTGGCACTTTTATTTATGGTAACACCGGCAATTTTACCGTTAAGTGAGTTAACAAAGTTAGCGTCTTTTGTACGTACCAGCTCATCTGATTTTATTTGCTGTACATTGTAACTCAGCGCTTTCTCTGCACGTTTGATACCCAATGCTGTAACAACAACTTCATTCAGCGTCTGTGTATCTTCACCCAAAACAATGTTCAGGAGTTTAGAGTTTGCCACTGTTACTGACTGACTTGCATAACCAATATACGAGAATTCAAGGATATCACCAACAGAAACTTTTAAGGAGAAGTTTCCTTCCAGGTCAGTTACGGTGCCATTAGTAGTGCCTTTCACCAGCACACTTACACCAATCAGCGGCTCTCCCTTGGTATCTTTTACAGTACCGGAAACACTGATTACATTGTCTTGTACTTGACTGACGGGATGAGAATCAAATGCATATGCACTCCCACCACTTGCAAGTAACAACAAGCTAAAAAGCAGACAGAGACCTTTGCGATTCAGATTTGTTTTCATTCAATATTAAATTTAAAATTAAAAAGTGTTTTAACGACTAAGAGATATCAATATTTACACGTGTAATTGCGAATTATGTTTCAGATAAAGAATTGCAGAATTTCAAGTCATCAAGAATAACTACATAATAATTGTTTGTTTCCATTTTGGTATGAGTTTGTGGGTTAACGGTACAAATATATATAATATATGTAAATACGCAATAGAATGTATGTTAATTATTTAGCGATATACCATTTTATATTAATCAATGAATCAATAATGCACGTTACACCATTATTATACATTTATGCTAAGTGTTGCATCACAATTGAATGATAATTCAAATTTAAGCAAGGATTGATTTGTTAAGCCCAAAACCCCGAAAAACATAAAAGGGCTACTGCATCACGCGGTAGCCCATTTATTTAGTTAGTTTTTATCTAAAAATTTGAGAGAATTGAAAACTTCACAGTTTCGCTTTCGTTGTTGTTTTAATTAAGCACACTAACTATATTATATGTTTAAAGCAAATGAAAATGTCTATTCGTTCATAACCTGCACCTTGTGATTAATCCTCGCCAGACTGTCAGCGAGAACCTGGTCGGCTTTCACATCATTCGAGATGGCGACCGACGGTGCTGTTACTTGTTTACCAATGGTATCCGTTGCCAATATACTTCCGTCATCACCGGAGAAAGAATGTTGTGCCACATTCCCCAGTGAAAGGATGATTGCAATTACGGCAGCGGCCTTAAACAGAGGGATAAAACGGCCGGTCAGTGTCAAGCGTTTTGCTTTTACGACCACAGGCTCCACCTCTGCCAGAATACGAGCGTCAAAGTCTTCGCCCAGCCCTACTTCCTGCTGAACCTGCTGATAAACAAACAAGTTCTTATAGCGGAGCAAATGAGCCGGTACGTCTTCTTTCGAGAAGAAGTTGCGCAATACCGCTTCCTCCTCGACAGAAGTTTCGCATTGCCAGTATCGCTCCAGGAGCTGTTCTATATCCTTATAATCCATATTCGTCAATTTCTAAATACCTTTGTTTTACCTTTTGCCTGGCTCTGAAGAGATTCACTTTGACTTGTTCCTCTGTCAGATTCAGCAGGGTTGCAATTTTTTTATAGCTTTCACCTTCAATGTCCCTCAGTTGCATGATAAGCCGCTGTTTTTCGGGAAGTTCGTTGACCAACCTATTGATGATGTTCATTTTTTCATCATGAATCATCCGATCGTACGGACTGTTTGCATCAGGTTCTTCCTCCATTTCGGGGGTGAGTTCCACGTTTTGAGCCTCTTTCTTCTGACTCCGGTCTATCGCAAGGTTCTTTGCCACTATCAGGCAATAGGCTTCAACCGATTCAAATTGCGACCACTCATCCCGCTTGCTCCACACTCTTATCATGGTGTCCTGAACGACATCCTCGGCTTCTGCCCTATCCAGGGTGATTCTGAGCGCCAATCGAAAGAGTTTGTCCTTCAACGGCAAAATATCGTTTCGGAAGCTGATTTCTTGCATCTCTATAATAATGACGGGCTAGGATATGAAAAGTTACAGTCGCCCACTACTTTTTTTTGAATTATTTTTTTATTCTTGTTCCACCGTTACCGTTAATCGCTGATGCTAAGGTAATTATCACTTCGGACACTCCCGCATTTATTGCATCAAAAGAGTTCTCCAGTTTAGGAATCATGCCACCTTGAATAACGCCGTCAGCTATGTATTGTTCGAATTCCGCACGGGTAATCTGAGGAATCACGCTATCATCATCATTCTCGTCACGCAACACGCCTTTCTTCTCGAAGCAATAGACCAACGTTACGTCAAACAGAGCCGATAGAGCCTTCGCCGTCTCTCCGGCAATGGTATCCGCATTGGTATTCAGCATATTGCCTTGTCCGTCATGTGTCAGCGGCGCCATCACCGGAACGACTCCTTTGTGTATCAAGTCCGACAACAAAGTAGCATCCACCTTTTCCACATCACCGACAAAACCGTAATCCACGTCTTTCACCGGACGTTTCACCGAACGGATTACATTCATATCCGCTCCGGTCAGCCCCAGCGCATTGACTCCACGAGCCTGCAGCCCGGCAACGACACTCTTATTCACCAGACCGCCATATACCATCGTCACCACTTTCAGCGTCTCCGCATCAGTAATACGGCGGCCATTTACCATTTTACTTTCTATTCCCAGTTGCGCGGCAATCTTTGTAGCCGAACGGCCGCCACCGTGAACCAGCACCTTATGGCCGTTGATAGCGGCAAAGTCGTTTAACAACTGACGAAGGGTGGCGTCCTCTTCTACGATTTTGCCACCCACCTTAATAACTGTTAGTTTTTCTCTCATTTATTAATTTCTAATAAGTTCACCGAATGAAGAATCCGGTTCCGGCGCCTTGCCGGGTTATTCTAAGTACGTATATCCGTAAAGTCCCGAACGATAGTTGGAAAGGAACTCTTTCCCTTCTTCCAGGGAAATCTTACCTTCTTTCACTGATTTCGTAACCCAAGTTTCGAGCGTACGCACCAGCTTCTTCGGATTATACTGTACATAGTCCAATACTTCCGCCACCGTTTCTCCGTCAATAATCTGTTCTATATTATATCCTTTCTCATTCACAGAAACATGCACGGCATTCGTATCACCGAACAGATTATGCATATCTCCCAGAATCTCCTGATAAGCCCCCACCAGGAAAACAGCTAAATAATAAGGCTCTGTTTTCTTCAGACTGTGCACAGGCAGGTAATGAGCCACATTGCGTGTAGAGATAAAGTTTGCAATCTTACCGTCCGAGTCGCACGTAATATCCTGCAAGGTAGCCGAGCGTTCCGGTTTTTCATCCAACCGCTGAATAGGCATAATCGGGAAAATCTGGTCAATCGCCCAAGAGTCTGGAAGAGACTGGAACAGCGAGAAATTGCAGAAATACTTGTCTGCCAACAATTTGGACAATCCACGAAATTCATCAGGCGCATGTTTCAAACCACCGGCAATCTGATTAATCTCACGCGTGATAGACCAGTACAGACGCTCGATTTGCGCACGGGTTTTCAAATCCACAATTCCGTGGCTGAACAAATCCAACGCTTCTTCCCTAATCTGCTGGGCATCGTGCCATGCTTCCAACATCTTGTTCTGATTCAGCGAATCCCATATACCATATAGTTCCTGCACCAGTTCGTGCGCGTCAGGAGCAATTTCCTCTTCGTCATCCCATTCCGGCAAAGTAGCCGTTTCGAGCACCTCAAAGATAAGCACCGAGTGATGTGCTGTCAATGCTCGTCCACTTTCCGTAATGATATTCGGATGCGGGATGCCGTTCTTATCACTCACGTCCACCAAAGTAGAGATTGAGTCGTTCACATACTCCTGGATGGAATAATTCACGCTGCCCTCACTGTTTGACGAACGGGTACCGTCGTAATCAACCCCCAATCCGCCGCCAATATCCACAAACTCCACGTTGAACCCCATCGAATGAAGCTGCACATAGAACTGTGACGCTTCACGCAAAGCCGTCTTGATACGGCGGATCTTCGTCACCTGACTACCGATATGGAAATGAATCAGCTTCAGGCACTCCTTCATTCCTTTGCTTTCAAGAAAATCGAGTGCTTCGAGAAGCTCACTGGAAGTCAGGCCGAATTTGCTGGCATCACCGCCCGATTCCTCCCACTTACCACTGCCGGAAGAAGCCAGTTTGATGCGGATACCGATATTGGGCTGCACATTGAGTTGCTTCGCCATCTTGGCAATCAGCTTCAACTCGTTCATCTTCTCCACAACGAGGAAGATACGCTTGCCCATCTTCTGCGCAAGCAAAGCCAGTTCAATATAACTTTCGTCCTTATAACCGTTGCAGACAATCAATGAGTCAGAGTCCGTATTGACAGCAATCACCGCATGAAGTTCCGGTTTGGAACCGGCCTCAAGTCCGAGATTGAACTTCTTTCCATGACTGATAATCTCTTCCACCACGGGGCGCATCTGATTGACTTTAATCGGATAGATAATAAAATTCTGGGCTTTATACCCGTATTCTTCCGCCGCCTGCTTGAAACAGGACGACATCTTTTCGATACGGTTGTCCAGAATATCCGGAAAACGCAACAGCATGGGAGATGCCACATCCCGCAGTTGTAACTCATCGACCAGTTCTTTCAAGTCGACAGCCACTCCATCCTTACGCGGTGTAACAACAACATGACCTTTGTCATTAATACTAAAGTACGAGGTTCCCCAACCTGTGATGTTGTAGAGCTCCTCAGAATCTTCAATACGCCACTTTCTCATTTTTCTGTAATTCGGTGTTTTTAGTAAATAATTGGACGGCAAAAATACAGATTAATCTACATGTTGCCAATTAATTGGACACAATTTCTTTCAATCGGTCTGTATATCCGCTATTTCCGTTACGGGCATCATATCTTTGTGCCAAATCGGCAGCCTGCTGATAGAAATAATCGCGAAGCTCGGAAACGGCATAGACCCCGTCCGCACGATAAAGAGGAAACTCTTCCGGCAAAGAGAGCCGGACTTCCTGACGGTCTGCATATTTCAAGGTTTCCACCATGTCACACGAGAAACGATATTTCTTCAGCGAATTGCTGCGCAAGCTCCAGTCCGTGCAACGTTCTACATACTCCCAACCCCTTTCCGGCTTCGTCATCATGTTATAAGCGACAAACAGCCCCATGTATGACAATAAGTACTCATCCTTTTCTCTTCCCGCCAGCGCCTCTTCGGCACGTGCACACATATCGGCGGCAATCTCCGGCTTGCCGGCTTTCAGCGCATAATAAGAAAGTTTCAGATAAGCACGAAGGTTGGCCTCATAACAGGTCACCTGCTTGTTAATCAACGGCTGCGCCCGGCTGTAAGCCTCATCAAACTGTCCCGTCTCCAGAAAATAATCCAGCATAAAGTTCAGTTCACAGGCTTCACACGACTGGCCGTCAATCTTCTCAGCCAGCATCTTGTCGATATACTCTTTCGCCTTGTCATACTGCCGCATCCATACACACTCTACCGACCAGCGGTGGTAATAACTCCGCAGAGAATACCCGTTCCGGAGAATACGCTCTTTATAATCCTCGCCTACCGCTTCCACCTGTTCCATCGGAATGTCCGGCACATCGAACGTGCAGGCCCATATCCACTTATACTTCCACAGCAAATCATCCTCTTTGATGATGTCCTTATGATTTTCATAATCATCCAGGATTTTAGAGAATACGGTAATCTCTTCCGTATCCGCCGAAAGCAGATTCAGTTCATAAATAAGGTCGAGCCGCATCTCCGTAGCCCATTCCACATCTTCATTCTCGTCCGCAATGCGAATCGCCTCTTTCAGCAGATTCGCTTTCTCACGAGGACGCAGGCTGTCGTTCTGAGTCTGCAACAGCAGTTTTTGTATCTCAAGCGTGTATCTCATATTCTTTCAATTAATTCAGGAAGTTAATAAAATCATTCATTTTCGATGTCATCAGTTCGCTGAGCGAATGATTGAAGAGTTCCATTTCCTCGCTGTTCACCGGATATTTCCCTTGCAGGAGCGACTGCACATACAATATATGCACCACATGCTGGAACATTTTATTGTCTCCTTGTATTTGCAGTAAAGTCCGCACCATCTCATTATCGGCATTGAACGTCAACGTAGGCGGAACCTGCTTTGCGGCATTCACCGACCCCAGCACGGCAGCCAACGGATTATTGGCACTCTTCGTTGTATTCTCCTTCTCCTCAGCCACAAATATCACCGGAATATCCACTGGTGTAAAATGTTTCAGACGGCAAACACAGCCAAAACGCTTCAACAGCTCATTCGCTTTTGCTTCAAAAGCCTGGAACTCCATCCTGCACTCCACTTCTCCAAACTGTTCCAGCAGCCGTGAAGGAGATATTTCATCCAACGTCAGTTCCGGATTCAGACGGACATACTTTCTCAACAACGCCTCATCAAACGTATAGGCGGCATTCACAACCAGCCACCCTTGCGCTCCGGCGATACGCCGTACTTGCCGGAAATCTTCCAGATTCCGGGTAAAGCATATCACATTGCCCGCCGAACGGATACTTCCGAAACTACGTATTCCCTTATTCGTCTCAAAAGGAAGATAATCCATAAACAAGCGGAGCAATTCATTGTCTTCCGAAGCAATCGCCTTGATATGGAAATGATGAACATCCATAATCTTATTGAACATGGTACGGTTATTCTGCACCAGTCCCCGCAAGTAATCCTTGATAGCTGCTCCAATCTCCTTCCGGGCATCCTTCAGCAAATCATTGCTCACCAAAGACTCCCGCGAAGCGGTAGACAACAGCCCGTCCGCATTCACCAGACAACGGATAAAGAATGCCCACGGTGGCAGCAGATTGCAGTCGTCCTCGCTCAGCAGCATACGTTTCAGATATACCTTATGCGAATTGCGCACGGAAAACTGCGTACGGAAAGGCAAGACATAAAGCACTCCTTCCACGCGCCCGCTTTCAGTACGTATCCTGAAAGCATCGAGGGCGGACGACTGGAAAGCCTTCACCCCATAATCGAGCAACTCCTTACGGGGCGATTTCGGATCGAGCCAGACAGGCGAAGGCGTATTCACCAGCTCCTCTTCACCTTGATAATGCAGGTAAATGGGATAAGGCAACACCTCGCCATAATTGACCAGTATCTTTTTAAACATCTCGTACTCAAAAAGATGCATCCAGTCACTTTTGGGATGCAACACCACCTGCGAACCGATTGACTGCTCCTCGTCAGACAAAGCCAGCTCGTACGTGCCGTCCACCTTTCCACACCAGCGGACAGCCTGCCCGCCCATTGCAGAGCGGCTTTCCACCCTAATCTCATTGGTAACCACAAAACAGGACAACAGTCCGATACCGAACCTGCCTATAAAGTCATCCGCATCGGGCGTATCCCGTTTCGAACTTTCTCCGATAATAGTAAGGAAGCGGTGCACCTCCTCTTCTTTCAGCCCGATTCCATTGTCCCGGAATATCACCGTTTTATCATCATTCAGGAAGACATCAATACGGCCAGCATAATTCTCGTCAATATTGCGCAGTGCCGTGATGGCATCCACACAATTCTGCAATAACTCCCGGACAAAAGTATTCGGATTACTATAAATATGTTCCGACAACAGGGCAATCATCCCCTTCAGGTTGACCTGGAACAAATTATTTTCTTCTTTCTCCATGTTCCTTTCTTATTTTCTCCTTCTTCCGGTGATTTTAAGAGCTTTCTCATTGCCGTTCTCGGCAGCCTTCTCGAACCACTCCATAGCAATCTCGTCATTTTCCTCTACACCATTTCCCATCAGATAGGCGTTTCCAAGTTCGAACTGTGCTTTATCGTTATTCTTTTCGGCAGCTTTCATCAACCATTGTACAGCCGTTTCCGGATCGGGCGTGCAACCTTCGCCGTACATCAGCATCTTGCCGAGATAATAAGTCGCGCCGACATTCTCGTTACCCGCCGCATCCGCAAACCAGCGATAGGCCTCGGCGTAATTCTCCTTCACGCCTACTCCATTATAATAACAAAGTCCGGTGCGATACATACTTGCCACATTCCCGCTATCCGCAGCTAGTGTGTAATATTTGAAGGCTTCCGTCTCATTATCTTCCACTCCGATACCCATCTCATAACAGATACCCAGCCCTTCGCTGTACCATTTATACTCATCGGCAGCTTTTTTGAAATACGAGTAAGCCTTTTCCGACTCATTCAGCCTGTCATAATCATACAGGTAATACTCACCCATACGTATCATAGCCATAGGAACTTGATTGGCAACCGCCTTTTCATACCACTCTACGGCCTTCTTGTTATCTTCCAGGCAGGAGCCGTAACCGAAGAAGTTGTAATCCCCCATTTTAAACTGGGCGTAACCATAATTCTGCTCCGCCGCCTGCGTCATATATTCCACAGCCTTTTGCGGGTTCTCTTCCACTCCGTTACCATTCTCATAAGCCAGCCCCAACTCAGTCAGACAGCGGGCTTCATTCTTTTCCACCCCTTTGGAGAACCATTCAAGCGCCTTGTCGAAGTCCTCTTCCGTACCGAGCCCATGCTTATAGCAACGTCCCAACGCAAAAATCGCATCCGTATCACCTGCTTCGGCAGCTTTTATATACCATCCGAAAGCCTCTTCCGGCCGCGCTTCACCTAGAACACCTTTTTCCAGATAAAGCCCTACACGGAACATAGCATAAGGATAACCCTCACCGGCAGCCTTGCTGCACAGTTCAAAAGCTTTTTCATAACTCTCCTCCACTCCGTCACCATTCTCATATAAGAACGACAACTCTACCAAAGCAAAACAGGAGCCCAACTCAGCCGCTTTCTCATAATATTCCCTTGATTTCACGGCATCCGTCACACCACCATACCCGTTTGCCAGATAAAGAGCCGCACGGCAGTATCCGTCAGCATTTTCCATCGAAGCCGCTTTCTCATAATACTCCATTGCTTTGACATAATCCGGTTCTTCGGACAAGAAGCCGCGTTCATACATCCATCCCAAACGATAGGCTGCATTTCCCGAACCCAGCCCAACAGCCTTCTCCAGCAACTCTTTCGCACGGCTCATGTCCTCTTCCACCAAATCACCGTTGAAGTACACGTTTGCCAGTCCCTCGATACCCGGCACATAATCATCTGCCACACATGCCTCAAGACACGCCAGCCCCCGTTTCACATTCTTATAGTCATCATTGTACAAGTAAATCAGTGCCAACTCATACGCACTATACAACTCGCAATAGAGCACTCCCTTTTCCAACCATTCAATCGCTTTGGGCATATCCAGCCACTCTTCTTCCTGATAATTATATCCCAGGAAGCCAGCAGCAGACCACACACCGGCACGCCAGGCCTTTTCCCAAAGTTCAAAGGCCAGTTCTTTCGGTTTGCCCAGTTCCGGATAACGGAAATAAAGCGTACCCAGATTTTTAAGAGTATATAAATTCGGAACTATCTCCAATGATTTCTCATAACAAGCAGCTTCTTCCGCCACATTCCCCTCTTCCCTGTCGAGTGCATCTCCCAGCGCAGCATAGGTATGGGCACGCAAACGATGTCCTTCGGGCAGCTCGTCCAACAATTCCTGACGTATCTGCAACGCTTTCTCTTTATTGCCTGTAAATTCCTCGGCAAAAGCACGATAATGTTTTCCCCACAACAGAGCTTCGGGAGAAGAAAGAGCCGCAAAACGACGTTCACCTTCTTCCTTATCCTGTTCGCAATAAAATCCCATAAATTTCCAATAAGCAACGGTCGCTTCCGCTTCCGCCCACCCCATATCGGCAGCTTTTTCGTAGAATGGGAACAAATAACTCATATCACGTTTTCCGCAGCGGGCTTCGGAATACTGGGCACCTTTCTGTGCCCACCCCGCACCGCTGAATACAGCCACACGGTCGCATACCTGCATCACCTTCTCCCACCAGAATTCATATTCTTCTTCGTTGAGATCGACCTCGACATTACAGTCGAACGCACTGAATATCAGTTCAAAGAAATCTTCCGTCAGTTTCTCGTCTTCCCGGGTATCCAAAGCATATTCGCACACAGCCAATGCCTCCCACCAGTTTTCAGCATTCAATAATGAAGTCGTCGTGTATTGCGGGAACCATGCCGCAGCAGGTTTTCCTGAAGTCTTAATTTTAGCAGATAATCTCTCAAAATTCTCTTTTAATGTTTCCATGATGTAGGTTTTTTACCTTGTTTTTATATTATAAATCTCGTAACGAGCGCCAAGGTACAAATATTGACCGAATGAACAAAAAAGAGAATCAAAAAAGATAAAGTCTGATACACGATTCAGGCACGGATTACACAGATTACACTGTCGCTCTACAATACATATATTTAGAGGAACCGTGAAATCCGCGTAATCCGTGCCTGTAATTATGCAAAAATTCTATTTTTATAATCCGAGAAGTTGTTGCAAACGCTGAACGGAAGCGGCAATCTGCCAACGGTCTTCCAATTCGTCGGCATTGAAGACATACTGTGCCTGAGTATAGAAAGGAGCGCGTTTCTCCAACGCCTGCACAATGAACGCTTTCAGTTCGTCATCCTCTTTTCCCTGAAGAATGGGACGTTGCTGTTTGGCTACACGCAAGCGCCTGAACAACACATCGGGATGCACATCAAGGAAAACCGTCTTCCCCACCCGGTTCATAAATTCCATGTTATCAAAAAAACAAGGCGCTCCACCTCCCGTAGAAATTACCACATTCTCAAACTCGGCTACTTCATGGAGCATGCTCCTTTCCAGTTCCCTGAATCCTGTTTCGCCCCGTTCGGTGAATAATTCTCCAACAGTTCTGTGAAAACGCTCTTCGATATACCAGTCCAAATCAATGAACGGTACATTCATCTTACGGGCAAAAGCCTTGCCCAACGTCGTTTTTCCGGCACCCATATAGCCGGTAAGGAAGATACGAACCATAAATGACTAATTTTGCTCACAAAATTAGTCATTTAATTCATTATTTGAAAACTTTCACCCGTTCTTCCAACGGCTGGAATTCTTTTTCCCCCGGTTGGGCGGTAGGAAGCCCGAACGGCATTTCCGCAATTAAATGCCAGTGTTCCGGCAAATTCCATGCGCGGCGCACTTCTTCGTCAATCAACGGATTATAATGTTGCAGCGACGCTCCGAAACCTACATCTTCGAGCATTACCCATATAGCGAGTTGATGCATTGCCGAAGTCTGCAATGACCATCCCGGAAAGTTTTCCTGATAAGACGGGAAAGCCTCCTGAAGTCCTTTGACCGCTTTCTGGTCTTCAAAGAACAAAACGGTTCCATACCCGCAGGCAAATGAATTATCTATTTTCTCTTCTGTCTTTACGAAAGCCTCGGCCGGCACAATCTTCTTCAACGCATCCTTTACAATCTGCCACAATTTCTTGTGAGATTCTCCCAACAGCAAGACTACGCGTGTAGTCTGTGAATTGAATGCCGACGGCACGTGGCGCACTGTCATATTGATGATACACTCTATCTCCTGATCCGGTATAGGCGACTGATTAGTAATTGAATAGTAAGTCCGACGTTGTTTTAAAGCCTCGCTAAAAGATTTTTCCATGATAGCTCCTTTCTTTAGTTCATATTCTTAAACTCTCTTTTTTTTATAACAAGTAGCGCCTCTAACTTGTTCAGTTAGAGAATATATTTGTACCTTCGCACCGTCAATTCATTGACCCTATTTAATTCATCGTCAAAAAATGGCTAAACAGAAATTCTACGTAGTATGGGAAGGCGTCACGCCCGGAATTTACACCTCCTGGACGGATTGCCAGCTTCAAATCAAAGGATACGAAGCCGCCAAATACAAATCATTCGATACTCGCGAAGAAGCCGAGCGGGCACTCACCATGTCTCCCTACGCCTATATCGGCAAAAACGCGAAAGCTAAACCAAGCGGAACAAAAGCTTCTCCGGACACATTGCCTGCTTGCGTGATTGACAACAGCCTGGCAGTCGACGCTGCTTGCAGCGGCAATCCCGGCCCCATGGAATATCGTGGGGTACACATTGCCAGCCGGCAGCAAATCTTCCACTTCGGACCGATGAAAGGGACGAACAATATCGGTGAGTTCCTGGCCATCGTGCACGGACTGGCGCTATTGAAACAAAAAGGATTCGATATGCCTATTTATAGCGACAGCGTCAATGCCATCAGTTGGGTACGCCAGAAAAAATGCAAGACCAAACTTCCCCGTACCGAAGAAACCGAAGAATTGTTCCTGCTGATAGAACGGGCGGAAAAGTGGCTGAGGGAGAATACCTACACCACACGTATCTTGAAATGGGAAACGAAAGAATGGGGGGAGATTCCGGCGGATTTTGGCAGAAAATAAGAAAATCAGACCAAATTCACTCAAATATCTTCCTATCTTTGAACGCTGAAAGTTTTTACATCTAACACATATTATAAATATATGAGAAATAAACAATTTATTCTTCTGACTATTATTTGTGTCATCACCCTTCTTCCCTTTTTAGGGCTAACCGATTTCCATACAAAAGGAGAACCACGCGAAGCCATCGTTTCGTATTCAATGCTCGAAAGCGGCAATTGGATTCTGCCGGTCAATAATGGTGGAGATATTGCTTATAAACCACCATTCTTTCATTGGTGTATCGCTGCCATTTCTTCTATTACGGGCGAAGTGACCGAATATACAGCCCGTATGCCGTCAGCTCTAGCCCTGATAGCGATGGTATTAGGAGGATTCTTATTCTATGCCAAGCGTAGAGGAACCGGTATCGCCCTGCTCATGGGATTAATTACCCTCAGCAATTTCGAAGTGCACCGTGCTGGGATGAACTGCCGCGTAGACATGATGCTAACCGCCTTTATAGTCCTTGCTTTATACCAACTTTACCGATGGTGTGAGAAGGAGCGAAGAGGCTTTCCCTGGATAGCCACTTTATTGATGGGCTGCGCCACACTTACCAAAGGACCGGTGGGAATTCTTCTCCCCTGCCTGGTGACCGGTGTTTACCTGCTTCTGCGCGGTACCAACTTCTTCAAAGCCTTCTTTTCCATGGCATTGATTGCCATTACCTCTTGCATCCTGCCCGCTATCTGGTACGTTGCCGCTTACCAACAGGGAGGAGACAACTTCATCGCGCTAGTTATGGAAGAAAACTTCGGACGTTTCATGGGAAAAATGAGTTATGAATCTCACGAGAACCCGGCCTACTACAACATCATCACCGTTGTGTCCGGCTACGCACCTTATACATTGTTAGTTTTACTTTCCCTCTTTACGCTGACTTATACCAAAGTGACCGGCAAGCCCCGTGAATGGTGGAATAAACTCACGACCTACATCCGAGAGATGGACAACACACGCCTTTTTTCTTTATTAAGCATTGTACTTATCTTTGTTTTCTATTGTATCCCCAAGAGCAAACGCAGCGTCTACTTATTACCTATTTACCCGTTCATTGCCTATTTCCTGGCAGAATACATCATGTATCTGGCAGGCAGGCACTCCAAAGCAATCAAAGTATATGGCGGCTTTTTGTCTGTCGCAGGTATTCTTCTCCTAGCTACATTCATTGCCATCCAACTGGGATTAGTACCTGATACAATCTTCCACGGCAGACATGCTGCTGAAAACATCGCTTTCTTAAATGCCCTGAAAAATATATCGCTCAATGCCGGTCATATCCTTGTGATATGTTTACCTTTGCTCGGAGCCATCTACTTTTTCCATACAATCAAGCAGAAAGCACCTGATATGAAATTAGTATATGCCACGCTTTTTGTAACGTTCTCGCTCTTTATGTCTTTAGATGGCGCTTATCAGCCTGCCATACTGAATACCAAGTCGGACAAGGGAATGGCTACAGAAATTCAGGAAATTGCTTCCGGCAGTAAGATATACTCCTATATAGCCGTAGATATGCTACGTTTCTATACTGTTAACTTCTATCACAAAGACCAGATAGGTTTGTTTGAAAAGGACATGCCGTCAGAAGGATATTTATTAGTAGGAAAGCATGATTTCGAGGGCTTCAAACCCAGATATGAGTCGCGATACTCCTTTGAAGAAGTATATCAAAGTCCGAAAAGAGGATGTGACATTCGCGATATAATCTATCTATATCACTTTAAAGAGAAAAAATAGAATCAAAAAAGAAGAATATCGGAAAGAAGTAAACCCTTACAGGTTTACTTCTTTTTCTATCAGATAACGCGGACGGCGTTTTACTTCCTTATATATTTTACCGATATACTCACCGATAATACCGACAGCAGTCAGAATAGCTCCACCGATAAACCACACGGAGATAAGCAACGAAGTCCATCCCCTAATAACATCCCCACCGATAAACTCTACCAAAGCGTAAATGATGGCAAAGAAAGAAACCAGCATAAAGATAAGCCCCGAAGTTGTAATCAACCGCAACGGTTTGACAGAGAAAGAAGTGATACCATCCAACGCAAAATTCAGCATCTTCGTGAATGGATATTTGGATTCACCGGCAAAGCGCTCTTTACGGTCATAATAAACAGATGCAGTGGCATACCCCAAAAGACAGACCATTCCGCGAAGGAAAAGGTTACGTTCCGGAAAAGAAACCAATGCTTTCAAAGACCGTTTGCTCATCAGGCGAAAATCCGCATGATTATAGACAATCTCTCCTCCCATTGTACTCATCAGCTTATAAAACAGTTGCGCTGTATGTTTCTTAAAAAATGTATCCGTCTTACGTTCTCGTCTGACGCCGAATACCACATCAACACCTTGTGAAAAATAATCCACCATTTCTACAATAGCATTCACATCATCCTGCAAATCGGCATCAATAGATACAGCGGCATCATAATCACTGCCTGCCACCAGCTCCAATCCGGCCCAAAGAGCCTGTTGATGACCGACATTGTGTGCCAATTTCAAACCAGCCACGCATATATTCGATTCAGACAATTGCTCTATCAATGGCCAGGTCAAATCCTTGCTTCCGTCATCGACATATAATATCTTTCCTTCAGCTATCTTCCCTTCCTCCTCCATTCGGGTAAGGACACCAGATAATTGCCGAGTCGTCTCTTTCAACACTTCTTCCTCGTTATAACAAGGAACCACAATTATAAGTCTCACACCATTCATAGCTTTTTATGTTTAAATACAAACCGTACTAACAGGAAATTCACAGGAATCACTATCGCAAATACCGGAATAGGAGCCCATGTCTTAGAAATACCCAAATATAAGAAAATATTCAGTAAAATCATGTGCAACAGGAAATTTATCAGATGTGCTCCTCCCATTCCTGCCAGTTTCTTCCACGAAGGAGACGTTCCGAAAGTAAAATACGAAGTCAGATAAAAGTTCACGATAAAACTAATTATATATCCAACTGCATAAGCTACATTCACATTGGCGACCGACTTCAAGCAATAATAAATCCCGTAATGCAGCACTGTGGCTATCACACCAACCACACCAAAGCGCACAAATTCTCTAACTACCGATTTTGTTACCATAGAATACATTTATTTAACAGCAGCCCTGTCAATGGTCTTGTGTTCTTTCACCATCTGTTCCGTACACTGCAACATCGAGAAACAATAATTCTTCAGTAGTCCGAAGCCTTCGTCATCGGCAGCAACATGCAATTTTTCATTTTCCAGTTTATACTTAAATTCCTGTTGATTGTCTGGAGAGTAAATAAACAAATGAGTCAGATCTCTTGCTCCAATAAGGTTATCTGCCGTGAAAAACATACACGGACGTTCTTCTTCGAGAAGATTCACACCAAAGTTGTTCTGCAAATAGCTCATATTAAGCATTCCCAATAAAGTAGGAGCTACATCTATTTGCCCTCCGAATCCATTGTGTACAGTCGGCGGAATATCTTTTCCGTAAATCATCAGCGGAATATGGTTATAAGATTGGGGCATCTCACATTCCGGTGTACCCACCATCTTACCGTGGTCACCCAGGAATACAAAGATCGTGTTATCAAACCACGGTTGTTTCTCCGCAGCATCCATAAACTGCCGGATAGACCAGTCGGCATATTCTACAATCTGCTCTTCCAGCTTTTCGCTATGAGGATGGAAGTAAGGGGGAATGACGTAGGGCGGATGGTTGCTGATAGACAGCAATACGGTGAAAAAAGGCTCGCCCGTATCTGCTTTTTCATTTAATATCGGAAGTGCATACTGATACATGAAATCATCCTGCACGCCAAAACTGTTCACCACTTTTTCCGAAGGATAATTTTCCTGCGCATAGATTTCATCAAATCCGTTGGTACGAAGAAACGCATTCATGTTGTCATATTGAGACTCATGCGTCATAAAGAACAAGTTACAGTACCCATTATCTTTCAGCACAGTGGGCAGTCCCGAATAGACAGGAATCACCGAACCTTTCATCGCATTCCGTTTCATTATTGCAGGAAAGGAGAAAAGCGTAGAATAAATGCCGTGATTCGTATGAATGCCCGATGAATAGAAACGTTCAAAGCTCAATGACTGTCGGTATAAACTATCCAGATATGGGGTCAACTTCTTATCAGAACCGAAACTACCCATCAGATTGGCAGACATAGATTCCATAAATATCAAAACCACGTTTTTCCGGTTGGGCACTCCTTCACGCTCCACCTTCCGGGCAATCGGAGAAATATCCGCCACACCTTTTCTTTGCAGGTAGTTTTGTACTTGTTTCAAAGCTTCCTGTTCCGACATCAGATGCAGCGTCCGGTTCTCTTTCCGGTTATCATCCAACGTACTTGTGAGCAAGTTAAAGACTGGATTCACCCCCAATTGATTCAGGAACGGGTCATCACAGTAATACGCCTGACTTACCTTAATCGGATTATACCCTGTGCGACCCCGGATACCAAACAAACATAACCCTACACAAACAGTTCCTAGGGGAAGTATTGCCAATCGGCTTTTCCACGAAATCCGAGATATCGTTGTCTCGCTTCGGCGATAAAAATATGAGGCTAAGAAAAACACTCCCCAACCGAATAATACGATAGATAATATGCCCAGAAAGATTGGAAAATAGTAGGAAGATTCACCAAACACCATGCCGGCAGTTGTTCCACCATATCCAAACCAGTTATAAATTGAAGAATTGATAGTCTTAAAGAAATATTCAAAATAGGGAATATTAGCCGCAGCTATGATAAAAGAAAGTGAATAAAACAAAATGAAATAGACAGCTACCGACCGGAACAGCCACTTGGCCGTATAATTGAACAAAGCCGTTATCCATACTGCCACCAAAGGCAGCAATAGGATATAACATGCTATCACATTATCAAACCATAATCCACGCACAAAGGCGACCGACTTTAAAGCAAGGTCGCCTTCAATATCTGCCGGGAACTGATAATCAATGGAACAAAATAGTGTAAGTCGAAAAACAAAGAAAAAAAGCAAAGCTACTACATGTATTGACAGTAAATACAAAAGGTAGTATCCAAAACGTTTTATGGAGAATCTTTTCATCTGGTTTCAAACTCCATTACAACTGCTGCATATCATGCAGGCGTTTATAGTAACCGTTCAGTTCTATAAGCTCTTCATGCTTGCCACGTTCAACAATCTCTCCTTCATACAACACGCAAATTTCATCTGCATTCTTGATAGTAGAAAGACGATGGGCAATAGCAATCGTCGTACGCGTCTTCATCAAGCGTTCCAGCGCCTCCTGCACCAGACGTTCTGACTCCGTATCCAAAGCCGAAGTAGCCTCATCAAGAATCAGAATCGGCGGATTCTTCAAAATAGCACGGGCGATACTGATACGTTGGCGCTGACCACCGGACAACTTTCCGCCACGGTCACCGATATTCATATTATATCCTTCCGGTTTCTCCATAATGAAATCGTGCGCATTGGCAATTTTCGCGGCTTCCACAACCTGCTCCATCGTTGCATTTTCCACACCAAAAGCAATGTTATTGAAGAACGTATCATTAAACAGGATAGCTTCTTGATTTACATTACCAATCAAACTGCGTAAATCGGCAATACGTACATCGCGGATACTTGTCCCGTCGATAGTAATATCCCCTTCCTGCACATCATGATAACGTGGCAATAAATCCACTAAAGTAGACTTACCTGACCCCGACTGTCCAACCAATGCGACAGTCTGTCCTCTAGGAACCGTCAGATTTACATGTTTTAGAATCTCCCGCTTCCCATCATAACTGAAACTAATATCTTTAAACTCTATTTTATCATTCAGTCCTTTCAGCGGTTTCGGATTCGGGATTTCCTTAATCTTATTTTCAGCTTTTAGAATCTTGTCCACACGCTCCATTGAAGCCAATCCCTTCGGGATACTATATCCAGCCTTGGAGAAATCTTTCAATGGATTGATTATACTATACAAAATAACCATATAAAAAATAAAAGTCGAAGCATCAATAGAAGAACTATCACCCAAAATTAATGCACCTCCAAACCATAGCACAATCACAATCAACAATGTTCCTAAAAACTCACTCATTGGATGTGCCAAAGATTGCCGTATGGCAACTTTGTTGGTCGCATCACGTAATTCATTGCTGCATTTCACAAAACGTGCAATCATCTTACTCTCAGCTATAAATGCTTTTATAATGCGTAAGCCTCCTAAAGTTTCCTCTAACTGAGACATCGTATCACTCCATCTCTCCTGCGCTTCAAGTGAATCTCTTTTCAAACGTTTACCAACTTTTCCCATCAGCCATCCCATACCCGGTAATACAAGTATAGTAAACAAAGTCAACTGCCAGCTAGTCACCAATAAGGTGGTAAAATAAAAAAGAATTAATATCGGATTCTTCAACAACATATCCAAAGAACTGGTAACAGAATTCTCCACCTCACTCACATCACCACTCATACGGGCTATAATATCTCCTTTTCGTTCTTCTGAAAAAAAGCCTAATGGCAAATGCATAACTTTTGTATATACTTTTATACGAATATCACGCACCACTCCTGTACGTAAGGGAATCATTATAGCCGAAGAAGCAAAATAACACGAAGTTTTCATCAATGTCATAAATGCAAGGAATAATCCCAAAAACAACAAAGCCATTGACGCTCCATAGGACTGTATGATCTGCGAAACATAATAATAGAAGTTATTTACCACAACATCCTTTACATCTGCACTTCCCCATTCCATAAAAGCATAAACGTTTTCACCCGTTCCTGTCTTGAATAAAATATTCAATATTGGAATTAATAAAGTAAATGAAAAGATATTGAATACGGCAGACAATATATTGAGGACTACGGCCCATCCTATATACTTTTTGTAAGGCGACACAAAACGTCGCATCAGTTGTAGGAATTCTTTCATTATTTATGATAAAATGAGTTAAGATCGCAAAGATACAATAAAACTGATTAACTGACAGCAGTTTCACCTAATTATTAACGCGATTTATCGGGAAGCACCTTCGAGAAAGTGACAGACATATAGCCATTGAAACCCTAGACACCAGTATTTCACACAATAACTTTCTTTCAACCAAATACCTAAAAAGCGTGCGCCGGGTAGAGACAAGAGCCAGACTATTCCCGTTCATCACTTCACGCACCAAACGTTCACTCTCCTGGTGACGATCACAAAAATAATCAGCAGATACACGTCCGCTTGTTATAAAGGGATTTCTTATCATTGTCTTCATACCTCTTCGTTTTATTACGCAAAGATAATTATTATAAAATAATAAAGTCTATATGTGCTGCTAATCTTTTTGAGTAACAGCCACCACATGATAATAAACCCCGTGCGTCTTCCTATACGACTTCACTCCCAGTCTTCGCATAATCCGTCCGAAATAATTAACCTGTCCGGGAGAAAATTTCATTTTACTCGCCTTTTGTATCCGTTGCAATATATCCGCAGCAAGCATCCATTCCCCTTCCTCGTCATCTTCCGCAATCCGATAATACACCAGGAATAACTGCTCTATAGCCGGCGACTGTTCAAACTCCTGATTAGCTTCCATCATAATAGCTTCTTCCTTCTCGTCGAACCAATACCGTTCATTATGATATAGCGCCGCCATTGCCTGTGCATAAAGCTGTTCATAGTCGACAGGACGGACAACATCAATCACGCCCGTCACCTCAACACCTAGATAACGACGACTACCGGAAGTATCCGTCAGCAAATCCTTATGATTACTTGTTCCGATAAAAGAAGCATATCGGCGAAGTTCCTCCACTGCCGAAGCATTCGGACGACGCGTATTTACGACAGGCTTTTGCAGAATATGTTTCAGAAAAGGCTGCTGAGTAATACCAATCTGATCAAACTCATCCATATTAATCAGCAAGAAGCGGTTCAGGTACAACTCCGCATCCCGTTTTCGGCTAAAATCAATACTATCCGTATAGTACGCCTGCAAACACGGCGGAAGAATCAAACGGCAAAACGTAGACTTCCTGTAAGCCTGCGGGCCTACCAATATAGGTGAAGTGCTGTTCGCATGATTTTTTCCCAACCCACGCCAATGAGCCACCATGCTAAGAAACCAACGACGAAACAATTGCGCCCAATGAGGATTGCTACAAGGAACCCGTTTAGCCAAATCACCGATATGATCCTTTCCATCCCAGTGAGGAAGTCCATAAAGAAACTCCTCAACAGGCTGATAGATTGGCACACGATCCGAGTTCAGATAACGCACCACATCTTTGTCCCACAGTTTAAGTCCTTCGTATTGCGCATTCATCGTAATGCTTGCCATCAACCGCCTGTCTACCGGACGAAAATAAAAATCAAAGCTGTTCCGCTGCCGACACTCCACCTGTGAAGTCAACTGATTGAAGCGGAACTCATAGCGCCGTTTCATAAACTCGTCCATCTGCATTACAAATAGCTGTTCCGGCAGCAAACTGCTCTTATCGGCAAATCCTTCGCAAGTGCGATACACATTCTTCACCGTCTCCCGAATCAACAAATCATCATTCGGCAAACGATAATGAGCGCGGGACCACCTCACTGTATCCTCTTCAGGAATACCGGCACGAAAACAATGCCCAGCCAAGCAAACCAATAAAGAATGTATATCATTTCCCGGAGAATAGCTCACCTGCTCATCCAGCGCACGGGCAAAAGCCGCCTCAAAAAGCACAGAAAGCGCATGATGCTTATCATATCCCGGCGCAAGCCGTTGCATGGGCGAAGCTTCCGCCTGTACCTGTTCACGATAAGTCGTTTCTCCCGGCATAGCCATCGGCTGTTTCATATAGATAGGCATCGACTCGGGATTGAAATATAAATCCGGATCAAAAGTCAAACGGCAATATTGTTCCAGCGAAGGTTCTTTCAGCTCAATGTCGAAAGGAAGCTGAGGTTGATAGAACTTCACGGCAAGCCGATAAGCATGTGCATGAAAAAGCTCCGCCTGTTCGCGGTCAGCAGGCAAAAGGTCATTGGGATAGGTGAAGCGCACCCATATCTTTACCGACTTTCCGGACGAACCGGTAAAAGCAAGGTAAGTCTGAGGCAACTCCTTCACGCGTTCTTTCACTTCATCTGCTTCCATAAGCCCAGACAGATTATTCACCTGAATCATCACAACCCCATTGTACTCATCCATCGTCATTATTCCATTCTTGCGGACAAAGGCGGCTGCAGGAAGTAGCTTCGGCACTTTCTGTACATAGTCATTTTTATCACCTGGAAGTATATAAGGCAGGACTTCTCTCATTCCCGAGACGAGTTGCGCTTTGGTTTCCACTTTCATTAGCTCTACGAGCTGTTCGATTTTTAACGTCCGCAGAGTGTTCACTTTGCCGTCGTCTCTGATTTGTGTTATTCTCATTACTTATTTAGTTTGTCCTGCATGTTTTTGTGTAGGGCGATTATTACCACGCACAAAAGTACTGTAAATATTCCACACAAACAAATTTTAAAAGCACTTGTTCCACCTTTCGCTACTAGAAAAGATTTTTCAATTTCATTTCTCATATTCTCATCGTTTTCGGATAAAGCATAGGTAATCAAACAGATACACTATGAGAAATACATTTTCCAGTAGGCATTTCTCATACTTTATCCTATATTCCGACTCATAATCCGCCTATTTCTCATTGTATTTCAGGGTATTTCTCATAGTCGGCACAACCCTATCCCTCTTATGCCAGCCAACCTTATTTTGTATAAAGTCAAGCTATTATTTACGTGTAAACAACTAAACATTTACTTGTTTTTCACCTAATATTGTCGTATCTTTGAAAGGATATCCCAACCGTTCCACTACAGTAGACAGACCTGTTCACTACAGTAAAAAGTTCTGTCTACTAGAGTGCAACAGCCTATCCACTGGAGTAGAACGATAAAGATGCCGGTAAGAAAATAAAATAATGAAGGCAAGATGTAACAACAACCTAAGTAACATAACATATAAACCATTATTAAATTAGAACAGAAATGGCAATACAATTCGAGTTTTATAAGAATCCCCAACCTGCAAAAGAAGGGGAAGAACCAAGTTACCACCCCCGGGTGGTTAATTTCCAGCATGTCACCACCCAAAGACTGGCAAGAGAAATCCATATGGCAACCACTTTCGGAAAAGCAGAAGTAGAAGCTATGTTAATGGAGCTAAGTAGATGCATGAGCAATCATCTTCGCGAAGGTGAAAGAGTACACCTGGATGGAATCGGCTATTTTCAAATCACGTTGCAAGCCACCGAACCCATACACTCACTTACCACTCGTGCGGACAAAGTGAAACTTAAATCCATCAACTTCCAGGCTGACAGAGATTTGAAAAGTTCGTGCATGGCCACACATCTACGACGTTCAAAATATAAACCGCACTCCGCATCTCTTTCAGAAGAAGAAATTGATCGGGAACTCACTGAATATTTTGCAACGAATCCCGTATTAACCCGTACTAATATGCAGTCAATTTGTTGCTTCACTCAAAGTATGGCCAGCCGACAAATACGCAGATTGAAAGCAGAAGGCAAGTTGCAAAATATCGGGAAACCTACGCAACCTATTTATATACCAGGACCGGGATATTATGAGAAATGAATCCAATAAGTATGAGAAATGAGCAAAATTAGCGTCATTTTGCGGAAAAACTATGAGAAATGCTTGTTTCTGAAAGTATTTCTCATAGTCTATTTCTCTTATTATCTGATGTTTATATTAAAATCATGAGAATATGATAAATGAAATACAATTATATCCCGAGAGGGTGTTGAATACCGTTTGTAAATTACAACATTTTTCAATGCAAGTAGTACGATACATAAATTCAGAGAGAAGTCGGCAAAAGAATGCCCTTACCCAACCTTCTCTCTTAAAATAGTTACCGTCTTTTAAACACACTTCTACGAAACGATTTTAAAGTTGGCAATAAACCACTTCTTTGTAATACTTCCAAAAAACGCCCCTTTATCTTCAAATATTTATAATAAGGAACATTTCCGAAATATTCATTCAAAACGTTTCTTGCAGTTGACATATCAAAAGAAACTTCTTTCTCCAAATAAAGATATTGAATAATTCGGCTACCTACAAAATGCGACAGAACACGATATTTATCATATTCAATAGTTTTTTCTGAGATAAGCCCCCTCTCCATATATATTTTATAAATACCGTAATAGTTCACAACATGAGGAATAAAGAAAGCATAGGACATCTTTTTATTAGGCACAACCAAAGTTTCATAACAATGATAGTTCACAACGAGTGACTTTCGCAATGAGACCTCATGTAAGGTCCAATCCATTTGCGCCAATTGAGTCTTCCATAATTCATCATCATACCGAAGCTCCTCAAAGTTCTTCTTCCAAACACCAAAATTCGTAATCCAAGTAATTTTATTATTAATTATACGCACAAACGAATCCACATTTTCGATTTGGACTTCTTTTGATCTGCGATAAGGCTTCCGGAGATTCGAATAAAAAAACAAATTAACATCTTCACTTTCACATTTGCGTATGTAATCCTTCATTATTCCTAATCCGCCTACCTTGAATAATATATAATCATTCAATAACTTCAGATAGCGACCTCTTCCTCTAGAAAGAGCTAAATAAAAATTCCGGTCTTGAACATTTTCCGAGTTACGATAATATTTAATATTAGGATACTCAGAAGCCATTCTTCGTATTTGTGCTTCTGTATCATCAGTAGAACAATTATCAGAAATTACAATCTCCACTTCCTCATTAAAATCCGGATCATGTACGACTCGTTCCAACATCACAGTCAAAGTTCCCACCCTGTTATAAGTAGGAATACAAAGAGAAAGTAGTATCGTATTATTACTCATAAGTAGCCTGCCTAATTAAATATGACAATATATACATTTCTCCTGAAGTTCATCAGACATAAAAGGAGCCATTTTCTCTAAAGGAGCAGAAGACATTTTTCCATTCTTATCCATAAAAGAAGCAGACTTCGGATAAAGGGTCTGAAGCGGGTGCATCTTTATCTCACAAATATATGCTCCTTCATACTGAAGAACAGCAGCTATTGAACTTTTTAAAGAATTTCCTTCCTGATTTAACCTGACAAAAGGAATACCATAAGCATTAGCTATCTTTTCCATATCAGGACAGACCACTCCACTACCAGGATCACTTCCTATATAATGCCCTTGAAAGAAAGACTGCTGAGTTGTCTTGATAGCCAAATACCCTTGATTCTCCAATATAAATACTTTCAGTGGAATACGATAAGTCAACAACGTCTGGAGCTCTTGAATATTCATTTGAACACTTCCATCTCCCGTTACAAGAATTGTACGACCTTTGCCATTAGCAATTGCCGCACCAATAGCAGCAGGCAAGTCATACCCCATAGCCGCACAACCTTGGTTTGCAAATACACGTACTCCTCTATTTACTTTCATAGCTTGATAGGTCGAAGTATAGGCCGTACCATTTCCAGTCACCACTACATCCCCCTCACGCAACTGTTTAAACAATTCATCAGCAAAAACATATGAACTTATATATTCCGGTATAGAAGGATTATCATCAAACAAAGTCGGCAATTCTTTTTCAATCGCACGTCCCCAACTTCTCCAATGTTCAAAAGACGGAAGGCATGTCCCAGCCAATTTAGTCTGAAAGAGATCCAGAAAATCTCGTAAATCTGCATGAATTGGCAAATCAATAGAAAGAGTAGGTTTCTTCAGTTCATTTTCGTCAATATCGACCATCACTTTGTAAGCTTTGGGAGCCAATAAGTCATATGCATAACTTATCTGCCTGATGCTCAAACGAGTTCCCAACACAATCAACAAATCCGAGTTCTGTACCATTATATTACCGATACGATCTCCGCATATTCCAGGTTTTCCAAAACACAAAGGATGGTCATGCCAAATAATATCCGATCCACTAATAGCAGTCACGACAGGCACATTCAGTTTTTCTACGATCGACAAAAACTGATCTACCCTTCCGGCCAGACGCACTCCATTACCAACATAAACAACCGGACTTTTCGCTGCCTGAATCTTTTGAAGAAGCAATTCTACACATTCTTCTTTTAACAGAGGAGCTTCTTTTTCTATCTCTTCCGATGAGAATTCACGCAATTTTTCTTCGTCAATAACAGCTCCCTGAATATCTAATGGCACATCCAACCATACCGGACCTGGGCGGCCATTCAAAGCTAAAAAAACAGCCTTATCAAGATAGTACTTTATATCCAAAGGGTCAGTCACCATCACTGCCATTTTAGTGATAGGTTTCACGATATCAACTATATCAACCTCCTGATCACCCAATTGCCGAAGATTTAATTCAGGACACGCACAAATTGTAGTACTTTGCTTCACTTGCCCCGATATATATAATGCCGGGATTGAATCACACCACTGTCCTAAAACCCCTGTTAAGGCATTCGTTCCACCAGGTCCCGTAGTTACATTAGTAACACAAAGTTTCCCACTTGAACGATAATAGCCTTCCGCTGCAATTGCCGCTGCCTGTTCATGGTGGTTACAAACATACTTAATATGTTTATTACGTCCAATTGCATCATTAAGATGCATCGCACCTCCACCTGTCACTAAAAATACTTGTTCTACACCATACTGAGCATACAAGTACTCAAAAATAAAGTCGCTTACTTTTACCACAGCCTATTTTTTTAGTTATTAAAAGTTTACTCTTTCGCGTTCTATCACTAAAGGACGTTTTCTTACTTGTGTATAAATAGCACCGATATATTCTCCAATAATGCCTATAAACAACAACTGCACAGAAGAAAAAAAGAAAAGTCCGATTACCAGTGGAGCCATCCCCACACTAAAGCTATCCCAATAAACCAATTTATATACCAAATAGACTAACCCTACCAATAAACTAATTAAAGCTACAATAAATCCAATAAAACTAGCCATGCGGAGAGGAAGTTTTGAGTGATTCACAAACCCCAGCATTGCCATATCATAAAGAGTATAAAAGTTATTCTTGGTTTTACCCCTTTGACGAACCGGCTGAGTATATGTAACAGTACAATAATCAGCTCCTAATTCTGCGACCATTCCTCTAAAATAAGGATATGGATCCTCAATACTCCGAAGAGTATTTAAAAAAGACTGAGCATATAAACCAAAACCTGTAAAGTTACTAATATGTTCCGTAGAAGAAGACTTTGCCATTAGCTGATAATACATCTTCCTCAGCGCAAACATAAGCGGGTTTTCTTTACTTTTACTTTTTACTCCTAATACAATTTGGTGTCCTTCTTCCCACCTTTTAATAAAATCAGAAATTAACGAAGGAGGATCTTGCAAATCCGCAACCATCAATATCGCAGCATCACCAGTTGCCTGTAGCAACCCATAATAAGGAGAACGTATATGTCCAAAATTCTTAATATTCAATATTAACTTAACATTCTTATCACTCTTCGCCAATTCACGCAAAATGTCAATAGTGCCATCTTTAGAAGCATTATCTATAAAAATATGTTCATAGGTATAATCAGTCAAAGCATCAAACTGCTGTTTGACTTGATTATAGAGTTCACGTACATTCCCTTCCTCGTTATAGCAAGGAGTTACAATACTTATTTTTTTCTTTACCTCCATAAGGTTGATATGTTAAAAATTAGGTTAGGTTATATTCAATTATTAAGTCAAACACAACTTGAATCTAAATTGTAAGAAACAAAAGTAGAGAGAATTAACGAATTATCCAAAATGTTTCATGTAAACCTAACCTCAACCAACAGAAAAAGTCTCATATAACATTATCTCAAAGAATAAACAACCAGTCAAACAAGTATTTTCGTATTAACTTTCTTCTCAAACAATAACTCCCGAGTTGCCATTACAAGCAAAACAAGCCAAAGTAATATAGCACCTACATTATTGATTACATGAGTAGCAACATTTATCGAGCTTGGCATTTGTATCGGAAAGAATATAATAATAAACAGAAAAGAAACTAGAAATAGCGTTCTAGGTGCATTTTTTTTCAACTCTACAACAAATTGCAATCCTATAAAAATTGGAAATAAATAAATTACATTATATGCAAAAGCCTGTTGTGGAAACAAACAACAAAACATTGATAGCAAAGCTATTTTAATAAAAGAAGAGTTAACCTTAACACTCAAAAGAAGCGTGTATCCCCCTAAAAAATAGGTCATGTATTTTCCAATAGAATAAAACAGAAGTTTATGTTCCAACGGTAATTTCTCATCAATCTGTAGCAACAGAGGAATTATGCCATAACGATAAACAGAAGAATCTTGTCCATAAGCAGCAGTTTGTGCTACAACATTATTGTATAATTGCCTAATATTATCAAATCCTCCTTCAAAAAAACAAAAGGGCAGCAAAGCCAACAAGCAACAAATAGAAATATAATAAAATAATAATTTATATGATTTTGTACATAAATAATACAGACCAAAAACAACAGAGAACACTTTCAATACTGAAGCAATAGCCAAACAAACAGCCGCAATCCATCGACAGTTTTTAGTATCCTTAAACAAAAGAAAATAGTTAACGCACGCAGCTGAAAGCAATATCTGATTCCCTCGTTCTAATACGTATAAATTAGCTGCAGAAAAAAAACAATAAATAGAACCTGTGTTACATTACATCCATTTTTTTACATAGCAAATAAAGAGAATGAAAAAAACATAAAGAGAAAACAACATGAAAAGAAATCCACTAACTAATGCTGTCCCATTCGCCCAACAATCTGATAAAGTTATCCCAGAATAATTAATCATTCTAGTAAACGGATATAAAATCAAATAAGCAAATGGCAAATAATTCTTATTCAAAGTCCCATTAAGTTCATTAAAATAGGGATCCTTATCTGCAATATAAATTAATGTATTGAAAAAATCAGCAAAGAAGTCTCCAACTCGCAAAAAGAAAACATTCATTTGTGTTGTTGGATCTACAAATAATAGGATAATCCACATGCATGCTATTAAAGACATGCAATATATAAAATTCTGGTTATTGTTTATTTGTTTCATTTTTAATCAGGAAGTACTAGATCCATTTTTCAATATTTAACAAATTATTATAAATCAAAACAGAAGCTCCCTTCCCTCATATTCTATATAATTAACTACAAGCACAAACAATTAACCATCATTTACATATGATAATTAAAACATCAAAAAGGCTGTTGTATAGAATAGATTCTATATTGTTTCAGTCCTGCCGCAATTCTTTTTAATTGAAAACAAATCGTTTTTGCAGAACAAATGATGCAATCGCAACAATAGGAGTAACAATTATACCTGCAATATACTCATTTAAATCGGACAATTCAAGTAACAAATGTATTAGCCCTATATTTATAAAATAAACAATAACATAAGCTGCTACAAATTTAAAAATCAATCGATTCTTTGTGTTTCTGAAAACAAAAGTTCCGATTGTTTTAAAGTTAAATAACACCCCCAATATAGTACTCAATAAGACAGCAACACGATAAGGTATCCCCCAATAAACAAAAAGACAATATACTCCCACACCAAAAGCTGTATTCAATAGACCAATTAATACAAACCGAATAAATGTAACATCAATAGCATGTGAAAATATCTTCATACTCATTAGTTCACTAATTAAACATCAGGTAATAATATATCAAAATAGCGATTCGTCCAAACTGTTTTATAATGATTCATATCTAAAAAATTATTCATAGCTTTTATTTGATCCGGACGAGATAAAACGTTTTCAGGAAGATGATTAACATCCATAAAATAAGGATCATAGTCCCCCCATAAATTTGTAGCTCTAAAATTCTGTCGCAATACAACAGGAAGTGGAGTTTTTTTTGACATAGCAAATTGCAACTGTCGTTCTAATTCGGCTCCCGAAAGACACCATAGCCAAGCATTCGAAATATACGAGCGTGTATCTGTCATATAATTTAGTCCCGGCATAAAATTATAAACTAAAAGAAAATCGCCAGGCTTCACATATTTTTCTAAAACAGGCAACAAGTCATTCATTAAATTTGCACGATAGGAGCCTGTATAGATAAAACGACAATACTGATTATCAATAGAATGCACTTTTTCCAATCGACTATCCGGATCATAATAAGCCAAATTATCATTTTTATAAATACCACAAGCTATATAGCTCACGAATATAATGCACAAATAACAGCGTACATAACGCTTATACATAGAATATTTTCCTAGCTTCTCATTCCAAATAACCTCATCTTCAAATAAACGACACAAATAAGCTGTCCCTAATGGCAGAGCTAACCAAGCTGATGTCCACATTGTATTAATACCTTGATCACTCCCCAAAGGCATACAGACAATCATAAAAAGAGAAGCTAAAGCCACATATCTCATACGAAGTTCTTCACTCCGGTTATAATTTATTAGAATTAATATAGTGCCAACATAAGATATAAAGTGAGTAAAATACATATCATTATGCCGAAGAGCCTTATTAAAGCATAGACCTAAAAAAATCCAAACAAGCACAAACAAAAGATTCAATACCCATGAGGAATATTTATTTATCAGTTTACTCTGCAACCAAGTATAAACTTCACCCAATAACACAACAATCCCCCCCACAGATATTATTCCCCAATAATTCTTTGCATATCTTACAATTAACCTCCCAAACTGGTGAGAATTAGTCTCATCGGTTGCACTGCTAGCTACCCCTGTCATGGCCTCCATAAAAAAAGCCCAATATCCCCAATAGTACATAGCCGCAATTATTACTGCTACCCCCACAATCGTCCCCCAAGCAGCCGTCCACATTTGACTATTAAAAAAACGCATACTACCGTTCTTCCAATATTGGCAAACCGGAATTAATAATATAATGGGTAAAATAGCTAGATTAGGTATTCGAACAAAGATATTAACACCTAACATAAATCCACCAATAAAGAACCAAACAAGCCTACCAGTTTCAAGTCCCCGCCAAAAAACAATAACAACCCAAAGTACAATAAAAGCAGTCAATGAGTTATAGCCATAAGGTTTAGGATCACCGACAACTATTAACATTTGAGCTATCAAACCAACTAATAACCAACCTGAATTTATACTTTTTTTCAAAAACACATAAGAAAGACAGAATGTTCCTGTCACTATTATTATTCCTAAAATCCGTGTTCCTAAGAAGCCTCCTGCTGGAAACAATAGATTCCATGCTCCACCAATTGCACCAGTAACCCAATATGGCATCTGCGCTACCACACATTCAGGATTCTTAAATATTTGTTGATAAAAATACATTCCCCAACCTTCGTCAGACAAGTCAAAACCCTGTACTGCACACGCAAGTTGATACAATACAACTACAACTAAAGCATATGCAAATTTATGTTTTCGGATATGATGCAAAATAATTTCCATTTTATTTATCAATCAACAAAAGGTTTCTATCTAATTGCTCTTTATTATCTGAATACCATATATATAAATCACGAATAGCCAATGCCAAAGGAGTTAAGTTAAGGTCAAGTTCACTCTTCAAACGAGAGTTATCCCCACTATATTCTAACCCCATCCCTTCTTGAGATACAACAATCGGATGTAAAGGCTTTCCCGCTACCTCACGTACAATTACCGCTAAGTCATATAATGAGATTGAAGAATCTGGAGTAATATTATAAGCTTTATATTTAGGTTCATTCTGCACAAACCAATCTAATATAGGCATAAAATCATTTACATATAAATAATCAAACTTGCGGTTCTGTTTAATCGAAATTGGCAGATTAAATAAGACTTTACAAATAGCATTTGAAATAAAACGGATAGCATAGTCTTCATATTTACCAAAAATACCAAACACACGTAAATCATAAATATTAGAGCAATGAGCAATAACTTTCTCACATACATACTTACAATATCCATGTTCATCTACAGGTATATGTTCCATCCATGAATCCTCTTTCATTTTAGGCTGATAATTACGATTATCGTATATCGCTCCAGAACCTATTACTAGTATTTTTTCAAAACACTCCTTATATTTCTCCAAATTAAAAAACATACGGGTGTTAATATAAAATATATTTGAGAAATCCTTTGCATTTCTATGACTTGGTTTCACCGCCGCATGTATGACAACATCTACCGTATGTTTATGCAAATAATCAGCAACACTCTTTTCATCCGCTACATTTAACTCCGAACTTGAAGGAGATAATACATTGTATTTATCAACCAAAAAGCTCTCATGTATATTACGCCCGATGAAACCACTACCACCTGTTAAAAGTATCGTTTTACTTCCCATCAATTATATTTCATTCATTTATATATTTATTGATTTGTTCCACACACAAATCATAGACAGCCTCATCGTTATACCTTTTATACCACTCTACTGTCATTTGAATAGTTTGTTCCAAATCAAGTCTAGGTTGCCATCCTAATCTAAAATAAACCTTTGAAATATCAAGCATTAACAATTTAGCTTCATGCAAGCTATTTGGATCAGAACAATCACAAAGTTCACCCTTACCATAATATTTTATGACACGTTCTGCAATTCCCCACACATTTTCAACAGACTCCAGTTTCGGACCAAAATTCCATCCTTCACAATATTCAGTAGGAGCTTCCCACATTTTCTTCGCCAATAGCATATAGCCTCCTAATGGTTCTAAAACATGCTGCCATGGACGAATAGATTTAGGACTTCTAATATCAATAGTCTTATCAGCTTCCAAAGCTCTTATACAATCAGGAATTATCCGGTCTTTCGCCCAATCCCCACCTCCAATAACATTCCCAGCACGAACACTTGCGATTGCTTTACCATGCATATTGTAATCAGCAGGATTAAAAAAAGAGCGTCTCCATGAAGATATCGCAATTTCGGCACAACCTTTTGAAGAAGAATAAGGATCATATCCCCCCATAGGTTCATTTTCCCGGTATCCCCATAACTGCTCTGCATTTTCATAACATTTATCAGTAGTTATCATAACTCCTACTTTCACACTCTCCGTAGCACGAATCGCTTCTAAAACATGAAGTGTTCCCATCACATTGGTTTCATATGTTTCGACAGGCATCTCATAAGAAAGCCTAACAAGAGGCTGGGCAGCCAAATGAAAGACGATATCAGGCTGATAGGTTTTAAAGATTTCTTTGAGCAATTCTCCATTGCGTATATCACCACGCAAATCGGTTATCATAGTACCAATTCCTGAAAGCACATAATTATCCTTTTCAGAAGTTGGCTCTAATGCTAGTCCAATAACCTCAGCACCCAACTCATGTAACCATATAGAAAGCCAAGATCCTTTAAAACCTGTATGCCCTGTCACCAGAACTCTCTTTCCACGGTAAAAATTATGAAAAGTATCGACCATTTCTATCTATTTTATTTCCAAACCTTCCAAGGAGCTTTATTTTGCTCCCACATCTCATTCAATTCCGAGTTATCCCTCAAGGTATCCATCGGCTTCCAAAATCCTCGGTGTTTATAAGCATGCATTTGTCCAGCTTTAGCAATCTCCTCCAAAGGTTTTCCCTCAAAAGAAGTAGAATCACCACCTTTTATAAAACTTAGTACCTCCGGTTCACAAACAAAATAACCTGCATTTATCCAATTGCGGTCACCATCCGGTTTTTCCATAAAAGACTTCACCTTATTGGTACCCAAATCGATTTCTAATGCTCCAAACTTCCCGCCCGGCTTATAAGCAGTCACAGAAAGCAAACAACCAGATTTCTCATGTTCGGCTATAGTATCTGCAATATTTAAGTCTGTCACACCGTCACCATAAGTCAACAAAAATGGTTCATCTTCCAAATACTTTTCGACTCGTTTTATTCTGCCACCCGTCATTGTATTCAATCCGGTATCTACCATCGTAACACGCCAGTTTTCAGAATGATTATCTAAAATCTCGACACGATTATTAGATAAATCTACTGTCATATCGCAATTATGCCGAAAATAGTTAGCAAAATATTCCTTTATGACATATTGTTTATAACCACAGCAGATAATAAAATCATTAATTCCGTAATAACTATAAGTCTTCATTATATGCCACAAAATAGGTTTCCCTCCTATTTCCACCATTGGCTTTGGAATTAAATTTGTAGCTTCACTCAATCTTGAGCCAAAGCCACCGGCTAAAATGACAGCTTTCATAATCTAATTTATTTTGTGTTATAATATTAATGTGAATCCACAAACTGTTTAATCGTATCCACCATAAATTGTAACATTTCAGGTTTCATTCCCGGATAAACTCCAATCCAGAAAGTATTATTCATTACGAAGTCGGTATTTACCAGCTCACCAACAACACGATAACCTTCACCGGATTTCCTCATTTCATTAAAAGCCGGATGTTTCAACAGGTTACCTGCAAAAAGATTACGAGTCTGTATTTTATTCTTTTCCAAATATTCAGATAATTCATTGCGAGTAAAACCGGCATCTTCTTTCACAGAAATAAGAAAACCGAACCAGCTCGGATTGGAATTCTTCTCGGCTTCAGGTAAAATCAACCCTCTTGTACCGGCCAGCTTTTCTTTCAGGAAATTAAAGTTCTTTCTGCGGGCTGATACTATTTGATCCAATTTCTCCAGTTGCGCGCAACCTATAGCAGCCTGCATATCTGTTACTTTCAGATTATACCCAAAATGAGAGTAAACATATTTATGATCATATCCAAGAGGCAATTCGCCATATTGTTTACTAAAACGAGATTTGCAAGTATTATCTACTCCACCTATGCACCAACAATCACGTCCCCAATCACGAAATGAGTTTATCAACCTATGCAACAATGGATCGTTCGTATAAACTGCTCCTCCTTCTCCCATTGTCATATGATGAGGAGGATAAAAACTGGAGGTTCCAATATGCCCGAATGTCCCGGTTTTACGGGTTTCACCTTTTAAAGTATATTCAGTCCCCAAAGCGTCACAATTATCTTCTACCAGCCACAGATTGTGAGTATCACAGAACTCTTTCACAGCCTCTAAATTAAACGCATTCCCCAAAGAGTGGGCAATCATTACCGCTTTTGTCTTGTCTGAATATGCCGCTTCGAGTTGAGTTATATCTATGTTATATTCCGGAACAGTTATGTCTACAAAAACAGGGATAGCACCATATTGAATACAAGGAGTAACTGTAGTAGGGAATCCACAGGCCACAGTTATAACTTCATCCCCCCTTTTTATACAACGTTCCCCAAGCTCGGGAGAGGTTAAAGCCATAAATGCCAACAGATTAGCTGATGATCCAGAATTGGTCAACGAACAATATTTAACCCCCAGCCAATCAGCCAGTCTTTTTTCAAAACGGTGGGCCCACGGACCGGCAGTCAACCAAAAATCCAAAGAAGAATCGACCAAATTTACCAATTCTTCTTCGCCAAAATAACGACCGCCATAATTCACAAATGTTTTACCCGGAACAAATTCTTTAGACTGCCCAAAAGTCTCAGCATAATACTCTTTCACAAGCGAAAGTATTTGTTCCTTCAAATTATTTTCTTTCTGTTCCATAATCACTTTTTTCCTTATTCCTCGTTTCTAAATTCACAAATAGAACCATCAAGACTTATATTAAATGCGCAAAGATACGAATTACTGCGCCATCTTTACATCTTTTATGCAAAAAAGAGGTTCAACCTCTCCTTTTTTAGCTTTTTAATGCAGTTATGGCCTTGAGAACCGCACTAGAAAAATATTCTCCATCTTGAAGTTTCTGACTGATTTCTGCGACATTTTTTTGCATTTCAGCATATTGCTGTAGCGTTAAATCAGACAGAACCGCATCCAAATCCTCCAATGAATCAACACATATTCCAATTTTATGTTCACGAACAAAAGACGCTAAAGCAGCCTTGTTCCAAATAATAACAGGCAACCCGCAACGGATGTATAAAGATGTTTTATGAGGATTATTATATTGAAGATATTCTCCCCAGTCGCCTGCACATGTCGAGATAGAAGAGCCGTCCCATACCAGGCCCCAATCCCCCTGTGCAGTAGAAATCAGATCGTCGGACTTAACAAATCCCATATAAGTAAAATGTTCTTTTCCCTTCGCTTTATCCAATTCGAAGCCCGCCCCATAAAGATTGAATCGGAATGACGGACCGGCATATGTACCGATTTCATACAGAAAAGCATTTTTACGCGGATGTAGCCCCCCCGCATAAAGAATCCTAAAAGGTTTTCGCACATCTGAAGGTACATTGGCAACAGAAGTTGAAAGATAATCAAAAATTTCAAGAGTCCCCAATTTCGCCTTACAACCTTGTTCCTCAAGCCATTGTTTCATTCTATCATTATGAGCTATGATATAGTCCGAATGATTCAAACGTTGAATCTCACGTACAACAGTAAGTTTATGTCTACGGAAACTTCCCAAATCATGGATGACCGTTACAACTTTTGCCCCTCTTAAATGAGCCATATTACAAACAAATTCATAATATTTCTTCAGTGGATACTGCAATACCAGAACATCTCCCTTATGCAGACAGAAAGGAGATTTCAAGACTCCCAAAAGAGTCACGACAAACGCCAGTATCTTATTTGAATAAACAGTCTGTTTCAAACCGATATTCTTAAATGACATATCAGACATTATCTGTTCAATATCAGTCTTTGCTTTATTCCCTGCGCTAGAAAGTCCTCTGTAATTTCGTGACAAATAACAATTCATATTACTTTTTTCTTAAATCTATTTCTTTTTTCGCCAAACTTAATGCAGCTTCCACTGTATCGTCCATATCCAAATAGGCATACTTCCCTAAACGCCCTCCAAACAAAACACTACTATCTCGAACAGCCAACTCTTGATATTTACAATACAACTTCATGTTTTTTTCATCATTCACAGGATAGTAAGGTTCTTTTCCAACTCCAAACGAATCCGGGAATTCATACGTAACCACCGTTGTAGGCTGCGTACCAAATTCAAAGTGCTTATGTTCAATCACCCTGGTATAAGGGACCTCACGCTCACAATAATTAATGACTGCATTTCCCTGAAAATTACTGATATTCAAACTATGATTCTCAAAACGTAAACTACGATACTCCAAATTTCCAAAACAGCAATCAAAATATTCATCTATACAACCGGTAAACAAAGTCCTATCCGCAATAGAACCCAATTCTGCCTTAGATTTAAAATAGTCAGTATTCAAACGTACATCAACCCCTTCCAACAAAGCAGCAATAAGCACATTATATCCGCCAATAGGAATGCCCTGATAAGCATCATTAAAATAATTATTATCATATATAAAACGGAAAGGTATCCTGTTAATGATAAAAGCCGGAAGTTCTTTAGCTGAACGTCCCCACTGTTTCTCCGTATACCCCTTTATCAGGCAGGAATAGATATCTTCTCCGCACAGCTTTAACGCCTGCTCTTCCAAATTTCGGGGTTTTTTTATAAAATCAAAAGCTTTACGTTGTTCTGCGATTTTTGCTTGTGCCTCTGCAGGAGTCTTTACTCCCCACAACTGAGAAAAAGTATTCATATTAAAAGGCAAATTATACAATTTGCCCTTAAAACAGGCTAATGGTGAATTTGTGTATCGGTTGAACTTCACAAAACGATTCACAAAATCCCAAACATTCTGATTATCTGTATGAAAAATATGAGCACCATATTTGTGAACACGTATACTGTCTATATCTTCACAGTAAACATTTCCTCCTTTATGAGAGCGCTTATCTATCACCAAACAAGAACATCCCGCCTGACGCATCTGATAAGCAAACACTGCTCCGTATAAGCCAGCACCTACAATTAAATAGTCATATTTCCGTCTCATAAATAGCCTCAACTTATAATAATTTGACAAAGATATGCAAAATCCCCTTAGAAACAGAAGGTATCTTATTATTTTTATTACATTTGCCATATCATTAAAAAAGGTTTCAACATATGAGAATAGGTTTTGACGGTAAACGAGCAGTACAAAATAAAACAGGGCTAGGAAACTATAGTCGCTTCATCATAGATATATTGAGCCGGTTTCACAAAGAAAATCAATACATCATCTACGCCCCAAAGCCAAAAGAGAACAAAGTCCTAGACCGTATCCTTTCAAGAGAAAACATACAGGTAACTTATCCTACATCCTATTTTTGGAAAAAAATCCGTTCATTATGGAGAATTTGGGGAATAAACAAACAGATAAAGGAAGAACAACTGTCACTCTTTCATGGACTCAGCAATGAACTGCCATTATCTATAAAAAAAAGTAAAACCAAAAGCATAGTAACCATACATGACTTAATATTCATACGCTACCCACAATTTTACAAATGGATTGACAGACACATATATACTTACAAATTTAAAAAAGCATGTCAAAACAGCGACCGCATCATTGCTATCAGTGAAATGACCAAACGCGACATCATTGCTTTTTTTGGAATAGACGCACATAAAATCGATGTTGTCTACCAAAGTTGCCATCCTATTTTTGAACAACCAGCAAGTAGTACACAGAAAAAAGAAATTCAGCAAAAATATCAGCTTCCAAACAAGTACATCTTAAACGTAGGCAGTATAGAAAGCCGTAAAAATCTACTTTTAATTGTGAAAGCACTGCAATATATCCCCGAGGACATATCGTTAGTCGCCATTGGAAAAAAAACGACATACACTAATGAGGTTGAAGAGTATATTAATAAACACCAGCTTAACCACAGAGTGCATATATTACACAATATCCCTTTTCAGGAACTCCCGGTTTTCTATCAATTGGCAAAGCTATTTGTATACCCTTCCTTTTTTGAAGGTTTTGGCATTCCAATCATAGAAGCCATACACTCCAACATCCCTGTTATTGCCGCTACTGGCTCATGCCTAGAAGAGGCTGGTGGTCCGGATTCTATTTACATCAACCCGAATAACGAAAAAGAACTTGCTATAAATATCAACAAAATACTCACCTCACCCGACCTGGCCAGCAAGATGACAACAAAAGGGAAAGAATATATCAAACGCTTTTCCGATGAAACAATAGCCCAAGATATTATGCAAGTATATCAGAAAGCATTATCTGCCACTAAGGCTTAAGGGCTAGCTTCACTTTAAAATCCGGCAAATCAAAACGCGCAGCACAACGAGGTAAAAGGAAAGGGTCGCTATTTCTCTGCAAACGCTCGTTCATTGTAGTAAAAGCAAGTTTGTACCCGGCTTCCTTTACTGCTACACGGGCAGACTCACTGATGTCACCTTGCTTCAAATTCCCATTCGGAAAAGCCAGATAAGCGCATTCACTTCCTATTCTTTGCTGGAGAATATGCCTGCTCTCAAAAATTTGCCGACGAGTCTCCCTTTCCTGTTGGAACGAATTACATATAAAATGATCCAAGCAATGAGAACCTATGATACAGTCATAATCCCGTTTAAGTTTCACAAGTTCATCCCAATTCATCGGAGCGTCAGAAGAATATTTTTCATAAAGTTCATCCAAAACATTGCTTGAAAGATTAGCTTCCAACTGCGAGCAAATCAAATTAACCTTTGCCACATCCGAATGTTTTAAAGCCCTATTTATCCTTTTCATAATTGCCATCCGTTCAGTATCGGTTGGCAAATCACAGTCGATATCAAGACAATCAACCTGAATGTGAGTTAACTGAGCACCTAATAATACAACTCTGTTTATGAAAGTCGGAAAACGCTTTCTCTTTTCCAAATGCTCCACCGACACAAATACAGTAAAAGGCAAAGACAAAGAAGAAAGAATCGGAGCAGCAACAGTCAGGTTATTTCGATACCCATCATCAAAAGTAATAACTACCTCTTGACCGTTAAATCCCGCAGATACAAACCTTTCATAATATTCATCCATCGAAATTACATCATAATGCTTTCGCAAATATTGCATTTCCGCCTCAAAAACATCCGGCAGCAGATGTAATGTTTGAACCGATGAATCTATAATTGTATCAACTCCATGATAAAACAATACTCTTGGAGTCTTGTTAAATGTCCGCCATAATCCAAGCACTCCAGAGCCAATCATTAAGTTTTTTAAAAAGGCATGCCGCATAAATACTTTTTTTAGAAGAGACAAAGCTATATAAAGTTTTCAAAAGAAGCAATTAATAGTCAAGAAAAGTATTATCTTTGCCCAGACTTACAATATTCAAAAGTAATGGAAAAAGATTCAACCATTTTAGTAACAGGAGGAGCAGGATTCATTGGTTCCAATCTGTGTGATCATCTCCTGAATCAGGGGCATCGTGTTGTATGTTTAGATAACTTCATAACAGGAAAACCAGAGAACATACAGCACCAGTTCAACAATCCTAATTTTAAATTGATAGTAGGCGATATACGTAATCTTGAAGACTGCAGAAAGGCGACAGAAGGAGTAGATTATGTATTGCATGAGGCTGCATTAGGCTCTGTTCCCCGTTCAATAAAAGATCCGATTACCACAAACGAAGTCAATATAGGTGGATTTTTAAATATGTTGGTTGCCGCCAGAGATGCAAAAGTCAAGCGCTTTGTTTACGCCGCCAGTTCTTCTACTTATGGAGATTCACAGTCATTGCCTAAAGTAGAAGAAGTAATAGGCAAACCTTTATCTCCTTATGCTATAACTAAATATGTCAATGAGCTATATGCCGATATTTTTTCCAAAACTTATGGAATAGAATGCATCGGACTTCGCTACTTCAATGTGTTTGGACGACGCCAGGACCCCAATGGGGCATACGCTGCTGTTATTCCTCTTTTCGTAAGGAAGCTTATACAATATGAATCTCCCGTCATCAATGGTAACGGAGAATACTCCAGAGACTTTACCTATATCGATAATGTCATCCAAATGAATGTATTAGCATTATCAACCAAGAACCCTAATGCTCTTAACACTGTATATAACACTGCATTTGGAGAGCGTACAACCCTTAATCAACTGACTGGCTATCTAAAAGATTTTCTAAGTGTTTATGACCCGAAAATTGCTTCTGTTGAGATAAAACATGGGCCAAACAGATTGGGGGACATTCCACATTCCCTTGCCTGCATTGATAAAGCTAAAATGTTATTGAACTATTCACCCAAATTCAGCATGAAAGAGGGATTAAAAGAAGCAATCGACTGGTATTGGACAAATCTTAAGTAAAAGCAGTATGGGAAATATAAAAATAGGTATTATCGGATTAGGGTATGTAGGTTTACCATTAGCACGCTTGTTCGCTACAAAATATCCAGTAATAGGCTTTGATGCTAAAAAGACCAGAGTAGAAGAATTGATGACCGGACATGACTCCACTTTAGAAGTGGATGATGAGACATTACGTTCTGTCTTAAGAAAAAATACACCCGACAAAGAAGAAACCGGTTTATATTGCTCTTACAGCCTGGAAGACCTGAGAAGTTGTAATTATTATATAATATGCGTACCAACCCCGGTCGACAAACATCACAATCCGGATTTAACCCCGCTATACAAAGCCAGTGAAACTGTAGCCAAAGTTATCAACAAAGGAGACACTGTCATTTATGAATCAACAGTATATCCAGGAGTTACCGAAGAAGAATGTATTCCTGTTATCGAAAGAATATCCGGTCTGAAATTCAATATCGATTTCTTTGCCGGTTATTCTCCTGAGCGCATTAACCCAGGAGACAAGCAGCACACTGTCGAGAAAATCAAAAAAGTGACTTCCGGTTCAACACCTGAAATCGGGAAAAAAATAGACCATCTTTATAGTTCTGTAATTACGGCAGGTACACATCTAGCTTCCTGTATAAAGGTTGCAGAAGCCGCCAAAGTCATCGAGAATTCTCAAAGAGACATCAATATAGCATTCGTCAACGAACTATCCAAGATCTTTAACTTGATGGGAATAGACACACAAGAGGTACTGGATGCCGCTGCCACAAAATGGAACTTTCTACCCTTTAAACCCGGGTTAGTCGGTGGGCATTGCATTGGAGTAGACCCTTATTATTTAGCCCAAAAGGCCCAAGACTACGGCTATCATCCCGAGGTCATACTCGCCGGAAGAAGAATAAATGACAGTATGGGTGAATATATTGCCAACCAGGTCGTAAAATGCTTAATCAAGAAAGGAAACTATGTGAAAGGCTCACACATATTAGTTTTAGGGTTTACATTTAAAGAGAACTGCCCAGATGTACGCAATACAAAAGTCTTTGATATTATAAAAGCATTAAAAGACTACAATACCAATATCACAATCTATGACTATTGGGCTAAACCTGAAGAAGTAAAAAGAGAATATAACTTAGAAATAGCCAATGAGCTTCCCAAAGATAAGTTTGATGCAATAGTCCTTGCAGTAGCTCACAATGAATTTCTGAAACTTGACATCAAAAATATGATAAAACAGGATGGGATTATTTATGATGTAAAAGGCCTACTTAAAAGCAATATGGTTGACGGACGTTTATAATCTTTTTTTATGATTGACTATCAGATTAATCCCCAATATGCACATTTAAAAGAATGTATTCTATCTCTACCCGAACGTTTCGAGAAAGAAGGAGAAGTTATATATTCAGGAAGAAATACACTAAAAGTAATTAAATGCGGAGAAGTACCCATGTGCGTCAAAGCATTTAAACTACCACACTTCATCAATAAAATAGCTTATGCTTATTTTCGGAAATCGAAAGCCGAACGTTCTTTCATTTATGCAACCCGCTTCAACAAGTTAGGCATTAATACTCCTGAACCAATAGCCTTTATATTATATAAAGACAAACTTGGACTAACAAAAAGTTACTATATCTGCCGCCAACTGGATTACGACTTTACATTCAGAGGTATAAGTAATTTACCTCGGCAGGAACAGGAAACCGCTCTTCAAGAGTTCGTCAGATTTACCTATGCCTTTCACCAGAAAGGGGTTTATTTCATTGATCATTCGGCAGGAAACACTTTGATAAAGAAGAATACAAATGGGACCTTTAGCTTTTATTTGGTAGATTTAAACCGTACTAAATTTACTAATGTAACCACAAAGGAAGGATTGAGAAATCTTTCCAAATTAGAGGCCTCCCACAATATGCTCACCATAATGGGAAGAGAATATGCCCTTTTAACTCACTGCAATACAGAAACAACAACAAAGAAACTAATTCAGTTAACAGACAGACACAATAAAATAACCGAAAGAAAAAGCTTCATTCGGAACACTCGAAGAAAAATCAAGCGCCTCTTTACTTCATAAGGTACTTTTCTATACTTCGGGCCAATACATACCAATCAAAGTTCTCTACATTTTTACGTGCAGCTTTCCCCAATTGCTCTCTCAACCTTTCATTCTCTATTAAAGTTTTTAACCGACGGCGTATCATAAAAGCATATCTCCATGTATGAAGACCGGTAACGCCGTCTATCAGCAAATCACGTGTGCCTGCTGTTGTCGCAATAACAGGAAGAGCGCACGCCATTGCCTCTGCCACAGTATTTGACCATCCGGCATGCCCCTCCGCAGCCACAAAAACGTCTGCCCGATTAAACAGTTCCGAATTTTTATCAAAAGGATGATTCTGAACAAATTCAAAAGGAACAGAAGTAGAAAAGTTATCTATCAGTTTCTGAGCTTTCTCACTTATAGCCGTATCAAACAAAAGTAATTTTATATCATATCCTTTTTTATATAACTTCTCGCATGCTTTAACAACATACTTTGTACCTTTAACCCTCTCCGCCAAGCGTCCATAAGCCATAACACAAAAAGGACGCCCCTCAACAGAATAGTCTGTTTTTTCCTGATAATTTGAAACATTTACCCCACCCAACGCCTTGAAGGCTTCAATACCATATTTCTTCTTATCATATAAGTAGATATTAGTAGAGCACGCAAAAACCTCAATATCTGAATATTTTAAAGCATTCCGAAGTTTTTCCGTCATCCTGACGTGATAAAAAATCTTCCTTTTGGTATTAGCAGTAGTCAACTGTTCCAGAAATTTTACCTCCGTTGTAAACAATGCATCAATATCATCTTTCTGCAGAGCTGCAAAGTTCTTTGTTTCTCCTTTAAAATCATACCAAGACGGAGATTTTCCTTCTACTGTATAAACAGTGAAAGTATGGCCCAACTCTATAAAAATATTCCCTAATTCCAAAAAGCGCTTCACTCCACCATAAAGTTTCGTATGAGGCAAAATTACTCCTAAATGCATAATTATCCTAATTTATTTTTCCCATATTTTTTTTGAATGCGGACTTTTCTTAAATAAGCATAAGACTCTTTTTAACCGGCTACGAACTATATCTTTATTTAAAGTCAGACTATCTATCTTTTCTATGGCATTTTCATCAAAACGTTCACCTCGCTTAAGAATATTCCGCATAAAAGAAGCCGAAGTAATTCCCCATTTTAACAAGAACTGCATGCTACCATCATTCTTTCTAACCCGACCTGTTGAACGGGCTTCAAAATGATACACCCGACTTGCAGATACTCCCTTAAACAAACGCACACCCGCCATCCAAAGTTTCGCAGAGAAATCCGGATCACTATACATTCCCGGTGAAAACTCAACACTATACCCACCGACCAAATCCCAAATATCCCGATGCACAACATTAGGCGGCCAAGTAGCTCCCAGCCAGTCTAAATGAGGCAGTAACTGAAACTTACTCAATAGCTCTTCTTCATTAAATGTCTCCACACTTTCTCCAAAATTAGCAGGCGCTATCACACTTTTACAAAAAAAAGGACGAGGCTGAATTAAAGTAGATGAAAAGAAAAATTTATTATCCGGCAAGACCTGAATTTCGTTCCACAAAGCAGCATCCCAGCCCGGACATACATACATATCATCATTCATATACAAAATATAATTGGTCTTTACCAAAGGACGTAGTCCATTTAATGCCCAACAAACCCCGATATTATTCTCACTATAAGTATGTTCATATTCATTCTGCCGTATCCACGCAAGCGTACCATCCCTACCTTCATTTACATGAATTAGAATCTGATGTTTATATACCGAATTTTTATTTATACTCTCAATACATAATTTGAGATAATCTAAATTATTCCATGTGGGAATGAGAATCGAAAATTTACATTCATCTTCTAACAAATCCTTCTGCATTTTAATTCTTTTTTATTATCAACCAATTATCCCTTCAATCTTCGCAATCACCTGTTCAGGCTTTATCTCCCTCAAGCAAGCATAATCTCCTCGCCAGCAAGGTTTCTGTCCATACACCGAACAGGGACGACATAACAAATCGAGTTGCACAGTATTGACCGGCAATTGCTTCCAACCCATAAATCCAGCATAAGGATGAGTTGCCCCCCAAACGGAAACCACAGGAATATTAACCAAAGATGCCAAATGCATATTGGCAGAATCCATCGAAAGCATCACATCCAAATGACTCATCAGATTCAATTCCGTACGCATATTCAGCTTACCTATCATGGAAACGACAGTAGGATATTTGGCAATCCAAGAATCAAAGACTTCCTGCTCTTTTTTTCCACCGCCAAACAAAAACACCTTCACCCCTGGATTAGCGGCAAAATGGGCAACGACCCGTTCTTGCAATTCCAACGGATAAATTTTACCGATATGTTTAGCAAAAGGAGCGATACCAATCCATTTCTGATTTTCTTTCGGGCCGGTAACAGGTTCTATTTCCGCAAAATTTCCTTTCCCCTCTCCATAAATAGAAGAGAAGTTCAACAAAACCGAGAGACCGAGTTTTTCCAGTACATCAGCATAGCGACGGAAAGAACTTTTCTGATTCTCCATCACTTTATGACGACGGCGAACCAGTTTCTTTTTACCGGCTCTCCCTTTGCAAATGGAAGCTACCGGTATATTGGCAAGGCGGAACCGCAGACACAAATATTTTGACCGGAGCACATGATGAAAGTCAGCTACGTAATCGAAACGTATCTTTTTCAGTTCCGAATAAAGGCCATTCAATCCCCACAACCCTTTATGCTTGCCTGTCAAATCAGCTCCGATAAAATTCACATTCTCAGGCAAACCTTGAAAAAGCGGCTGCCACACAGCACGGCTCAACACTGTGATTTCATGCTGCGGATATTGCACAGCAAGCGAATGTATCACAGGTATCGTCATAGCTACATCGCCAAGGGCTGAAAATCGGATAATGAGAATACGCGCCATTTGTTATTTTTTTGCATAAAGCACCGGATTCAAAGCCGGGTCGTTATACATTTTCATCTGTTTATATACTTTCATGTACTTTCTTCCGGATTCGATGTCGGTCAGCAATTGCTCGATAGCGGAAGACAGGTCTTTCTGCTGCTCCAACAGGATATTCAGTTTGGCCTGACACTGCGTACGGTGTTCCTCGGTAGTATCCATACGTTCCACTTCCTGCTGCATGTGGTAAATTTTCAACGCAAGAATAGAAAGGCGGTCGATTGCCCATGCAGGACTCTCCGTATTGATAGTTGCATCAGAAAGTGGTTTGACGGTTTTATATTTATCCAAAAAATAGCTGTCTATCAGTTCAACCAAGTCTGTACGATCCTGATTGGACTTATCAATTCTTCTCTTCAAAGCCAGTGCTTCCACAGGATCAATCTGAGGGTCACGGATAATATCTTCGAAATGCCATTGAACGGCATCGATCCAATTCTTCAGGTATAAATAATACTCTATCGACTTCAACTCGTAAGGATTGTTCATCTGAGCATCCACACTATCCGTTACATGGTAATCATTAGTCGATTTCCAAAAAATCTCGTTGCAAAGGTTACTAAATGTCATAATCTTAACTAGCTTATAGATATATAATAGGGCAAATCTATGTAATATTTTTCAGACAAGCAACCGTTTCTTACTTTTTTATTTGCTACCTTTGTGGATATTAAAGATGAATTGTATATGAAAATTATTATAGATAACAAGATTCCTTATATAAAAGAAGCGGTTCAGGGAATAGCCGATGAGGTAATTTATGCGCCGGGAAAGGATTTCACACCAGAACTAGTACGGAACGCAGATGCGCTGATTGTCCGCACCCGCACGCATTGCAACCGGGAATTACTAGAGGGTAGCCGGGTAAAGTTTATAGCCACAGCAACCATAGGTTTCGACCATATCGATACGGACTATTGCAAGCGGGCAGACATAAAATGGACGAATGCACCGGGATGTAATTCGGCTTCTGTTGCTCAATATATACAATCATCGCTTCTTGTATGGAAGTCTATCAGGAATAAAAAGTTAGATGAGTTGACTATAGGAATCATAGGGGTAGGCAATGTAGGAAGCAAGGTGGCAAAAATCGCACAAGACTTTGGTATGCGCGTTTTGCAGAACGACTTACCACGGGAAGAGAAAGAAGGAAGCGAATCTTTCACCTCTTTAAATAAGATTGCGGAAGAATGTGACATCATTACCTTTCACGTACCTTTATATAAGGAAGGGGAATATAAAACATTCCATTTGGCAGACGAAAACTTTTTTCGTTCACTAAAACGAAAACCTCTCATCATTAATACGTCCCGTGGAGAAGTTATTGAGACAGAGTCCCTTCTGAACGCTCTGCACAGTCAGGTTATTTCGGATGCCATTATCGATGTCTGGGAACACGAACCGGAAATTAATCGCGAACTGCTGGAGAAAGTCATTATCGGCACCCCACACATTGCCGGCTACTCCGCTGACGGGAAAGCAAATGCAACACGTATGTCACTAGACGCCATATGCAAATTCTTCCAAATAGATGGAGATTATGAAATCAATGCACCAACACCAGCTAGCCCTGTCATCTACGCAAAAAGCCACGAAGATGCCATCCTTCAAATATATAATCCCGTCGAAGACAGCAAGCGATTGAAAGCCCACCCGGAACTGTTTGAGACTTTGCGTGGAGATTATCCGTTAAGAAGAGAGGAAAAAGCATATACTATTAAGTATAAGGAATAAGCAGCACCTTATTCCCTCTTACCTTATCTTTATTTCTCATTCAACAGTTTTTCTATGACCAAAGGAAAGTGCTCATACTCCAAAGCATGTATTTTCTTTGCCACATCATCAGGAGAATCTGTCGGAAATATGGGACAGACAGCCTGAAAGATTGTGTCCCCTTTATCATAATGCTCATTAATATAATGTATAGTGATGCCGCTTTCTTTTTCACCGGCGGCTACCACTGCCTGATGAACACGATCGCCATACATTCCTTTTCCACCATATTTAGGCAGAAGAGCCGGATGTATATTTATAATTTTATCGGGATAAGCATACAAAAGCAAATCCGGTACACGAATCAGAAAGCCTGCCAGCACGATTAAATCAATGCGGAACTCTTGCAATACAGCCAGAATTTCGTCTCCGGCTATCCAATCTTCCTTTGGAAACACGTTACAGGGCACTCCCAGGCGATGCGCACGTTCTAAAACATAGGCATCACTCTTATTAGAAAGTACCAACGAAACCTGAACGGAATCGTTTTTTTGGAAATACCGGATAATATTCTCGGCATTTGAACCGGAACCGGAAGCGAAAATTGCGATGTTTTTCTTCATAACTCTCAAATTCGATGCACAAAACAGTGAAAAATGTGCAAAACATTGCATTTATTTAGTCAAATATTTGCGCAAAACGATAAATATTCATTCCTTTGCACCGCAAATTTAAAGAAATAAAACTAATTATTAATTAAAAACTTAAAGTTATGTCTGAAATTGCATCAAGAGTGAAAGCGATTATCGTCGATAAATTAGGCGTAGAAGAATCAGAAGTTACTAACGAAGCTAGCTTCACTAACGACCTGGGAGCTGATTCTCTTGACACTGTAGAACTTATCATGGAATTCGAAAAAGAATTCGGTATCTCTATTCCTGATGACCAAGCAGAAAAGATTGGTACTGTAGGTGATGCTGTATCTTATATCGAAGAACACGCTAAGTAATTATCCGATTTCATCAATATGGAATTAAAAAGAGTGGTAGTAACAGGCCTTGGCGCCATTACTCCCGTTGGCAACAGCGTTCCCGAATTTTGGGAAAACATTGTGAACGGGGTTAGTGGAGCAGGACCTATTACTCATTTTGATGCGTCGCTTTTCAAGACCCAATTCGCATGCGAAGTGAAGAACTTCGATGCAACAAAATACATCGACCGCAAAGAAGCAAGAAAAATGGATTTGTACACTCAGTACGCCATCGCTGTTGCCAAAGAAGCGGTAGCAGACTCCGGTCTTGACACAGAGAAAGAAGACTTGAACAAAATCGGTGTTATTTTCGGCGCCGGTATTGGTGGTATACATACATTTGAAGAAGAGGTAGGCAACTACTACACTCGTCAGGAAATGGGTCCGAAGTTTAATCCGTTCTTCATTCCAAAGATGATTTCGGATATCGCTGCCGGACAGATTTCTATCATGTATGGTTTCCACGGTCCTAATTATGCGACTTGTTCAGCATGTGCTACTTCTACCAATGCTATTGCAGATGCTTTCAACCTGATTCGTCTGGGCAAAGCAAATGTGATTATATCCGGTGGTTCGGAAGCAGCTATTTTCCCTGCAGGTGTGGGTGGATTCAACGCTATGCATGCTCTGTCAACCCGCAACGACGAGGCTTCCAAAGCTTCACGTCCGTTCAGCGCAAGCCGTGACGGTTTCGTAATGGGTGAAGGCGGCGGCTGTCTGATTCTGGAAGAGTTGGAACATGCTAAGGCACGTGGTGCAAAAATCTACGCAGAAGTTGCCGGTGTAGGTATGTCTGCTGATGCACATCACTTGACTGCTTCTCATCCGGAAGGTCTGGGAGCTAAACTGGTGATGAGAAATGCACTGGAAGATGCAGAAATGGATCCGAAAGAAGTAGATTACATCAATGTACACGGTACATCTACTCCGGTAGGTGATATTTCAGAAGCAAAAGCGATTAAGGAAGTATTCGGTGACCATGCGTTCGAATTGAATATCAGTTCAACAAAATCAATGACAGGCCATTTGCTGGGTGCTGCCGGTGCGGTAGAATCTATTGCAAGTATCCTTGCCATCAAGAACGGTATTGTTCCTCCGACTATCAACCACGAAGAAGGTGACAACGACGAGAATATCGACTATAACCTTAATTTCACGTTCAACAAAGCACAGAAACGCGAAGTTAATGTTGCCTTGTCCAACACATTTGGATTCGGCGGTCACAATGCGTGCGTTATCTTCAAGAAATACGCTGAGTAATATCGTGTTACGTAACCAAATAGATAAGATAAGGCTCCTGTTCCGCAAGGACAGAGAGTCTTATCTTTGTTTTTACCGGATACTCGGGTTCTACCCGCGTAATATCCGGCTTTACGAGCAGGCCCTTCTGCACAAATCAACTTCTGTCCGCTCGGAAAAAGGACGTCCTTTGAATAATGAGCGACTGGAATTTCTCGGTGACGCCATCCTTGACGCCATCGTGGGAGATATTGTCTACAAGCGTTTTGAAGGAAAACGGGAAGGTTTTCTGACAAATACCCGTTCCAAGATTGTACAACGGGAGACTCTGAACAAGTTGGCTGTCGAGATTGGTTTGGATAAACTCATAAAGTATTCTACCCGCTCTTCTTCTCACAACAGTTATATGTACGGAAATGCTTTTGAAGCATTTATCGGAGCCATTTATCTGGATCAGGGGTATGAACGTTGCAAACAGTTTATGGAGCAACGAATCATCAACCGTTACATCGACCTGGATAAAATATCCCGTAAGGAGGTTAACTTCAAATCCAAGTTAATCGAATGGAGCCAGAAAAGTAAGATGGAAGTTTCTTTTGAGTTAATAGAACAATTCCTTGATAAAGACAGCAATCCAGTATTCCAGACAGAAATACGCATTGAAGGGCTTCCTGCCGGGACAGGTACCGGATATTCAAAAAAAGAGTCTCAGCAGAATGCCGCCCAGATGGCTATCAAGAAAGTGAAAGACCCGGTATTCATTACGACCATTAACGAGTCAAAAACATCACAATCGGCAATGACAGATGAATCTGAAGCCGAAACGGATACAGACTCCGAGACGGAACTTGAAAACATATCAAAAGAGAGCCTGCCTGCCGACAGCGAAACAGCTATGGCATAATCATTTACGGAATCTAACCAAAGCAAATCCCCATACGGCGCCCCTGAATCACAAGATCGTGATCTTCAGTAACTAGTTTTAATTTCCCCGCGACTTCCTCGAGAGGGATAGACGAAATATTGTCTCCGTTCAAAGCGACCATACGTCCAAATTCCCCATTAGCAATCAGTTCCGTTGCATGACCGCCCATACGGGTCGACAGATTCCGGTCGAAAGGAGTAGGCGAACCGCCGCGCTGGATATACCCCAATACAGTTTCACGAGTCTCAATTCCGGTTTCATATTCAATCTCCTGTGCAATATATTCTGCAGCACGTTTACGGCCGTCTGTCTGAATCCCTTCGGCTACTACTACAATAGAATAAGGCTTCCCCTTTTTCAGTCTTTCCAGAATTGTATTGCCAATATTCTTTATGCTATAAGGGATTTCAGGGACAAGGATAACGTCTCCCCCACCCGCCATACCGGAATACAAAGCTATCCACCCGGCTTTATGCCCCATCACTTCAATCACCATCACCCTTTTATGGGAACTGGCAGTAGAATGCAGACGGTCGATGGCATCCGTAGCGATGCTTACAGCCGAATCGAATCCGAAAGAGATATCCGTCCCCCAAATGTCATTATCAATGGTTTTCGGGACTGATACTATATTCACGCCCATCGCGGCAAACTTGGCAGCAGTCTTCTGCGTTCCGTTTCCCCCGATGCAGACTACACAATCCAGCCCCATCTCCTTAATATTCTGAAGAATCAGTGCCGGTTTGTCAACATCCGAGATAACTCCCCCTTTTTTAAAGGGCTTTTCACGAGAAGTGCCCAACATCGTCCCGCCAAGATTCAGCAAACCAGACAATGATTTATCCGTAAAAGACTCGACGTCTTTCGTCAGCAACCCCTGAAAGCCGCTGTGAATACCAATCACTTCCATCCCATAATAATTGATGGCTGTCTTACACACGCCACGAATGGTGGCATTAATACCGGGGCAGTCCCCGCCTGAGGTTAAGATTCCGATTCTCATTGTCGCATTTTTTAGTCAAAAACTCGGGGATTCTAGTAAACTCGTCAATTTTAACGATTATTTCCGTCGTAAAGATAGAAAAAAAAGATAAATAAGTTACTTTTGCACGACTAAACATTATTATGTTAAAGCAGAAATGAATATTACAAAAATTATTAGTAAGACTTTTGACTCCCGTTTAAAACAAATAGATCTATATGCTACTCAGGCAAGTGAGATTCAACATCGTGTATTGAATCGCTTGGTGCAGCAGGCTGCACGGACTGAATGGGGGAAAAAGTACGACTACTCCTCTATCCGCAGCTATGAAGATTTCAGAAAACGCCTTCCCATTCAGACTTATGAAGAAATTAAGCCCTATGTGGAACGTTTGCGGGCAGGAGAACAAAACCTGCTTTGGCCGTCGGAAATACGCTGGTTCGCCAAATCATCCGGTACGACTAATGATAAAAGTAAGTTTCTTCCCGTCAGCAAGGAAGCCTTGGAGGATATTCATTACAGAGGTGGCAAAGATGCCGCGGCTCTTTATTTCCGTATCAATCCGGACAGCCACTTTTTTTCCGGCAAGGGATTGATTCTGGGCGGCAGCCACAGTCCGAACCTTAATTCCAGTCATAGCCTGGTTGGAGATTTATCAGCTATTCTAATCCAAAATGTAAACCCGCTTATTAATTTCGTCCGCGTGCCAAGCAAGAAGATTGCTTTGATGAGCGAATGGGAAACGAAAATAGAAGCAATTGCCAACAGTACCATTCCGGTAAATGTAACCAGTTTGTCCGGCGTACCGTCCTGGATGCTAGTGCTTATCAAACGAGTTCTTGAGAAAACCGGAAAACGGACATTAGAGGAAGTATGGCCCAATCTGGAAGTGTTCTTCCACGGCGGAGTAGCCTTCACACCTTATCGCGAGCAGTACAAGCAGGTGATTCATTCACCGAAGATGCACTATGTAGAGACTTACAATGCTTCCGAAGGATATTTCGGCACACAGAATGACCTTTCCGACCCTTCTATGTTATTGATGATTGACTACGGAATCTTCTATGAATTTGTTCCGTTGGAGGAAGTTGGAAAAGAGAATCCGCGGGCATATTGCCTTGAAGAGGTAGAGTTGGACAAGAATTACGCAATGGTGATTTCTACTTCCTGCGGATTATGGAGATATATGATCGGAGATACAGTGAAGTTTACAAGCAAGAACCCTTATAAGTTCGTTATCACAGGACGGACGAAACATTTCATTAATGCTTTCGGCGAAGAACTGATTGTAGATAACGCTGAAAAAGGCCTGGCAAAAGCTTGCGCTGAGACCGGAGCACAGGTGAGTGAATATTCCGCCGCACCGGTATTCATGGATGAGCACGCAAAATGCCGTCACCAATGGCTGATAGAATTTGCCAAAATGCCGGATTCCGTAGATAAATTCGCCGCAATACTTGATGCCACATTGAAAGAAGTAAATTCGGACTATGAAGCGAAACGCTGGAAAGACATTGCATTGCAGCCATTGGAAGTCATCGTGGCGCGCCCGGAATTGTTTCATGACTGGCTGGCACAGAAAGGCAAATTAGGCGGACAGCACAAAGTACCCAGACTAAGCAATACACGCGAATATATTGAAGCAATGCTCGCATTGAACAACAAGTAAAACCATCCGAATAAATTTATTCACATACTTGAAACTATTTGTTTCACTGCTTGAAACACTCTGTTTCACACCGAGAAACAAACAGTTTCACCCCATGGAACAAATCACGGAACTATATGCTCTGATTCTTCGTTGATGATTATTCCATAATAATTCCACCACCCAACAACAAACCATCTTTATAAAACGCAGCAGCTTGTCCAGGAGCAATAGCCGTCAAGGGTTCGTGAAGTTGTACATACAGAAGATTATCAGATGTAACCGTCACTGTACAATGGTTTTCCTGTTTCCGATAGCGGATTTTCACAATAACATCGGTATGCCCCAACAGACGTTCCCGACTAACTATATTCCAATCTTTAAGAAACATCTTCGTTTTCTCTAAAGCCTGCAGGGACGCGAGCACCACTTCATTCTTCTCAGGACGGATTTCCTTCACAAAAACGGGGCGATTCAAATGAATCCCCAAACCACGCCGCTGTCCGACAGTATAAAAAGGATAACCTTCGTGCCAAGCAATAAAAGCTCCCTTTTCATCGACGAATCTTCCACGTCTGACCATTTCTGACCATGGCTGACCATTTCCGACTAACATCTGACCATTCCTGACCAACGTCTGACCATTCCTGACTAATGTCTGACCATTCCTGACCAACCAGTTTTTCAGAAAGCTCCGATAATCCATCGGACAAAAGCAAACGCCTAAACTATCCTTTTTCACCGCAACTTTCTGAAATCCCCGTTCAGAAGCAAAAGCACGTGCTTCCACTTTGGTTATATCTCCCATCGGAAGTAACATTCTCTGAAGGATATCCTGTTTAAGTCCCCATAAGAAAAAAGTCTGATCTTTATCCGCGTCGGCAGCATAAGTTATGTAGTAGGTACCATCCACCTTTACTTTCCGAACATAATGCCCCGTTGCAATATAAAAAATGCCCATTTCATCGGCAATTTTCGAAAGAAGCGGCCATTTCAGACAGTTGTTGCACAACGTGCAGGGCACAGGAGTATGTCCCACCATATATTCACGCACAAAATACTCGATAATCTGTTCACGGAATACCTCACGGGCATCATACGTAATATGACGGATTCCCAAACGCTCCGCCAGAGCGCGGGCGTCCTCCAAATACTCGGTCGAGTCATTCAGTTCATAAAAACGAAAAGTAACTCCGATCACCTCATATCCGGCATCCAGCAACCGCATAGCAGCCACGGAGCTGTCCGTGCCACCACTCATTCCTAACAATACTCGTTTGTTTTCTTCCATCATGCTGCAAAATTAAGGATTTTCCCGTATCTTTGTTGGTTAAAGTGCAGAGAGAATGAAAGAGAAAGCAACTACCGGACAAGTTATCATCGTTTTAGCCGAACATCCTACGTTTGGTACACTGCTGATTCCTTACAGTGCAGAGAAATCTGACGACGGTACATGGCAACTCATAGAGCAAGCCTTCCATGCTTCCCCCGAAGCAATCTGCCGTATGAGCGAAGCGGAACGGCAAGCTATCGACATCGCTTCCCATTACACGGAAAAATATCTGATGGGAATCTATTCGCGTGAGAAAGCAGTATCCCGCTTTCTACGCAAGCTATCCGAAGATCCGGAACGGGTCAAGAACAATATCCGCCCATTCATCGAGAAAAAGTTGCAAGAGATGCTGACATTGATACGTTACCATAACCTGCCTCTTTATCAGAAACAAGCCGGCAGCAAACTGCTATATGCCCATCATGCCTATCATATCCATCCTCACGATGTGGAAATTCATTTTACGTTTCTTGCTGATGAAATTAACTTCCGTTACCAATTGCAATGCTATTATGACGGACAACCGCTTTCTTTAAGCGAGCAGAAACCTGTTATCGTGCTGACTTCCTCTCCGGCAATCCTTTTATTGGGAATGGAGCTATACTTCTTCCCACATATTGAGAGTACACGCATCCTGCCTTTTACCAAGAAAAAGAAGATTAGTGTCCCCGCCTCCCAGATCGAGAAATATATCGACAACATTGTCATTCCGATAGCACGCTATCATGAAATTATGACTCAAGGATTGAACATCGTTGAAGAAATACATACGTGCGAGGCTCTCCTGTCACTTGAAGCTACCATTTATGACGAGCAGATGTTGCGGCTCGGCTTCCGTTACGGCGACCAGTTGTTCACTCCTGATACAGTGACCGAAATGAAGAAAATCATTTACCGGAAAGACTCCGGTGAAATCTTCTTTTTCCAGCGGGATATCATTGCTGAAGAAGAAAAGCTCCGGTTGTTAACCGATTCGGGATTGCAACGAATCAGTGACGTCCACTTCAAGCTATCCCCCGATGCCCCCGAAAAGACCATCACCGAATGGATAGGCAAATATCGGAGAATGCTCCAACAGTCTTTCCTGCTGACCGGAAATATGGGGAATATTCCTTACTGTCTGGACGAGATTCATATTGAACAAAGTTGTGATAACGAACCGGACTGGTTCGAACTGCATATCACCGTAGTCATCGGTAATCTGCGTATCCCCTTCTCACGCTTCCGCAAGCATATCCTCGAAGAGAAGAGAGAGTTTCTGCTGCCGGACGGACGTATGATTCTCTTACCGGAAGAATGGTTCAGCAAATACGGAAACCTATTGGAACTGGGCACTCAAACAGAGACCGGAATTCGCCTGAAACCGACTTTTGTCGGTGCCGTACAATCTGCCTTGGAAGAAAACAGTCCTAAATACCTGACTTTCAAAAAAGAGATACGCAATATTGCCGTTCCTCAAGGGCTGAAAGCGCAACTACGCCCCTATCAGCAGAAAGGATTCTCATGGATGGTACAGTTGAACAAGCTAGGATTCGGCGGATGCCTGGCAGACGATATGGGACTTGGAAAGACACTCCAGACGCTGACACTCCTACAGTATATATACAAGCCTGCCGTTCCCGAAGCAGCCGACCATTCAGAAACGGTTCCGGCAGCACTTTCCACTTCCGACGACCATCTTGCCCAAAAGCAGACAGCAGACGCCGAGGGACAATTCTCCTTATTCTCATTCTCTTCGGAAGATGAATTACTGCCGGACGCCCGGGAAATCAGGGAGAAAAATATACCCAGAGAAGAAGACCGCAGACAGAAATATGGAAGAAACTCCCGCAAACCCGCCACGCTGATTGTTGTCCCCACTTCCCTACTCCACAACTGGCGGAGAGAGGCCAAACGTTTCACCACTCTTTCGGTAGCCGAATATAATAGCGGTACGACGTTTCCCAAAGGACATCCGGAAAAGTTCTTCAAACGTTTCCATCTGATATTCACGACTTACGGAATGATGAGGAACAATATAGATACGCTCCGCTCCTACACATTCGAATACATCGTACTTGATGAGAGCCAGAATATCAAGAATAATGATTCACTTACATTCCGTTCGGTTATCCAACTGCAAAGCAAACACCGGATCGCACTTACCGGTACGCCTATCGAGAACTCACTCAAAGATTTGTGGGCACAGTTCCGTTTCCTGCAACCGGACTTATTGGGAGAAGAAAGTGCTTTCCACAAACAGTTTATCATTCCGATCCGACAAGGGAATATCCGCATGGAGAAAAGGCTGCAACAGTTAATCGCCCCGTTTATCCTTCGAAGAAGCAAAAGCGAAGTGGCCCCGGAACTTCCTCCGCTCACCGAAGAAACAATCTATTGCGATATGTCCGAAAAGCAGGAAGGATGGTATGAACAAGAGAAAAACAGCCTGCGCAATATATTACTCCAACAACCAGAGAGCAGAGACAGATTCCATACATTCAGCATCTTGAACGGTATCCTGCGTCTCCGCCAACTGGCTTGCCATCCGCAACTTATCTTTCCGGAATTTAACGGAGTATCCGGAAAAACGGAACAAATCATCGAGACCTTCGACACACTGCGAAGCGAAGGACACAAAGTGCTCATTTTCTCATCGTTTGTCAAGCATCTGGAGATACTGGCCGAGATATTCCGACAAAAAGGTTGGAAATACGCCTTACTGACCGGCTCTACCAACAACCGTCCTTCAGAAATAGCCCATTTCACCGAACAAAATGACGTTCAGGCATTTCTTATTTCCTTGAAAGCCGGCGGAGTAGGTCTTAACCTGACACAAGCCGATTATGTATTTATCATCGACCCGTGGTGGAACCCTGCCGCCGAAGCACAAGCCATCGCCCGGGCACACCGCATCGGGCAGGACAAACAAGTCATTGCTTATCGCTTTATTACACAGAACAGCATTGAGGAAAAAATCCTCCAGCTACAGGAAGATAAGCGGAGACTGGCGGAAACATTCATCACCGACAGTGACGCACTGCCTGCATTAAGTAATGAACAGTGGGCGGATTTGTTGAAATAAAAATCAGGCAGAAAGTATAAAAGTCACATCTTTACCTACACACATCTTGCAGCAATACATTTTTCTCCTATCTTTGCACACAAAATGACACTACATGAAATACAAACTTATCGTGCTCGACCTTGACGGCACACTCACCAATTCCAAGAAAGAAATTACTCCCCGCAACAAGGAGACGCTGATACGTGTACAAGAACAAGGTGTCCGGCTGGTACTCGCTTCCGGACGGCCTACTTATGGCATTGTACCGCTTGCCAATGAACTGCGTATGAATGAGTTCGGCGGGTTCATCCTGTCCTATAACGGAGGGGAAATCATCAACTGGGAAACACAAGAAATGATTTACGAAAATGTATTGCCGAATGATGTCATTCCGGTACTTTATGAATGTGCCCGCACCCACCATCTCAGCATACTAACTTACGACGGAGCAGAAATCGTTACCGAGAACTCCCAAGACCCATATGTGCAGAAAGAGGCTTTCCTTAATAAAATGGCAATCAGGGAAACAAACGATTTCCTGACAGACATCACGCTTCCGGTAGCCAAATGCCTGATTGTGGGAGATGCCGACAAGCTCATTCCCCTGGAAGCCGAACTTTGTCTCCGGTTGCAAGGACGCATTAATGTATTCCGTTCAGAGCCTTATTTTCTCGAATTAGTCCCGCAGGGAATCGACAAAGCTCTGTCTCTTGGCGTTTTATTAAAAGAGACAGGAATAGAACGCGAAGAAGTCATAGCAATAGGCGACGGTTACAACGACCTGTCCATGATAAAGTTTGCAGGACTAGGCATTGCCATGGGCAATGCACAGGAACCGGTGAAAAAAGCGGCGGATTATATCACTTCAAGCAATGAGGAAGACGGTGTGGCCGAAGCTATTGACAAGTTTCTCTATCAACAATAGGGCGCATATTCAGATTTTATACTAACTTTGCAGTTCCAATAGAACAAATATAAAATGTTATGGAACATCAACTTACCATTTACAACACGTTAGATAGAAAGAAAGAGTTATTCGTACCGCTCCACACACCTCATGTAGGTATGTATGTGTGCGGGCCGACTGTTTACGGTGATGCACATTTGGGACACGCCCGTCCAGCCATAACCTTTGACGTACTCTTCCGCTATCTCACTCATCTAGGATATAAAGTACGTTATGTACGCAATATTACCGACGTTGGCCATTTAGAACATGATGCTGACGAAGGAGAAGATAAAATTGCCAAGAAAGCCCGCCTGGAAGAACTGGAGCCGATGGAAGTCGTTCAGTATTACCTGAACCGCTACCATAAAGCAATGGAAGCGCTCAATGTGCTTTCTCCGAGCATCGAGCCGCACGCATCGGGCCATATCATCGAACAAATCCAACTGGTACAGAAGATTCTGGATGCCGGATACGCTTACGAAAGCGAAGGCTCCGTCTACTTCGATGTAGCCAAATATAATAAAGACCATCACTACGGTAAACTGTCCGGACGCAATCTGGACGATGTGCTGAATACCACCCGCGACCTTGACGGACAAAGCGAAAAGCGTAATCCTGCCGACTTCGCTCTTTGGAAAAAGGCACAACCGGAACATATCATGCGCTGGCCGTCTCCGTGGAGCGACGGTTTCCCCGGATGGCACGCCGAATGTACCGCTATGGGACGCAAGTATCTGGGCGAACACTTCGACATCCACGGTGGAGGAATGGACTTGATTTTCCCGCACCACGAATGTGAAATCGCACAATCGGTAGCCTCACAAGGTGACGACATGGTTCACTACTGGATGCACAACAACATGATAACCATCAACGGTACAAAGATGGGGAAATCACTCGGCAACTTCATTACGCTGGACGAATTCTTCAACGGTACTCATAAGTTATTGGCACAAGCCTACACGCCGATGACCATCCGTTTCTTCATCCTGCAAGCTCATTACCGCAGCACGGTTGACTTCAGCAATGAAGCATTGCAAGCATCGGAAAAGGGGCTGCAACGTCTGATGGAAGCCATTGACGCATTGGAAAAGATAACTCCTGCGACAGCAACTTCAGAAGGTATTAATGTAAAAGAGCTGCGTACCAAATGTTATGAAGCAATGAACGATGACCTGAATACCCCTATCGTCATCGCACAGCTTTTCGAAGGCGCACGTATCATTAACAATATCATCGCCGGAAATGCTACGATTTCTGCCGAAGCCCTGAAAGAATTGAAAGAAACGTTTCATCTGTTCAGTTTCGACATCATGGGGCTGAAAGAGGAAAAAGGGTCTTCCGACGGACGTGAAGCTGCTTACGGCAAGGTGGTAGATATGCTGCTGGAACAGCGTATGAAAGCAAAAGCCAATAAAGACTGGGCTACTTCCGATGAAATCCGCAATACATTGACTGCACTCGGGTTTGAGGTTAAAGATACGAAAAACGGTTTCGAATGGAGACTGAATAAATAAGACGAGTAATAGTGCACTTTACAGTGCAGACTAAAAAATAAAGAAGACCGGCTCATCACGAACCGGTCTTCTCTTTTTTCATAGAAACATACAGTAAACTAATACCCTTTAAAAATAGTTTCTCTTTTATATTCACTAATCACTTCTTATTCAGGAGCATTTCAACAGGTTGTCCATGTTGGCAGGTCACCATTAATACGGCATTCTCTCCCTGTTGCTCCAACTGAACATTTTCCATCGGAGCCGTCAATGTCCAGTGTCCCTTCAGGCGTATTTCCTTACAGATAGGACGGCTCGGTTCTTTCGTCGTATAAGCCTTCTCTTTGATATTCAAATTAGGGTCACAGACACTCAAACGGACACCTTTATCCGATTCCTTCATATACATAACCATCGTTTCCGCAGGAATAGCGGCAATCAGTTTGTCATCATCGGGTTGGTAAGTTTCAAAAGCAGCGTATGCCGTAATACCCGTTTTTTTATCATAAACCACATGAGCTGTCCGGTCGCGTTGCAAGACCTCATACACGGGAGTTTTACGCACTTCTTCCAAATCAGAAGCAGACGGTTGTATCAGCACCATATACTCATATGTTCCATTCTTCGGAGCTTTACCATGTTCTATCCAAGCCGAGGAGAATTTTCCTTTGGTCACCGCACGGGTCTTTTCATGGCGTGACTCCTGTTCCGCCACCTGCGAACGAACCGTTCCGTCCACGACATGATAATAATTATCATAACCATCATGCAACCAATAGTTATCCTCTCCTACTTTAGAATCCACTCCATTGTATTTTGTCTGGAAAAGAGTCGTTTCCGTAGGATAATCCGCATTACTGTTTGTTATACCCGTTCCCAAGCAAATCATCCGGTTATCAAAACAAAATACAGATTTACGGGCTACAAAATCAGGAGTGAAGTTCTCTAAATTACGCTCCATTAACTTCATGGCAAACATGCCATTCGTGCCATTCAAGGAACTGCTACCGGAGAAGTTCTCCTTGGAATGAGCCATGGTAGTACCTTTCAGCGGACTATCCAGCAACTCGAAAGGCAGATGAATAGTCGTTGTACCCGGTAAACGGTTCCAATCCCATCCTTCCTGCACAAAACCGCTTCCGGCACGTGATACGGGATTTCCCTTACCCATAATCTGCACCGAACCATAGCTTTGATAACGTCCGTAACGGTTATCTTTTGTATAGATTTCAGCCCCCCACACATCGGTCGTATATCCTTTCAGCGTCACCATCCAATCCGCACGGCGGAAAATACCAGCCGAACCATAATTATAAACAAAGAATCCTTGCGGAGCCTGCGCAGGCTTGATACCTTCTTTTTTAAAGAAACGCGCATTCGGAGTATCTTCGTTACGCACGAGACGCAAATAATCAGCAGCCAGTCCACGGTCAAATGTATTTCCCTGACCGGACAAGTCGCCGGACAAAGCAATGTTGGCAAACGCTTCTATATCGTCACTTCCCATTTTTCCACCAAAAGGATGACGACCGCTGATGCCGATGCCCCACTCATAAAGATTGCAATAATTGCGCATAGCAATAAAGGCCGACTTCATATGTTGACGGGCATCTTCTGTCAGTTCAAACCCCGTTCCATTAGTGAAAGCGATAAATTGTCCTACTGTAGCCAGTACTCCGGTAGTATATCCCGGATAGAAACCGCCGTGATGGAAAGTAGTGCCGTCCACTTTTATACCGCCAATCGTTCCGGGCGTATAACGCAAGGAAGAAGACAGCCAACGGGACAAACCGCTCAAAGCCTGCTCCTGTTCTCTTGCATCAGGAAACATCATAGCGGAGACGAACTTCGCCATCAATAACGTATGCCATGAATCCAGCAACTCATCACGTGAGGGAGAGCATGGCTGGCGAGTTTCTTGCAAAGCCGCCCAAAAACGCAACGTAGACAGATAAGCATCCCGATGAGGATGTTTATAAATCGCATCACGTATCAGCCAGGCAGTGGTATATATCTTACGAATCTGATAGCCATAATGATGATTCGTTCCCATACCACTACCAAATGCAAATCCCTGGTCAATGGCATAGTCGAACACAGTGAAGTAATTCTTCTTCGACGTCTCATTCTGATTGTAATACATATCATAGGCAAAGCCGGAAAGCATGGTTTCAATATCATTCCATGACATCTCCCCCTTTTTTCTATTCAACTCGTCAGGAGCAACGATAGGTGCCCCAATAAACCCCGTACCAGCGGCGGACGGAGTAATACCGGCTTTCTCAAATGTCTTATAGGCAGCGTTAATCTGTCCTTGTGGTGCTTTTTTCACCTCTAAAAAGTCAGTCAGACGTTGTTCGATGGTCTTCAGCTCTTTCTTTTGCTGACTGGTCAACTTGGATGCCAACGGGATATCATATGATTGCTGTTCCCATTTCCATACGAGACACCAGTGCCAGAGGTCACGATTGGACAAACCGTTATTGGCCGGCAACTGTTGGTCGGGAGTAGTACGAAGATTCATCTTCTTCTCGGGAAATGTCAGACGGTCAAGAAAAATACGCCCTTTTCGTTGTGGAGCAACCAACCGATAAGCAACGATATTCTTATCTTTCTTCTCTCCTTCCATATACTCGAAAGAAATCCAGCACGCACGCCAACCGGCTGCCTGCAAATGATAAGAGAACCAATAAGAGACTTCGCCCGCCTTATTCAGAAACTCGAAACGGATAGAATCCTGCTGTGGTTTCTCATTATAAATCCACAAAGTAATGCCAAACAACTTCTCTTTCTTCGCATTGAGCGATAAAGGGGAAACTTGAACATTCAAAGCAGAACCGGGCTGAAAGTCCCATTCCAAACTGCTTTCTCCTTCCTTATAAAAGAGAGAAGATGTCTTCACTTCTCCTTTTCCGGAAACTGTGAACGCTTCGGGCACTTCCTCCTCAAAGCCAATGAATTGAGCAAAAGCAGAGGAAATGCTTCCAAGCAATAATAGTATGATAAAACAAGCATTTTTCATTCAATCGCATATTAATTTTCATTTAACTATGTAGGTTCCAATTAATACGAAATCCTGTCCGACAGAATCTTTTCCGTATACCAAGGATCGTTAATTTCCTTCAGCATGGCTCCCATTTCACGATAGAGTTGCTCCACTACTTCCTTATTTTCTTCCAAAGGGAGATTGTGCAACTGATAAGGATCGTTCAAGTCATCAAACAGAAGACTTTTCTTTAACTGTTTCGTATTACGGTCAATATATAAAGCCAATGTATATTGTGCCGTCTTGATACCTCTCGAAGAAGGGAAATAAGTCTGTACCAAACCGTTTTCGTCCTTTTCACCGTCCAAGTTCTGAATATACAATGCACCCGTCGGACGTACAATTTCCGCCTTTTCATCGAAGAAGAGAGGGGCAAAGTTACGACCTTGCACTTCTGCAGGAATAGAATCACCCAATCCGCACAAGCCCAACACAGTAGGCATAATATCCGGTGATGAAAGCAACAAGTCGTCTACTCTCGGTTGAATCTTACCCGGGAAACGCACAATAAACGGAATATTCATTGATTCGGAGTAAGGCGAGTTCTTCGGGTCGTCGGTGCGTTGGCTACACATCGTTTCACCATGGTCGGAAGCGAAGATGACAACCGTATTCTTATCCAGTCCCAGTTCTTTCAGCGTTTCCAGAATCTGCCCAAAAGCACGGTCAACCCCCGTTACGGAAGCAAAATAATAGCGGGCAGATTCCGCCTTTTCCATCTTCAGGTCTACATTCGGACGAACCAGCAGGCTATCCAAAGGCTTATTCTTGTAAAGGTTGAAATCCTGTTCTTCACAATCATCCAAAGAACGATACGGACTATGAGGCGGGTTCATTCCTACCATGATAAAGAAAGGTTTCTTCGTATCGCGCACGTTACCTTCATTTTTCAAATATGAAACCACCTTACCCGACTCGTGCAAAGGAGACCATTCTTTCGGGTCATGTCTCTTACCGTCCGTATCCCAATAGTGGGGATTCTTATGCTCATCAAACGTACCGTAAGAATACCAGTAGTTAAATCCGTGACGACGTTCTTTCGGAGTATAGGCATCCCATGCCGGACGTTTGGATTCTACATATTGTCCCGGATGTTCGGGGTCATTCGGAGTCGGGAAGTCGGCATGAAGTTTTCCGAAATAAGCACAGTCATAACCAGCTTTACTGAATACATCACCGATACATTCGGCATCTTCACGCAAAGAGCTGATGGGACGTGTAGAATTACAGTTCAAGGGCACGCCGCTCCGGTTGGGATACATACCGGTCAACAACATTCCACGATGAGGACTACTCAGCGGGCAGTTGCTCTGCGCAGAAGACAATACCATGGATTCGCGGGCAAATGCATCCAGATTAGGAGTATGAACAGGGTCGCCCTGAAAGTTTACTTTATCCCGGAATCCGTCCTGATTCCAGAATCCCATCGCCTGGTTACGGTATTGGTCGGGAAATACATAGATAATATTCGGATGTTCAGCTTGTACTGTTACTTGTTTCGGGGCTTTGCAACCCTGTGCTGCAAACAAAGTCAGCCCACCTACCAAAAGGTTTACAGGTTTATTCATGATAATGACAGTTAACGATAAACAGTTTATAGTAAGGATGATAAACAAATGAACGGTGAACGATGGACAAGCTATATACAGAAGCCTATGTTCATCATTTACCGTTCACTGTACATATCAATGAGATTTATTTCTTTTCAAGGTCTCTTTTGCGCATCAATGCTTCCAGGAAGTAATAGTCGGCATAGTTCAGAGGAACATCAATTTCCTGATCGTGAGGAATACTGCCAACTGAGTGCATCAAAATAAAGTTGCCATTAGTACCTACCTCTGCACGATAAGCAGGTGAGCCCAGGCTTGTCATAATCTTATCAGCAGTTTCCTTATATTGGTTGCCCGGCAGATAGCCGTCCAGTTCGTAAAGAGCAGAAGCTGTACAAGCAGCAGCGGAAGCGTCACGAGGTTCATTCGGAATGTTCGGTGCATCGTAGTCCCAGTAAGGTACGAGATCTTCCGGCAAGTTCTTGTTGTTAAAGATGAAATTATACACTTTCTGTGCCTGATCGAGATATTTCTTGTCTTTCGTATAGCGGTAGCAGGTAGTATATCCGTAAAGAGCCCATGCTTGTCCGCGAGCCCAAGACGACTCGTCAGCATATCCCTGTGCAGTTTGTCTCTTGCGCACTTCACCGGTTTCGGGATCATAGTCTACGACATGATAACAACTGTTGTCCGGACGGAAATGATGTGCCATGGTCGTATCGGCATGTTTCACGGCAATGTTATAAAAAGTAGAATCACCGGAGAAAGCAGTTGCTTCAAACAGCAGTTCGAGATTCATCATATTATCAATAATCACCGGACATTTCCATCCGCGTGTTCCCTGCCATCCTCTATCGGCATCCCATGACTGGATAACACCGGCATTCGGACGGAAACGCGTAGACAATGATTTGGCAGCTTCCACCACTACATCCTTATATTCATTCTTACCTGCCAGACGGTATCCGTTCAGATAACTGCAACCAATCATGAATCCTACGTCATGATGCCATTTCAGATATTTTACAGAGTCGAGAGCTTCCGTATATTTTTCGGCCAGTGGCAACCATTTCTGATCTCCGGTCAGGTTATAAGTCAGCCACATAGTGCCGGGATAGAAGCCGGAACACCAGTCATCAATAGGTATATAAGAAATACTACCATCTTTGTTGATGGTTCTCGGATTCAGAATTTTACCGGATTTCTCGATAATATCCGTTTGAATCGTGTTTTGCGCCACTGCGTTGTCGATGTTGTCCTGGATAAAGTCTACTTCAACCTTTTTTTGTCCACCGCAACTCGTAAAGATCAAAAGGGAAAGTCCTAACGCGCTAAGAATTGTTTTCATAATACAGGGATTATTTGTTAGTGATTAATTTTCTTGATGGCAAAAATAGTGCATTCAAAAAGAATAGACCGACCTAAATAATCCAATTAAGGGACAATTTTGGTACATTTCTCCCCAAAAGGGCATATTTGTACAGATATTCCCAGGAAAGCGTCTTAATTGCTTGCAGCCTGTGCCATATATCATATTCAGTCCTCAAAAACTACCTTTATCCCATTTAGTAGGAAGTTTCGAGTACTGTAATCCTTTGTTTTCCCCGTACATTTCATATACAATGATCAGCATGAGTAAAAGTATTACCCCTTACTTATGTTTAAGTTGAAAAAGACAGCTTTTTATTGATTCAACATTCTTACATTAATAACTTGTCTTCCTTCAATAGGAATGTACTCAGTATTGAATTTGCTCATGCTCACAGTTAAGGTATCGGTGGACATAGCGCTGATAGAATATTCACCTTTCGAGTTTGTAACGGTTTCTTTACTCCCTGCCTTAATAGTCACATAGGGCAACAAATTTGCCTGCACATCACGTATGGTCCCTTTTACCATTACTGGGGTGGCTACGACGTTTTTTGCTGATGACAGATTCTTTTCCTTGTCTTTTAAGGTAGGGATATACTTCTCAGAAGCACGCTCTACTGTTATCACTTTCTTAATACGGATATCATCTGACGCACGACCAATCTGAAGTTCAAAGACTCCCGGTTCAACTATTTTCTCCATATTCTTGTTATATAGAGCCAGTTCTTTTACAGGGATACTTATTTTTGCTTGCACCGTTTCTCCTTTTTTAATAAGAACCTTTTCGAATCCTTTCAGTTCCTGTACAGGCATTACAACGCTCGAAACCCGATCACGTACATATACTTGTGGTACCTCCAGACCATCACGATTACCCGCATTACGAATAGTAACAGTAACTTCAATCACTTCGTCTTTTCCATAATCAACCTTTGAGGTGATAGCAGACAGATACTCAAAATCTGTATAACTTAATCCGTGTCCGAACGCCCAAAGCGCTTGCGGTGAAGAGAATACATAATCTTTACCGGGTTTATTCTTACATCCAGGTCTATGGTAAAAGCCTTTATCTGTAGGCAGATAGTTATAGTAGCAAGGTAAATGACCTACGCTCTGCGGAAAGGAATAATTCAGTTTACCTGATGGGGTAATTTTGCCAAAAAGCATGTCTGCAAGGGCAAGTCCACCCTGTTCACCGGGATACCACTGTACTACGATCCCCGGTATATTTTCCTTCACCCAAGGCATGGCAAAGGGTTTTCCTGATAACAAGACCACAATTACTGGTTTGCCTGTGGCATGAACTGACTTTATCAAATCCTCTTGTACACCTGGCAAGGTCAGGTCACTCAAATCAAAGCCTTCTCCACAAGTAGCATTACTATAGTCACGTGCGAGAGAAGCACTTGCTGAGCCTACTACGACAATACAAACATCGCTCTTTTGTGCAGCTTCTACCGCTTCTTTAAAACCCGAACGGTCATCTGTTACCAAATCACACCCCTTAGCATAATTTAAAGTCAATCGATTTCCGCATTTTTCTTTCAGAGCTTCAAACAATGTTATTCCGTCCTTATTGTCACGGCTCCAGGTATAATCTCCGAACTGTACTTGGTCGGCATTAGGACCTATCACGGCTATGGATTTCAGTTTGTTCATCTGCAAAGGCAGTATATTATCATTTTGTAGAAGAACAATTGATTCTTCAGCAATCTTACGGGCCAATGCCACATGAGCAGGAGCATGTACTACTTTATCGTAATTTTCTTCTACAGGTAACGAGTATTCAAACAATCCCATATTAAACTTAGCCGTCAGAATACGAGTCACAGCCCGATCAATATACTTTATATCCAACATTCCGTTTTCCACCAATTGTCGCAACTCGGCATAACTATTATCTGATGCTTCAGCATCCAGACCCGCAGTCAAAGCCTGTATAGCAGCCTCAGCACTATTCTGAGCGGTCTTATGAAAATAATTCAACATACCTATCGCTCCCCAATCCGAATATACATATCCTTGGAAACCCCACTGGCCGCGCAAAAGATCTGTCATCAGATAGTGGGAAGAAGAATTAGGTTCATTGTTCCAAGAGTTATAAGAAGACATCACTGCCCAAGGTTGAGCTTCCTCTACTACAGTTTCAAAAGTTTTTAAATAGATAGAAAGCAACTCTCGTTGTCCACACGACACAGAAGCTAGATTCAAACCTCCTTGAGGAGTGCCATGAGCACCAAAATGTTTAATCATAGGGGATACTTGATTATCAAGATAGCCTTTCACTTGCGATACGCCCATACGTGATACCAGGAAAGGATCTTCACCAAAACATTCTTCCACTCGCCCCCAACGCAAGTCACGACAAACATCAATGACGGGAGATAAAGATTGTGTAATGCCCTGCGCATTCAACTCTTTGGCAATGGCAGATGTCATTTCATAAGCCAATACAGGATTAAAAGTACTTCCCAATGCAATGGCTTGCGGAAAAATAGTAGAACCATCGTGCACAGAACCATGCAAAGATTCAGTTAGAGTGAACACAGGAATTCCTAGTCGGGTTTTTTCACGCATATACTTTTGCACCTCATTCATCAGGATAAAGCATTCCTTTCCAGGTAAAGTAATACCTTCTATGAACCCATAATTCTGTCCGTCAATCATTTTCTCCAGTTTGGTCTTATTTAACTTTCCATTCTCTATGATTGAGTAAGCATGAATATGGCGCATTTGAGCAATTTTCTCCTCTAATGTCATACGGTCCAACAAATCCTGTACTCTTACTCCTATCGGCTGTGAGGCGTCTTTATATTTAGGAATGGCTTGCGCATAAGATAATACAGAAGTAACTGACATCAATACCGTTAATGCAAATCTAAATTTCATATATAATACTTTTATATTTTTACTTTCTTCCTTTTACTGTTTGCTTTACTTTGCTGCTCAACTGCTACTGCTTCTTTTTCTATATTGGGCTTTACAACTTCAGCATGAATAGATATTGTGTAAAGAAGAAAAGAAAAAGGCAGAATAGCTTTTGTTAGTTGAAAAGTGATACTGTTTTTCATTGTCATTTTTTATATTAATATATAAGTTAGCTTCAATGAACATTTAGATCTTTTGATAGGGCAAACATAATGCTTTTTTTTATGTAGAAGGGGAGAAATTGTATCTTTGTGGGGAGGAGATTGTCTTGTTTACTTGATTTTAACATTTATAGGTAAAGAGGAGGGAGGTTATAAAAGAAAGGCTTCTGATAATGTAAACCGAAGTTGGAAATGTTAAACAGAGAGGAAGAGTAGCATTATACATTATTGCCCCCTTAAATGGATGATATATCCCATGCAATGATGATATATTGCTTAATTTTGCACTGTTGATATTAAAGAGTAATTTTCTGTTCACCTTTCTTAATGATAAAATGCTAAAGTCGTTGTTGAAACTAGTTGTAAAGAATGATATGATTAGGGAGGTTGCTTTTAAAAATGAGAATCTTAAAATAAAAAAATATGAGAACATTACGAGTTTGGACTGTTACTGTTTTATGTAGCATAAGTAGTTTGCTTTATGCGCAGATTAGCTCTTATTCCACACAACAGATAGCCAAGGACTTGGAACACTTCACTGACTGGACAGGGTCTTCGCTTCCCGAAGGTTTCAAAAGTAAACAATTGAAGGTCTTCAGCACACCGTTGATGAAAGAATTGGCGAGTAAACTGCTTGACGGTACTTACCAGTCACGATACTTGCTACAATCCTACAAACCAGTTCCCTCCAATAAAGTATTGGAACAAAAGATGAAACTCTACAGTGGTTACAGCCGCTATGAAAATATCACCGGTGTTTATCTGGAGCAGGGTGAGAATGTGGTATTGGTAGGTGATCTACATGGGCGCAATGTTGGATTGCTTATTCCCGACTGGATGCGTCAGCCCACTCCCGGTTATGCACCGACTAAGGACCCCGAAGGTTGGGGATTGAAGAAGCAGGAGATTCCTTTGCACGAGGGTGTCAACGTCATCTACGTGGAGAAGGCTGGTAATGTCTATTTAGATTACTTTGTTGATGATCCAGAGACGGCTCCCGAAATTACCGTTCATTTCGTTACGGGTAAAGAAAATGGCTATTTTGATGCCACTGTGCAGGGCGAGGATGACTGGAATCGTCTGTTGGATAATGCAGTCAGCCCTATTATGGATGTGAAGTCCAAATATATGCAGATTGCCTATCCTGTGGTTCAACTGAAGAAATTGGCTTATGGCAAGGGTAAGGAACTATCAGAGAATTATGATAAAGTAATGCAGGCACAATACGACTTCTCAGGTGCTACAAAGTACAATCGTATTCCTAAGAAGCGTATCTTAGCACGTGTTAACTTTAACTATTTTATGTTCCGTGATGGTGACGGCGTAGCTTTCGAGGGTACCGACGGCACTATGAAATCGGCCATAGGTCCAGAGGTAGTTACGAACTGGGGTATTCACCATGAAATAGGCCATGTGATGCAGATGTCTCCTTGGCTCACTTGGGGCGGCATGACGGAGGTGAGTAATAACCTTTTCTCCATGTATGGCACGATGAGTTTGGGTGATTCCAGCCGTTTGAGTAAGCGTCATATTTACGAAGCTGCTTTCAGTAAGGTGCTCAATGCACCCGAGAAACAGTTTATAATGAGTGTGAAAGATCCTTTTCACAAGTTGATCCCTTTTTGGCAGATTCAAATCTATGCCAACAAGATAGATTATAAAGATTTCTATGCTGACTTAATGGAGCATTTACGCAATCATCCGCACAAAGGTACGGGTAATACGTCCATTCATAATATGTATGAGTATGTCAAGCTTTGTTGTGACTTCCTGAAAACAGACCTTACCGATTTCTTTGACGCATGGGGGTTCTTCGAGACCGGAAAGTTTCACGTAGGCGACTATGGCAACTATGATTTTGAGATTACGCCAAAGATGATTGAGGAAACGAAGGACTACATCGCTTCCAGAAACTATCCGAAACCAAGTATAGATGTAACGAAACTGACGGACTAGCTCTCTGGTTTCATTAACAAAATACTCTTCAGAAGTTCTAATTTATTCTTTAAGTTGATTGAAGACAGGAGTTGAAGAACGTTTTTACTTACCTTTATATTTAAACCAATTTTATAAATTATAAAAAATGAAAAGCCAATATTTTACTAGATTGTTATTGTTTGGAATGATAATGATGACGACTTCGTCACAAGCTCAGATTATTCCTTCCTATCTAAACACGGATTTGTCCATTGACGAACGTGTTAATGATTTGATATCTCGTATGACTTTAGAAGAAAAAGTATCTCAAATGACGCATACTTCTAAAGGAATAAAGCGTTTGGGAATTCCTGATTATAATTGGTGGAATGAGTGTTTGCATGGCGTAGCGCGATCCACTGAAAAAGTAACTGTTTTTCCACAACCTATCGGACTGGCAGCTTCATTTAATCCTGAAGAACTATTCAAATCAGCCGAAATGATTTCTGACGAAGGAAGAGCAATATATAATATTTCTGTAAAAAAGGGAAACACGCTTAAAAGGTATACCGGATTAACGTTTTGGACTCCTAATGTGAATATATTCCGTGATCCTCGTTGGGGACGTGGACATGAAACATACGGTGAGGATCCATATCTTACATCTGAAATGGGAATATCAATGGTTAAAGGATTACAGGGAAATGATCCTAATTATTTAAAGGTATCTGCATGTGCCAAACATTTTGCAGTTCATAGTGGACCGGAGCCATTAAGGCATAAATTTGAAGCGACTGCCAGTGACCATGATTTACGCGATACCTATTTACCTGCTTTTTATAGATTAATAAAAGAGGCAAATGTTTCAGGAGTTATGTGTGCCTATAACAGCTTCAACGGTCAGCCTTGCTGTGGAAGCAACCTGCTATTGAGAAAAATTCTACTTCATGATTGGAAATTTGAGGGATATATAACTTCAGATTGTTGGGCTATTACGGATTTTCTATATGGACACAAAACGCATAAAGATTCTATTTCAGCTTCATCAGATGCTGTATTACATGGAACAGACCTGGAATGCGGGGATACTTATCGTTCATTACCGGCAGCTGTTAATGCAGGACTGATCACTGAAGAGCAAATTGATATCTCTTTAAGAAATCTTTTGAAAATACGTTTCCGTTTAGGCATGTTTGATCCTCCAAGTAAGGTGCCTTATTCAAACATATCTTATGATGTACTTGAATCTCACTCGCATCAAGAACAAGCACTTAAGATGGCTCGCCAATCAATGGTTTTGTTGAAAAATGACAAGAAGACACTTCCATTGTCGTCTAAAACAAAAAAAATAGCCCTCATAGGTCCTAATGCTAATAACCAAATAACGCAACTTGGTAACTATAATGGTATTCCTAGTAAGAATGTAACTCTTTTGGACGCTTTACGTGCAGAAAAAGGGATTGAGATTGTATATGATTCGATATCTGACTTTATTAAATTGAATGAGGGCATAGATTTGGAACGATTTGCAGATAAATATAAGGATGTTGATTTAATTATTTATGCTGGTGGTATATCTCCAATGTTAGAAGGTGAAGAGGGAGATGCAGGAGGACTTGAAGGATTTGTGGGAGGTGATAGAACTACCATCAATTTGCCATCTATCCAAACTGAGGTAATGAAAAAACTGAATCTATTGAGTAAACCAATGATATTTATCTGTATGTCTGGTGGTGCTATGGCTTTCAATTGGGAAGCAGAAAATTTACCAGTTATTATTCAGGCATGGTATGGAGGACAAGCCACTGGTACTGCTTTAGCGGATATTCTATTTGGACGTTATAATCCATCCGGAAAATTGCCTGTTACTTTTTATCATTCTGATACGGATATACCTTCTATAGAAGATTACTCTATGGCGAACAGAACATATCGTTATTTTGATAAAGATGTGTTATATCCTTTTGGATATGGGCTAAGTTATACTTCTTTTAAATATAATAAATTACTATGTCCTGTAGAAGCACAGATTGGTGATACCTTAAGTGTTAAAGTTGAAGTAAGTAATACAGGTAGATGTGCAGGTGAAGAGGTTATACAACTCTATTTATCCCATAAAGCAATTGCACAAGAGGCTCCACTTTGCCAATTAGTCCGTTTTAAAAAGGTAAATCTTAACCCTGGGGAGCATAAAATCGTAGAATTCAAACTTTCTACAAGAGATTTATCGTATGTAGATGAAACTGGGGGTGTTGGTACTGTACCAGGAATGATAAACATTTATGCTGGAAATGTTTGCCCAAGTGCACCCCAAAGATTTACTTCTAAAGTTTTATCTAAAACAATAGAATTAAAAGGAACCCCCAAATACTTTTTATATTGATAGAATTCTACGTTCATATCGGTATTAAAATAACGCAAGGCTTGTCTGATTATTTTATAATATCACATTATTAGACCGTATAGCAAAAAACAACTATATTTGCCGCACATTTATTTAGAATAATAAGAATTTTCAAACATACAAATACGATGACCCCACAAGAGTTTTTTAAGAATGACGTATTCGCCGAAAACGCAGGTATAGTTCTGCTGGAAGTAAGAAAAGGGTACAGCAAAGCCAAGTTGGAAATAAAGCCCGAACATCTGAACGCAGGAGCACGAACACAGGGCGGAGCCATCTTTACGTTGGCCGACCTTGCACTTGCTGCGGCTGCCAATTCACATGGCACACTTGCTTTCTCACTTTCATCCACCATCACCTTCGTACGTGCCAGCGGACCGGGCGATACTCTTTATGCCGAAGCACGCGAGCGTTATATCGGACGAAGCACAGGTTGCTATCAGGTAGATATTACCAATCAAAATGGGGATTTGATTGCAACTTTCGAATCCAGCGTATTCAGAAAAGATCAGAAAGTTCCTTTTGAGGTAGAAGAATAAAAGAGAAGTTAAAGCAGATTGTAAAGCTATCCATTTAGGTATGAATTTCGCGGATTACACATTTTTTATTTAATTGAAACTGTGTAATCCGCAAAATCCGTACCTAATTCTCTACTTATTTAACAATAGAAGTCATCGGATGCCGATTTCCCCGAACATCATTCAGGAACGCCTTTGCCGAACCAAAGTTCAGGAACAAATCCAGACGAACCGGAAGATGGTTCAAGTCATCCGTCACAAAGAAAGTAATGACTTCTTTTTCTTTCCCTTTCTTATCGTATTCGACTAACGAGAAAATCAGGCAACGATAAGTAACCCCATTCTCGGCTTTTACATTTTCCTTTCCACGATAGATAAGCGTCTGCTCTTCCACCTTACGTCCCGTAGCCATTGGGAACTTGATTTTGTCTCCCACCTTATAATCTGCAGGGTCGTAAGAACGTGCCTGAGCCAAAATACTCAACATATCATATATACAACGACTGTCACTTGCTTCCGATTCATCAAACGCTCCATCCCGGTACGTACGTTTCTGGTTGACAAAGCAAAGACCGTCCTTATACGAGAACCAAGCCTCATCCACAGTATATCGTTTCCCTTCCTCGGCTCCTTTACGGAAATAACGCGGCTCCAGTTTCTCGCCAATCACGCAAGTCAGCGTATCACGCATCTTGAAAAAGAAATCCGCCCGTTTACTGCCCAAAGCGAGCAGGTTCATCCGGAAAGCAGGTTCCGAGTGGTAAGTAGTCGCATTGGTCGTCAGGCTGGCAAGTCCGGCTTTCACCCAGACAAACTTCCAGTTGAAGTACAAATCGTACATCACGTGTTCGCCGGTTTGAAACGCCTCGTTCTTCGCCTCACATTGGGCATTGGCGGGAAGGGCGAAAATTCCCATCAGTAATACCACGGCTCCGATAATCAAGCAACGACGAAAGCTAACGGCGCCTGTTCTGATTATTTCTATCTTTTTTCTTCTTGTCTTCATCTGGTTTTTGTTTTTTAAGCTCATCCGGTTTCTGTTTATCTACAGGGGTCGCATGAATATCCCATGGTTGTGTCACATCCCACAACGCTTTATACTCTAATATTGTCGGATAATAGAAAACTGCCTCCGGTTGCAAACCTTTCGCAAAGTCTCCCGTGTCCCATTCTCCGTTTCCATTCGTATCGTTAATCAGTCTGGCTGCATATTTCCCTGGATTCAGGAAGTAGAAATCAACCATTCCATCCTTCTCCACTCTCCGCTTACGGACTACCTTGTCTTGCGCATCAAGCAGTTCGACGAATGCCAGAGAATCAGCTCCTGTCACGTTGAAATGAAGCGTGAAATATTCATCTTCACTACGTACCTTGAATCCCTGTTTTATCTTATCGGTAAACAAGCCATATATACCGTGGAAAGCTGTAGAATCTACTTCAAACTCATATTCAAAAGTCGGCTCCCAATCATAATACAGATTAAACTTCTTCTGATTCAGAGAATCCCGTCCAAACTCGAATGGTATATCCTGCCAAAGCGTATCCACTTTCTGCCGCAGATGAATGGCCGCACTGTCAAAGCTGGCGATAGGTTCTTCAAAGTTAAGAGAGATATATCCATATACATCCATTGATGAAGGCGCGCTGACATTCACCGGCAGGAATTTCGTCGGTTCCGGTTCGTCCTCTTCGTCTTTCTTTTTCTTCTTTTTCTTCTTCTCCTTTTCCGGATCGTCTTTCTTATACTTCTGTTTCGAAACCAGGTTCAAAGTATCCGTGCGGGGCACTAGCTGATTCAAGGTATCCGTATAAAGATAAGTCAGGCTCATGGCAAGCGTATCCTGTTTGAAGAGCAAGGAATCCTTTACCCAATAATGAATCGTATCGTTCCGCTGATTCTTCTCGATGATAAAAGCATCCTTTTCGTCGAAGTTTAATCCTTTCAGTACAGGCAAAGTGTCTGCTTTACCTGCAAAATAGAAAGTAAATTTATGCGGAACAAGTCTTTCGGATTTGATAAGGTATTGCGAATAATTCAGTTCCTTGAAGGCCCGGAGAATCACATCGTCCGGCAGATAATGCATATATTTCTTCTCTACAATCGTATCATAAGTCAGCGAGTCCACCCAAGCTGTATCCATACGGGTACGTTCTTCCATGCGGGGGATAATCAGCGAATCATGAAAAGCAATCACCTCGCTCTTCTGATTGAAAGTAAAATTCTGATCGGCATCCATCAATCCGTAAATACGGTACTTGCCGGGAGCTATGCCGCGAATAGAAAATCGTCCACGACTGTCCGTGCGTGCCACGCGATCGAAAGGTAACTTGTTGAAAGCCGAATCGTTCAGGTTAGAATGCAGTCCGACAAGAATGCCTTTGATAGGTTCCAAATTAGAGGCATCAAGTACTGTTCCCGACACTTCCATCGTATCGATCTGTGCACCGGTAGAAAAGGTAAATGCAAAGTTACCCAACGGGTTACCCTCATTATTATCGACAATAGCATCCGAAAAGTCAATGGTGTAGGTAGTGTTCGGTTTCAAAGAATCAAGCAGGTTCACCTGTATCCGCTTTCCGGAAGCCTTGATTTCGGGTTGCTGTATCTGAGGTGGAGAAACAACCACTTTCTCAGTCGCTTTCTCCAACTTTATAAATTCGTCAAATTGCAAAGAGACTTTCGTCCTTTCATTATTTAATGCACCGGCAGCAGGGGTACTGCCAATGAAACGGGGTGGAGTCTCATCATAAGGTCCCCCGTCCGGTCGCCCGATACTGGCGCAGGAGTATAACATAGCTACCAGCGTTACTACCGGAAGCGCCTTGCGGACTATTTGTTTTATCTTTTGATTCTCAAACTGTAACATGCTGCAAAAATAAGCGTTCTTATCCAATAAACACCACACTTTCTAGCTAATTTATTAAAAAACGAAAGAGTAGCTTAGGGTAATAAACAATCTCAATGAAGTTTTTATTTCTTTTTCCTGCTAATATAATTAGTTTTCTTGCCCAAAGTAATTACCTTTGTTGTCTCTTCTTTTTTCGTTCCACTATGGTGTTCCGCAAAGAGCACTATAGTTTTCCTTACAGAACATTGTAGTGGGACGAAAGAGAAACTATAGTGGAACGAAATAAAAATAACAAGCAAAGTATATCCGACCAGGCAAATGGATATATCCATGTACTAACACAAAATAAATACGAATATGAGCATACATTACGACCTTTACAAGACACCAGATATCCAACAGACAGGCGAAGAGCAACCGCTTCATCCCCGTGTGGTTTTCAAGGGTACTGTCGATCAGGAAGAATTTCTGGATCGGGTACACAAGTTTACAGGAATAAGCCGCAGTTTGTTGGCAGGTGCCATGCAGTCTTTCCAAAACGAACTGAGAGATTTACTTGCCAACGGCTGGATTGTAGAACTGGGAGACATCGGGTATTTCTCCGTATCCTTACAGGGACCGCCTGTCATGGACAAAAAAGACGTACACGCGCAATCCATCAAACTGAAGAATGTCAACTTTCGGGCAGGCAAACAATTCAAGAAAGAGGTAGGCTGGCAAATAAGGCCGGAACGTGGAGAGTCAACTACCCGCCCCCACGGGGAAGGACGCAGTGAAGAAGAATGCTTGACAATAATCAATGAGCATCTCAAAAAATATCCCTGTATAACCCGAACCGACTACAGCCGGTTGACGGGACACAACAAGAAACGTGCACTTAGTGAACTAAATGCTTTTATTGAACGTGGTGTGCTGATTCGTTATGGAGCAGGCAAGCAGGTAGTGTATGCGAAAAAGATAGAAGAAAAGTACGATACATATTGTTCATCAAATATAAAGCAGTAACTTTGCGCCCGAATTAAAATTGTATAGAGTTTATATATGAAATATTTGTCTTACATAATGGCTTTATGGGTGCTATTGTTGTCAACAGCTCCCTGTTTTTTGAAAGACGAATGTTTATTCCAATGCAAAAATGACACGCAGGAAGAAACATGCCCTGATGACGACGGATGTTCCTGTACAGATTGTTGTTCTCCTTTCTTACATTGTAACACTTGCACGGGCTGTCCTGCACCCGAACTGTTTCATTCACCATTTGTCGTAATCATTCAGTTCAATGATAATCCCCTTTCGTTTTACAAAGAGAAACTGATTCCGCAGTTCTCATCTTCCATTTGGCAACCACCCAAGATAATGAATCTTTAAGAATTTATTTCAAGATATCTCTTCTATGGAGATATAACCAATTATTTAATTCACACGACGGTGAAGATTATACTTCAGCGTAGGTTTGTTGCGTATTTATTCATACTGCGGATAAGTGTGCAACGGTAAATTGTCAATAATAGAAATATGAACATAAGAATTATAATACTAGCAATATTTACATTGTTAGTGCAAAATGCATTGGCGCAAAATACATTTAAAGCAATCGTTAAAGACGAAAAAAGTAAAGAAATACTGATTGGTGTAAACGCTGTCCTTAGCAAAACGACCAATGGAGCAAGTTCGGATAAAAACGGAATAATCACTATTTCAAACATACCTGACGGAGTACAACATATTACATTCAGCTATTTAGGCTATGAGTCTGAAACAAAATCATTTTCGTTCCCCCTCTCTTCAACCGCTCCGGTAGAGATTCTTTTGGAGCAAGATGAAGAAATGCTGGAAGAGGTAATCATTTCATCAACCAGAGGGACACGAAGCATTCAAAACATACCCACCAGAGTTGAGTTCATCTCCAGCGAAGAGCTTGGAGAGAAAGGGAGTATGAAACCGGGAGATATCCGTATGTTACTAAACGAAAGTACAGGTATCATCACACAACAGACTTCTGCAACATCAGGAAACGCAGCTATACGCATACAGGGCTTGGATGGCAGATATACACAGATATTGAAAGACGGATTCCCCGTTTTTGCAGGTGCGGCAAGCGGACTGGGGCTATTACAAACTCCACCCCTCGACTTGAAGCAGGTTGAAATTATCAAAGGCTCCACATCTACCTTGTATGGCGGCGGAGCAATAGCCGGATTAATCAACCTCATCTCAAAAACTCCCGAAGAGAAGCGGGACTTAAGCCTGCACCTCAACGGGACATCAGGCAAAGGTCTGGACGTGAGCGGATTTTACGGGCAACGATTCAAGAAGGTCGGCACAACCATCTTTGCTTCTTATAACAGGAACTGGGCTTACGACCCTTCGGATACGGGCTTCACAGCAATACCCCAATTTGACAGATATGTCTTTAATCCTAAATTATTCCTCTATTTAACAGAAAACACGCAAATGAGCATAGGGCTTAATGCCATGTTCGAGAATCGCCAAGGTGGAGATATTGAGTATATAAAAGGGAAAGGGGACGATACGCATTCCTATTTCGAGAAGAATAAGACACAAAGACATTCTACCCAATTAACCTTCGGGCACAGATTTAATGAAAAAGACAGATTGGACTTTAAGAATAGCGTGACTTATTTCAAAAGAAATATAGGTGTACCAAGTTATTCTTTCGAAGGTACTCAAATATCTACATTCAGTGAGCTATCATACACGCATACGAATCAAAAAACGGAATGGGTAGCCGGACTGAATTTATGGACGGATAAGTTTGACGAAAAGAGACTGGCTGATTTTCAACTAAGAGACTATAACCAAACAATAATGGGAGCTTTCGTACAGAACAACTGGGAAGCGACGGAGTGGCTTCATCTGGAAACAGGATTAAGGACGGATTATGTTCCTGATTATGGAACTGCCATACTCCCACGTGTCTCCGCTCACTTCAAGATAACTGACAAATTTTCATCCCGGCTCGGTGGTGGATTTGGCTATAAAGCACCTACTATCTTTACAGAAGATAGCGAAAGGCTTCAATATCAAAATGTATTACCGATTGACAAGGATAAGAATAAACTGGAAAGGAGTTACGGGTTAAACATAGACTTTAACTATGTAACTTCATTCTGTGACGGCAATATCACATTCAGTGTCAACCAACTATTCTTTTATACCTATCTCGACAATCCTCTCTTGCTGCAATCAACAACAGACGGGCTTTACAGACTTAACAACATAACCGGCAATACAGATAGCAAAGGCGGAGAAACGAACGTAAAAATCGGATATAAAGATTTCCATCTATATCTAGGATATACATTTACCGATACCGGTACGAAAGAAAGCGGTATAAGACAAGAGAATATATTAACTCCCAAGCACCGGTTGAACAGCATTTTGATGTATGAGGTAGAGGATAAATGGAAAATCGGTTTAGAGGCATATTACTTTAGCCCGCAGAAATTAGGAGACGGATTGAAAGGGAAACAGTATGTGGTATGCGGCTTTATGATTGAGAAAATATGGGAGATGTTTTCTTTATATGCCAACTTTGAGAACTTCACGGACAGACGCCAAACCCGTTTTGATACTATATACACAGGCAGCATATCCAACCCTATATTCAGGGATATTTATGCGCCGCTTGACGGCTTCGTCATGAATGCAGGGATTAAATTAAGATTCTGATTTTATCAATTAATTAATTTATGAACGCACATTTCTTTTTTTCCTTGCCCATGAATTTCAGAACACATACCTTTGCGTCGTGATCACAAAACAAGAATAAAACAGATTAACTAACTATTAAAAAAGAAAGATTATGGCACTGAAGTATGTTGTCAAGAAAAGAGTTTTCGGCTTTGACAAGACAAAGGCTGAAAAGTATGTAGCACAGAATGTTATTACCAATACGGTAGATTTCAGAGATTTATGCAAGGAAGTATCCATGTTCGGTATGATTCCCGAGGGTGCGGTGAAGCACGTGATTGACGCGCTGATTGATGCGCTGAACACAAACCTGAATAAAGGGTTGTCGGTGCAATTAGGTGATTTCGGCTGCTTCCGTCCGGGAATGAGCTGTAAAAGTCAGGATACGGAAGAAAAGGTAGATGCCGACACCATCCAACGGGTGAAAATCGTGTTTACTCCGGGATATAAGTTTAAAGAAATGTTGGAAAAAGTCAGCATTAAAAAGACGGAAGGAAACGGCAGCAATGCTTCTTCGGGAAATAATGGCGGAAGTAATCCCGAGAACCCGGATAGTGATGATAGCGGTGAAACTCCGGATCCCGATCCCGCAGCATAAAATCTGATATACCTGAGAGCTAACGACTAGCTTTATTGAACGTGAGATACAGTTTCTACTTTTAGACAGAACAGTATCTCACGTCTTTTTTATTTCCATAAGCATAGATTAATACCGACAACATGCTTAATTTATTAAAAACTAGCCTTAATTGAATGATTTTTTGCCCTTCACTCATTAAAATAATCCTTATCTTTGGCTCCCGAAATTCAAACCTAATACAAAAAACCCATGAAGAAACAACTACTCTCCTGCTGCTTGGCTGCATTGGGACTGACAGCAATTCAAGCGCAAAGCTTCAATGAGTGGAAAGACCCGGAAGTGAATTCCGTAAACCGCTCCGCTATGCACACTAACTACTTTGCTTACACATCGGCTGATGAAGCTAAAGCCGGTATCAAAGAAAATTCCGCGAATTTCATGACTCTGAACGGTCTTTGGAAATTCAACTGGGTGAGACATGCCGAAGCACGTCCGACCGACTTTTACCAGACTAATTTCAACGACAAAGGCTGGGACGACCTTCAAGTGCCCGGCGTATGGGAACTGAACGGCTATGGCGACCCTATCTATGTAAATGTAGGATATGCCTGGAGAAGCCAGTTCAAGAACAATCCGCCGTACGTTCCGACAGAAAACAATCATGTAGGCTCTTACCGGAAAGAAATCATCGTTCCTGCCGACTGGAAAGGAAAAGAGATTTTTGCCCATTTCGGTTCGGTCACTTCCAATATGTACCTTTGGGTGAACGGACGCTATGTAGGATATAGCGAAGACAGCAAACTGGAAGCCGAATTCAACCTGACCAGCTATCTGAAACCGGGTAAGAATGTGATTGCTTTCCAGGTATTCCGCTGGTGTGACGGCAGTTACCTGGAAGACCAGGACTTCTTCCGCTACTCCGGTGTAGGACGTGATTGCTATCTTTACGCACGCGACAAGAAATATATTCAGGACATTCGTGTAACGCCCGATTTGGACAGCCAATATAAAGATGCTACGCTGAATATCGCTGTTGACCTGAAAGGAAACGGCACAGTGGTTTTAGACCTGACAGATGCCCAAGGCAACAGTGTAGCTACCGCCGACCTAAAAGGTTCAGGCAAGCTGAACACCACACTGAATATCTCCAATCCTGCCAAATGGACGGCTGAAACGCCTAACCTTTATACACTGACTGCTACCCTGAAAAACGGCAACAGCACAGTAGAGGTAATTCCTGTGAAGGTTGGTTTCCGCAAGATTGAATTGAAAGGCGGACAGATACTCGTTAACGGCCAGCCGGTACTCTTCAAGGGAGCCGACCGCCACGAAATGGATCCGGACGGCGGTTATGTAGTTTCCCTCGAACGTATGCTGCAAGATATCAAAGTCATGAAAGAACTTAATATCAACGCCGTACGTACCTGCCACTACCCGGACGACAACCGTTGGTATGACCTTTGCGACCAATACGGTATCTATGTAGTAGCCGAAGCCAACGTGGAATCTCATGGTATGGGATATGGAGACCAGACACTGGCAAAGAACCCCAGTTACGCCAAAGCTCATATGGAACGTAACCAGCGCAACGTACAACGCAGCTACAACCACCCGTCTATCATCTTCTGGTCACTGGGTAATGAAGCCGGCATGGGACCGAACTTTGAGAAATGTTACACTTGGATTAAAAACGAAGACAAGACACGTGCAGTACAGTATGAACAAGCACGTACCAGCGAATTTACAGACATCTATTGCCCGATGTATCTAGGTTATGAAGGTTGTATCAAATATTGCGAAGGCGATATTCAAAAACCGTTGATTCAGTGCGAATATGCACACGCTATGGGTAATTCACAAGGCGGATTCAAAGAATACTGGGACATCATCCGCAAGTATCCGAAATACCAAGGCGGATTTATCTGGGACTTTGTAGACCAGTCTTGCCACTGGAAGAACAAAGACGGAGTAGATATTTACGGCTATGGCGGCGACTTCAACAAATATGACGGTTCGGACAACAACTTCAACGACAACGGCTTAATCAGCCCTGACCGCGTGCCTAATCCGCATGCTTACGAAGTAGCTTATTTCTACCAGGACATCTGGACTACTCCTGCCGACCTCGCTAAAGGTGAAATCAACATCTTCAACGAAAACTTCTTCCGCGACCTGTCTTCATACTACATGGAATGGCAATTACTGGCAAACGGGGAAGTGATGCAGACAGGCATTGTATCCGACCTGAAAGTAGCGCCTCAACAAACTGTAAAAGTGCAGCTTCCGATTGACACGAAGAATATCTGTCCTTGCAAGGAACTGCTGCTCAACGTCAGCTATAAACTGAAAGCCGCAGAAACATTGTTGCCGGCAGGAACTACCGTCGCTTATGACCAGTTAAGTATCCGCGACTACAAAGCACCGGAACTCAAACTGGAAAACGTACAAACCACCAATCTTGCAATCACCGTGCCCAGTATCCTGGACAACGACCGTTACTACTTGATTGTTAAAGGTGAAAACTTCTCCATGGATTTCAACAAGCAAAACGGCTACCTCTGCCGCTATGACGTGAATGGCATGCAGATGATGGAAGATGGCAGCGAACTGACTCCCAACTTCTGGCGTGCGCCGACCGACAACGATTTCGGAGCAGGCTTACAACGCAAATATGCGGTTTGGAAGAACCCGGAACTGAAACTTACGTCTCTGAAACACGGCATCGAAAACGACCAGGCTGTGGTTCGTGCAGAATACGACATGAAATCGGTAGGCGGCAAGTTATTCCTCACTTATACTATCAATAATAAGGGAGCAGTGAAGGTTACCCAGAAAATGGTAGCCGACAAGAGCAAGAAAGTTTCTGAAATGTTCCGTTTTGGCATGCAACTTCGTATGCCTCTTACTTTCAACGAGATAGAATATTACGGACGCGGTCCGGGCGAGAACTACTCCGACCGTAACCACGGCGCCATGATAGGTAAATACCGCCAGACGGTAGAAGAGCAATTCTATCCGTATATCCGTCCGCAGGAAACCGGAACGAAAACTGATATCCGCTGGTGGAGACTGCTGAACATCGGAGGTAACGGTTTGCAGTTCGTTTCTGAAGCTCCGTTCTCTGCTTCTGCACTGAACTACACTATCGAATCACTGGATGACGGTGATGCAAAAGACCAACGTCACTCGCCGGAAGTTGAAAAAGCAAACTTTACAAACTTCTGCATTGACAAAGTACAGACAGGGTTGGCATGCGTCAACAGTTGGGGAGCTATACCGTTAGAAAAGTATCGTCTTCCTTATCAGGATTATGAATTCAGTTTCATCATGTCACCCGTATCGCATAAACTGAAGTAATGAAGTAAAAAACATAGTTAAAAAACACGGTATCAGAGTACAAGAATACCGAAATTACTGTACTTTTGCAGCCGGAAACTGATTTCACAGAATTAGTTTCCGGCTTTCATTCCTTAAATCCCCCCTTTATACAAGAGAATGACACACGTGCAACAAAACGCATAATTTTAAAAAACAGATAAATGAGAAGTATGAAAAGTAGAATTGTTTTATTTGCATTTTGCTTGGCCCTTCTGTCCAGTTGCGGCAATAAGGGTAATGACACCGGAAAAGTCCCAGAATATGCAGTACAAGAATTACAGAAGTCAACTGCAAATTTAACGACAGCTTATCCAGCTACCATTAAAGGTAAACAAGATGTAGAGATCCGTCCGCAAGTGTCCGGCTTCATCACCAAACTGTGTGTTGACGAAGGAGCAAGTGTACACAAAGGACAAGTTTTGTTCATTGTCGACCCGACTCAATATGAAGCAGCCGTACGTACTGCCAAAGCAGCCGTTGCTACAGCCGAAGCAGCCGTACGCACCCAACAAATCACAGTGGATAACAAACGCGAGCTGAACAAGAAAAACATCATCAGTGACTACGACCTGTCAATGGCCGAAAATACATTGGCACAGTCTCAGGCACAATTGGCCCAAGCACAGGCACAGTTGACTTCTGCTCAGCAGAACCTCTCTTTCACACAGGTGAAAAGCCCTTCTGACGGGGTTATCAACAATATCCCTTATCGTTTGGGAGCATTGGTCAGCCCTTCTATCGCTACGCCGATGACTACCGTTTCTGAAATTGATGAAGTATATGTATATTTCTCTATGACAGAAAAAGAGCTGTTGGCAATGACCAAGTCCGGAAGCACTATCAAAGAAGAAATCAGCAAAATACCGGCTATCAAATTGCAGTTGATCGACGGTACTGAATATAATATTGAAGGTAAAGTGGATGCAATCACAGGGGTTATCGACCAGACTACCGGTTCTGTAAGTATGCGCGCTATCTTCCCGAACAAAGAACACATCCTACGTAGTGGCGGTACGGCAAACGTGCTGATTCCTTACACAATGGAAAATGTTATCAGCATTCCGCAGTCTGCAACAGTAGAAATCCAGGATAAAAAGTTCGTTTACGTCCTGCAACCGGACAACACCGTGAAATATACGGAAATCGGTATCTTCAACCTGGATAACGGGAAAGAATATCTCGTTACTTCCGGTTTGAACGCAGGAGACAAAATTATCATCGAAGGTGTGCAGAGCCTCAAGAACGGTCAGGTTATACAACCTATCACACCGGCTCAGAAAGAAGCGAACTATCAACAGCACTTGAAAGACCAACGCGAAGGGAATTTAGCTACTGCTTTCAATTAATAACTTAGATAATCGTATGAAATTAGATAAATTTATTAACCGTCCGGTACTATCAACAGTTATTTCTATCTTGATAGTAATCTTGGGTGCTATCGGACTGGCAACACTGCCTATCACCCAGTATCCGGACATCGCGCCCCCTACTGTGTCTGTGAAGGCCACTTATACGGGTGCCAGTGCATCAACCGTATTGAACTCCGTGATTGCTCCGCTGGAGGAACAAATCAATGGTGTGGAAAATATGATGTATATGACCTCTAACGCATCCAACACAGGTGCCGGTGATATATCCATCTATTTTAAACAGGGAACAGATCCGGATATGGCTGCCGTCAACGTGCAGAACCGTGTTTCTATGGCACAGGGATTACTGCCTGCCGAAGTTACCAAAGTCGGTGTGACAACTCAGAAACGCCAGACTTCCATGCTGGTGGTATTCTCTCTTTATGACGAAACCGATACGTATACAGAAGCGTTTATCGAGAACTACGCAAAAATCAACCTGATTCCGCAAGTTCAGCGTGTGCCGGGTGTGGGTGACGCCTCTGTGATGGGACAGGACTACTCCATGCGTATCTGGCTGCGTCCGGACGTGATGGCTCAATACAAGCTGGTGCCGGGTGACGTATCCGCAGCATTGGCAGAGCAGAACGTGGAAGCTGCTCCGGGACAATTCGGTGAACGCAGTAACCAGACTTTCCAATATACCATCCGTTACAAAGGACGTCTGCAACAGCCGGAAGAGTTCGAAAATATCGTCATCAAATCTTTGCCCGACGGCGAAGTGCTTCGTCTGAATGATATTGCCGAAATCCAACTGGACCGTTTGGGATATAACTTTACCAACCGCGTAAACGGACATAAGGCTGTAACCTGTATCGTTTATCAGATGGCAGGAACAAATGCGACACAAACTATCAGTGACATCCAGGTGTTACTGGATGAAGCGTCCAAATCACTGCCGGCCGGCCTGAAGATAAACGTTTCCATGAATGCCAACGACTTCTTGTTCGCTTCTATCCATGAGGTATTGAAAACATTGTTCGAGGCATTTATCCTGGTATTTATCGTAGTATATATCTTCTTGCAGGACTTACGTTCTACATTGATTCCGACTATTGCCATCCCGGTAGCTCTTATCGGTACTTTCTTCATTCTGTCTCTGGTAGGATTCAGTTTGAACTTGCTGACGTTATGTGCGCTTGTGCTCGCCATTGCGATTGTGGTCGATGATGCCATTGTGGTCGTCGAGGGTGTACACGCCAAGCTAGACCAAGGTTACACATCCGCCCGTCTGGCTTCCATCGACGCAATGAATGAGTTGGGTGGTGCTATCGTATCCATTACGCTGGTCATGATGGCTGTGTTCGTTCCGGTAAGTTTCATGGGAGGAACGGCAGGAACATTCTACCGCCAGTTTGGTATGACAATGGCCATCGCCATCGGTCTGTCCGCCCTGAACGCCTTGACATTAAGTCCCGCCTTGTGTGCCGTTCTTCTGAAACCGCATAAGCAGGAAGGTGAAGGTTCCGAAGAGGTTCCTCCATTGAATGAGCGTATGAAAACAGCCTATAAAGCGGCTCATACAACGATGATAAACAGATATACCGAAGCTATCGGAAAGATGTTGCATCCGGGAATCACACTCACATTCACGCTTGTTGTCATCCTCGGTATGATTTTCGGGTTCTTCAATATCAACCCGATAGTTACCGCCATCCTCATACTTCTCAGTATTCTGGCACTAATCGGAATGAGCACGAAGAAATTCAAGAACAGTTTCAATGATACCTATGAATCTATCCTGAAACGGTATAAGAAACGCGTACTGTTCTTCATCCAGAAGAAGTGGTTGTCCATGGGACTGGTCGTTGCTTCCATCGTATTGCTTATGTTCTTCATGAACACTACTCCGACAGGTATGGTGCCAAACGAAGATACCGGTACACTAATGGGAGCTGTAACCTTGCCGCCGGGTACGTCACAAGACCGCTCGGAAGAGATTCTGGCACGTGTAGACAGCCTGATTGCCGCCGATCCTGCCGTATCTTCACGTACACTGATTTCCGGCTTCAGTTTCATCGGTGGACAGGGACCGTCCTACGGTTCTTTCATCATCAAACTGAAAGACTGGGACGAGCGTTCGATGATACAGAACTCTGACGTTGTGGTGGGTTCTTTATATATGCGTGCACAGAAAGTCATCAAGGAAGCACAGGTATTGTTCTTTGCTCCGCCGATGATTCCGGGTTATTCGGCATCTACGGATATTGAAGTGAATATGCAGGATAAGACGGGTGGCGACCTGAACAAGTTCTTCGATGTAGTCAACGACTATACCGCCGCACTGGAAGCCCGTCCTGAAATCAATTCGGCAAAAACAACGTTCAACCCGAATTTCCCGCAATATATGATTGATATTGATGCGGCAGCTTGTAAGAAGGCAGGTATCAGCCCAAGTGACATCCTTACTACCATGCAGGGATATTACGGTGGTCTGTATGCGTCCAACTTCAACCGTTTCGGTAAGATGTACCGTGTAATGATTCAGTCGGACCCGTTATCACGCAAGAACCTGGAATCCTTGAAGAATATCAAGGTTCGTAACAGTGCCGGAGAAATGGCTCCTATCTCTCAATTCATCACTATCGATAAGGTATATGGTCCGGATATCATCAGCCGTTTCAACCTCTACACTTCTATGAAAGTGATGGTGGCTCCTGCCAGTGGTTATACATCAGGTCAGGCATTGACTGCATTGGCGGAAGTAGCCAGCCAGAACCTTCCGACCGGTTACACCTACGAACTGGGTGGTATGGCACGTGAAGAAGCGCAGAGCAGTGGTAGTGCTACCGGATTGATTTTCATCCTCTGCTTCGTATTCGTTTACCTGTTGCTGAGTGCGCAGTACGAAAGTTACATACTTCCGTTGGCCGTGTTGCTATCCGTTCCGTTCGGTCTGTTAGGCAGCTTCCTGTTTGTGAACGGAGTGAGTGCTATCGGTAATATTTCGATGCTGAAGATGATTCTCGGTACGATGTCCAACAATATCTATATGCAGATTGCGTTAATTATGTTGATGGGGCTGTTGGCGAAGAACGCCATCCTGATTGTAGAGTTCGCCCTCGACCGTCGTAAGATGGGTATGAGTATCACATGGGCAGCCGTATTGGGTGCCGGTGCCCGTCTCCGTCCGATCCTGATGACCTCCCTGGCGATGGTAGTCGGTCTGCTTCCGTTGATGTTTGCCTTCGGTGTAGGTGCTCATGGTAACCGCACACTGGGTACTGCTTCTATCGGCGGTATGTTAATCGGTATGATCTGCCAGATTTTCATCGTTCCTGTCTTGTTTGTTATCTTCCAGTATCTGCAAGAAAAAGTGAAACCGATGGAATGGGAAGATATCGACAATACAGATGCCGTAACAGAGATTGAACAATACGCTAAATAATGAAATTCGATATGAAGAAACAGATTCTATATATGTTGTGCGCAACTGCTCTCCTAAGCAGTTGCCACATCTATAAGTCGTATGACAGACCCGAAGATATTACCACTTCCGGGCTGTATCGTGATCCGGTGTCGGATAATGATACACTGGCTTCGGATACAACCAACTTCGGTAATCTGCCGTGGAGAGAAGTCTTCACCGACCCACAACTCCAGTCTCTCATCGAGGCGGGACTGAACCAAAATACTGACCTCTTGTCTGCTGCACAGAATGTAAAAGCGGCAGAAGCGTCCTTGATGTCGGCCCGCCTGGCTTATGCTCCGTCACTGGGCTTGTCCCCGCAAGGAACTATCAGCAGTTTCGACAAGAATGCAGCTACAAAAACTTATTCATTGCCCGTCACTGCTAGCTGGCAAGTCGATTTGTTCGGCCAGTTGCTGAACTCCAAACGGAATGCGCAGGTTACACTGAAACAAATGAAGGCTTACCGACAGGCAGTACAGACGCAGGTTATCTCCAACATCGCCAATATGTATTATACATTAATGATGTTGGACCGCCAACTGGAAATAACCAAAGCTACGGCTGAAATTCTGAAAAAGAATGCCGAAACAATGGAAGCAATGAAAGACGCCGCTATGTACAACATCAACTCAGCAGGAGTTGAACAGAGCAAAGCTGCTTATGCACAAGTACTTGCCACCATCCCGGACATAGCACAGAGTATCCGTGAAACGGAAAATGCCCTGTCTACCTTCTTGGGAGAAGCTCCTCACGCCATCAAACGCGGCGTACTGGAAGCACAAGTACTCCCGACGGAACTTTCCGCAGGTGTACCTATCCAGTTGTTGTCCAACCGACCTGACGTAAAAGCAGCCGAAATGTCATTGGCAAACTGCTATTATAATACAAACTCGGCACGTGCCGCTTTCTACCCGCAAATCACGCTCAGTGGTTCGGCAGGATGGACAAACAGCGCCGGAAGCGCAATTGTCAATCCGGGCAAGTTATTGGCTTCCGCCATCGGTTCACTGACCCAGCCGCTATTCTACCGCGGACAGAATATCGCCCGCCTGAAAGCAGCCAAAGCACAGGAAGAACAAGCTAAGCTGTCCTTCCAGCAAACACTTTTAAACGCCGGAAGTGAAGTCAGCAATGCGCTGAGTTTATACCAGAAAAACAGCGAAAAGGTAGAATCCCGCCGGATGCAGGTAGAATCTGCCAAGAAAGCTTCGGAAGATACAAAAGAATTATTTAACTTAGGGACTTCAACCTATCTGGAAGTACTGTCCGCACAACAATCTTACCTGAGCGCACAAATTTCTCAGGTTTCCGATTGCTTTGACCAGATGCAGGCCGTAGTAAGCCTTTATCAGGCACTGGGTGGTGGAAGAGAAAAATAACTTTAAACATATACTATTATGATTAGTCCGTTAGCTTATGTAGACCCCGAAGCCAAATTAGGCAAGAACGTAACTGTCCTGCCGTTTGCCTACATCGAAAAGAATGTGGAAATCGGAGATGACTGTGTCATCATGTCTTATGCCAGTATCCTGCAAGGCACTAAAATGGGAAAAGGAAACAAAATCCATCAGAACGCAGTCCTGGGAGCGGAACCGCAAGATTTCCACTATACGGGAGAAGAAAGCAGTCTGATTATCGGTGACAATAATGATATTCGTGAAAATGTAGTCATCAGCCGCGCTACTTTTGCCGGCAACGCTACTAAAATAGGAAACGGAAATTACTTGATGGATAAAGTGCATCTCTGCCATGATGTGCAGATAAACAATAACTGTGTGGTAGGCATAGGCACCACTATCGCAGGTGAATGTACGCTGGACGACTGCGTTATCCTGAGCGGTAATGTCACCCTGCATCAATATTGCCACATCGGTAGCTGGACGCTGGTACAAAGCGGATGCCGTATCTCCAAAGATGTACCGCCGTATGTTATCATGTCCGGCAATCCGGTAGCATATCACGGAGTGAATGCCGTAGTCCTGTCGCAACACCGCAACACGTCGGAGAGAATCCTGCGCCACATCGCCAACGCTTACCGCTTGATTTATCAAGGTAATTTCAGCGTTCAGGATGCTGTACAAAAGATTATCGACCAAGTGCCGATGAGCGAGGAAATCGAGACAATCGTCAACTTCGTGAAAAACTCGGAAAGAGGTATCGTGAAATAAACAAAGTTACTTTCCATATAGAGTAAGGGTGATGCAAAAGAAAAGCGTCACCCTTCTTTTTTACAGACAGATGACGCTCTATAACTTATGCCCGTCCCGAAGGCGGATAATTATTCAAATTCCAGTGTACCGAAGAAGTCGGGACGATGAAAGTCCGGTTTCTCTATTTCTATCGGGTTCCACGAAAGAAAATGAGGGGTCTGCAATTCATCGCCACATTTATAGAAATTGGCTTTCAGCTCCTTTCCATCAAGTGAATCAATCTGATGTTTGAAGAACACAGCATAAGGGATAATCAGAGCGACTTCCCAGTTTGTCTCTTCAACGCGTTCCTCAAAAGGCGCATTGCCCAGGCTGGACCAGCGTTGCACAAGAGCTGTCACCTCCTTCGGAGCGTGCTCACGACCGTTACGGGCAGGGCCGGCACCAATCAGAATTGTCCCGATGCAGTTGCACTCTATATTATAATAGACTCCGTCACCAGCCGGTATAGAAAAAAATTCTACACAGGAATCAGTCCATACAGAACCGTTATCTTCACCATACCTGGCACGCACACTCTCTTCTTTTACTTTAAAATGCAACAAAATAGAGTCCTGCGTGTGAGCTATACGAAAATTCACTTTGGGTTTGTAGGGATATTCAGCCCAGTTGACACACTGAATGGCCTGAAAATCTATTTTTTCTTCATCGAATAATTTAGGAAGCGAGCAAGCCTCCACGTTAGCCGCACTAATTTTCTTTACTTTCATATTTCTTTCGTTTGAATGATACAAATATAGTTACTTTCTTCTAATAAGGTTCACAGAAATGAAATAAAAACAATATATTTGCCAATAGTAATACCTTAAAAGAACGAATTAGTGAGAAAAATAACTCTTTTATTTCTACTATTTTTAAGCGTAGCCGCTATCCGTACGCAAAGTCAAAACATTACTTTCAATCATTTGACCACGGATGACGGACTTTCACAGTTCTCTGTCAACAGCCTGTATATCGATGAACAGGGAATTATATGGATCGGCACACGCGAGGGACTAAACCGGTATAACGGTAACGACATTAAAAGTTTTAAACTCAAGAAGAACGACCCGAACAGCCTGTTCAGCAATACAGTGCTGCGCATCACCGGAAATAAGAACGGGAAAGTATACCTGCTCTGCACCGACGGTGTGGCTGAATTTGATCTGGCAACCCAAAAGTTCAAGACATTGCTTCAAGGTAATGTAGATGCTATTTATTTTAAGGAGAAATTATATATAGGTAAAAGGGAAGAAGTCTTTGTATATAATGAAAATACAGGCAATTTCGACCTTTTCTATCATCTTGCCGGAAAGAATATCACTCTGTCCTGCCTGCATCTGGATAAAAACAAGAATCTATGGATGGGAACTACCGGTAATGGCGTTTACTGCCTGTCGGAAAGCAAAACACTTTCGCAGCCTGTCAGCAAAGGTAATATAACCAGTATCTATGAGGATTCTTCCAAGGAGTTATGGATAGGTAGCTGGGAAGAAGGACTTTACCACATAAAAACGGACGGAAGTATTGAAAACCTCCACCATGACTCTATGAATCCGAACAGTCTCTGTTCCAATTTTGTCAGAAGCTGTTGCGAAGATAACTCCGGAGATTTGTGGATAGGAACATTCAACGGGCTGAACCGGTATGACAGACGCACAGGCAAGTTTCATCTCTACACTGCCAACGACAACAGTCCCGACGGACTCACCCACTCTTCTATCTGGTGTATCGTAAAAGACAAACAGGGGACGCTTTGGCTGGGAACTTATTTCGGTGGAGTGAATTACTTCAATCCCGAATATGAGATCTATACCCGCTATAAAGTGGGAGACACGGAGAAGGAAGGTCTGAGTAGCCCTATCGTCGGAAGAATGACGGAAGACAAAGATGGCAATCTGTGGATTTGTACCGAAGGGGGCGGTGTAAACGTTTACGACCGGATAAATAACACATACCGCTGGTACCGTCACGAAGAAGGGAAGAACAGTATTTCGCACAACAATGTGAAGGCTATCTATTACGACCGTGCTAATGAAATTATGTGGATTGGCACGCATCTGGGCGGACTGAACAAACTCGACCTGCGTACCAACCGTTTCACCGTCTACCGGATGAAGGTGGGCGACTCAACTTCATTGCCGTCGGATATTGTACGTGATATTGTGCCGTACAAAGATAAACTGGTGATTGCCACACAGAACGGTATCTGCCTGTTCAGCCCGGCAACAGGTACTTGTGAACAACTCTTCAAGGAAACCAAAGCGGGCAGAAATATCAGTATGGTAGCCAGTCTCTGTTTCGACAAAGACGGTACTCTATGGATTGCAGCTACCGGAGAAGGCGTTTACTCCTATCGGTTCGACACCAACACACTCACCAATTACGCGCATAATCCGGCTGTCCCGAATAGCCTCAGCAACAACAATATCAACAATATCATGCAGGATAGCAACGGAAACCTGTGGTTCTCGACTTCCGGCAGCGGATTAGACCGTTATCGCAAAGAGAGCAATGATTTCGAAAATTTCGATGTACAGAAAGATGGCTTGTCCAGTGACTGTATATACGAAGTATTCGAATCTTCCATTCAGAAAGGAGATTTATTGCTGATAACCAATCAAGGCTTCTCGCAATTCAACTATCCGAGCAAGAAGTTCTATAACTATGGTACGGAAAACGGATTCCCGCTGACTGCTGTCAATGAGAATGCGCTGTTTGTCACGCGTGATGGAGAAGTATTTCTAGGCGGTATTCAGGGAATGATTTCTTTTTGGGAAAAGAAATTCCATTTTACCCCGAAATCCTATAATATCATCCTTTCCCGCCTGCTGGTCAACGGAAGGGAAGTTACCCCCGGAGATGAAACCGGCATCCTGAAGCAGTCGCTCTGCCACACACCGGAGATTAGCCTGAAAGCGAATCAGTCGATGTTCACCATCGAATACGCCACCTCCAACTTCATTCCTGCCAACAAAGACGAAATTCTCTATCGTCTGGAAGGTTTCTCCGACGAATGGAATCATACATATCGCAAACAGACACTCATCACCTATACGAACCTGAATCCGGGCAAGTACACACTCGTCATCAAATCACAGCGGGACGGAATTAAAGAAGCCAAACTTCTTATAATAGTACTTCCTTCCTGGTATGAGACGTGGTGGGCTTACCTGATTTATACCATTGTCACAATCAGTCTGTTGTGGTATCTTATTCAGAACTATAATTCACGAATCAAACTCCGCGAGTCTTTGAAATACGAAAAGAAACACATCGAGGACCTGGAGGCACTGAACCAGTCGAAGCTGCGTTTCTTCACAAACATCTCGCATGAGTTCCGCACGCCGTTAACACTTATCGTGGGACAAGTGGAAACTCTGCTGCAAGTACAAACATTTACCCCAAGTATATATAATAAGGTATTGGGAATCTACAAGAACAGCATCCAACTGCGGGAACTGATTACCGAGTTGCTAGACTTCCGCAAACAGGAACAAGGGCACATGAAAATTAAGGTAAGCAAGCACAACCTGGTAGACTTCCTGTACGAGAATTATCTGCTCTTCCTTGAATATGCCAGCAGCAAGCAGATTAACTTCAAGTTCAACAAGCAGAAAGATGTCATTGAAGTATGGTATGACCAAAAGCAGATGCAGAAGGTAGTCAATAATCTATTATCCAACGCATTAAAACATACGAAAGCGGAAGATACCATTTCCATCAACGTTTCGCAGGAGCAAGACCATGCCATCATTGAAATAAAGGACACCGGTACAGGCATCGCCACCGCAGAAATAGACAAGATTTTCGACCGGTTCTATCAGACCGAACTACTGAATTCACTGAATACCGGTGCCGGAACAGGTATCGGGCTGGCTCTGACAAAAGGTATCGTCGAGCTTCACCACGGCACTATCCGCGTAGAAAGCGAGCCGGGCAAGGGAAGCAGCTTCATCATCACCCTGAAACTAGGTAAACAGCATTTTGCCGAGGAACAGATAGCACAAAGCGATACGGATACTACTATTCAGGAGACAGAATCTTTCGTGCCTTCAGCAGAAATAGTATCTGAATCGGAATGGAAAGAAGAAGACAACAAGCGGATTGAAGATGCCAAGATGCTGATTGTGGAAGATAATGAGTCTATCAAGCAGATGTTAGTCGGTATTTTTGAGACATTCTATCAAGTCAGTACCGCTTCCGATGGAGAAGAAGCACTGGAAATGGTAAAGAAAGATATGCCGAGCATTATCCTAAGTGATGTTGTGATGCCACGTATGTCCGGCACGGAGCTTTGCAAGCGGATTAAGACGGATTTCGACACGTGCCATATTCCGATTGTGCTGTTAACGGCGCGCACTGCAATAGAGCATAATATTGAAGGATTGAAAATCGGTGCGGACGACTATATCACGAAACCGTTCAATACCAATCTCCTGATTTCCCGTTGCAACAACCTGGTAAATTCCCGCCGGTTGCTACAGGAAAAATTCAGCAAACAGCCCCAGGCTTTCGCACAGATGCTGGCTACCAATCCGATGGATAAGGAAATGCTGGATCGAGCAATGGCTATTATCGAACAGCACCTTGATAATACAGACTTCAACGTCAATATCTTCGCACGGGAAATGGGTATGGCGCGCACAAACTTGTTTACCAAGTTAAAAGCGGTGACAGGACAGACACCGAATGACTTTATCCTGAGCATACGTCTCAAGAAAGGAGCTGTCATGTTACGGAATAATCCGGAACTGAATATCACGGAGATTTCCGACCGGATCGGATTCTCCTCTTCACGCTATTTCAGCAAATGCTTCAAGGAGATTTACCATGTCAGTCCGCTGGCTTACCGTAAAGGTGAGGAGAAGGAAGAAGGAGAAGAAGAGGCAGAACAATAACTCTCATTATCAAATAATTATGCATTAAGCAGACACTGCTGTGCCAAAGGAAATATTCTCCAATTGGTACAGCAGTGTACAATTTTGCACTTCACTTGTACGTTACTACTCATTCATATTTCTCCAACCATTTATCTTTGTGCATCTAATATCACCTCTAAAATACAACATTATGAGAAACGTTTCACGTCTACTTCCGTTATTGCCCGGCATCGCGATGCTGACCGGATGCAACCACGCAGCCCAAAAGAGCAATAGACAAAACGGTCAAAAGCCCAACATTATTTATATATTCGCAGACGACCTCGGCATCGGCGACCTGAGCTGCTATGGAGCAACTAAAGTGAGCACTCCTAATATTGACCGACTGGCAGGACAGGGAGTACAATTCACCAATGCTTATGCCACCTCAGCCACCAGTACCCCTTCCCGTTTCGGGCTCCTGACCGGTATGTATCCCTGGAGACAAGAGAACACCGGTATTGCTCCGGGAAACTCGGAACTTATCATTGACACAGCCTGTGTCACAATGGCCGATATGTTGAAAGATGCCGGTTACGCTACCGGTGCAGTCGGCAAATGGCATCTGGGACTGGGTCCGAAAGGCGGCACCGACTTCAACAGCCCAATCAGCCCGAACACACAAAGCATCGGATTCGACTATGAATTTATCATCCCCGCAACCGTAGACCGCGTCCCCTGTGTATTTGTAGAAAACGGTCGTGTAGTAGGTCTTGACCCTAACGACCCTATCACCGTCAGCTACGACCATAAGGTAGGCGACTGGCCTACGGGAGAAGAAAACCCGGAACTTGTGAAGCTGAAACCCAGCCAAGGGCACAATAATACCATCATTAACGGTATCCCCCGTATCGGCTGGATGACCGGCGGGAAGTCCGCCCTCTGGAAGGATGAGGATATTGCCGACATCATCACTGATAAAGCAAAGAATTTTATAGCTTCCCATCAGGAAGAACCTTTCTTCTTATATATGGGTACACAAGACGTACATGTCCCCCGTATCCCCCACCCGCGCTTCGCCGGAAAGAGCGGGCTCGGAACCCGTGGCGATGTCATCCTGCAACTGGACTGGACCATCGGAGAAATCATGCACACACTGGACAGCCTCAACATCGCCGACAACACGATCCTTATCTTCACCAGCGACAACGGCCCTGTTATTGACGATGGCTATCAGGATCATGCTTACGAACTGCTCAACGGACATACCCCGATGGGAATCTACCGCGGCGGTAAATACAGTGCTTATGAAGCAGGTACACGCATCCCGTTCATCGTACGCTGGCCCGCCAAAGTAAAGCCAAACAAACAACAGGCCCTTTTCTCTCAAATCGACGTATATGCATCGCTTGCCTCTCTCCTGAACCAACCTCTGCGAGAAGGAGCGGCACCCGACAGCCAAGAACACCTGAATGTACTTTTAGGCAAGAGCAATACAGACCGTGACTATATCGTTCAGCAGAACCTGAACAACACACTCGCCATCGTAAAAGGTCAATGGAAGTACATCGAACCAAGCGACAGCCCTGCTATTGAGTTCTGGACAAAGATGGAACTAGGAAACGACAAACAACCGCAACTCTATGATTTATCGTCCGATCCATCAGAGAAAGCGAACGTAGCAAAGCAGCATCCTGATATCGTAAAAGAACTGTCTGCCTTGCTGGAAACCGTAAGAGAGAAATAAAAATATGAGAACAGTAGAATTGTATGATTTTGCACCAATCTTGAATCATTATATCCACAAGAACGGGTACAAAGTCGCTACATTTGTACAGAGTTAAACAATGAATATGCGTTACAACAAAAGCAATATATTACGCGATTTTTCTAACCTTAATTGAAAACGTTTATATAAATCAGACTTTAATCAATTTAACCCCCCAAAAGAGAGGAACCGCGAGGCCCCTCTCTTTTTTATTTTAGCACTTCCTATAAAAGTAAAGTTCCGGTTAGCGAGTCTCTTTTATAAGTTCTATTCTCATAAAACGAATATTGTTTTCACTTTCATTCTGAATATCTTCACCAAAGAATCCCAAACGGCTGAATGTTCCTGTAGAATTTACCGCAAGCTCCAGTTCTTTCGTTCCTTTCTGCCTGAAGTTCACTGTACCAACATCACTCCATGTTTCCGGATACGAATTCTGACGCACATTAGCCAATTCACCATCTTTCTGCATCAGGACAGAATTAAAGGAAGGATTGTCGTCCACTTTCAGTGTTATTTTCGCCCCTTCGGCAAATGTTCTTCTCCAGTGACGGCTGGTAAAGATTCGTACTTTATAGGCCCCCGGTTCGTCAATTTCACATTTCAACTGCAACTTGCCTGTCCCCGCATGGAAATTCTGTGTATTCCCGCCTTCTGCAATACTAAGACTCCCTTCCTTCCCCGGAATGATTTTTCCATTAGCGACAGGAATACTCACTATATTCTCATTCATATAGTTGTCCTCACTGAAGCGAACAGGAGCCTTGCACACCAACTTCACAACCGGTATTTGACCGTAATCCAGTTCAGCAGGAATCGTCAAGGCGTAATGCCCCTTATCCGATACAGGAACAGCCATACCGGAAGATAGAATCTCGGCTTTCTCCACAGGAGACAGAAGACCTTTCAATATAATACGCCTATTGAGGGGTTCGCGCAACAGATGCAGATAAATGATATTATCCTTATGTGTAGCATATCCCCAGGGAAAATTATCATTGAAAGGATTACCCGATGTTCCATAGACAGATTCTGAATTTGCCTGCATCCAGTTACCGATAAAGTTCATGATATCAACACTTGGCTGCGGTACGGTTCCATCCTCTTTCGGGCCGATATTAATCATATAGTTCACTCCACGGCTTGCACATTCTATCAGCGAACAAAGTATGTCTTTCGGACTTTTCCAATCATGGTCATTCTTCTTATACCCCCAGGTATGATTCATTGTGGCCACCATCTCTAAATCCATGTTCACACGTGAACAAGGCATTTCATTATCTCCCAATGCTCCATAATCACCCAGGTTATAACCCACGCGACCATTAATTATACATTCCGGTTGCAGTTCTCTGACTACATTTACAAATGTCTGACTTTGTTCCTTTGTCAAATCAAACGGAGTATCGTACCACAACAGATCAATCTTGCCATACCGGGTAAGTAACTCTTTCATTTGTGATAGGGCTTTTTCTTTGATATATCGGTCTAAATTGGGTTTTACCTCGGATCTTGGCTTACCATAATGCCCATCATATTCATTCTTCATAACGGCCGCATCTTCTTCCCGCCAGTCCTGTCGATGGGAATAATAGAACCCGACCTTCAATCCCTGTCTACGGCAGGCCTCTACCAACTCTTTCAAAGGGTCTCTCTTATAAGGGGTACGTTCGATATCAAAATCTGAAACGTCACTCGGATAAAGGCAGAAGCCTTCGTGATGTTTAGTCGTAAACACGATATAGCGTGCTCCTGCCTGCTTTGCCAACTTTACCCATGCATCCGGATCATAGTTGGACAAAGTGAACTTATCTGCCAGTTTCTCATATTCGCTGTTCGGCACCTTCGCAAAGTTCTGTATCCATTCGCCAATGCCATCTACTGGCTTTCCATTCCACTCTCCAGCAGCAACGGAGTAAAGTCCCCAATGGATGAACATTCCAAAGCGGCCTTCACGCCACCAATCCATATCTACCTGCTGTTTGGCTTGCCCGCACACAAACACCCAGCTTAGTAATAATGTGCCTACTAACTTTCTTAAATTCATAGTTTTGTTTTATGCTTAACTCTATTTATTCACTAATGATACATATGCCGGACTGCCTTCGGAAAGCGTAGTTTTCAGAATCGTATTTCCGCGACTGTTCCTTTCTAATGATACCTGCAGGTCTTTATCTCCTGCTTCTACAGTCCATTTTCCTTTCAATTCTATCGAAACTTGTGTGGGAGTCGGCTTCCAGTTATTCTTTGCAATCGTTTCCGGGCGAAGATTCGGGTTACATAAAGCCAGTTCCAGCTTCTTTCCTGTTTTATCCGGACGTTCCATCACCAATAGTTCAGTTTCGGAACCACATACTACACCGGCAGACAGATGAGAAGCCGGCGCAAAGAATGCGTAAGCTGTCGTAGCCGAAGGAAGATGCTTAATCACATGCACGGAGTCCTGTGCGGTAACAACCTTAAAGATACGCTCTTTTTCCTGCTGCGCTGCAAGCTCCTTCATCTTTTCGGGAGTCGTGGCCGGAACAACCATAAACTGATAATTCTTCTTCCCGGGTTTCACTCCGTGGTGCAAATAAGCTTTTGCGGCAACTTCCTTACCGGATTCGACAGCCATTCCTACTGATGCAGGAGTCGTTTGTTCTTCATGTTTAATAATCAGCTTGTCATGCCCCTTCGGTATAAAATATCCGGTAGTAGTAGGAGCCACCATCCAGGCCGGAGCCTGTGAATCAATCACTAGTTCCTTGCCTTTCTCTATTTCCTTGCCATCTACTATCAATAGTTTACAGTCTTTTGAAATAATAGATTGGAAAAGGTTTGTGGCAGTAATCCATTCGTTGGGATACGTACCTTTTGCCGAGATATCTGTCCCTAAACTAAACAGCATGCCATCAATAGCAAATACAGACTTGCAGAATGAGAGATTGGTGGGTTCAAAACGACGGCTTCCCCAGCGGTCATCCTGGTCGAAAGCTGACGCAAAGATGCCACAATCTTTCCAGGATAAGGCACCTGCAAAGTGGGTAGTAGTCGATTTCTGATCGAAACGGTCAGTATCATTCTTATTAGGCATCATCTCTTTCCAGTCAGTATAGTGTACGGTGGTACTTCCCGGCATCATATTCCAGTCCCAACCTGCACTTTTCTTCTTTTTATCCGCAGGATAACCGCATTTCGACAATCCGCCTTCATAAAGGATTTCCAGTGTTCCATGACTTTGGTATCTGCCAAAGCGGTTCGTTTTACTGTATATCTCTCCTCCCCAAAAATTAGTAGTCGGGCAACGCATGACGGCTACCCAATTATCCTGCCTATACACTCCGGCAGGACTATAATTGAACTGATAGAAGCCATCTGCATTCAGTTCGGGAGCGTCCTTATATTTCTTTGTCTTATAGAAATAGTTATAATAAGCAGCCAGTTCCTTATCATAAGGTATGCCAAGTATATCTGCTCCTACTTCAATCAAGGTTTCAAAAAGCTGCTGCGAGAAATTCACATCCAGCCCCGTAAAAGGGTGTCTTCCTGCCATACTATTCGCATAATAACGATCCTTATCAGAATTTGAGCGAACGGCCATCAAATAAACACTGACTACCGCTTTGCTCATCCGTTGATATGCTTCCTTTTCTATGCGGAAAGAAGTACCTTTCAAGCGTCCCATATACTCCACCCAGGTCTTATAAGAGTACATATATCCATTATAATGGGTATTATGATGGAATCCGGTACCATCCGGCTTCAGCACATCATATCCGCTGGGACTATATTGTGTACATGCGGACAAAAAGTGTGAGAAAGCAGATAAGTCTTTGATTGCCTGTTCCTCGTCCGGATTATGAACAGCGCAGACAAACAGATGTGGGACGACATTATAGATATAATCCGAATTAACTTTTTGCCTGATTTCTTCGTCTCTAAGATTTAGCTGGTCTGCTTCCAGCAGGTTCTGAACTGCTACTATCAACCGGCTTTTCCGCATATCGTCACATACAGGTAACGCACTTAATAAGTCAGCCGGGACTTTACGGACATCGTTATAATTACTATACTTATATTTGGGAATACTCTCTATAATATTTTGAGAAAACAAGTAATCCAAAAACAGGAACAAGTCCTTCTTCGCTGCGCCACCGTCCTTAAATGCCGCAAAAGCCAGGGCACGTACCGTCTTTGCGATATCTCTTCCCTGCTGAAGTGTGATTTTGTCTTTGTTCAGCAATGAGCTCCCTGTGACGGTCGTTGCGTTCACTCGTTCCAACTGGTACATTTGTATCTGTATCAAAGCAGCTTCTACCTCATTGGGATTAGCTTTCGGAGCAGTAAGTTTATACTTTTTCCGAAATTCATTCAGTTCCTTCTTTTTTATGGAAATATCAGATTGTGACATTTCTGCTTGCATACGAGTAACTGAACATGTGCTTGCTGCACCATGAAGTGGTATTCCTACCCCACCACATAACAAGAATAAGCAGATCAGGTTTCTTAATTTCATAATCAATCTATTATTATAAGGGTTGTCATTAAATGTCATGTGCTTACTTCAGTTCTTTTAGCCAGTCGGGGACAAAGCCCAAACGTTTCTCCAACTGTGCTTCGTAAAGCGATTCAGGCTCTACGGGAGTGCCATGGCTTTCATCCAGTTTCACTTGTTCCTGCACAAAATTCAGCGGATCACCATGGAAACCGACAATAATCGGCGGAAGGAATTTCCATCCTTTAAAGCCAATACGCCACCAATCGAACACACCGGCAGGAGCAGAATTTCCGCTTGCCACACGTGATCTTTCCGAATACATATTCCAAATTGTGAGATCGTCAAGATGATTGGGAAGCTGGTCATAGTCACCACCTTGGCGGAATTGCATGAATCCTCCCCTGCAGGCATCTATCAGCGTAGCACGCGGTTGTGTGGCATGCGACTCAAAGCAAGCGTCTTTTCCCCAATGTACACGCCAGATAACGGCTCCCATACTTGGTTTTGATACTCCACAGGCATGATATTGCCCGGCACCTTCTTCACGGATATTCCTGTCATCTATCAATAAACCATTCGTACGGTCTGTCACCTTACCGATGAACACACGCGAAGAACCGGCGGAGCGGATGGCAGAGTGTCCCCGGTTACCATCTATGGTTATATTGTAGGCGGAGATATTAGCACTGTTTGTTATAGAACTGGCTTCACTGACACTCGTAAATTTGACACGACGCATCCAAGAGTTAGTTAAGCGGGTCATATCCACAGGTTTGTATGCGCCATCATCTTCCCAGGTTCTATGATGCTTGAAATCATCTACAGCATTTCCCACAAAAGCAAGATCCTCTACTCCCACTTCCTCATAATGAGGATATTGGTGGATTTCCCACCCCCAACGTGCTTCTACTTCGTGCATGATGGGTTCTTTGAAAGTGATACGATTACCGCTTTTTGCAATAATCTGATGAAAATCCTGAACCCTTACGCCGTTTTCTATGATATTAACCATAGTTGCTTCTACAGGATAAGGAGTCAACTCTTTATTCACAAGTTCCGGGTCATTGTTCAACAGATAGAGACATACCCAGTCACCTGTATTCAGCATAGTAGCATCGGAAACTTCTACTGTATGACTACCTTTGGCAGCGTCAGCCGTTACATCACATAGTTTCTTTAATCCTGAATTATGCTTAATCTCAAGCAAAGTCGGCGATGAGTACATCACTTCCTTACTATCCGGCAAATTGGGCGTTTCCATAATCAACTTAGTCTTATCCGGGCCGTCGCCTTTAATAACGAAGTATCCGCCGTTAATAGGAATACGGTAGCTCGTGTTGTTTCCCTTACTATCTGTAGCATATGTTTTTCCGGCTTCGGGTTCTCTCATTCCGTTGTCGTCTTCACTGTGCAAAACATATTCTCCTGCAGGGAAATAAATAACAATACGTGCAGTCGGATTATTACCGTTTTTATCACCGTCACGGGTCATTTTCTTCTCTTTCAGAATATCTATTAAGGCTTCCCGGGCACTCATCTTCTTCTCTTCCATACGCTGTTTCACGTTCATCACTTCATATCCTAGTGAAAAGCCATCCGGTGGTGCTACTTCTCCATGTTTATATCCGGCATAGGAGAAGTCGAGTAACATATTATCGTCGCTGTTCATCAGGAATTTCTTCCAGGCAGGTGTAGTGTTGCTATTATGGGTAGGAAGTGTCAATGAGCTCTCTCCGATACGGGGTTTCAGGACAATTATGCCCGTTTCTTCATTCAAAGTGGCTGAACGGTAAAGGGAGAAGTTTTTGGCTGTTTTTCCAGTCAGGAATGGAACTGGAGAATTACTTAGGCGTTTCCACTGATAGCCGTTATAGGAAACTTGCCAATAGCCGTCCTCTCCTATTCCTATCATGGGGGTAAAAACTGCTTTTCCGGTTTTATTCAGGGCGGAAGCTGGATTGCCTTGCAAGTCTGTCAGGAGATAAGAAGCACCTTCTAATTGATAGATCCAATAACCTTCTTCATCAATGCCCAACAGAGGAATATCTTTATCTTCGGCAGTTTGGGCATACACATCTGCTATTTGCTGATTGCTCAATTGCAGTTTGTAGTGTCCTTTCTCGTCAGAAGTATAATCTACAATCTCTACCTTATTTGCCAGCATGGCTTGATAGGCAGAAATATTTGTATTGTATTGGGTGATAAGTTCCGTTATTTGTTCTGGTTGATCGGGGATGGGATTGTTGTTTACCACTTCATCGTCAGAGCAGGAAGAGAAGGATATATTAACAGCTAAGATAAAAGTAGTGACAGTAGCGTATAAATTCAGTTTCATGCTTTTCATATTTTAAATTCAAATCTATTGATAAGGCGAAGAATCTACCACTATATACTTAGCACCAAAGATTCTTCGCCTTATTCCATACAATATAATCAAGAAATCACATTATTATCTTCATTTATTCAATGTCCGAACCATATTTTCCTTTATAAGTATCATTCAGAATGAATGTACCAGCAGCAAAGTCTGTACTTACAAAAGGAGAGCCTTTCAAAGGAGTTATAGCATTTGTTATCCCTGAAGGTGTACCGTTACCACCTCTAAAGAATAACCATTTTGCTCCACTCTCGTCAAACACAATATTATCCTCAATCTTTGTCTTGTCTGATGGAGTCGATGATCCCGCCTTAGAACTAATCCAGTTGCAGCCACCATTCCAAGCTCCACCATTCCATACTATATTCTTAGCCAATAAGCTCTCATTACTCGGGATTCCTTGAATATATCCTTGCGTAGAGTTCGGAACAACGTTGACAAATGTATTTCTTTCAACAAGGAAAGTAATATTCGTATTAGCATAAACTAATAATTTCAAATCAATGGTTGTAGCCGCATCTTCAGCATAAAATACATTATTTGTTATCTGAATATTTGAATTAATAAATGTCGCATTATTAGGATGGAAATTAATAATTCTCGTTTCGGCACTGCCATTCGTCAATGAGAAACGACATGAATTAAGTATAAAAGTCTTAATAGAGGTAGTAGTGTTACTCGTAGAAGAAATATTGAACAGTGCACGATTATTCCCTGCTTTACCTAATTTAATAATACAATCATCCATAGCCAAGTATTCGAACATACAAGTTCCGGTTCCTTCTAAAGTTGACAAATAATTGGCATTTAATGTGCCGTCAATAATCAAACCTTTGCACAGAAGACCTGTTGCTGTCGCATTTGGCGAGTTAAAAGCAAAGAACTTGCCAGCTCCCATTTCTACCGTTGCTCTCTTATCCGGATTATTATTAATCAGAATAAGATAATCTTGTATGGCCATTTTTGCAGTAAGGCTAATATCTGCGTCAATGAAATAAACCTTATCTGTTGTAAACACAGTAAAACTACCTGCATTATCTTCAGATATTAATTCCGCATTCGGATAATCATACTTATTAATAACTAAATTTCCAACTCTAATATCCAACCCGGCTTGATATTCTGCCCAGTAGCTATTTATTGTTGTTTTAGCCTTAATCTGATCCGTAGCAGTATTCACTCCATGAGTCACCTCTACTACGATCACACATTCGCTTGCTGTAGAAGGCGGGGTTACAGTTACAGTAACTTCTTTCGCACCAGTCACGTATGGCAATATCTTTGCATTCCAGTCTGTTGGAGCATTCACCCGTACTAAATCTCCTTCAACCAAATTTACTTTTACAGTAAAAGAAGATGCTGTTCCTCCTGCTACCATCCAAAAACCGTTAGTCATAGACTCCGGAGCATTAATAGCACATTCCAGTCCTTTTATAATAGGAATAAGATGTTCACTCCCATCATTCAGAGTAACCTTAAAGTTGTCTCCTTCTACTATCGCAGCTTTGATAGGATTTGTTTGGCTATTTGTTCCTTCGGCCAAGCCGTTTTCCAAAACACTCCAAGTGGCTTCGTTGTCATAGCTTACCCACCAGTATTTTTTTCCTCCATCTGCCGGATTAGCTTCAATCTTAAATTTAGGGGTAATTGATGCGTCGTCTCCATCTTCTGCTTTGGCACGCAAACCTGTATCTTCTCCACCTATAAACCAGTTTCCGTTTTCACCGATTTCAATAGAAGGATAATTACCACCGGTTGCACCCGGAGTTAAAGTCAATGTTTCACCATTACTTAGAGTTAGTGTATAAGTATCACCATTAACAGAATAATCCGTAATAGTCTTGTTACCATCCAACAGCACACGAATGATGTTCATTTCATCGTTTAACTGCTGAACCTGTGCTTCGAAATTCGCCACACGGTCTTTTAGAGCATCAATGTCTCTTTCCTGGTCGTCTGTGTTGCATGACACAAAAGTCAATGCCAACAAACTGAATAATATGAATGATTTATAGAATTTCATAATAATTTCTTTGCTTTTATTAGTTCGACTTATTCACTAACCGTCACTTTCAACGGTTTAATCAATCTATATCCTTCTTTAGAGAATATCTGGAAATAAACAGTATACTCGCCCGCTGCTACTCCCTTCGCGCTAATCGTTAAATTATCGGATGCAGCATCAGTCAGATTTACCTTCAAAGGAGTTTGGTCGATAATGATATTGTCAACATTGGTCGACGTTGCAGTTATGGTTATGGAACTTGCTTTGGCTACTGTTACGGAAGTAAGTTCTCCCGATACGTTTGAGAAAGCCAGATTCAAACCACCCAATAAAGGTATGGTCGTAGAACCGTCAGCAAAACCAAAAGTCATATTATTACCCTCTACTGTGACACTTGAGAATATGCCACCTGGAATTTTCTCAATATTTGCAATATTATAACGACCTTCTATGCGCTGTACTTCGCCGCCTTCAATGGTATAACACCAATAGCCGTCCGAATCAATTGATATGGTCGGTGTCTTTCCGTCTTTTCCGTCTACCGGAACAGCCGGACAGGGATTGCCATCCTTATCTGTCAATTCTTTTGTTTCTCCATTAAGAGTGTATGTCCAGTTACCTGCGTCATTAACACCAAGTATAGGAATTTCTCCGGCAGGTTGACCACTATAGATAACTAACTTTTTACCATCGCTCAATGTGAGGGTATAATTCCCCTTCTCATCCATTGAGTAGTCAGTTATAAGAACGAGTCCTTTCATTGCGTCCTGGAAAGATTTAATGCCTGTGTTCAAATCTACAAGATCATCTTCCAAAGCATCCAAACGGGCATTCAGGTCGTCAATATCTTTACGTATATCATCCTTATCATCACACGCTGTAAAGATGATGATGGGTAATAAACAAATTAATAGTATCAATATCTTTTTCATAATTCTTAGTTTTAGCGTTGTGCACCATATTGAGTATAACCATCTTTAGGTATAAAGATACCTGTTGACTTATTAAAGGTAGCAGAATTATCCGTATCAAACAACCCTCCTACAAGTTCAACATCAGGATCAATAGCAGTATTTTGGAACATACGAAGCGGTTTTCCTGCCTTAGAATACCCAAAATTAGCACCGCTATTCAGATTCTTCACTATAGCGCTTGCACCGGTAAAGAAATATGCAGCTTTGGCAGCATCCGATAGCCAATATAAGTTATCCTTCACAGTGGCTTGTTCTACACTGTTTGCTCTTACAAGTCCATAAACGCTATTACCGGAAGATTCAATATCAATCAATGTATTAGCTGTCAAATTCAGGTTTTCGACTGTTAAATTATTACCATTAAATATCTTGAACTCTGTTAAACCGTCACTGAGAGAAGAATAAATAAGGTTGTTGTCCAAACTAAGATTTTTGCAAGTCATCTGAGTCAACAAATACAATCCAACACCTGATATCGCAAGATTAATATCAGAATTACTGATAACAAAGTTATCTATAGAAGCAACAGTAATTTCAGAACCTCTCATGACAAGTCCTTTAGTTGCAACTAAGTCATTAATCTTACATTGATCGAAAACAATATTTATATTATCCTCTTTCACAACTCGCAATGGATAATGATTAGTAGTGTTGCTCAAAGTAACATTTTGGCATACAAATGTACCTTTCAGAAATATCTGCTTGGAGACTGCCAAATTTATCGTAGTTACATCCACCGTAGTCGGAATAATAATTAATTCTTCCACTCCTGTATTTCCCAAAGCATAAGTCAGCGTTACATTATTGGTAGATACAAAATATACTCCACCTTCTGATATAGCTTGATCTGAAGTAATTTCTGTCGCTGCTCCATAGGTCTCTTTATTGATTTCCAATCCACCTACAGTGACAACCAGTCCATCTTCATATTTATTCAAATTATTGCTATAATCTTTCGGATTCTTCACCTTAATCTTATCAACAGCCCAATACGCTCCTTTTTGAACTTGAACAGTCACATCCGTAGTGTTATCAGCCATAGCTCTAGTCAATGCCTTAACATCTGCAGCAGGAGCAAAAATTGATAATTGATAGTTGTTACCTTGTTCATCAACTTTATCTAGTTTACTCAAAGTGGCTCTCCAGCCTTGCGGACAGGTAACTTGTGAATTTTCGCCTTCTATCTTAACAGGAACAATTGCTCTTTCTCCCTTATTAATAACCAAAAAGTCTTCATCATCCAACGCAGACTTATCAATAACGCAAACCAGTGTTGCTACAATGGGAAGTGTATGTATACTACCATCTTTTAAAGTCACTACAAAGTTATTGCCATCAACTTTGGCAGATTCAAAGATTTGGTCACCCAAGGAACTTCCACCGGCAATACCTTCGCCACCGGGAACATTCGCCCAAGCACCATCACCGAAACGTACTTGCCAGTTACCGTTCTCCACACGAAATTCCGGATAACCTTCACCGTTCTTACCATCTTCTCCCACAGCAACGATTCCTGTAGGATTACCATTTATGTACCATTTGCCATCCTCACCGATTGTTATTTCCGGCTCATTAACCGTTCCTCCCTTACCAATAACGAGAGACAATTGTCTATCATCACTCAAAGTGATTATATATTTTTCCACTCCACCCTCTGTGACAGTCTCAACCTTACTAACTGTCTTATTCTGTGGATCAAGAATATAGCCGATTACAGCCAAATTATCATTCAACAGCTTCACCTGTTCTTCAATAAGCGTCACCCTATCCTTCAGGTTGTTCACATCGTCTTTCAGGTCGTCCAGCGTACAACCGGTAACGGTAAAAAACATCAGGACGAAAAGTATATACGATTTTATGTACTTCATAATCTATTAGTATTTAAAGTTATTCTGTTACATTAATAATCAACTCACAAGTCTTGGATGCCGCATGCGCATAATTGGAATTATTCATCAGGAATGTAGCAGTATACGTACCCACTTGATTATAAGTATAAGTGTAAGAGTTCAATTCCTGAGAAACATCTTTCACCTTCACTCCCGAATCCGGTGACGGACATTCAAGCAGATTCAAATAATCAGAAACAAGCCAGGTATATTTCCAGTTGGAACCGGTAGCAGCGCCAGTGACAGCAAAGCTACCGTTTGCTATACTACTCAAATTCCACATACCTGATACACCCGTTGTAACAGAACCATATTCACGGTCTTTTGGCATGTTAATTTCAGCCTGATCTTTAAATACTGTCTTATTCTTCATATTTAAAGGAGTAAAGCCAAAAGAAGAAGCATAAGCAGTTGTTACACGACCGTTTTTCCAAGTAGTTTCAACACGCATACCTACGAAATTGAATGTTGACTGGGGAATAGGATCGCCACTACTATAAGGAGGAAAGTCAGATGACTTTTTCCCGTCCTTATTGAATGCAATAGCCAATGTCAGCTTTTTACCTATAAACTTCTTTACCGATTCACTATAGTTCAGCGCATTGGCTGCACTACCCAATACTGAAGTTGGCAATTTTGTCCGTGGGATAAAGGTTTTCCATACTGTAGTTTTCTCTACTAAAACAGAATCAGCCTCAAAATTAGTCTTACTCATCCCCGGAAAAGCCGTACTATTCTCCGAATCTGTTTCCTGTTCTTCCGCCAAATATAGTATATCCAACTGATTCGTGCATGAATTTGCATTTCCCGTCGCTGTCCAAACACCGAATTTCAGTTCACATGATTCAACATCTTCCGCGGAATATTCCTTTCTGTCCCGGTAAATATACTGATGTCCGAGTTCACCACTAAAGAAAGATACATAATCCGGATCACCATGAAGAAGGAATTCAACAGGAGTTCCCTTTTTTACAGTCAGTATGTTTCCCTCGTATCTTACATTTTCGTTGGTTGCCACCCTTACGCTGACATCCGTCAAGTCCCGATCCAGTTCTTTCTCACAAGATGTGAAGTAAAGAACTCCCAAACTTACTAATAACAATTTATATATTTTCATCGTCCTATTCTTTTCTTTAATAATTTAATAGACTCAAGGTGATTACCAACCCGGATTATTATCTGTAATCAGTTTATTCACTGCTTTTTCAGCATCCGGAATGGGGAAATACTGATAAGCGGAAGTCACGCGGTAGAATGGTGCTACCTGAGAACCCTGATTCCAATGAGTGCCACTCAGTGCCAGGTCAACCTGTTCATTCATCTTCTCCACAAACTCTCCCCAACGAATCAAGTCGAAACGACGGGTGTATTCAAAGCACAGCTCCATGGCACGTTCATCTTTTATCGCGTTACGGAAAGCAATCTGCGAATTAAGAGAACCTGTATGATCTGTGATTCCTGCACGGTCGCGTACTTCCTTCAGGCAACGCTTAGCCAAATCTGTCGGATAGCCCTGATACTCATTTTCTGCTTCTGCCACCATCAACAATACATCCGAATAGCGAAGAATGGGAAAATTGATAGAGGTAAAATTCTTATTTCTCTTGGTAGCAGGTTCATACTCACGACGGAATTTTGCACAACACAAGTCTTTTCTTACCTTGTCTGCGGCAACCGCTTTCTTATAAACATCTCCTCTTTGGCTTGTCTTATTTACAAATTCCTTACCTTCATCCGGGCCATCATAATCATAAGATTTTTCTCCATACCAACCCGCACCGGTTACCAATTCGTATAATTCCTTGCTCTCAAAAGTTCTTCCTACAATTCCGGTTTTACCTTTAATACCTGCGTCAGCATCAGCGTCCAGCGCACGATAGGTGAAAGGTGCTATGTTCCAGGTGAAACGTTTCTTATCACCATTCTTGGTATACAAATCATAAAGTTTCGGTGTAGCCCAAAGGAATCCGTAAGAATATCCCGGATCGGCTTTTCCTACCAAACTGGATTGAGAAGAGAAGTCCGAACATTGAAGTCCAATCGTATTTCCGATACGACCTTCCGAGCGTACATCTCCCGTACCGTCACCGGCAAACTCAACTTCCCAAATGCTTTCATTAGAACCGGTTGTATTGTATTTGTTCGAACACATATCAATGAATGTATCCCAATAATCATCAGCAAGGTCATGTCCTTCCGCCATTACTTTCTGTCCGAAGAAGCTGGCACGTTCGAAATAAGAGTTTGTTTCGGCAGATGCCGGTTTGCCGTCACGATAATGTTCGCCTGCCCAAAACAGATAAACACGTGCCAGGATTCCCCATGCAGCCGACTGCGAAATGCGACTGGGCTTATAACCCAATTCATTGGCAGAAAGCAGCCCTTCATCAGCAGCTTCTTCCATTTCTTTCACAATAAACTTATAAATTACATTCTTGTCGGTACGGGCAATATCTTTATTGGTTACCGTGCCTGACGAATAGGTAGATTCCAGTTTCAAAGGAACATCTCCCCAGCATTGCACCAGGTTAAAATAGTAGAATGCACGCAGGAAACGCGCTTCCGATTTAAACTGCGCACACTTCTCAGCACTTATCCCCGGTACTTTATCTATTTCTTCAAGAAACATGTTAGTACGCTCAATACCATTGTATAAGTTAGCCCAAAATTGTGTGACAGCCGCGTCACTGGTTGTCGTATTATTACAGATTAATCCTGTATTGGAAATACGTCCGGTAGATCCGCCGTAGAATTCCAGGTCGTCACCGCCTACGAGTACCATATAATCGCCACCATAAAAAGTAGATTGCGCCAAGTTCGCATAAGCTCCGGTCAGAAAGTTCTGAGCCTCCGTTTCATTCTGGAAATAGTTTTCTGGAACAATCTTATATGGTTCCTTTTCCAAAAAGTCACACGACGCCATTGTACATGCAGCTACAAAAGAAAGGAATACTATTTTTATCGTTTTCATAATTTCTTCTTTATATCTATCATTTCAAATAATATTAAAATCCTAAATTAACTCCAAAATTGACTGCATAAGCTCTCGGATAAGCAGAATAGTCAAGTCCCGGTGTCAAGGCGCTGTTACGGATAGAAACTTCCGGGTCATAACCGGAATAACCGGAAATTGTCCAAAGATTCTGTCCTGCCACATAAACACGGGCATTCGAGATTCTCCACTTTTTAATCACCTTCTTGGGCAGAGTATAGCCTATACTCAGCGTCTTTAGGCGAAGGAAAGAACCATCTTCGATGACACGTGAAGATACCACCTTGTTAGAACTGGAGTTCTTGGCAACTGGAATATCGCTATACGGATTCTCCGGTGTCCAGCGATCAGCATAAGTTGCATACTGATTCAGATTACGCGAATTATTGACGTTTTCGAAGAATAAACGGTTAGCATTCAAGATATCATTTCCATAAGACCACTGGAAGAAGATACTCAAATCGAAGCCTTTGTATTCGAAATCATTGGTGAAACCACCAGTATGAATAGGTAAGCCACGTCCGATCATAGTACGGTCATTGGAATCTATGACACCATCGCCGTTCAAATCTTTATATTTAGGCATACCGGGTTGCGTATTGCTCTCACTGGAGTAGTAAGGAACACCTGGATGTAATACATATGTATCACCTGATTTATAGAAGTCCTCATACTTGTAAGTTCCTTCATATTGATAACCATACATCATACCCATCGAATAACCTTTCTTTGCAATATATGTAGGTTGTGTATTGTATGCCTGATCAAAGTAAGCAGAAGTCAACAAGGATTTCTGACCTTCGGCAAGTTCCAATACCTTATTCTTATTGAATGCGATATTGAAGTTAGTGCTCCATTTGAAACCGTTCTTATTGTAGTTTATCGTATTCAAGGTAAATTCCACACCAGAGTTACGTACCTTGCCCACATTCTTCATGGCACTCTTGAAACCTGTTGTATAAGACATGTCCGCATCCAAAAGCAAATCACGAGTTGTTTTCATATACCAGTCAACATTCACACTGATACGTTCGTCGAAAAAGCCTAAATCCAGACCAACATTCCATTGTTCGGTCGTTTCCCATTTCAAATCTTTATTTGACAAGGCGATAGGTACCATACCGACACTATTCTGGTTGTTTTCAAACGGATAAACTCCTGACGGAATATTATTTGAAGATGCTTTCAGCATTCGCAGCAAAGCATAAGCTTCATATTCACCTACGCGGTTGTTACCTGTCAAACCCCAGCTGGTACGCAATTTACCATTGGAAACAACAGATTTGAAATCTCGCATGAAGTCCTCTTCGCTAAAGTTCCAGGCCAAGGAAGCCGAAGGGAAGAAACCATACCGATTCTTTTTAGCGAATTTGGAAGAACCATCAGCACGGAATGATGCTGTTGCGTAGTATTTAGACAGATAATTATAGTTCACACGGCCTAAGTAAGACATCATAGACCACGATGACTTCTCGGAACTGGTAGTACTTGGAATACCTTCACTCATACCGGCCATTCCCATAGATTCATTCGGAATATTGGTAGTCTTGAAAGAATAGTACTCGTAATCAGAGTTTTGGAAAGTGATACCAAGCAATGAATTAAAGAAATGCTTCTTCTTTATATTAGTCTGATAGGTCAGGACGTTTTCGTTCAACCACGTCAGACGTTGGTTACGAACAACCTGCGCATTGACTTTATCTGTAGAAATCGGACTACCGTAACGTGTTTTTGAATTATTGAATGTATCATTGTTACGGGCATCGTAAGTATAACCGCCTGAAACTTTCAGTTTCAAACCTTTTATAAACTCGTATTCTACGAAACCGTTCAACTGAAGATTATTGGTGTAGTTCTTGCGATATTCATTCTTCAATGACATAATCGGATTGAAACGATAATCATTAGTCGGTTCTACGGAAGAGTCGAGTGCATTGTCCATCAATGTATTCAATGGAACATCCGGCTCTGTAACTGGGCGATATCCCCATACACTATAGAACAAGTTATTCATACCGCTGGAGGAATATAGAGAGGTAGAACTACCTGTCTGAATAGCACGTGAATAGTTGGCAGTTATACTCATATTCAGTTTACCACGGCGAACCACTGTATTCATACGTGTCTGGAAACGCTTATAGTTTGAGTTCAGAACGATACCATCCTGGTCGAAATAAGAAGCCGAAGCATTATAACGAACGCCTTCCGTACCTCCCATCAAACTTACGTTATGGCTCTGCTGCCAGGCAGTACGAAATATTTCGTCTTGCCAATCATACTGCGGAACACCACGATAATCATCCAATGTCCATTGCTTACCTTCATATTCTTTCAGATAATTCTTTTGTGTATCTGCCGGGAACATCTCATTCTGCAACTTCACAAACTCATATGCATCCAGCATCGGAATCGTATTGGTTACTTTTTGCACACCGAAACTTCCATCATACTTCAGTTGCGGTTTTCCTACCTTACCTTTCTTAGTGGTGATAATAACGACACCATTGGCACCACGTGCACCATAAATGGCAGTAGCCGAGGCATCTTTCAATACTTCAACAGATTCAGCATCCGAAGTGCTGATAGTAGCTGCGATAGCAGGGTCTTCCACCGGGAAACCATCAATCACATACAATGGTGAGTTGTCCTGTGTCAAAGAGTTGTTACCACGGATTACGATGTTCATCGTTCCACCCGGCATACCTTCGCCCGAACTAACATTCACTCCGGCAATACGTCCACCCAAGGTTTGGTCGAACGAAGACGTTGGAGTTTTGAGCAAGCCTTCCATATCGACTTTTGACACAGCGCCGGTAAGGTCTTTCTTCTTGATTTCCTGATAGCCTACGATGACTACTTCATCCAGTGTCTTTGTATCTTCTTTCAGCACAACAGACATAGGCTTAGATGCATCGGCTGGCACTTCTTGGGTTATATAACCGATAAAAGAGATGACAAGAGTGGATTTCTTGTTAGGAACATTTAGTGAGAATTTGCCGTCAAGGTCTGAAATTGTACCTTGAGTGCCTCCTTTGACCTGGATGCTTGCGCCAGGCACCGATTCTCCAGTTTGGTCAACGACTGTACCCCGTACAAGTACTTGGGCCAGTGCCACAGAGAATGAAAATAAGGCTAACAGTAACATACTGAGACCTCTCTTCCATGAAAGATTAATTCGGAATTCGGGTTGCATACTATTCGTTTTACATTTAAAATTAGATTTGTCAATGCGCAAATTTAAAAACTCACAGCCTACTTTACCGGCCAAAATTATTCAATTATGATACAAAAACATACATATAAAAATATATTCGGTGTATCTTTGTGCAAAAATAACGTAATGCAAGACTTACCCATTCACTTTGCCCCGCTACAGGGGTACACAGAAGTTTTTTACCGCAATGCCCACGCCGCTTGTTTCGGTGGCGTAGACACTTATTACACCCCATTTGTCCGAATCGAGAAAGGCGAGTTCCGCAGCAGGGATGTCCGAGGCATCGAACCGGGAAACAATCATGTGCCCCACCTCGTCCCTCAGTTAATAGCTCCGACAGTTGAAAAAGCGGAAGCGATTCTCTCCCTTTTTATCGAGAAAGGATATAAAGAAGCGGATGTAAATCTGGGCTGCCCCTTTCCAATTTTAGCAAAGCGCCACAATGGTTCCGGCATCCTGCCTTATCTCAAAGAAGTGGAAGCACTGCTCAGCTTGGTTCGGAAGTATCCGCAAATCAGTTTCTCCATAAAAATGAGATTGGGATGGGAAAATGCGGCTGAATGCCTCAAACTAGCTCCTATTATTAATGAACTGCCACTGCGGCAAGTCACGATGCATCCCCGTTTAGGCAAACAACAATATAAAGGTAAGGTAGACCTTAAAGGGTTCGCTGATTTTCAAGATGCTTGCAAACATCCTATTATTTATAACGGAGACATAAACAGTCTGGAAGATATTCAACAAATTCAGGACAAGTTTCCTTCATTAGCCGGAATTATGATAGGACGCGGGCTACTCGCCAATCCGGCGTTAGCATTAGAGCATAGACACGGACGCGCTCTTAGCTTCGATGAAATGGTACAAAAATTGCAATTGATGCACAAAAGCGTATACACGGCATACGCAGAGCAGCTTGAAGGTGGAGACGGACAGCTCCTAAACAAAATGAAGACTTTTTGGGAATATTTATTGCCAAATACAGAAAAAAAACTATTGAAAGCGATTCATAAAAGTACAAGTCTGAACAAATATAATCAGGCTGTCAATGCCTTTTTTAATCAATGATAAGCTGATAATCGGAATTTTATGTAATTTTGCGCCCGTTTATAAACAAGCACATTATGAAAAAATACATTCTATTATTTATTTGCCTGATAACTGTTTCGAGCAGTTTTGCACAGATGAAGGATTTCAAGTTCAAATTCTACGGACAGATTCGTACTGACTTTTATTATAACAGTCGTGCCAACGAAGAAACCGTAGACGGGTTGTTCTATATGTATCCCAAAGACAAGGTACGCGATCCGGACGGAAACGATTTGAATTCAACGTCAAACAGTAATTTCTATACGTTATATTCACGTTTGGGAGTAGACGTTGCCGGTCCTAAACTAGGAACAGCCAAAACTTCTGCTAAAGTAGAAATTGACTTCCGCGGCACAGGTACTTCTTATTCAGTAGTACGCCTTCGCCATGCTTATCTCAACTTGGATTGGGGCAAATCAGCTTTATTGCTCGGACAAACCTGGCATCCGTTGTTCGGAGATGTTTCGCCACAGATTCTTAACCTTTCGGTAGGAGCACCTTTCCAACCGTTTAGTCGTGCACCGCAGATTCGTTATCGTTATACAAACCGTAACTTCCAACTCACGGGAGCTGCCGTATGGCAATCCCAGTATTTGTCTCAAGGACCTGCCGGAAAAAGCCAGGAGTATATAAAGAAAGGCTGTGTTCCTGAAATTTATATTGGGGCAGATTACAAGAAAGATGGTCTATTAGCAGGTGTAGGTGTTGAGTTGTTATCATTAAAGCCACGCACAGTCTCCACAGAAGGATATAAAGTAGACGAACGCATCACAACTCTTTCTTACGAAGCTCATGTGAAATACACGAATAAGAACTGGTTTATTGGCGCAAAGAGTGTATTAGGTTCCAATCTTACACAAGCGTCCGGTCTTGGCGGATTCGGCATTAAATCTATTAATGAACGCACAGGAGAACAGAAATACACTCCAATACGTTTTTCAAGTTCTTGGCTGAATGCCGTTTACGGGCAAAAATGGAAACCGGGAATCTTTGTCGGCTACGCAAAGAATTTAGGAACAAGCGATGCATTGGAATCAGAAAAGCTATATGGTACAGGAACAAACCTTGACCAATTAGTTACAGCAGGAGCTGAATTGACATACAATGTACCTCATTGGAAATTTGGTTTGGAATATACTCTAAGTTCGGCATGGTATGGTTCACTCAAACATTCTAACGGAAAAATTATAGACACTCATGCTGTTTGCAATAACCGTATCGTAGCGGTAGCTATGTTTATGTTCTAAGACGCATCTCTACATAGTTTTTTTGTACATTCCTATTGTCACTTTGGGTAGCTAAACGACACATTATCAAGAAGTAAAAATGGCAATAGATAGCAAATAACAAGGTGACAATAGAATGTCCTTCTCCATTCTATTGCCACCTTTACTTTATTCGCTTCCGTCCTAAAAGTTTCAACCCCATTTGAAACTATTTGTTTCTCGGCGTGAAACACTTTGTTTCAGTGCTTGAAACACTTCGTTTCTCGGTGTGAAACACTTCGTTTCAAACAGTGAAACAAAAAGAACCAATATTTGAAACAATATTTTCTTCTATTTGGAACAACATTTAAGTCCGAGGCTTCACACTCTGTTTATATTGAATCCACCTTATTTCCGTAGTTCCACTCCAAAGCTAGCTCCGTCTTTACAAGTAAAACGGAGAACCGTTTGCTTTTTATCAGACGAAAGAACCTTGCAGAAAGGAGTTTCTTCGACATTCCATCGACCTTTCAAAGTGACAGTAACAGGAATTTCACCACTTTCATTGCCAATCCACGGACGGGAATAAATACTGCGTTCTATCCGTTTTCCATCTTTATCAAAAGCTTCATCACTTGCACCGCGATACAATGCCAAGTCCGGCTGTGCCACTGTCAGCAGAATTTTCTCTGGTGATTCCTTACGAATCATCACTAGGCAGGACGTATCCGTACGCTGTAATAATTCACCAGGAAGAGGTGCTTGCGGGGTTTCAAAAAGTACATAAGAGTATATATTCTCTGCCGATGAATACACGACATGAGCATCGCGATCCTGCTTCAGTACCTTATAAGCAGGTTTCTTGCTAAATGACTTCATAACAGTTTCATTTGTTTGTGGCAGGACAGCATATTCATAACTTCCGCCTTTCGGAGCTTTCCCATGATTCACGACTAATGAAACCCAATCCCCCTTCGTTTCCTTGCCTGTATCCTGCATACGGGAATATTGCGGGAAGGTCTTCTCAAACTTAGCTGCAGCCGGTACATAATATCCGGTTCCCAGATGATCAATCCATGTCTTGCCCTCACCTTGATAATTCTTCCAGTAATCATGTCCTGTCTTATCTGTTACTGCCAACTGGAATATCGTGGTTTCAGTAGGGTATTCCGTGTTGGCATTTTCAATATCCGAGCCTAGACAAACAATCATTCCGCCGATGAAATGGAAAGATTTACGTGCCCGGTGAGTTCCATTGTATTTATCATGCTCGTGCAATTTCATTCCAAAATTTCCATTCTCTTTCTTTTGCGACAATCCACCGGCAAAAGCCTCGTCAGAGTAAAGCATTTCTTCCATGCCGGAGAAAGTATCCACATTCAGGACTTTAGCCTTCAACTGTTCCAGCGGAAGATGTATGGAAGTCACACCTGGGATACGGTTCCAGTCGAAACCTTCCTGCTGCCAGCCGCTTGTGGCAGGAGTAACGTTCTGTCCCGGTGCCGCTGTCAGGATTTGCAGGCTGCCATGTGCCAGATAACGGCCATAAAGATTATGCCCCAGATAATGTTCTGCCGCCCAAAGATAGCGGGAATGTCCGCGGACCACTGCCGACCAGTTGTTACGACGTTGTACAGATACACAACCGTAACCCAGTGCCAGATTTCCTTGCGGATCGGGTTCAGGACGAAAACCTTTTTCCACAAGCAGCTTCGCAATCTTACGTTCCTGTGCGTTAGAGACTTTGGGCATATACTCCGGTTCCTGTTCTTTAGAAGAAATACCTGAGACAAGGCGAAGATAAGCGGATGCCATATCCTTGTCAAACTCGGACTTCCCATCGGGAGTCCCTGCCATAGCCATCATCGCATAATGCATCGGCACTAATTTCCCCTTTCCATCGGGGTGACGACCGGACATTGACAATGGGAAATTCAATTTATTACAGTAGAAACGCATTGCAAATAATACATTTCTCACTGTCTCATGTGCCAATTCCGAGACAGCAAATTCTGTCCGATTGAAAAGATAAATCATATTAGTCGCCCCATCCAAACCACCGACGGCATAAGCAGGGTAGTTATTACGGTGATGGAAAGCACCGCCATCTATTTTGAACGAGCCATCCAGCCCCGGAGCGGGACGACAACCGTAATCAATCCAACGGGAGAAAGACTTCAAGTATTGCAACTTTTCCGGTGTATCCTCCATCATCAGGATACTTGCAATGCGACCGGTAGTCTGTGTATTAAATGAGTCCATATCAATTCCATTACCTTCCGGTTTAGGATATACCTCATTCGTAATGGCATACCACCGCAGTGTGCGTTCGGCTTCCTGCAACTTACCGGCTTCACGAAGTACGTCTTTCATCAGGAAATATGCCAGATACAATCCGCGAACACTATATCCGTAATGATGGATATTCCCCCAACAACTGCCATAAGTCACCCCCTGGTCTGTTATATGGTCATACATAGCCAAGAATTTCTGCTTCATTTCTTTCTGAAGTTCCGGTTTTGCAGCACTATTATTATACGCAACAGCAATCCGTTTCATCAAATCAAAATAGGCACGCATTTCTATACCGAGCTTAGTCAGCATATCCTTATCCCAATTCGGTATAATCCGTTCATAAGCTTCGGAAGCGCGCACCATATAAATAGGCACACCCGATACCTGACCGTTTTTATATGTAATCTGATAAAAATCATATTTCTTACGGATAGTCTCCACTTCTTTGTCCGAGAGCTTGCCTTTTGTATAATTCATATCCCGGAAACGTTTCTCCAGCAGTTGCATTTCTTTCTTTTGCTTGTCGCTGACAGAGGTCAATTCAATATCCGGTTTTAAAAGCGAGTGCTTATAGACAACCAGCCAATGGTTATTGGTTCCGGCATTTACAAAAGGCACCTGTAAATCGGCTGTTTGCTGACGTGCATCAACCTTGGTCGCAGTAATCAAATGATCGATGAAAAGGCTTCCTTTTGCATTTGGGGCAACAATACGGAGTTCATTCATACCTTCTTCCGGCATACCTTGCATATCACGTTCATAACAAACCCATGCGGCACGCCAACCTTTAAAGTTAATTCCGAAAGGAAACGAAGTACATTTCTTACCGTCTTTCAAGAATTCAAAATCGATCGTTGCATTTTGGGGTTCTTCATTATACACCCACACTATAAAAGCTGAAAGATACAGATCCTTTCCGGTCGGATCCTTCTTTTCAAATTTCAAATCTTTCTTGAGTTCTAATACGCCGCCAGGTTCAAAGTCCCATTTCATCGAATGTTTTCCATCCTTATAATGTATATCGGAGATGGAAAGCCGGGAGTGGACGCCCGTAATACAGTCTGGAACTTGCGGTTCCTCAAAAGAGAACAGCCGCTCGTCTGTAACTACTTGCGCATGAAGAAATGCTGAACATAAACAGGAAAGTAGAGTGGTTACTCCTAGTCTGGTAAAAGGTTGTTTCATCATGGGTATATTGTATATTAGATTTTTTATGTGCAATTTAAAATGTAATCACTTTAAAGCCAGTAAACAAGACGTGATTCTGCAAAAGGCGTAATCCGAAATGACCGTTCCCCAAGCCATCTGCCACAGAATAACGGAAAAGTTCCTCGCCATTCACTGAATAAGTAGTTATTCCTTTTTTAACCCGGATTTGAATTTGATACCATTGATTGGGAGCAAGCAGATGCGGTGCGTCTGTATACTCACTCAGTAACGGTTTTACTTTATCGTCTGCTATTCCGTAATATTCTCCCCAATAACGACGGAAACGAGTCGTAGAATTGTCATTTCCTCCGTATCCAACGTAGAAAAGGTTCAGTGTATTGTAGTTTTTAAAGACACCGTTCCGCCACTCGCTACGGGCAAAAAGGTTATCAGGATGTTTAGGGTCATTGGCAGCCCAAAAACAATTCAAGTCACTTAAACGATCATATGTTCCGCCTTTCATTACCATACAGATACGATAACTTATCTCATAATCACCTGTCAGACGTTGCCCATACCACATGGTCAAACCTTTAGGAACAATCAGTTCCAATGTATCCGCATGTTCTATCATCTGCAAGGCATGGGATTCATCTTCTATTTTCCATTGTTTGGTAAAGGAGTTTTTGTGTTGCGCAAAGAGCACTACACTATTCAAAAAGAAAAAAGTAATCAAACTGTAGCCAATAAAAAATCGCTTCATCATTACGGGTATTAGTTTAAAGATTGTTTTTCCGGGTACAAAGAAACCCCTCTTTTCGAAAAAAGAGGGGTTCAAATTGTACAAAATATCTCAAATAACGTATTGGCTGAGCTTTTGTATTACCAAGCTTCTACTACTTTTCCCCCTACGGGATGCAAATACCAATCTTTATTATCGGTACCGTTGCTAGTCACCCAACCACGAAACTTAGGATAAGCATCATCAAACAGCACTTGCTCATAAGCATGTTTTGTACCAACAGGAACTTTTATTCCCCAAACAAAACCATTCTTATTACAATATGGAACACCGTCCATCATTTCACCTTTTGAATCAGCGTCATAATTAGTATAAAAATAAGTCGGCCTATAACCTTTCATGTGAATCTCTTTATTGCTGTTTGTCTTAATAAAGAAGTTCTGATTATTTGTATTAGTAATAAGCTCACGATAAGCCTTCAATTGTTCCAAATCCTCTGTAAGACTGGTACGTTCCTTACCACTCAGCGTAATCTCTGCGCGCAACATACCTTGTCCCGGATTTATATATCCTTCTGTAGTCTGGAAGAAATTAGTGTTATCACCTAAATCAGCCAATCCGTCCATTATGATAACAGGATTACTATTTTTCGTATCTACAGTAACTTTGCAATACTGCGATTTGCCAAACAATGTTCCGCGCATTTCCGCTTCCATTTTTCCCACAGCTAATTCGTCCTCTGTTCCCTGTCCCTTTTTCAATACAATACGGGTTACAGCAGTAGCCTCATTAATATATTTCTTGTCCAAACCACCCAATACTACACCAATCGCTGTAGGATATCTGCCACCTTTCGCACGAATATCCAAAGTCAGCTTCAAGTTCTCTTTATATGCCTGATTTACTAACAATTCCTCATTCTGACATTCAGTAACCTTCAAATCATATTCAAAAACTACATCGTTCAAATCATTGTCCTTATTCGGTTCTATCGGCCAATTGTCTTCAAACATAGCAACCCCTGTATTGTGATAGAAAAGCCATCCGGCATCCTTTTCATTAGTAGGTTGCACTGCATCTTCAGGCACTGTAATTGCTACAACTTCACTTCCACGAGTAACATTGGCAATCGGAAATGCAACATCTTTAGCTGTTGTCGTTGCCGTTGCATATCTTAAATAAAGATTTATACAGTGAATCGGCACATTTAGCTCTAAACTTTTTTCACCCTTCACAAGCAAATCTCCAACCAATAAATTTTCTTCTTTACAGTCCTTATCCGAATACAAGGATACGACTACAGGTTTAGCTGAAGCCACCTCAACTGCGACTGCACGGCTAGTTGCAAAATCAAACCCAGCAGGAATTACATACTCCGGCGAATTATCACCTCCCTCTTCTCCATTATTCACTCCCCCTTCATTGTCATTATCCGTACAAGCAACAATGGCAAATGCCCCCATAAGGACATACATCAATTTTTTAATCTTCATCATATTCCAGAATTTAAATTATTGTTTGTTTTTGTTTCGCATGAGATTACGCCATATGACTCGCATATACCGGCCTCATTCGTTAACTAATCAAAAATATCTTTAATACTTTATAGCCTTTTAACCGCCACTAATTGTCATTTCAACCCTTTCCATCGAAAATAATCACAAGGTATGAAATACCGTCCAAAAGTCCTGTCCATGAATAATGGCTAATATATACAAGTTATTTAGTATATTTGCATACAGCAGAACATACAATACAACAAATGTACAGCATTTGTTTTAAATATACAAGTTTTTAGATAAATATATCAAGGGAAATGGAGCAAGTTTTATATGGCGTAGATTTCATAGAATACTATTTCTATTGGATATACTATAAGTTCGTAGGATATCCGTTGATCATAAGAATATGCTCAATCGCTGTTATGTTCTGCATTATTGCATACTTGTTCCTACTATTCCATATCATATATGGTATATTCAAAAGACGGAAAGAGAAACGGAAATATAACAAAGCATTCGATAAGTATTATGAAGTAATGAAGACAATCTCACTAGATTCCAATGCATTAAATGAGGAGGAGATAGCAGACAGATTAGCATATAACACGAAAAAACGCCCCAAGCCCGCCGAGCTACGCATCATCACGCAGCTATTAACGGAAATCAAGAGTGTACATGAGAATGAAATCAATGAGGTCAACTACCAATCCATACAAACCGTATTCCAGATAACACGTTTTCTCGAACGCGAACTACAGTTCGGGACTAAAAGAGCTAAGATACAAGCCCTGAAACTTATTCAGTCCATCAACGGATATGCTTCCGAAGCCGTATTAGTACGTTTCCTCTACCATCGCGAGATGGAATTGAGAAATTCGGCACGCTATACTTATATGTGGTTAAGCCAAGGAGACCCGTTTCGTTTCTTCGACGAAGATATCAGCATGAAGTTAAGGCAATGGGACATGATGGAATTGCATGCTATCCTTGAACATCCTAAGAAGGTAGGTTATAACACCCCAAGTTTCATAAAATGGGTAAACACTTCAGCCGAGGAAAATGTTAAGACATTCTTTATCAATGAGATAAGACTATACAATGAAACAGAAAGTGCACCGATTTTAGCAAAACAAATCAACGCGCGCTCTACAGAAATACGGAGCGAAGCGATAAAAACTTTGGGAAAACTAAAATACAAAGAGATAGAACCCAAGCTGATTGAGATGTATCATGTGCAACCGGAAGAAGTCAAACGGCAAATCATCACCGCCATCGCCGACTTGAAGACGGACAAAGCCTTGGGATTTCTTTACAATGCTTACGACGAAGCCGACAATTGGGGAACGAAACGAGTAATCCTGAAAGCCCTATACGATTATAGTGCCATGGGAAGAAAAACCTTCGATCAATTGGAGCGAAAAGCTGATTCTCACTCTGCGATATTGTTCGCCCATACGAAGCATCCGTTAATCAACCAGTTAAATTAGAGAGCATGAAAGATATCATATTTACAATCTTCAATTATTTCGTATTCTTTTATACGAGTATGTTGGCGATAAGCTTTGTCACTTTCGCTTTCCTCTCTTTCATTTCTCTGAAACGGAGAAAAGACTATTATGTGGAGAGTTATATGCGGAAGACAATCAAAGAATCTCCTTATACACCCGGCATCTCGGTGATTGCTCCCGCCTACAATGAAGAAAAGACAATCATCGACAATATCAACTCCATGCTTGCATTGGAATATCCGCTCTTCGAGGTAATCATTGTAAATGATGGCAGTACGGACAGCACGTTGGAGAAAATTGTCGAGCATTATGAACTGGTAGAAGTGCCATATGCATATATCGAACGAATCAAGACCCAACCGTTCAGAAGGCTTTTGAAGTCGACGAATCCGAAATACAGCCAGCTCATCATCGTCGACAAAGAAAACGGTGGAACCAAGGCGGACGCATCCAATGCAGGCATCAACGTCTCTTCATACCCTTACTTTATCTGCACGGATGTAGATTGTATCCTGGAGAAATACGCTCTTTACCGATGCATCTCACCAATCATCTCTTCGGACAAGCAGGTGATTGCAGTCAGCGGGACAATGCTGATGGCCAACGGATGTGTAGTAAAAGACGGGCAGATTGTGGATGTCAGGACTCCCCGTACCCCGATTCCGCTTTTCCAGAATCTGGAATATATGCGTTCCTACCTGATAGGCAAGATGGGATGGTCTGCCATCAACGGCATGCCGAATGTATCTGGTGGGTTCGGCCTTTTTGACCGTTCGGTAGCTATTGAGGCAGGTGGATACGATGCCCCTTCCTTTGCAGAGGACATGGATTTGATTACCCGTATGGTAGGATATATGTGCGACTTCTCGCGCCCTTACAAGATTGTGCAGATTCCGGATACCTGTTGCTGGACAGAAGGGCCGCCTAACCTTGCGATGCTTTATCGCCAACGTACCCGCTGGGCACGCGGATTATTCCAGACACTGAGTATTCATCATAAAATGATATTCAATAAGGACTATAAGCAGATGGGACTGCTCACACTGCCCTATATGTTCATCTTTGAGTTTCTGGCACCCATCATCGAGTTGGCAGGCCTGATAGTATTCATCTACCTGGCTTTCACGGGAGCGGTCAACTGGAATACGGCATGGATGATTTATCTGACAATCTACACGTTCTGCCAGTTCCTCTCCATTGTCGTTATCACCTACGATTATTACGTCGGAATGCTTTATAAAAGAGGGTACGAATACCTGTGGATTATCATTGCGTCCATATTGGAACCGATTTTTTATCACCCCATCATCACTTTCTGCTCTTTGAGAGGATACCTCAGTTATCTCATAAACAGGGACTTCAAGTGGAAGAAGATGGAACGGGCAGGATTCAAGCAGAAAAAAGGAAGCGAAACCGGAACCGACGGCAATGCAACAATAAAACCCGAACCGGCAACGATTTAAGTTAGAAATAAACAACAAGACAGGATGAACAGAGAATTTCTCCATAAGATTACCATATTAGGCTGTCTGCTTTTGCTGATTACCTCTTCCGTAGGTACCGACAAAGGCTTCCAGACACCGGAGCAATATGCCCAGATTGTACAGGAGCATTTTGCTAACGAAGAGTGGGAAGCGGGGAAAGAGATATTGGACGAAGGGCTTCAGAAATACCCGAATGTTTCTGACCTTGAATGGCTTATGGGCAAGTACTGGTTCCACGAAAAGGACTATGACCAGTCGCGCTACCATCTTGTCAAAGCTGTTGATAACAATTACAATAACGTCAATGCCAAGCATTTACTGGTAGACGTAGAAGATATTACGGAGAACTATTCCAGTGCCATTTGTTATGTGAACGAATTATTGGAAGTGAACCCGTATTGGCGAGGCTTATGGCGGAGAAAGATTGAATTGTATCGTAAACAGAACAACGATGTGGAAGCCGACCGCCTGCTGAAACGGATCAACCAGATTTACCCGAACGACACCATTCTGAGAAAAGATTATATCTACAGTATGGAGATAGGCTATCAGCAGATGAAAAAGGGCGGCAACCGGAAAGAAGCAATTGAGAAATTGACGGAACTAATCAAAGTATCTCCTGACAATGAAGAGTATTACCTGGACATTATCAATCTGCACTTGCAGGAAGGGAACCGGGAAGCAGCTTTAGGCTGGTCGTCCAATGGCTTGGCTGCCTTGCCCGGAAGCAGTGCTCTCATCGTAAAAAGAGCTTCTATCCTCGGTGAATTGGCACGTTATCCTGAAGCGCTGGCATTTATGCGTGAACAAATGAGAAGGAACAACAGCCCTGCCATACGCCGTATGTATAACGACTTGCTGATGGAAGCTGCCCGAGCGGAAAAGCAACGGGATCCCTATGTACTGTACGGAATGGCCTATGAAGGGGGAAACAAGAACAAAGAAGCGTTGGAGTATCTGCTGAATACTTCGGTGACAAGGGGATATACCGACGATGCATTGTTCTATATCCGGGAAGCCAAGAAGCAATATGGCAACTCAGATAAAGGTATTTTATATAAAGAGTATATGCTTTATCGCCAGATGAACGAGGACGACCTCGCCTATTCGGCTTTGAAGAAACTGTATGACATGTATCCCGATGACTATGACATCACATTAGCCATGTCTGCACAGCACATGAAGAAAGCGGAAAAGTTAATGGAACTCGGCCTGTATGCAGAAGCATTACCTCATGTGCTATTTGTTTCCCAAAGGCATCTTGACAACGAAGTCAATGGCGCTGCTTGGGAAAAAACGTTGAGCTGCTACATAAATATGAAACGCTACAACGAAGCACTCGCCACCTTGGACACCATCACCCTTCACTTCCCGGAATATGAAAACGGCACGTTGAAAAGGGCATTTATTCTCGATAAAATGGACAAAACCGAAGAAGCCTTGCAACTTTATCTATCCGCCATCGAGCAAAGTGATGAAGATATGCGCATCTTCTACGTCATCGGATACGAAGAACTAGCCGTTCCTTATATCAAGAAATGCATGGAAGCGGGAGCTACAAAAAAAGCATATAGCGAAGCGGTCAAACTCGTCAGCTTGAATCCATCGAGCGATTTGGGATTACGGTATGCCATCAACTCAGCCGGTTTACTAGGAAAATACGATGAATTCGAGAAATATACGGAACAAGCCATCAACTACTACCCCGAAGAACCGTTCTTCCAAGCCAAAAGAGCGACTATCCTTGAGCGTGACAAGAGATATGAAGCCTCTTTGGAGTTTCTGAAACCGATACTCAACAAGTACCCGAGCAACAAAGAGATTATCGGTGCCTTCTCGCAAAGCAGCGAATACCACGCCTTGCAGTTGACAAAAGCGAAAGCCCCTGAACAAGCTCTCGCCGTACTCGATACAGCCCTGCTTTATGACAGTCAGAACCGTTCGCTGAAATACACCAAGGGAGTAGTATATGAAGCCAACAGACAGGCCGATTCAGCTTACTATTACCAGAAGTTCTACGAACCGTCCATCATGGAATATCGCTCTTTTCAACGGCACTTGTCGGGTCTTAGAAGCATGATGCTCAAAAATGAAATAGCATTGACTTACCTGCGTGCACGTTATGGAGAAGAAGACATCATCACTTCTGTCGCAACTGCCGAATACACCCGGAAGAACCGGAAGAACACCTATACGGGACGTCTCAACTATGCGGGAAGAAGCGGCTCGGCAAGCGACAACATGGAAGCCGAGGAACAGACGCCGGGCGGAGTCGGCATACAGGTACAAGGCGAATGGACACATCATTTCTCCCCTAAATGGAGCGCTACAGTCAACGCAGCCCTCGCCACCGAATACTTTCCGGAAATTTCTGCCGATATTGCCGTAAGGCATTACCTCAAAAACGACTGGGAAATAGGAGTCCACGTAGGATACAGACGTGTAGCCGCCTACAACAAGCATTACGAATGGAATGATGAATTCTTTGCAGGCAGCAACGGGGAGAACGGGTTCTTATTTACCGGCTGGGACGAGTCAAAGACAAACTTGCTGACTCTTGGCGGAGAAGTAGCCAAGACTATCGAAGTAGTCCGGCTGAATACGAAACTGGACTTGCACTTCTTCAACTCCAACTTCTATTACAATGCCCAGATTGGCGCCAAGTATTTCCCTGCCAACGACGGAAAGACAAATATCAACGCCATGGCGAGCATCGGCTCGGCACCGGAGACAGCCGTGCTGGACTATGCCCTGCCCGGTTCTTTCTCGCACACCAATACAATGGTGGGCTTAGGGGGACAATACATGGTCAGCCCCAACATTACCATAGGATTAATGGGCACCTGGAATACCTATTATAACCAGACGAATACGGTGAAAGGAACCAGTCCGCTCAACCGGATAGAATCCATATCGACACGTTATAAAAACTTATATAATATCTATGCACAAATCTATATCTCATTCTGACAAGCTCTGTCCTCTGTTGGCAGGAATGATATGCATTTGCTGCCTTTTGTCCGGTTGCCGCATGCAAGCACGTACGGAGATGTTTCCGTCCAAAGAAGGATACCTCGTCACGATTGGGGAAGACCCGACCAACCGGGACACCCGATGGGCAAAATACCTCTACGAGCATCTCAAGAAACGTGCAAATGACGATGAAATGGTCGCTTTTGGAGTTTCAGAGAAAGAGATGTGGCACGTCATCATACAGATAGACCCTACGGCACAGGAAGGATTCAGAATTTCCCGCAAAGGAGCAGATATAAAATTGACGGCTTCTGACGACCGACAAATGTTATGGCTGCAATATCAGCTCATAAAAAAAATAAGTAAGGAAGACCCGCGTATAGACGGTTCCGACCTGCTGCCAGCTCTCGTCAACCTGACAGACACTTGCGGCACTTTTGCTTTCGATTATCAAAGCATCTACTCTCCGGCAGGTCTGAATCCCGACTATACAGGCGTGATGGGGCTTAATAACTTCGACGACAGTTGGGGTATATGGGGACACAACCTGCGAAAAGTACTGGGAGACAATGTAGACAAAGTGTATGCCACCATCCATGGAAAGACAGACGGCTCACAGCTTTGCTTCTCTTCTCCGGAGATGTACCGGCAGATTGAAGGCTATATCGTGAATAACTTCGGTGAAAAGGGGAATTCCCGTTTTGTCATCGCACCGGATGATAATCCTTACGCCTGCACATGCGCAAGCTGTACCGCCATAGGAAATACAGAAAAGAACGCAACACCTGCCGTCACCGAGTTGATACTCCGCCTGGCACAGCGTTTCCCGAAGCATTTCTTCTTTACCACTTCCTATCGGAGCACACAACAGGCCACGGACAAGCCATTACCGGCAAATGCCGGAGTAATGGTCAGCACCATAGACTTCCCGCTCCGCCGGATAGATGGCAAGGACGCACAGGAAAAGAAGTTTGCCCGGCAATTGGAGAACTGGAAAAAAGTAACGAAGAATATCTATATATGGGATTATATCAACAACTTTGATGATTACCTAACTCCTTTCCCCATATTAAAGATAGCCCAGCAACGGCTTCGGTTTTTCAAGCAACACGGAGCCAGCGGCATCTTCTTTAACGGAAGCGGATACAACTACTCTTCTTTCGATGAAATGAGAACTTTTGTATTATCGGCACTCCTTATTAATCCGGAACAGTCCGTAGATAATTTAGTCAGAAACTATTTCAATCAGGAATATCCCGTATCAAAGAAATGGCTGTACGATTATTATATCGACTTGGAGAACAGCACTCAGTCGGGAAAGAAACTGGGGCTTTACGCTGGAATCCGGGAATCAGAGAATTCATTCCTCAATCCGGAGAAATTCACCAGATTCTATGATGAAATGGGGGATTTTGTTTCTGACGCAAAAGGGCAGGAACGTAAAAAGCTTCACGGACTCCAGACAGCCTTGTCTTTCACACGGCTGGAAATGGGGCGTGATCACAGCTATGATATTTACGGATATGCCAAACGAAACGGAAAAGAAATCCAGGCGAATCCTCAGGCACGGAAATGGATAACCCAACTGAAAGAACATAAAGCATTCGCCGGAATGGATTGTTATAATGAGTCGTCCAATGAAATCGACTATTATATAAAGGAATGGGAACAATATATACTTGCTTCCGACATAAAGAAGAATGCATTTCTGGGAATTGCTCCGTCTTCAACTCCCCAAACGAATAAAAACAGCCTGAAAAGACTGACAGACGGCACACACGGTTTGCCCGACAACTATCATTTCGGCTGGCTCATCTTCCCGCAAGAAGAATGTACCATCGACTTGCCCGTGAAAGAAATCAATGAATCAGGAACAGTTTATATCAGTTTCCTGAATCTTCCCAGACATCGCATATATGCACCGCAACAAATCGAAGTATCGGGAGACGGGACAAGTTATAAGAAAATAAACCTAAACGCAGAAGATTCCGTTGAAAAGGGAGAGATGGTAAAAGCCGTCATCCCCGTTGACCTGAACGGAACGGAGTCGTTAAGTATAAAAATTATCGGTACAAAAAAGCCGGGAGCTCAAATCGGCGTGGATGAAATAGCATTCATTCCATAACGAGTCCTCCCGAAAAAGTGACATACTAAAAAACAATGGCAACTATGAGCAAAACTATCATCTATATTCTCCTCTTGACCGTGCTTCCTTTCTGCTTTGCAGGATGCAGAAAGGAAGTGCGCCCCACGAGCATGACCATAAAGGATTCCGTCAGACATTACTATCCCATCAAACAAGGGCAGCAACTTGACATCATGTTCACTATCACCAATACAGGAGACGCTCCTTTGATTATCTCGGAGATGCAGCCTTCCTGCGGTTGCATCATCCTGGACAAAAGTTCGCATATCATCATCCCGGAAGACGGTATCCGTCAGTTCAAGGCAACCTACAACAGCATTAAGAATGTAGGAGAAGTCATCCACCGTATCCGGATTTACGGCAATATGCTTCCTCACGGAAGAGCCGAACTGAGATTCGACGTCAATGTAGTGCCGGACGCTGATTATACGCGCGATTATGAAGAACTCTACCAGGAGTTCAACACTAAAAACGGTATTGTCAGAGAGATGGTGGACGGAAAAGAATCCGAATTGGGATACTATGTAGGAGAACCGTAAAAAAAATAAGCAATCGGTAACAACCGATCACTTATTACCGATTGTACTTTCTAAGGATGTATCTCCTTGAATGCCGCATTCTCTTCTTTCACCTGTTCTATGGTCTGTTTCAACTCTCCAACAGGCAGGTCATAACCATACCAGCCTGTATAGCAATCCACTACATACCATTTTCCATCAGGCGAAAGTTCGAATTCGACACGTAAGTCGATCTCTGATTCTTCATATCCCGCCTCGAACACCTTATGTTTGGGCTCGTTCACTGTGAACTTGGAGACATAGATACCACCTTCTTCCTGAGAGATACGTTCTTCCTTCATTGTCTCACTATCCAGCAACGGCCATTTTTCCTTGGTAAAAGGGAATGTTTTCTCGGTTTCACCGTCATCTGCCAATAAGGTAATCGGAGTTTTCAACGGAAACTTGATACGGGTATATTGGAATGCCGCACTGGAAGTAAACTTATCCAAAAACGACTTGAAATCCTCACCGGATCCGACAGCCGCTTCACTGTCAGCTTTTGCTTTCGAACTATTACCGCAAGAGATGAACGAAACACCTGCAAACAGCACCATGGCCAACAAGCAGCATATAAACTTTTTAGCTCTCATAACACTATATAAATTAAGAGTTTAATTGACGCTGCAAAGATAATGACAAGTTTGATATCTTAGTTATTTCAGGAGCTAAATCTTTACGTATCCCCAGCCGGATTACTTGTGCCGCAGATACTCATAGCCAAAGCGGCAGAACAGGCATTTCCGTTTATCGCAATACTCCTTCTGCAACTGTATCAACGCCTGGCTGTCCGCCGCAGTGACAACCGGCAGTCCGGCATCACTCCACGCACGGATGATATGATTATCTTCAGCCTTCAACTCTTCCAGGAAACGGCCGGCACGTTCACACATCCGTTCGTCCGCTTTATGCAACCCGTAGGTATACAGAAAAGGGATCAGCGTATTAATCACAATCAGATTTTGTGACTTCTCTCCCACCGTTTTATCCTTTTTCGCAGAAAGCCGCCCGAACAGATAATGGTTCTCCCAATAGGAAGAGGTACGCGCGTCCAACAACTTTCTGACTTCCGCCAAAGTCTCCGCTTCCAGCAACCGCGAGAACAACTTATCCCCCTTCTGATAGAGATAGGCCAACTGTGCCAGGCGAATATGGGGAAAGTTCTCCGGACGAAGCCTTAGAAAACGCCACAATGTAGCATCCATCACCTGAGTAATCTCAAACTTCCGTTGCAAATAACGAAACTCTTTGCAAAGACGAAGGCTGTACTCGTCCTCCTGCTCTTTTTTCCGGAACGTATCTTCAAACAATCCCGCCAGACCGTAGAAAAAAGCTTCTATCTGAAACAAATCATTCCGGTGCTTGTCCATCGCACGAAACGGTAGCAATCCCGCCCATGTCTCAAAAGCGTCGCCATTCAAGCCGAAACCGAAATTACGGGCAAGGGTGATAAAGAAAGCGTCTTCCCAGTTATTGTTACAATATTCCAGACGCTGCGTTATTAATTGCGCCTTTTGCTCCAATCGCTCGGTTTGTAAGGCTGTCAGCCAGGAATGAACGGTCAGTTTTGGGAGAGAAGCAAGCACAGGATGACAGGCTGGATATTGGTCGGCAACACAAAGTTCGTGGTAATGAGACTGCACATTTTCAGGACAAGCCAGGACCAGTTGCGGAATCTGCCCGCCGTTAGTGCGGGTTATCTCTTCGTCCGCCTCTCCCACTACATGGAGAATCACCGAGTCATAAGCCTTGTCACAGTTGTGTCCGTGGCGGAACCAGTCCGAAGCATGGGTGTGTATTTCAATATTTCCCACCCATAAGGTACCGTCTATTTTTAGTTTAGCATTGAAAAAGTCGGGACCGGCGTTCGGGTTTTGCAGACCGGAATCAATCACTTCTACCGGTAAGCCTTTGGTGGTTTGCAGTACTTTCAGAGGAAATAATTTATGTTTCCACACGTAGTGGAGAAGGTGTTCCATGTTAACAAGACGTTAATGTACACTGCAAATGTAATAAAAATCTTATCTTTGCGACTATTATTTTGAATATAAGTCAGAAAACAATGAAAATAGCACTGATCGGTTACGGAAAGATGGGCAAAGAGATAGAAAAGGTTGCCCGTAGTCGCGGACATGAAATCGTCTGCATCATTGACATCAATAATCAGGATGACTTCGAATCGGAAGCGTTCAAATCTGCCGATGTAGCCATTGAATTCACCAATCCGATGGTAGCTTACAATAATTATATAAAAGCTTTCAAAGCCGGAGTGAAACTAGTGTCAGGCAGTACAGGATGGATGGACGAGCATGGCGAAGAAATCAAGAGACTCTGTACGGAAGGCGGAAAAACACTTTTCTGGTCATCTAATTTCAGTCTGGGAGTGACTATATTCTCTGCGCTGAACAAGTACCTCGCCAAGATTATGAACCAATTCCCCGGTTATGACGTCACCATGAGCGAGACACACCATGTCCATAAACTGGACGCTCCCAGCGGAACAGCCATCACACTGGCGGAAGGTATCCTGCAGAACCTGGACCGCAAAGACAAATGGGTGAAAGGAACCTTTGCAGCACCGGACGGAACCGTCAGCGGAACCAATGAGTGTGCCGCCAACGAACTTCCCATCGGCTCTATCCGTGAAGGAGAAGTTTTCGGGCTTCATTCCGTACGCTATGAATCTGACGTGGACAGCATCACCATCACCCACGATGCCAAAAGCCGTGGCGGATTCGTATTGGGTGCCGTATTGGCAGCCGAATATACAGCCCAACACGAAGGCTATTTGGGCATGAGTGATTTATTCCCATTCTTGAACGATTAAGATTTCAGAACCCAGTTCTAAACAAATATAACATTATGAGACAAGCCACACGCGCACAATGGATCAAATG
>NZ_CABUHK010000002.1 GCF_902491285.1 uncultured Bacteroides sp. | reverse complement strand
ACTTGCTAAATTATATGCTTAAATATAAAATCCCTCAGATTGTTACGTTGACCCATGAAATTCTTTTCAAGGAATATCCCGATATAAAGAAAGGATATTATCTGTCTATGCGGTTAGGCTTAATCTATCATCAGTGTAAGTTTAAGGATATTGCTTTGACAAGGCTGGCAAGGTGGTATGATGAAGTAGATAAATCAGGGTTCCTCACCTTTGGAAGGGTCGTACGTTCTATACAAACACATTATCTGAATATAATCAATTTTTTTGAAAGGAGGGCAACCAATGCCGCAGCAGAGTCATTCAATGCTAAAATCAAAGCATTTAGAGCACAGTTCAGAGGAGTAAGAGATAGAGCTTTTTTCTTATATAGACTTGCTAAATTATATGCTTAAATATAAAATCCCTCAGATTGTTACGTTGACCCTGCTTCTGCTTCCGTTATCTTATGGTGAATTATACAAAACAAAAATCGCAATCATCAGTTTTCCAATGATTGCAATTACATCTTGTACTCGAAGCGGGACTTGAACCCGCACAGCCGCAATGGCCAAGGGATTTTAAGTCCCTCGTGTCTACCGATTCCACCATTCGAGCATCCTCGACGAGAGAGAGCGGAAAACGAGACTCGAACTCGCGACCCTAACCTTGGCAAGGTTATGCTCTACCAACTGAGCTATTTCCGCGTTTTGTTTTAACGGGTGCAAAGATAAGCCATTTTATAATACCAACCAAACTTTACACCCATTTTTTTATTCACAATCGTAAAATTCCCTCTATTTCGGTCAATTCTGCATCAGTAAAGGCCAAATTATCCAACGCATGAAGATTATCTGCCAGCTGTTTTACAGAACTTGCCCCCACAATAACAGAGGTCATCCGTTCGTCTTTCAACACCCATGCCAATGCCATCTCAGCCAAAGTCTGCCCACGGCGTACAGCCACCTCATTCAGCCGACGTGCTTTTTCCACTTTATCTTCTGTCACTTGGTCTACTTTCAAAAACCCAGTAGCACGAGCCGCACGAGAGTGCTCCGGAATACCATGCAAATATTTATTGGTCAGCAATCCTTGTGCCAAAGGCGAAAATGCAATAAAGCCGGAGCCTTGTTCAGCGGCCAACGGCAATACCTCCTCCTCCACAGCACGATCAAACATACTATAACGATATTGGCTGATCAAACACGGCACACCGGCACTTCTCAATATTTCATAAGCCACCTTTGCCTGCATAGGCGGATACTTTGAAATACCCACATACAATGCTTTTCCTTGCTTCACTATATCAATCAACGCTTGCATCGTTTCCTCAACCGGGGTCACGCCATCATAACGGTGACTATAGAATATATCAAAGTAATCCAAACCGGTACGGCACAGGCTTTGGTCGATACTGGCCATTAAATTCTTACGCGAACTGTTTCCCCCATAAGGTCCATTCCACATTTCGTGTCCTGCTTTTGAGGAAATAATCAATTCATCACGGTAACCTTGGAAATTCTCCTTCAGAATTTTACCGAAATTAATCTCAGCACTTCCCGGAACAGGGCCATAATTATTAGCTAAGTCAAAATGTGTACCCCCGCTATCAAAAGCATATTTAATCATATCGGTTGCTACACCAAAATCGTCCACACTACCAAAGTTATGCCACAAACCTAAAGAGATACGAGGTAAAAGCAAGCCGCTATTTCCGCAGTATTTGTACTGCATTTTGCTATAACGGTCTGCCGAAGGTTGATATTTCATGCTATTACGTTTTACAATTATTTCTATCTACCTAAAAGGCTTCGTTCAGCCTGTTCCATGACTGAGAAATTAAATCCGTCCACTACTTGCCGCATCAAGCTTTCGATCCTGTCATTACACAAATTACCGATACTACCCTCATGAGTATGATGCACCTTCTTGTCATGGGTGAACTTGCCGGCTTCTATGTCCAGGCCAACCTTTTTATAAGCATCACGGAACGGCATACCTTCAGACGCCAAACGGTTGACCTCTTCCACACTAAAGATATAAAGGTAACGGTCATCATCCAGAATATGTTCGTTGATTTTAATTTTGTCCATAATATAGGCAGCCATTTGCAGACATTCCTTCAACTCCCGGAACGCAGGCAAGAAAACTTCTTTTATAATCTGCAAATCACGAAAATACCCCGAAGGCAAATTATTCATTATCATCATAATCTGCTGAGGAAGAGCCTGCAGCTTGTTGCATTTTGCCCGTGTCAATTCAAAGACATCAGGGTTCTTTTTATGAGGCATTATACTGGAGCCGGTAGTACATTCATCCGGAAGTTTTACAAAGCCAAAGTTTTGGCTACTGAACATACAAGCGTCAAAAGCCATTTTAGAAACTGTCCCGGCAATAGAAGCCAAAGCAAAAGCCACATTACGTTCCATCTTACCACGCCCCATCTGCGCATACACCACATTATAATCCATCGAATCAAATCCCAACAAGCGGGTGGTCATCTCACGATCGAGCGGAAAAGAAGAACCATACCCGGCAGCAGAGCCCAACGGATTGCGGTTGCACATTTTGAATGCAGCCTGCAGAAACATCATATCGTCCACCAGACTCTCAGCATACGCGCCAAACCACAAGCCAAATGAAGAAGGCATCGCTATCTGCAAATGAGTGTAACCCGGCATTAACACATCCTTATATGTATTGCTTTGAGAAATCAGCACATGAAAAAGTTGCTCCACCTCTTCGGCCACTTCTTTTAATTCCGCACGAGTAAACAGCTTCAAATCCACCAACACCTGGTCATTGCGTGAACGTCCACTATGAATTTTCTTTCCGACATCTCCCAACTTACGCGTCAACATCAATTCTACTTGCGAGTGTACATCCTCTATACCATCCTCTATTACAAACTCTCCCTTTTCGGCAGAAGCATAGATATTCTTTAATTCCGCTAATAACATTTCCAATTCTCCGGCTGTAAGCAAACCGATACTTTCCAACATGGTGATATGTGCCATTGAGCCCAATACATCGTGTTTAGCCAGATAAAGGTCCATTTCACGGTCACGTCCTACAGTAAAACGATCTATCTCCTCATTTACCCGGACATTTTTTTCCCAAAGTTTCTGTGCCATATTTGTCTTTATTTTTAATAAGGAATCATCGATAACATCTCAGCCAGTTTATCCACACCATCCTGTAAAGGTTTAGCAACCATCGCCTTCATAAACATATTCACTTCTGCACGAATAGTTACTTTCAGTTTTGCCTGCCCAGCCTCTACAGGCAAAATCTGAATCCACAAATTCATAGGAACCGGAGATTTTTCACTTTCGAATTTAACACATTTATAAGGTTCACGTTCTATAATACGCAAAGTAATGCTTATGCCTTGTACCGTAAAACTTAAAGAGTCACTGTCGAACTCCATACCTTGTACCTTGTCGGCCAATTTATCACGCACAGATTCCAAGTTACTTAAATCCGACAACTTATTAAACACCTGCTCCTGACTATAAGGAACATATTTCACACCACTCTCAAATTGTGCCATAATACCTGCTCTCTAAAAACACGAAAAGAACAATCCGGAAATCCATAAAAATTCCCGAACGGTTCTCTTCATATTATATTTGTTTTAAAACTATAACTTATTTGCCTGCCTCCCAATGAGCCGGATCCTTTCTCCAATTATCCAAAACCGGAACATCCTCTTCATTAATATATCCGGTCTTCAAGGCTGAATCCAATACAGCTTCATAATTAGTCAGAGTAACCAAGTTCACTTTTGCTTCCTTGAACGCTTCAATTGCCACTGGGAAACCATAAGTAAATGCAGCGACCATACCAATCACTTCACATCCGTCACGACGGATAGCTTCAACAGCTTTCAAACTGCTGCCGCCAGTTGAAATCAAGTCCTCAATAACTACGACTTTCATACCAGGACGAAGTTCACCTTCAATCAGGTTTTCCAAGCCATGGTCTTTCGGAGTAGAACGAACATACACAAACGGCAGATTCAACTCTTCAGCCACCAAAGCTCCTTGAGGGATAGCCCCTGTCGCCACACCGGCAATAGCATCTACCTGACCGAACTTCTCCAGGACAATACGGCTAATCTCAAGTTTCACAAAATTACGAAGAGAAGGATACGAAAGAGTTTTGCGGTTATCACAATAAAAAGGCGACTTCCAACCGGACGCCCAAGTAAAAGGATTAGCCGGCTGCAACTTGATAGCCTTAATCTTCAGTAATTTCTCTGCGAATAATTTTTCTAAAGTCTTCATAACTCAACTATATCTGATAAATATTGTGCAAAAATATAGAAATACATCGAGATAATGAAAAATCGGACAAGGTATTTTTCTAAAAAATAGTTGTTGTTATCAGGATTCCCCTGCCAATGCCAAAGTAAGCACACTGATACGTAATCCGGGTATGCCACGAAAGGCATCAGCGCAAGAAACAACCGTAGCCCCTGTTGTCAGCACATCATCCACCAACAAAAGATGCTTTCCTTCCAAGCTGTCAGGGAAAATACAGGCAAACAAATTTCGCACGTTTTCCCATCTTGCATATTGTCCTTTATGCGTCTGTGTGTCAGTATACCTGCTTCTTATCACAACTTTAGTATCCATAGGAATACCTGTCACCACCGAAACTCCTCTTGCCAGGCATTCGCTTTGGTTATACCCCCTTAAACGTTTTTTACGTTGATGCAACGGAACAGGAACAATCAAATCTATCCCATCAAAAAAATGAGAACACATAAGTTCAGATGCCATCATCCGCCCCATCACTTCACCCACTTCTTGATTACCATGATATTTCAGTTCGTACAACAACTGTCGGACATTTCCTCCCTTTGCATAATAAAGAAAAGAGGTGGCATGCCCCACCGGTATTTTTCCCCAGAAATTACATTCTACAATATTATCTTTCCGTAAATGAAATTGAGTACGCGGAAGCCCCGACAAACATTTCAAGCAAAGCACTCTCTCCCCTGATATAAGCTGCCGCCCACAAAGCAGACAACTATGAGGGAAAAATAAATTCCAAAGATCAGTCCAGATAGGCATCATCTTCTCCGGTTTGTTTCACACAACGGCAAACAGCCTCCATTTCAAATCCTCTACCAACTGCAAAACGAATCAATTTCCCATTCCGTTCGTATTCCGTACATGCTTTCACACTTCTTCTTTTCTGCTCGATCAAACCAGATAGTACCTCCATATATTCCCGCTCATCTACCTCCTCCAATCCTTTGGCTATAACATCCGCAGGGATTTTCTTCATGCGCAAAGCCTGGCAGATTTTCACTCTGCCCCATTGGTTAAAGCGATATTTATCGCGAACAAAGGCCGAGCAAAAACGCTTCTGGTCAATGTATCTCTCATCCTGCAAATGCCGAACGATTTTCTCCATCATTTCCGGAGTGGCTCCCCATTGTGACAATTTAGCCTCTACATCTGCTACACAACGCTCCATTGAAGAGCAATAAGCTTCTGCCTTATACCTCAAATCATTCTCACTTAATTCTCCCTTCATCTTATTTCTCCGCTTTTATCATTCTATCATTTTGAAAGAGATCTTTTCTCAATTCTATATTTTTGTATTCCAAACCTGCCAACATATCCACCGTTTCCCGACCGTATTCCTGATTAATTTCAAAATAAAGCCTTCCACCAGACCCTAGCATATCCCTACCCAATTCTGCTATTTTCCGATAAAACAGCAATGGACTATCATCCGGCACAAACAAAGCCAATTCCGGCTCCCATTCCAAGACATTAGCACTCATATCCGCCCTCTCCTTTTCTGTAATATAAGGTGGATTGCTGACAATGACATCAAACCGCTCACCTGCAGGAGAAGCAAGCAGCACATCCCTTTGCTCAAGAGTTACACGAACGCCGTTCCGCCTGCAATTACGTTCCGCAACTTGCAACGCCTTTTCTGAAACATCCCATGAAACGACCTCCGCCCCTTCCAAATTCTTGGCCAAAGAGACAGCGATGCAGCCGCTCCCCGTACCAATATCCAATATTCTAACCCGACCATACTTATGCTCCCGTATAATCCAGTCTACCAACTCCCCTGTTTCCGGACGTGGAATCAATACATGTTTATTCACTTCAAAAGTAAGGCCATAAAATTCTTCCGTACCTATTATGTATTGAATAGGTTCCAGTTTTTGCAGACGAACCAGAATATCATCCAGCTGTTTCCGCTCATTCACCGAAAAAGTAGTATCTTTGCCTGCATACAATTCAACAACAGACATGCCGAAGACTTGTGTAAGCAGCAATTTAGCCATAGGCACAAGTTCTGAATCAGGGTAATATCCCTGCAAGGTTTGTTTTATGTAAGATACAACAGGATTCATAATGTCATTTTATATGCAAAAGTAAGAATTTAAACAAGATCGTTATGACAAAAGATGAAAAATATATTTCCCGTTGCCTGCAACTGGCATACAACGGACTTTGTAACACAGCCCCTAATCCGATGGTAGGTGCTGTCATTGTATATCACGACACCATTATTGGAGAAGGCTACCACATCCGTTGCGGAGAGGCACATGCCGAAGTAAACGCCATACGTTCCGTTAAAGACGAAAATCTTTTGAAGGAATCAACCATATACGTAAGTCTGGAACCATGCTCCCATTATGGAAAAACCCCTCCCTGCGCCGACCTGATTATAGAGAAGAGAATCCCCAAAGTCGTAATAGGCTGCATAGACCCGTTTTCCCAAGTAGCCGGCAGAGGCATCGAGAAACTGCGCAAAGCCGGCATTGAAGTAACCGTAGGCGTCTTAGAAGAGGAATGCCGGCACCTGATAAGACGCTTCATAACATTCAACACGCTCAAACGCCCATACATAACCTTAAAGTGGGCAGAATCCGCTGATGGCTTTATCGATATAAACCGCACAGGAGGAAAGCCGATCATACTTTCCAATCCGCTGACCAGCATGCTGGTACACAAAAAACGCGCCGAACATGACGCTATATTAGTAGGACGACACACGGCATTACTTGACAATCCCTCCCTATCCACCCGGAATTGGTACGGCAAGCATCCCGTGCGTCTGGTAATAGATAAAGAATTGACATTACCCCGAGATTTGGAACTTTTCAACGGCAAAATAAAGACATTCGTGTTTACCCGGGAATCCCCCTGTCAGCCAAACGCATTAACAGAATACATATCGTTGGATTTCAACAAAGATATCCTGCCGCAAATAATGGAAGTATTATATCAGAAAAAAATACAATCACTTCTAGTAGAAGGCGGAAGTATTTTATTACAGTCTTTCATAGACTCCGGCTTATGGGATGAAGCCTTCATAGAAAAGGTTCCACTACGCTTAAACAATGGAATACAGGCACCTTCTATTCAAAAAAAACACTTTAAACTGAATAAAATATACTTTGGAAGAGAAATAATGCATGCCGTCCATTCACAAATTCAAAGATAAAATGTGGCTGATTGACCGAGAAAAAGGGCTGGTTTATCTATAAATTAATATAAAACTTGTCCCAAAACTTCTATATAGAAAAAAATCTTCCTACTTTTGCGACTTGTAACAATAGACTCATTTGCAAATGAAAATAAAGTTTTTGACTGTCATCACAAGTCTGCTTGCTGCGGCTTTTATGATTACATCTTGCTTGGACGACAACGAAGTAGAAACAGAATATAGTTCAGAATCAAGCATTACCTCTTTCGCTATAAAAGATAAAATTGAAACTCAATATACCGAAAAGGTTAATGGCAAAGACACAACGCTGACATTCACCGTTGATGGTACCAAATACCCTTTTGCCATCGACCAAGGCACAAGACATATCTACAACGTAGACTCCCTGCCAGTCGGTACAGACATCAGCAAAGTCGTAGTCAGCATAATATCAGACGGTATTGGCATTTTTATTGTCTCTGAGGACAAAGATTCGTTGTGGAGTGATACCGACTCCCTGAATTTCGAAAAGCCTGTCCAATTTAAAGTTATGGCGATGAGCGGAGTCTATGGACCTATTTATAAAGCCGAGATTAATGTACATAAACAAGTTCCCGACTCATTGCAGTGGAGCCATAGGGGAAGTAGTTTCGACAACACTATCCAAGCACAGAAAGCAGTCACATTAGGGGATTATATTTATGTTTTCGCACAGCAAGACAATGGCGCCGCTGTTACAAGCACCCACATCAATGACGGAAAAACCTGGACGCCCTTACAGGCTTTACCTGAAAATATGCAAAATGCGGACTATTCTTCTGTCATGGCATGGGGAAACCAGTTATACATACTTGCCGACAATGATCTGTACTGCTCCTCTGACGGAAAAAGCTGGAGCAAGATGGGCACTAACACCAAATTCGAGAAGCTGATTGCCGGTGTTCATTCAGAACATAACTGCAAATTGTACGCCATAGACACCAACAATCATTTTATGGAAAGCACGGATGCTCTGGTTTGGGATACTAATGGCGAGGTTCCGGCCAATTTCCCGAAAAATCAGTTATCATACACAGCTTACCCGTTGGTAACCAATAAATTCATAGACCGTATGGTACTAATGGGAGAAAATCCCATTGCGACCGACACGACCTCTACTGTATGGACCAGACTGACTACAGAAGACAGTTGGGCAGATTATCCTACAGCCGCATACGATAGTTTTTATTGTCCCAAGCTGGCTAATATAGCCATGATTCATTACAACGACCAATTATACGCTTTCGGTGGTCCGGGTAAAAGTTTCGGTAAGGACATTCCCGCTTTCAGCCGATTCTACGGATCAACGGATCAAGGCGTTACATGGAAACCTGTTTCAAGATATGTATTCTTCCCTACAGAATTCACTGATCTATACAACCAGGCAGACGGCAACTATTCTTATGTTGTAGACAAGAATAACTTCTTGTGGATTATATGGAGCCGAAGCGGAGAAGTATGGAGAGGACGAATCAATAAGTTGGGATTCGATTCCAAGGAATAAAGTCAAAGAGAGTCATATAAAATAGATTGCGACATGCCATATAGAGAGCAAATAGACAAAAGCCGTATACCTGCCCATATAGCCATTATAATGGATGGAAATGGAAGATGGGCTAAACAACGTGGACAGGCGCGCAGCTTCGGACATCAAGCCGGTGCAGAAACTGTACACATCATAGCAGAAGAAGCGGCTAGACTGGGAGTCAAATACTTGACACTATATACTTTCTCTACCGAAAACTGGAATCGTCCGGTAGATGAAGTCGCTGCTCTGATGAGTCTTCTGATGGACTCCATTGAAGAAGAAACTTTCATGAAAAACAACATCAGTTTTCGCATTATCGGTGATACGGCAAAGTTACCGGTAGAAGTTCTGGAACGATTGAACCAATGCATTGAACGCACCTCAATCAATACCGGTATGTGTCTGACACTTGCTTTAAGCTACTCTTCCAAATGGGAAATAACAGAAGCGGTAAGACAAATAGCGGCCAAGATTCAAAACGACAAACTAGCCATTGAGGACATCGATGACAATTTGATAAGTGCACATTTAAGTACAAACTATATGCCCGACCCGGATTTGCTTATACGTACCGGAGGAGAAATCCGCCTTAGCAACTATCTGCTTTGGCAATGTGCTTATTCCGAACTATATTTTTGTGAAACGTTCTGGCCGGACTTCCGCGAAGAAGAATTTTGCAAAGCCATTTATGATTATCAGAAAAGAGAACGCCGTTTCGGCAAAACCAGTGAACAAATATAAAGTTAGATAAAATGCTATATCGTATTTCACTTATACTATTAACGCTTACATGCCTATTTTGCTTTTCAACAGGCAGTTACGCCCAAGAAGCAAACGTAGAAGAAAACGACAATCCAGTCATACTTTATTCCGGAACGCCCAAGAAGTATGAAATCGGCGGAATCAAAGTAGAAGGCGTAAAAAACTATGAAGATTATGTATTGATCGGACTTTCAGGACTATCGGTAGGACAGACCATTGTTGTTCCGGGAGATGACATCACCACAGCTGTAAAACGTTATTGGCGACACGGACTGTTCTCGGATGTACAAATCCTAGCTGAAAAAATTGTTGGAGACAAGATCTATTTAAAAATCATCCTGGCCCAACGTCCACGTATTGCCGACATTCGTTACCACGGCGTAAAGAAAAGCGAGCGTGAAGATTTGGAAGCCAAACTAGGTTTGGTAAAAGGAAGCCAGATTACTCCCAACTTGATAGACCGTGCTAAAATATTAATCAAGAAACATTTCGATGAAAAAGGTTTTAAAAACGCCGAAGTGACCATCGTAGAGCGTGATTTGGCTGACAATAAGGACCAAGTGGATGTTGATGTGATGATTGACAAGAAAGAAAAGGTGAAAGTCCACAAGATCACCATTGACGGCAACACCGTGTTAAGTGACAAGAAGTTAAAACGCGTCATGAAGAAGACGAATGAGAAAAACAAACTTGTCAACCTTTTCCGTACCAAAAAATTCATTGAAGAGAAATACGAAGAAGACAAACAGCATATCATCGACAAATACAACGAATTAGGTTACCGCGACGCACAAATTGTTGTGGACAGTGTTTCTCCGTACGATGACCGTACCGTCGACGTGTACATGAAAATAGAAGAAGGTGACAAATACTATCTGCGCAACGTGACTTGGGTAGGTAACACCATTTATGCTTCGGACTGGCTGAACGAACAGCTCCGTATGAAAAAGGGAGATGTTTATAACCAGAAATTAATGACCGAGCGTCTGACCGGTGATGAAGATGCTATCGGTAACTACTACTATAATAAAGGATACGTTTTCTATAACCTTGACCCCGTAGAAGTAAACATAGACGGCGACTCCATTGATTTGGAAATGCGTATTCAGGAAGGTCCTCAGGCCTCTATCAGCAAAGTGCGTATCAACGGTAACGACCGTTTGTATGAAAACGTAGTACGCCGTGAGTTAAGAACCAAGCCGGGAGATCTGTTCAGCAAAGAAGCATTGGAACGTTCTTATCGTGAGATAGCCCAAATGGGACACTTCAACCCTGAAAATATCCAGCCGGATGTACAACCGGACCCGACCAACGGTACGGTAGACATCAACTGGAACCTGGAGTCCAAAGCAAACGACCAGGTAGAATTCTCGGCAGGTTGGGGACAAACCGGTGTTATCGGTAAATTAAGTTTGAAGTTCACGAACTTCTCTATGGCCAACTTGTTCCATAAGAGTGACAACTACCGCGGATTCCTGCCACAGGGTGATGGACAGACATTAACCATCAGCGGACAGACCAACGGTAGTTATTACCAGTCATATAGTGTATCGTTCTTTGACCCATGGTTTGGCGGAAAACGTCCGAATTCATTCTCTGTTTCGGCTTTCTACTCCATACAGACAGATATCAGCAGTAACTACTATAACTCAGCTTATATGAATAATTACTACAATTATTACAGCGGTTATGGAAATTATTATGGCGGATATAATAACAACTACGAGTCTTTTTATGACCCCGATAAATCTATCCAGATGTATGGAGCATCTATCGGTTGGGGTAAGCGTTTGAGATGGCCGGATGACTATTTTACCTTGTCAGCCGAACTTTCTTACCAGCGCTTTATTTTGAAAGACTGGAGCTACTTGTATATCAAGTTGAACAACGGAGAATACATGTCAACCGGTAATTGCAACAACCTGAGTTTGAATCTGACTTTGGCACGTAACTCTACGGATAACCCGATTTTCCCGCGTCGCGGTTCTGAATTCTCGGCTTCCGTACAGCTGACTCCTCCGTACTCATTGTTCAGTAACAAGGACTACTCGGTATACGGTAAAGATGATTATGATGAAGCGGCAAGTATGTTCAACTGGATTGAATACCACAAATGGAAATTCAAATCAAAGACCTATACCGCTCTTACAGGAGGTCAGAAATGTCCGGTTATCATGACACGTGCAGAGTTCGGTTTGCTGGGTCACTATAACAAGTACAAGAAATCACCTTTTGAAACATTCTATATGGGTGGTGACGGTATGACAGGCTATAGCACCAGCTACGCTTCCGAAACCATTGCACTGCGTGGTTACGAAAACGGTTCATTGACTCCTTATGGTAGTGAAGGCTATGCTTACGTACGTTTAGGTGCAGAATTAAGATACCCGTTGATGCTGGAAAATTCGACCAGTATTTATGCACTAGGCTTCATTGAAGGAGGTAACGCATGGACAGATGTAAGCAAATTCAATCCGTTCCAGTTGAAACGCTCGGCAGGTGTCGGTGTCCGTATCTTCCTGCCGATGATTGGTATGATGGGTATTGACTGGGCATACGGTTTCGACAAGATTAACGGATCCAGCCAGTATAGTGGAAGCCAGTTCCACTTTATCCTGGGACAAGAGTTTTAATAACTAAAAACAATGTGATTATGAAAAAGGCTATCCTATTATCTCTATTGTTTGTGGCTTGTGTATTCACAGCCAGCGCTCAAAAGTTCGCCTTGATTGATATGGAATATATCCTGAAGAATATTCCTGCATACGAACAGGCGAATACCCAACTGAATCAAGCTTCACAACAATATCAAAGTGAGGTGGAAGCAAAAGCAAAAGAAGCGGAAGCACTTTATAAAGAATACCAGAAAGCCTCGGCTTCCCTGTCGGCCGCACAGAAAACGCAAAGAGAAGAAGCGATTGTAGCAAAAGAAAAGGAAGCAGCCGAACTGAGAAAGAAATATTTCGGTCCCGAAGGAGAAATGGCCAAAAAACAAGAGGCATTGATCGCACCAATTCAAGATAAAATCTATGAAGCGGTAAAACAGATTTCAGAGCAAAAAGGATATGCGGCAGTAGTGGACAGAGGCTCCGCCCAAAGCATTATTTTCGCATCTCCAAGCATTGATATCAGCAATGAAGTGCTCTCAAGATTAGGATATTCAAATTAATTTCCTACATTTGCAACCGATAATCCAAATTTGCAATAACTAATAAAAAATAGAACTATGTTGAAAAAAATTGCTTTACTACTTTTACTTATCGCTCCGATGAGTGTATTTGCTCAGAAATTCGGGCATATTAAATCCGCAGATGTACTTACTGTCATGCCGGAATTCACAAAGGCCCAGACCGACATCCAAGCCATGCAGAAACAATACGAGGATGAAATGAAACGTGCAACTGATGAACTGACCAAAAAATATACTGAATATCAACAGGAACAAGCCAACCTTCCTAAGAACATTCAGGAAAGACGCCAGAAAGAATTGCAGGAGTTACAGGAAAAAGGAATGCAGTTCCAACAAGATGCACAACAACAGTTGCAGAAATCATACGCTGATATGATGGAACCTATCTACAAGAAAATTGAAGACGCCATCAAAGCAGTAGGCCAGGAAGGTGGATATACTTATATCTTCGATTTGAACAGAACAGAAATTCCCTACGTAAATGAAGCGCAGTCTACAGATGTAACTGCTGCTGTCAAAGCTAAAGTAGGAATCAAATAATTAAGTTAAGGACCTTTACAGGCACGGATTACACAGATTTCACAGGTTTCAGAACCGTGAACATCCGTGTAATCCGTGCCTGTATTATATAGCTATACTGCCATGATCCCATCTATCCTCCCTTCAACCGGTCCCATCGGTGTATTCGACTCCGGCTACGGCGGTCTGACCATTCTGGACAAAATACGCGGACTGATGCCTGAGTATGATTATATCTATTTGGGAGACAGCGCACGCTGTCCGTACGGACCGCGCTCTTTTGAAGTTGTTTACGAATTTACCCTGCAAGCCGTAAGCAAACTGTTTGAACTGGGATGTCCTTTGGTGATATTGGCATGCAACACAGCATCGGCAAAAGCCTTACGCACCATCCAGCAGATCAATCTTCCGGTAATAGACGCTACCCGCAGAGTACTCGGTGTCATCCGGCCTACAGCAGAATGTATAGGAGAAATCACCCGAAGCCGGCACGTAGGTATACTGGCCACAGCCGGTACCATCAAATCCGAATCCTATCTTTTGGAAATACATAAGTTATCTCCCGACATTGTGGTAACAGGAGAAGCCTGTCCCATGTGGGTTTCCTTGGTAGAGAATAATGAATATCAATCGGAAGGAGCCGACTATTTCGTCAAACAACATATCAACCGGCTGCTGGATAAAGATCCGATGATTGACACCATCATATTGGGATGTACCCATTATCCGCTACTACTGGATAAAATAAGGCAATTTACGCCTGAACCTATCCGCATCATTTCACAAGGGGAATATGTGGCCCGGAGCCTGCGAGACTATTTAAACCGCCATCCGGAAATGGACGCACGCTGCGATAAAGGAGGAAACTGCCGCTTCCTCACCACAGAAAGCGAAAACAAGTTTGAGGAATCCGCTTCCATCTTCTTGGGCCGGCAAGACATAAAGGTAAAAAGCATAGCATTGGAATAACTTTCTTCCGGTTTACCTGTTATATATACCATCCATAACGCTTAATTCATGAAGATATGTATACAAATAAAGTAAAGAAGATAGCTGCGGTACACGATCTGTCCGGTGCAGGGCGCGTATCCCTCACCGTCGTTATCCCTATCCTCTCATCCATGGGCTTTCAAGTCTGCCCTCTGCCCACAGCCGTATTATCCAGCCACACCCAATACCCGCACTTCTCTTTCTTGGACCTCACGGACGAGATGCCCAAGATTATCAGTGAATGGAAACAACTTGGCGTACAATTCGATGCTATTTATACAGGCTACTTGGGATCTCCCCGCCAGATACAAATCGTATCCGGGTTCATTGATGATTTCCGCCAGTCCGACAACCTGGTCATGATAGATCCCGTATTAGGAGACAACGGAAAGCTATATACCAACTTTGACGAACAAATGATTCTGGAAATGCGTCACCTCATCCGGAAAGCAGATGTCATCACGCCCAATATGACCGAACTGTTCTATTTGCTGGACAAACCCTATAAAGCGGAGAATACAGACGAAGAACTAAAAGCTTACCTGCATGAGATTTCGGAGCACGGCCCCGGCATCGTTATTATCACCAGCGTGCCCGTACAGGGAGATCCTCGCAAAACTTCCGTTTACGCCTATGACAGACAGGGAAACCGCTATTGGAAAGTAACGTGTCCCTACCTGCCCGCACACTATCCCGGCACAGGCGATACATTTACCAGTGTGATAACCGGCTCACTGATGCAAGGCGACAGTCTTCCTATCGCCTTGGACCGCGCCACACAGTTTATCCTTCAAGGCATCCGCGCCACTTTCGGCTATGAATATGATAATCGGGAAGGCATTTTGCTGGAGAAGGTGCTGCATAATCTGGATATGCCTATTCAGGTGAGCAGCTACGAATTGATTTGAGGACCCTGAAAGTAGAAGATCCGAAACACCCTGGAAAGAAGCTTGTACCAAGCCCTATTGCTCCGACGATTAAGGTCGTTTTCCCTTATAGCTAACCCTTATCATACAGTTAACTACTACAGACTCCGGCAGTGGACTGTACAGTCTACTGCAAGAGTTTATACAGTCCACTATATCAGACTGTACAAACCACCGCAAGAGACTATAGTACACAGCCATAAAAAAGAGCTTAACCATAAGGTAAAACAAGGTTAACCACAAAGAAGAAAAGACTTAACCAGATAAAGCCATAAGGCCAAAAGACGAAAAGAATAAAAACAAAGAAAGCAGCCAAGCCGTACCGTACAAACCGACAAACATCAGCCGTATCAACAATAATAAATAAATTACCTGCCCAGCAACCTGCGGCTGAGATAACGCACCGGATACCACACGGAAAGAAAGCCCACCACCAGCACAGTGACAAAGACTATAACAATATCCCATACATGGACACTGACGGGATAGGCATCCACCACAAAATTACCGCCGGAATTACCACCTCCCAGCGAAAGCAATCCGAATTCCTGCTGGATAAAGCAAAGGATCAGCCCCAGTATCACACCAACCACCGCACCTATCAGTGAAATCATACGCCCCTCGAACAGGAATATACGCGTGATCAGCTTGTCGCTGGCCCCCAAATTGCGCAATGTCACTACATCTGCCTTCTTATCTATAATCAGCATGGACAAGGAGCCTATTACATTAAAGCAAGCTATCATCAGGATAAAGGTAAGGAAAATATAAGATATCAGCTTCTCTATCTCCATAATGCGGAAAGTATCCGCTTGCTGCTCATACCGGTCCTGCACCCGGAAACCATCTCCCAATATTTTCTGTATCTTCGATTTTACACTCCCTACATCTGCATCCGGCTTCAATTTCAATTCTACCGAACTCACTTCTGTGTCATACTGGAACAACCTACGGGCAAATTGGAGGGAAGTCAGAATGTAAGAAGAGTCATACTTCTGTTGGTTCACCGCAAACACAAGGCCGCTGGAATATAAATCGGCAGAGTTAAAGCTGGAAGCTGGATTGGCCATATTGACTTTAGCTCCCCGTTTGGGAGCATAAATCTCTAGCGGATCGAGGAATTTGATACCCGTTCCCAAGATGGAAACCAATTCTATGCCGGGAATGGCATAATCCACCACTTCATCATGCAACACGAATTGCCCCCGGCCGAAAAGAATACTGTCAATAGCGGTCAGATCCTCGAAATTATCCTCAATTCCCTTGATCACCGCCATAGTCTGACGGCCCTTATACTGAACCATCGCATTCTCTTCCAAGGACTCAGAAAAAACAGCGATCTCCGGCATCCGGCGCAAAGCTTCTATACGCGCTTCCTGTCCGTCAAAGACCTTTCCGGTGACAGCCGTAATTTTCAGCTCCGGATCAAAAGCCGTAAAGAAAGTAGCCACCAGATCCTGGAAGCCGTTAAAAACAGACAAAGTACATACCAATGCCAATGTAGCCAAAGCCACTCCGCAGACGGAAATGGCTGAAATGACATTAATGGCATTGTGCGACTTCTTGGAAAAAAGATAACGCTTCGCTATATAAAAGGGAAAATTCACCGCCCGGTTCTACTTTTTCAACAATTCGTCTATACGTTCGGCATAATCCAATGAATCATCCACAAAGAATTTCAACTCGGGAATGATGCGCAACTGATGGCGTACCCGTGTTCCTAATTCATAACGGATGGATTTCATATTATCATTGATATTCTTTACTATTTCCTGGCTCCTCTCAGAAGGGAACACGCTGAGATAGACACGTGCAATACTCATATCGGGACTGATGCGGACAGCACTTACCGACACCAAAACACCATTCATGGACTTGGTCTGAAGCAGGAAAATCTCACTCAACTCCTTTTGGATCAAACGAGAAATCTTATTTTGTCTGGTCGTTTCCATAATTAATAATTATTCAGTTTACTAATTTGTTAATATGCCATACGGTTCATAGCATAACCTATTGGCACATTATTCAACATTTTCTTATGATTGTCAGCCCGTCGCGCAAGGGAAGAATCACCTTTTCAACCCGTTTGTCGGCAGCTACCAAATCATTAAATTTCTTTATTCCAATAGTCTGAAGATCTGTATGATGCGGTTCCTCCAATACATGTCCGTCCCACAATGTGTTATCGGCAATGATGTATCCGCCGGGTGATAATTTCTCCAGTACCATTTCGTAATATTCAATATACTTCCGCTTATCACCGTCTACAAACGCCAAATCAAAGGTAATGTTCATGCCAGGCAGCAACTTCAGCGCATCACCTATATAAAATTTAATCTTGCCGGCGTAAGGCGAACCTTCCAGCCAGGGACGTGTAAAGTCCTCCTGCTCATCGTTTATCTCAAATGTGTGCAACGTGGCCCCCTCTTCCAACCCTTCGGCCAGGCAAAGTGCGGAGTAGCCACTGTAAGTCCCGATTTCCAGCACCTGACGGGGGCGTATCATTTGCACAAACATTTTCAGCATACGTCCCTGCAAGTGGCCGGAAGCCATACGGGGACGTAAAAGCTTGACGTGCGTATCGCGATAAAGTGCCTTCAGATAATCACTTTCTTCATCAATGTGCTGAAGGATATATTCGTCAATAGCGTCCGTTTCTTTCATTCCTATCTTCTATTATTATAGGTAACGGTTGCGGTTGGGCAGCACATAGTCCATAGCATACTTCAACACATCTCCCACTACATTGATTTCAAGGAAAGAAGTCTGAGTACCTTGCTTGCCGCTGCTCAGGTAAGCCACCATGTCGCTTTCACTCAAGACACCATCATCCAGCAATTTACGCAAAGCAGCGAAATAATATGCCTGTCCGTTAGCCTTTTCGGGCATATAGATAGCTTCCACCCCATATGACAAAGCCAGATGACGCATCGTCTTTTCTTTATAACAGATGGCCAATACAGGATATTTGCCACGGAAAGCAGCAATATTACGTGCGGTACGCCCGCTGAAACTGTCGGTAATAATGGCGCGGATATTCAGTTTGCTGGTAGCCTTTACTGCCTGTTTTGCCAGGAAAGCGGTTACATCATTGGAGTTTTCATCCAAAGGAATACGGATGTCATTCTCGGCCAGTTTATCTTTCTCGGCCTGCGCTGCAATCTTGGCCATCGTCTTCACGGCTTCCACCGGATACTTGCCGTATGCCGTTTCCCCACTCAGCATCAATGCATCCGTGCGGTAGTAAATAGCATTGGCAATATCGGTCACTTCAGCACGGGTAGGACGCGGATTATTAATCATGGTATGCAACATCTGGGTAGCAACAATCACCGGTTTCTTTGCCAGAATACATTTTTTGATCAACAGACGCTGAATGCCGGGAATTCGTTCCTGAGGAACCTCAATACCCAAGTCACCACGAGCCACCATGACTCCGTCGGCCACTTCCAATATTTCATCAATATTGTCCACTCCTTCCTGATTTTCGATCTTGGCGATAATCTTAATGTCGCTGCCGTATGCATCCAGTATCTGACGGATATCCAGCACATCCTGCTTATTACGAACAAACGAATGTGCTATGAAATCAATGTCCTTTTCAATAGCATACAGTATATTGTTACGGTCCTTTTCTGTCAAAGAAGGGAGATTGATGCGCACGCCCGGTACATTTACACTCTTACGGTTACCCAAAGTAGCTTCATTCTGCACCTCACACAACAAATACTCGTCTGTCTTCTCAATCACACGCAGCTCCAGATCACCATCATCAATCAGAATATCGCCATCCACCTGAAGATCATGCACAAAACCGGGATAAGATACAGCAATACATTCACGGGTCGTTTCTTGTGCAGGATTACCTACAATCTTCACTTTGTCACCAATCTGATAAGGAATAGGCTCGCCGCCCGCAATAGCAGTAGTACGCACTTCGGGCCCTTTTGTGTCCATCAATATGGCAATACGGTTGGAAACCTCACGTACATTGGTTATCAATTTTTCAAAACCTTCACGTGAAGCGTGAGCCGTATTCATACGGACCACATTCATACCGGCCTTGAAAAGATCTCTTATAAACTCTACCTCGCAACGCTGATCTGAGATGGACGCTACGATTTTTGTTTGTTTCAACATCATAATCTTATCACCTTATATTATACCTAAACGTTTTATTTTCTCATTAACAAAGCCTCAATCGCCAAACGATATGAATGAAGCCCGAACCCACAAATCACTCCCGCACAAGCACAGGAAATCATCGACTTATGGCGAAACTCCTCACGGGTATGTACATTCGAGATGTGCACCTCAACCACGGGAGCTGTCACGGCGCGGATAGCATCCTGCAAAGCAATGGAAGTATGCGTATAAGCCCCTGCATTCAACACGATGCCGTCATAATCAAAACCCACTTCGTGTATTTTGTTGATCATCTCACCTTCCACATTCGACTGATAATACGCTATTTCAATGTCCGGATAAGTATGGCGCAATTCCACCAGATAGTCTTCAAATGAAACAGCGCCATAAATGGAAGGTTCCCGTTTGCCTAATAAATTGATATTAGGTCCATTAATAATTTGTATTTTCATATTTATACTATATCTGAACTTTTTCTACCTTTGCAGGGAATTTGGGTACAAAGGTAGAAAAAAGAAATGAAAAGAACCGAGAAAACAGACAAGATATTGGTGAAATACAAACAATATTTAAAGTTGGAGAAATCGTTATCTGACAATACGGTAGATGCTTATCTTACTGACCTGGACAAGTTACTGGCTTATCTTACATTAGAAAACATCAACATTCTGGATGTCCGGCTTGAAAATCTGGAAGATTTCTCGGCCGGATTACATGATATCGGCATCCACCCCCGTTCGCAGGCACGCATCTTGTCGGGCATCCGCTCTTTCTACCGTTTCCTCATTATGGAAGATTACCTGAAAGCCGATCCGACAGAATTGCTGGAATCCCCCCAGACAGGTTTCAAACTGCCCGAAGTAATGACAGTAGAAGAGATAGACCTGCTGATAGGAAGCATAGACCGCAGCACCAAAGAGGGACAGCGCAACAGGGCCATACTGGAAACGCTTTACAGTTGCGGGCTCCGTGTTTCCGAACTCTGCAACCTGAAATTATCCGAACTTTATTTTGAAGAAGGCTTCATCAAAGTGGAAGGAAAAGGAAGCAAACAGCGGCTGGTTCCTATTTCACCGCGCGCCATCAAGGAAATCAGGCTCTACTTCACCGACCGTAACCTGATGAAAATAAAGCCGGGATTTGAAGACTTTGTCTTTATCAGCAATTTCGGGAAGAACATCTCCCGCATCATGGTTTTCCATATCATCAAGGAACTGGCAGCCCGGATAGGTCTGAAAAAAAAAATCAGTCCTCACACATTCCGCCATTCTTTTGCAACACATTTGCTGGAAGGAGGTGCCAACTTGCGTGCCATACAGTGCATGCTGGGACATGAAAGTATCGGGACAACAGAAATTTATACACATATAGACCGTAATATGCTACGCAGTGAAATCATAGAACATCACCCCCGTAACATCAAATTCAGAGAAAAAGATAATAAAGGTTCTATATTCTAAAATATTTTAAGATAAATTGAAAAAAAAGCAGGCTAAGAAGCTAGCATATAATAGAGTTTTTCCTATCTTTGCCCCCAAAGAGACGCACAAAAACGTACTATAGCGAATTTTACATTACAAACGTTAAATTAATAAGTAACTATGATTAAAAAGTTGTATTTGCCCTTAGTGGCTTTATTGGTCCTTGCCTTATCATCATGCGGCAAGATGGGAGAATTGTCTTCTGACTATTTCACAACTAACCCTGAAGTGCTTGAAGCAATCGGTGGTAAAGTGCCTGTGACAATTAATGGTAAATTCCCCGAAAAGTATTTCAAGAAGAACGCAACTGTTGAAGTTACCCCCGTTCTGAGATGGAAAGGCGGCGAAGCTAAAGGCCAGCCCGCTGTATTCCAAGGAGAAAAAGTAGAAGGAAACAATCAGACTATCGCTTACAAGGCAGGTGGCAGCTACACGATGAAAGCTTCTTTCGACTACGTTCCCGAAATGGCAAACTCTGAACTTTATCTTGATTTCAAGATTACAAAAGGAAAGAAATCATACACTATTCCTTCTGTAAAAATCGCTGATGGCGTTATCGCGACTTCTGAACTGCCTACTGCTGCCAGCTCTAACGCATCATACGCTAACGATGCTTTCCAACGCATTATTAAAGATGCTCAGACTGCCAACATCATGTTCTTGATCCAGCAAGCCAACTTGCGCAACAGCGAATTGAATTCTGACGATATCAAAGAATTCCATAAGAAAGTGGCTGAAATTAATGCCGACACAAAGAACTACAAACTGAACAACATCGAAATTTCTGCATACGCTTCACCTGATGGTGGTGTGGAACTGAACACCGGTTTGGCTGAAAACCGTGAAGCAAACACAGAAAAATATATGGAACGCCAGTTGAAGAAGGGCAAGATTGATACTAACCTGGATGCAAAATACACTGCACAAGACTGGGAAGGCTTCCAAGAACTGGTATCTAAATCAAACTTGCAGGATAAAGATTTGATCTTACGTGTTCTTTCTATGTACAATGATCCTGAACAAAGAGAAGCTGAAATCAAGAATATCTCTTCTGTATACAAAACTTTGGCTGACGAAATCCTGCCTCAGTTGCGTCGTGCCCGTTTAACTGCCAACTATGACATCATCGGTCGTAGCGATGACGAAATCAACGAAGCATTCAACTCTGATCCTAAAGTATTGAGTGTAGAAGAATTATTGTACGCTGCTACCCTGACTAACGACAACGCTCGCAAAGAAGCTATCTTCACCAAGACAACTCAACTTTATCCGAACGATTTCCGTGCTTATAATAACTTGGGTGAATTGGCATTCGCTGCCGGTGATGCTGCTAAAGCAGAAAGCTACTTCAAACAAGCTGCTTCTAAGAACGCTAACGCTCCTGAAGTAAACGCTAACCTTGGTCTTTGCGAATTGGTTAAGGGCAATGTTGCAGCTGCCGAAACTTACTTAGGCAAAGCTACAGGTGCTAACGCTGCCGGCGAAGCTTTGGGTAACTTATATATCAAACAAGGCCAGTATGACAGAGCTGTCAACTCATTCGGTGACGCTAAGACTAACAGTGCCGCTCAAGCTCAGATTTTGGCTAAAGACTATAACAAAGCAAAAGCTACTTTGTCTGCAATCAAGAATCCGGATGCAATGACTGACTACTTGATGGCTATCGTTGGTGCTCGCACAAACAATGCTTCATTGGTAAGCAGCAGCATCAAGAGCGCAATCGCAAAAGATCCTTCAATGGCTGAAAAAGCTGCTAACGATCGCGAGTTCGCTAAATACGCTGATGCTATCAAATAATATAACTAGATATCATCTTGTCTAGTTTTTTAGATGATTATGACTGAAACCGGAGGCTTCGTGATGAAGCTTCCGGTCTTTTTATGTAAAATAACCTTCATTTATACCTGCCTTTAGCCACAAAATGCGTATTTTCGCAAAAAATATCTTGAAATGAAAAAATTACTATTCTTTCTTTTCACTCTTGTTGTGCTGGCAAGCGGCTGCGGCAAGAAAAATACATTCACCTTGGAAGGAAGCATTAAAGGACTTCCTTCAGACACTATATTAGTATTTTATCAAGAACCCGATTACAAGCTGGATACCATACTCCTCTCAAAAGGTAAATTCACTTACACCATTACCCCTGACACATTTACTATCTTCTCATTACTATTGGGAGAAAAACAAATCTTACCGATATATGCTGATAAAGGAGAAAGTGTTACCCTAAACGGAATGGTCGGAAAGATAGAGGTTAAAGGAAAGGGAGAAAACGCACAACTGGCAAAACATATCCAGTACCTTAGCACCTTAGAAAATAACAAGGCAGCTGTTATGACTGCTGTGGATTCGTTGATTAAAACCAACCCAAGCTCGTACAGCAATATCTATCTGATAGACAAATATTACGTACAGGACTCGCTTCCTGATTACAACCACATAGATCAGCTGATAAAAGGACTAAGCGGTATTATAAAAGACACACCTTATATTATAGAACTCCAGAATAAATTAAGTGAGAAAAAAGAACTGACAGAACATCGCTACGTTTCCAACATCTCGTGCACGGATAAAAAAGGAAAGACCGTCAACTGGAACAGTGTAAAAGGGAAATATGTCCTTTTGGATTTTTGGGCAAGCTGGAACAAAGAAAGCATTGCCACACAAGATTCTTTAGTATCCGTACAAAAGGCATTGAAAAAAGACAAGTTTGTTATTATCAGCCTCTCCCTTGATCTGGATAAAAAGGAATGGATGGAGAAAATCATTCAAAGAGATACCACGCAATGGAAACAAGTTTGCGATTTCAAAGGCTGGAACAATTCCATTGTCAAGCAACAAGGCATAACCCGGATTCCTGCCAATATACTGATAGGTCCTGACAAGCGGGTCATCACACAAGATATACGGGGCAAAGAACTGATAGACAAAGTGAGACAGCTGACAGAACAAGATAAAGAGAAAGAAAAAGCCGCCAAAGAGGCAGAACGTGCTCGAAAGAGACAAAATAAAAAATAAAAGAATGCTGGTAAAAGTCTATGGAGCAGCCGTTCAAGGTATCGACGCTACCATTGTAACTATTGAAGTAAATAGTTCACGAGGTATAAAATTCTTCCTTGTCGGTCTGCCGGACTCGGCCGTGAAAGAAAGTCATGAACGTATTATTTCCGCCTTACAGGTAAACGGATATAAATTCCCCACTTGTCAAATTGTAGTAAATATGGCCCCTGCCGACATACGCAAGGAGGGGTCTGCATACGACCTTCCGCTAGCAATCGGAATATTGGCCGCTACCCAAATCGTATCGGAAGAAAAACTTTCACGTTATCTTATTATCGGAGAACTTAGCCTGGATGGAAGCCTTCAACCAGTCAAAGGAGCCCTCTCCATAGCTATCAGTGCCCGCGAGCAAGGTTTTGAAGGCTTCATACTTCCCAAACAAAATGCGCGGGAAGCTGCTGTAGTAAACAACCTGAAAGTATATGGCGTAGAAAATATCAAAGAGGTCATCGAATTTTTCAATAATGAGCGCAATCTGGAGCCTAGCATCGTCAATACACGGGAGGAATTCTATGAACACCAAAGTAGCTTTCCATACGATTTTGCTGATGTGAAAGGACAAGAAAGTGTAAAACGCGCATTGGAAGTAGCCGCGTCCGGAGGACACAACCTGATTATGATCGGTTCACCCGGAAGTGGGAAGTCCATGATGGCAAAGTGCATGCCAAGCATTCTCCCTCCCCTTTCATTGGGTGAAAGTCTGGAAACGACTAAAATACATTCAGTAGCAGGAAAATTAGGAAAAGACAGTTCACTGATTGCCATCCGGCCTTTCCGTAGTCCCCATCATACAATTTCGCAAGTAGCAATGGTAGGTGGCGGCACCAATCCCCAACCAGGAGAAATCAGTCTGGCTCACAACGGTTTGCTCTTTCTAGACGAGTTGCCGGAATTTAACAGAAGTGTACTTGAAGTACTTCGCCAACCCCTAGAGGACAGGCATATATCCATCGCACGAGCTAAATACAGTCTGGATTATCCGGCCAGTTTCATACTGGTAGCCAGTATGAATCCCTGTCCATGCGGATATTATAATCATCCCACACGAGCTTGCGTCTGTAATCCCGGACAAGTGCAACGGTACCTGAACCGTATCTCCGGTCCTTTACTGGACCGCATAGATATCCAAATAGAAATAGTTCCGGTTCCATTCGAAAAAATGGCAGAACGCCATCATGCGGAAAGTAGTGCAAGCATACGCGAACGGGTTATCAAGGCCCGGAAAATACAAGCTCAACGTTTTGCCAACCATCCGGGTATTTACTGCAACGCACAAATGGAAGCCGGGTTACTCCATCTGTACGCTCAACCCAATGAAGCAGGGCTAAAATTATTACGAACTGCCATGACACGCCTCAACCTGTCGGCGCGCGCATACGGTCGTATTCTAAAAGTAGCGCGTACCATTGCCGATCTGGACAACAGCGAACACATTACTTCCATCCACCTGGCAGAAGCGATAAGCTATAGAAATCTTGATAGAGAAGACTGGGCCGGTTAGTTTAGCTGCCCGACTCAGTTTCCTTTGCATGATAAATGACCTGCATCAATGAGTCCAGTTCAATGTAATTTGAAAGAACATCCTCTTCCTTATCGGTCGTTTCCCAATCTTTATCCTCTCTCTTTTTAGAGAAAAGTGCATTTAAAATGAATTTATACCACGTATTCATGTCTCGTTCGACTTAAGGTTTTATAAAAAACAGGATAAGTAAAATTTAGTTCATCATTTTTCTCTCCTTAAGATTAAATGCAAATAAGTGCAAATCACTGCATCACGATATAACATTTTTCTGTATTTTCACTTCTTCCGACAAAGCCCCCGAATAACCATATTTTATAATAAGTACGGCCTGTCAGAGATTTTAAGGGAGAAATATTTCTGATTATTCCATATACTTACTAAAAATCACTAACTTTGCACGTTACTGGTAGAAATAACAAAAAAGACATCATACAATGGAAAATAAATTCAAAAGAACCACCGTCACATCCGCTTTGCCCTACGCAAACGGTCCGGTACATATTGGTCATCTGGCAGGTGTATATGTTCCTGCTGATATCTACGTGCGCTATCTCCGCCTGAAAAAAGAAGATGTTCTTTTCATCGGAGGCTCTGACGAACACGGAGTACCTATCACCATTCGTGCAAAGAAAGAAGGTATTACTCCACAAGATGTGGTGGACCGCTATCATACCTTGATAAAAGAATCATTCAAAGAATTTGGAATTTCATTCGATATATACTCTCGTACTACATCAAAGACACACCACGAACTGGCTTCCGAATTCTTCAAAACCCTGTATGATAAAGGTGAGTTCATTGAAAAGACCTCCATGCAATATTACGACGAAGAAGCCCATCAGTTCCTGGCCGACCGTTATATTACCGGTGAATGTCCTCACTGCCATGCAGAAGGAGCCTACGGTGACCAATGCGAGAAGTGCGGAACATCACTTTCTCCGACCGACCTGATCAATCCGAAAAGTGCTATCAGTGGCAGTAAACCAGTGATGCGTGAAACCAAACATTGGTATCTGCCATTGGACAAACACGAAGGATGGCTGCGTGAATGGATTCTTGAAAATCATAAAGAATGGCGCCCCAATGTATACGGACAATGTAAAAGCTGGTTGGATATGGGCTTGCAACCCCGTGCGGTAAGCCGTGACTTGGATTGGGGAATCCCTGTTCCTGTAGAAGGCGCTGAGGGAAAAGTACTTTATGTATGGTTCGATGCCCCCATCGGCTATATTTCAAATACAAAAGAATTACTTCCCGACAGTTGGGAAACTTGGTGGAAAGATCCAGAAACCCGTTTGATTCACTTCATCGGAAAAGACAATATTGTATTCCACTGCATTGTTTTCCCTGCTATGCTGAAAGCGGAAGGAAGCTATATCTTACCGGATAACGTACCTAGCAATGAATTCCTGAATCTGGAAGGTGATAAGATTTCCACTTCACGCAACTGGGCAGTATGGTTGCATGAATATTTGCAGGACTTCCCCGGCAAACAGGATGTATTGCGCTATGTATTGACAGCCAATGCCCCCGAAACAAAAGACAACGATTTTACCTGGAAAGATTTTCAAGCACGTAACAACAATGAGTTGGTGGCTGTTTACGGTAACTTTGTAAACCGTGCTTTAGTGCTGACTCATAAATATTTCGACGGGAAAGTTCCCGTTTGCGGTGAATTGACCGACTACGACAAAGAAACATTAAAAGAATTTGCAGACGTAAAGGCAGAAGTAGAAAAGCTACTGGATGTATTCAAATTCCGCGATGCACAAAAAGAGGCAATGAACCTGGCACGTATCGGTAATAAATACTTAGCCGATACAGAGCCTTGGAAACTGGCAAAAACTGATATGGACCGTGTAGCCACCATCCTTAACATAGCATTGCAACTAGTTGCCAATCTAGCTATTGCATTCGAACCTTTCCTGCCTTTCAGCAGCGAAAAGCTCCGCCAAATGCTGAATATGGAAACATTTGAATGGGACCAACTGGGGCGTACCGATCTGCTGGCAGAAGGACATCAATTGAATAAGGCAGAACTGTTGTTCGAAAAGATCGAAGATGAAACCATTCAAGCACAAGTAGACAAACTGTTGGCTACCAAAAAAGCAAACGAGGCTGCCAACTATAAAGCCAACCCGATAAAACCGGTAATTGCTTTTGAAGAATTTGAAAAGTTAGATATCCGTGTAGGTACCGTATTAGAGTGTGAGGTAGTGCCTAAAATGAAAAAGCTGCTGAAATTCAAGATTGCTGACGGACTGGAGAACCGTACCATCGTCAGCGGTATCGCACAACATTATAAACCGGAAGAACTGGTGGGCAAACAAGTTTTATTCATTGCCAACCTTGCTCCGCGCCAATTCAAGAACGGATTGGTGAGCGAAGGCATGATCCTGAGTGCTGAAAACTTTGACGGCACCTTAGCGGTGACCTCTTTATTAAGAGAGGTAAAGCCGGGCAGTGAAGTGAAATAATATACACCCAAATACAGAAAAGGCTGAAAGCAACTGAAACGTCCGCTTTCAGCCTGACTGTTTTATAATCTATCTATAAAAATGGCAGAACAATCCTTGAAAGAAAAGACAGCAAAAGGCCTCTTCTGGGGCGGATTAAGCAATGGAGTACAGCAGCTGCTGAATCTTTTTTTCGGGATATTCCTGTCACGCATTCTGAACGCGGAAGATTATGGCATGGTGGGAATGCTGTCCATCTTCTCCCTTATTGCAGGTTCTTTGCAGGAAAGCGGGTTCACGGCCGCCCTAGCCAACAAACGGAATATCTCCCACAAAGACTATAATGCCGTATTCTGGTTCAGTACCGGGCTAAGTGCCTGTCTCTACCTCATTCTGTTCCTTTGCGCCCCACTCATTGCCGAATTCTATCACACTCCCGAACTGACAGCTTTGGCACGATACACTTTCCTCGGTTTCTTTGTAGCCAGTTTGGGCATTGCCCACAGTGCTTACCTGTTCCGCAACTTAATGGTCAAGCAAAAGGCAATGGCGGTCACTATCGGATTAACCGCCTCAGGAACTATCGGTATAACTATGGCCTGCTTGGGATTTGCCTATTGGGGGATAGCCACACAAAGCATTGTCTATGTAGGAACCATTAATATCTGTTATTGGTGCTTCTCACCCTGGCGACCTACACTTACTTTCGACTTCAAGCCTTTGAGAGGGATGCTTTCTTTCAGCAGCAAATTATTAGTAACCAATATATTCAACCACATCAATAATAATATCTTTACCGTTATCCTTGGTAAATTCTATTCGGGACAAGAAGTAGGCTATTTTACTCAAGCTAATAAATGGAATTATATGGGACATTCATTAATTTCAGGAACAGTCAACAGTGTAGCCCAACCTGTACTTTCCAGTTTGTCGGATGAAAGGGAACGCCAACAACGCGCTTTCCGGAAGATGCTCCGCTTCACTGCCTTTATTTCTTTTCCGGCTATGTTAGGATTATCATTAATCGCACCCGAACTGATTATACTGACTATTACAGACAAATGGCTACCCAGTGCCTTCATTCTGCAATTGCTCTGCATCGGTGGCGCATTCATTCCCATAACCAATTTGTATTCCAACCTAGTCATCAGCAAAGGAAAATCGGATATCTATATGTGGAATACCATCAGCTTAGGCATCATCCAGTTAACAACCATGCTTCTGCTCTATCCATACGGCGTACATACCATGATTATAGTGTATGTATCCATCAATATCTGCTGGCTGTTTGTATGGCACTATTTTGTATGGAAACAAATACGGCTCAGCTTGTTTGCAGCGCTGAAAGACATCCTTCCGTTTGCCTTCATAGCTACCGCAGTAATGGCGGCTACCTATTATATCACTATCGGCTTTGCCAATCTGTATTTATTAATGGCAAGCAAAATGATCATAGCCGGCACACTCTACACAGCCACCCTGTGGTTGAGCGGCTCCGTCACTTTTAAAGAGAGTTTACACTATATAATCAAGAAATAATGGATGCTACACGTCACTCCGGATTAGAATGTTTACGAATTATCAGTATCATACTGATTGTATCCATGCATATTCTAGGAAATACCTTCCACACCGGTAACTGGCTGAACAAAGAATTCATACTATTTATCAATACACTGGGAAACACCGGAGTAACCTTGTTCATTCTGATCTCAGGTTATTTTGGAATCCGTTTCAATACACATAAATTTTTCAAAATGCTGGTTGTCGTATGGTTTTATTCCATCGTTTCTTATCTGATCGAAACAATATGGCTTCACACTCCGCATACCTGGACAGGGCTGGCCTCCTCATTGCTACCGATACTTAGCAAAAAATACTGGTTTATGACCTGCTATGTAGTACTTTATTGTTTCTCGCCCTATTTAAACCGGCTGGTTCATAACCTCTCACAAAAAAGTTATAAACAACTACTGTTACTATGGGGATTCTTTTTTGTATTTGCCCCGACAATCCTGTTTTTTGAAATTCAGAATGACACGGGCAAGGGAATTATCAATGTCACACTAGCTTATCTCATAGGACAATATCTAAAGACCTATGGTCTTCCGGAAAACATGAAACGACATAGCCGGGAAATCTTGTCAGGCAGCCTTGCCGGTATTTTTATACTGAATTCCCTGCTTACAGCAATGAGTGGAAATATCATACTGAGATTCGCCCGAGATAATAATCTACTGATTATCATCGCCTCTATCATGATTTTCTACCAGTTCACCCGATGGCATTTTTCATCCCGCATCATCAATTACCTAGCAGGATACGTTTTTGCCTTATATATGCTTCAAGGACTTCTTATCCACTGTTTACAACCCTGGTATATCCCTTATGCAGACAGCAACCTACTTGTTCTGTATTTTATGGGAACACTTGTTTCTATCTGTCTGACGACGCTTGTTATAGAATGGAGCAGACGGCTGCTATTAGGAAAAATAGAAAACAAATTGGCAAATGCCATAGAAAGAAGAGGAGCAAAAATAAAAATGTTTGCAGATAATCATTAAAACAATGATTTATTTCCGCAACTCATAATTTCAAAATCTCCAATGGAACCCCTCCTATCTGAGCTGCCATATCCGAAAATGAACTCTGAAAAGAACCATATATTTTTTGTGTACGAGCCAATGTGTACATATCCGTGATACCCTCCCTTATTCCCTCCAAAGATCCACGGTCTGCCTTTTTTCCGGAACAGAATATCCGGTCGCCATAACGCTCTTTCATTTCCCGCTTCACCTCTTCCGAATCTGTAGCCAAATAGATAGCCACCTTGCCGTCCTCTTTTATCTTCTCATCTAATTTCTGATAGAACAACTCGATAGGGCTTTGCCTGATAGAAGCCAGATTATCTGTACGACGGATATGCACACCAATCATAGCATCCGAAAAATTCCGACAACGGTTTTCTACCTCTTCCATAATCTCGTCTACCGGAACAAACAACCGACTGATCCACGCATAATCATAAAGTTGGAAAGCGGTGTATGATGCCATATAAACACAGCCACCTTCTTTAACCCACCGTTCAAAATCAAAATGCCGGTTACATAAAGGAGTAATGGAACGCTCGTACAGACAAGACTTGAAAAGCAGTTTCTGAAACAAAAGCGGGAAATGAAAATTCTTGGAACGAGGTCTGTCTAATAATGCATAATCCAACCGCGAAGCATCCCGTAAACAAGCCACTTCCCTGTCTACAGGCTTAAACAACTGATAAAACGGTGCATTCAGTGCCCAATCCCGAAACCAAATGATGCTTAATTCACTTTTCGTCTTTCCTGCCAGCATTACCGCCGAAGCCACTGCACGCATACGGTTGGCCAATCCTCCTACCGGTACAAATGTTATTTTACCCATTCCTGTTTAAAATTTGAGGCAAATATAAATAACATCGCTTATAAATGCTAATTAATTACTACTTTTGCAATATATATACCTAAATTTATTATGCAAGCAATCATTCTAGCCGCCGGCATGGGCAAGCGCTTGGGAGATCTTACCAAAGATAACACCAAGTGTATGATTAAAGTAAACGGGACCTATCTGATAGACCGTCTGCTCTCACAGTTAGATTCATTAAATCTGGAACGCATCATTTTAGTCATAGGCTACCAGGGAGAGAAATTACGTACCCACATAGAGAAACAAAGTAGAAATACTCCGATAGAATATATTTACAATCCTGTCTACAATAAGACCAATAATATCTATTCTCTCTATCTTGCTAAAGAGGAATTGCAAAAGCAAGATACTTTATTAATTGAATCCGATTTGATTTTTGAGGATACACTTTTCCACAAAATTTTAAATAACCCCTATCCCAATCTGGCACTTGTAGCTAAATATGAGCCATGGATGGACGGCACGATGGTACGGCTCAATACTGAAAATGACATCATTGATTTTATCTCAAAAAAAACGTTCCGCTACGCAGATATTGACGATTACTACAAAACCGTCAATATCTATAAATTCAGCAAGGAGTTTCTCCGCAACAGTTATGTGCCATTTCTTGAAGCCTACAGCAAAGCCCTGGGTAATAACGAATATTACGAACAGGTATTACGGGTAATCACCCTGCTGGAGAGATGTGAACTGAAAGGACTCCCTTTGGAAGGAGAACGCTGGTATGAGATTGATGATATACAAGATCTTGACATCGCTGAAACCATTTTTGCCGAACAGGACCAGCTACAACGCTACCAAAAAAGATATGGCGGATACTGGCGTTTCCCAAAGCTGAAAGATTTCTGCTATTTAGTAAACCCCTATTTTCCACCACAAAAAATGTGTGAAGAACTACAGGCTAATTTTAATGTGCTTCTCCGTGAATACCCTTCCGGCATGGGAGTGAACACACTTGTCATGGCAAAAAACTTCGGTATCCGGCAAGATTATGTGGTTGTTGGCAACGGAGCCGCCGAAATCATCAAAGCGCTGATGGAACATTCAGATGGCAAAATGGGAGTAATTTATCCCACTTTTGAAGAATATCCCAACCGGCAATCAGAAGAAATCATTGCATTCTATCCACAGAATGCCGATTTTCATTATACGGCAAAAGAACTGATGCTTTTTTATGCGGACAAAGATATCCGCCATTTACTCTTGATCAATCCGGATAACCCATCAGGTAACTTCATCCCCCTTAACGAACTTATGGATTTGCTGGCATGGACGCAGCAGCGAAATATCCACTTAATACTGGATGAATCTTTTGTTGACTTCAGCGAAAAAAGTGTCGAAAATACGCTGCTTAAGAATGAAGTTCTGGAAACATACCCACACCTCACAGTCATTAAAAGTATTTCCAAATCTTATGGAGTTCCGGGATTACGCTTGGGGATAGCCGCATCTTCCGACAAAGAGATAATATCCTATTTACGAAAAAACATGGCCATATGGAATATAAACTCCTTCGCCGAATTCTATTTACAGATATACAGCAAGTATAATAATGATTATCAAAATGCCTGTAAAAAATTCATAGCCGAGCGCCAACGCTTTTTCGAGGTATTGCAACAGGTTGACTTCCTACGTGTCATACCTTCACAAGCCAATTATTTCCTGTGCGAAGTAACTTCCCGCTTCAGTTCCACCAAACTCGTTTCTTTATTGCTGGAGCATAATCTCTTGTTAAAAGATTGTAGTACCAAGACAGGATTCAATGGCAGGAATTACATCCGTATCGCCATACGCGACACTGAAGACAACAATTATCTGGCTGAAAACTTAAAAAAACTGCAAGCATGAGTATCAATATCTGTATTTGTGGCGGTGGCGGTCTGGGGCACGTCATTGCAGGAGTAGCTGCACATAAAGGCTTTAATGTTTCCGTCCTCACCCGGCATCCCGAGCAATGGAATCCATCATTACTCATTGAAAATTGCCGGGGAAATACATTCTCCGGCTCATTAGCCTGCGTTACGGCTAACCCGGCAGAGGTCATTCCACACTCTGATATCGTATTGCTTTGTCTCCCCGGATTTGCCATTGAGGAAGAACTTCTCCACATACAACCGTTCTTGCAGGAAAAAACTTGCATAGGAAGTGTAGTCAGTTGTACCGGTTTTTTCTTTACCGCTTATAGAATATTAGGCAAAACAGCTTCACTTTTCGGATTCCAGCGTGCTCCATTCATTGCCCGTGTGCAAACCTATGGCCAAAAAGCACTCTTGTTGGGATACAAAAAGGAATTACAAATAGCCACCGTAAACATATCAAAATCCGATATTTTACTACGAACTCTTCAAGAAATGTTAGATACGCCGGTGCGTATGCTTCATCATTTTCTAGAAGCCAGCCTGACCAATAGCAATCCATTGCTTCATCCAGCCCGTCTTTATTCACTTTTCCATACCTGGAGTAGAGGAAAAGCATATCATGAGATTCCCGGGTTCTATAATAGTTGGGATGAAGAAAGTTCAGAGCTCCTCATTGCTTGTGACAATGAATTCCAACAAATTCTGAAAGCACTGCCAGTCCGAATAGAGCCAATTCCTACTTTATTGGAATATTATGACAGTTATGATGCAAGGTCACTTACCCGCAAGATACGCTCCATCATTGCCTTCAAACATATTCCAGCTCCTATGGAAAAAACAGAAAAAGGATTTCTGCCTGATTTCAAAAGCCGGTATTTCACTGAGGATTTTCCATTTGGATTATTGATAATCAAATCAATAGCAGATGTATTAAATATTTGTACCCCAAACATTGATAAAATATTGCTATGGGGGCAAGATGTATTAAACAAAGAATATATCCACGAAGGAGAATTAAAAGGAAAAGACCTGTCAGAAACAGGTTACATCAACGCTGATTTGTTTTATAAACTACTAAAAAATTAATGTATGGATAGTGAACTAAGAAAGCGATTTAACCCCGATGGTTCCCTTCTCCGTCGCCAGCAACTACGTATGTTAGAGCTTCTGGAGGTTATTGATGTGATTTGTCGCAAGCACCAAATACCCTATTGGCTCAGTTCCGGAACTCTAATAGGTGCAGCACGTCACAAAGGTTTCATTCCCTGGGATGATGATCTGGACATAGAAATGCTTCGCTCAGATTACCTGCGTCTGCTGAAAGTTCTTCCTCAAGAACTTCCGGACAATCTTGCATTGCAAACTAATGAAACAGATCCCAATTACATCTTTATATACGGCAAATTACGTGATAAGGATTCTCATTTGGAAGAAACAAATTCATATGACCGTATTTTCCATTATACCGGTATCTACATTGATATTTTTCCTTTAGAAAAGATCCCTTATTGTCTGGCTTGGATAGGAGGACACATGCAAGGGCAGATATACAATCAGTTGAATAATAAAAATATAAAAGAAAGCACATTATACAAACGGATTCGTAGGATTTATCATTTTAATACCCGCATCGGTTTTCCCATCCTAAGGTTCATTGCCAAGTTATTCCCCAGAAAAGAATTACGCCATTCTTTTGGCACCGCCTATTTCAAACCGCGCTATACAGACGATATTTTTCCACTGACAGAAATGGAATTTGAAGGAAAAATGTTCCCCGTACCACGCCAAACAGATGCTGTGCTAAGGAAGATATACGGTGACTATATGCAATTACCAGATTTAGAGAATATACATCCGCATTACAACAAACTCGAATTTTACAAATAAAGGAGATTGAACTATGAAACCGTTCCTTGTAGATGTACCTGTACTCATTTTGTTCTTCAACCGCCCGCAACAGCTGTCGCAAGTGTTTGAACAAGTCAGGAATGCCCGTCCCTCCAAGCTTTTCCTCTATCAGGACGGACCACGCAGCGAACACGACCTGCCCGGTATAAAAGCATGTCGTGAAGTGACAGATCAGATAGACTGGGACTGCGAAGTCCACCGTATGTATCAGGAAAAAAACTACGGTTGCGACCCTTCGGAATACATTTCACAAAAATGGGCTTTTTCTATGGTTGACAAATGTATCGTATTGGAAGATGACGATGTGCCTTCCGTTTCTTTTTTCACATTCTGTAAAGAAATGTTAGACAAATACGAGCAAGACCCCCGTATCACCATGATTGCGGGTTTCAATAACGAAGAGATTACTCCGGGTGTACCATACGATTATTTCTTTGCCTCCACTTTCTCTATCTGGGGATGGGCCAGTTGGAAAAGGGTCATTGACCAATGGGACGAACATTATACTTTTCTAGAAGACAAGTTCAATATGCAACAACTGGAACAGCTCATTAAAGAACGGAAATTCCGTAAAGACTTTATCTATATGTGCCATCGCCATAAAGAAAACAACAAAGCCTATTATGAAACCATCTTCCACGCTTCCATGCTTTTCAACTCGGGACTGGCTATCGTGCCCACCCGCAACATGATTAACAACTTGGGAGCCACGGCAGATTCCACCCATTTTGCCGGTTCTGTGCATACACTACCTAAAGGATACCGCCGCATCTTCACCATGAAACGGTATGAAGTAGAATTTCCTCTCAAGCATCCTCGTTATGTCATTGAGAATGTAGCTTATAAAAAAGCTGTCTACCGCATTATGGGGTGGGGACATCCCTGGATTAAGATAGGACGTTCTTTTGAAGAACTATTTCTGAACCTGCGATACGGCAATTTTTCCATCATCACTAAAGCAATAAAAAACAGAATTAACAAATGGCTGAAAAGAGACCAACACCGGTAAAACCACTCACTATTTATTTTTATCACACCCGATTAACCCGTGAAAGTTACGAGGAATGGAAAGATTATAAGTTTCCGGGACATATCCTCTACGGACTTCCTTTGCTGGAAAAATATGGAATCCGGTCGGTGATGCATAAATACAAAGCTTTCCCCAGCCGTCTGAAACTAATGTTCTATGCCACTAAAGAGATTCTGTGCTGCAAAGAGCCATACGAAGTGCTCTACGGTACATCTTTCCGTGGGTTGGAACTTATCATCCTACTCAGAGCATTAGGCCTCTACCGCAAGCCCATTGTCATTTGGCATCACACTGCTTTAAAAACCTCATCCAGAAAAATAAGAGAACGCATCTCACGTTTCTTTTATAAGGGCATTGATCATATGTTCCTGTTCAGTAAAAAATTGATTAAAGACTCATTAGCAACCGGAAAAGCTCCCGAAGAAAAGCTTCAGCTTATCCATTGGGGGCCGGACCTCGCTTTCTATGACCATCTTCTACAAACAATGCCGGATCGGAAACCGGAAGGTTTTATCTCCACCGGGAAAGAAAACCGGGATGTAGACACAATGCTGCAAGCTTTCTGCGCCACCGATCAACAACTGGACTTGTACATAGCCCCCACCAATGGAAGTGTAAACTACCAACAGATTATTGAAAGCTTCTGTCTGCCCGATTCTGTACGAGTACATTATACGGACGGTGTCATCCCATACTTGTTGGCACAGAAAGTGGCACGAAAAAGCTGTGTTGTCATCTGCTGCATGGATTTTCCTTATACCGTAGGTCTTACCACACTGGTAGAGGCCTTTGCATTAGGCATCCCTGTCATTTGCTCACGTAATCCTAATTTTGAAATGGATATAGACAAAGAAGAAATAGGAATTACCGTAGCCTATGATGACGTGGAAGGGTGGATCAATGCCATTCATCGCATAGCCGACCATCCCGAAGAAGCCCAAAAAATGGGCGCCAACGCCCGAAAGCTGGCAGAAAAACGTTTCAATTTGGAAATCTTTTCCCGTGAAATAGCAGAAAGCTTACTGGAAATATCCAAGATGTCCCCTAAAAAGCGTACATTTGCATAAACTTTTATGCACATGAGAGTACTTATCATCAATACGTCTGAGCGAATAGGTGGAGCCGCCATTGCAGCCAACCGCCTCATGGAGGCTTTAAAAAACAACGGAATAAAGACAAAAATGCTTGTACGCGACAAGCAGACCGACCAGATAAGTGTCGTTGAACTAAAGAAATCATGGTGGAAAGTATGGCAATTCATCTGGGAGCGTGTCGTTATCTGGCAAGCCAACCACTTCAAGAAACATAACTTGTTTGCCGTTGACATAGCGAATACCGGCACCAATATCACAGCATTGCCCGAATTTACCCAAGCCGATGTCATTCATCTGCATTGGATTAACCAAGGTATGTTGTCACTGACAGATATCCGGCGTATCATCCAATCCGGCAAGCCCATCGTTTGGACAATGCATGATATGTGGCCTTTTACCGGTATCTGCCACTATGCAGGAGATTGCGATAAATATGCCACACAATGCCACAACTGTCCACAACTTTACAAAGGAAGCAGGAAAGACATAGCCTACCGTACTTTCCAGAAAAAGAAAAAACTGTTTGAAGGAGCACAAATCACCTTTGTAGCTTGTAGCCGCTGGTTAGAATCATTGGCTAAGAAAAGTGATCTGATTAAAGGTCAGACCATTACCAATATTCCCAATGCAATCAACACCAACCTGTTCAAACCTCGTGATAAAAAACAGGCCAGAGAAAAATGCCACCTCCCGCAAGACAAGAAGTTATTGCTTTTCGGCTCCGTAAAAATTACAGACAAGAGAAAAGGAATAGACTATTTGGTATCAGCTTGCAAACAAATAGCTTCCTCGTATCCTGATTTTAGTAAAGAGTTAGGTGTAGTGGTTTTTGGCAACCAAGCCGAACAATACGCTTCCCTGTTTCCTTTCCCTATCTATCCGATGAATTATGTCAGCAACGAGAAGGAACTGGTAGATATTTACAACGCAGTCGACTTATACGTCACACCTTCTTTACAAGACAACCTACCCAATACCATCGTAGAGGCAATGGCCTGTGGTATTCCGTGCATAGGGTTCAATGTAGGAGGTATTCCACAAATGATTGACCACCTGCACAACGGCTATGTAGCCGAATATCAGTCTTCCAAGGATCTGGCAAACGGAATTCACTGGGCATTGACCGAAGGAGAATATGAAAGTCTGAGCGAAGAAGCCTGCCGTAAGGCAGTATCCAGCTATTCGGAAAGTACCATCGCCAAGAAATATGTTGAAATCTATAACAAGATTACAGGGAATCATGCATAACCATCATCCTCATCCCAAGTTTTCTATTATTACTGTCACCTACAACGCCGCAAAAGTATTGGAGGATACTATACAAAGTATTGTTACACAAACTTATAAGAATCTGGAGTATATTATTGTAGATGGGGGATCAACAGATGAAACACTGGATATCATTCACAAATACCAGGAACATATCACCACTGTTATCAGTGAACCCGACCAAGGTTTATACGATGCCATGAACAAAGGAATAAAATTGGCAACCGGAGATTATCTTTGTTTCTTGAATGCCGGTGACGGCCTGCACGAGGATGATACTTTGCTGCAAATGGTACATTCCATCAATGGAACAGCCCTGCCGGGAGTGCTATATGGAGAAACAGAAATTGTGGACAGTCAAGGGCATTTTTTATATATGCGCCGCCTGTCCGCACCCGCAACGCTTACCTGGAAAAGCTTCAAGCAAGGAATGCTAGTCTGCCATCAAGCCTTTTTCGCCCGCCGTGATCTGGTGGAACCATATGACCTGAGATATCGGTTCTCGGCAGATTTTGACTGGTGTATCCGTATCATGAAGAAAGCGGATGTACTCCATAACACCCATCTTACTCTTATTGATTACCTGAATGAAGGAATGACCACCCGTAACCATAAAGCCTCCTTGAAAGAACGCTTCCGTATTATGAGCCGTCACTATGGATGGGCAAGCACAGTGACACACCACTTATGGTTCGTTCTGCGCCTGCTTTACAAATAATCCGGAGTCTGGCTTACGACGGGCCTTAATCAATTTTCCTACGGGCTCTTCTGACCTGCAAGAATAAGAACAAGACCAGCACACAGGTCAATACACCCAACGCCACAAAAGCCACCGTTTCCGTAACATGCAGCGATTTCGGATCGAACTTAAATTCCACTACATGCTTTCCGGCCGGCACATTCATCGCCCGAAGAATATAATCCGCTCTTCCGTGCGGTGCTTCCACACCATCAATATATGCCTGCCAACCAGGATAGTAAATTTCCGAAAAAACCACTGTTCCTCCTGTCTTCGAATTAACCTCATATTTCAAGTCATTAGGTTCGTACGCAGTCAGTTTGATTGTACCCAGTGTATCTGTTTCAGCCGCCGATTTTACCTCCGCACTGAATTTTTTATCTACGACAGCCGTTTTTGCCGGATCTATCCGATGCAAAGCATCTATCTCTTCATTGGCATTATCCACATACTGCACCTCGTTTACAAACCAAGCATTGCCCAGCGTATAAGGATTCTGTATCGGGACAGTCTTTCCATCTTGCAGCGGAAAAATAAAGTAACGGGTATTCAGCATATTCAACACAGGAAAACCGGACGGAGCCACCTTCTGCATATCGCCTCCCGCCTCCGAAACAGCCTTGAACACGCCATTCATCTCGGTGCTGATATGCTCCTCTATCATTTCCTGATAGCGGCGCAACTTGGCGGCATGATATCCACCGATGCTCTTATGCCAATAAGAAGTCGTATTTTCATTAAACGTATTGCCGGCTAGGTTCAGTACCCGGAAATCCAACGTTTTATCGGCCAATATTGCCTTATCCGTTTCGGTCGGTTTAAAGGAATTATCCTGCTGCACCTTCTCCACAAATTGTTCATCATACAAATAACGTTTGTTCACACTCCACATATCTGCCAGACAGAGGACAGCCAATGCCAGAATCGTCACCTTCGCCTTTAGTTTGCCCATGCCATATAACCAAAGAACTGCCGTACCTATCATAATAACAAAGAAACTGCGCCATGCATCCGAAGTAAAGATACTCTGACGGATTTCTTCCAGATTAGCAAGTAACGGAGCCAGCTGATCTGCCGGAATACCCTGCAATGCCTGCATTTCCATACTTGAAACATACGACGGGAAAAAGAAACCGGGAGCTAATGCAAACAATAAAGCGATGCCACCTGTCAATCCCAGGCTGATATAAAACGACCGGGCCTGTTCCTTAACCAACTGAGGGCGTGCCATTACCTCCTTTAAAGCAAGGACTGCCAACAAAGGTATGGTAAACTCAGCAATGACCAAAATAGAAGAAACCGCACGGAATTTATCGTACATCGGGATATAATCCAAAAAGAAATCAGTGAATCCCATAAAATTCTTTCCCCATGACAGCAGGACAGACAAAACTGTAGCACTCAAAAGCGCCCATTTCATAGGACCTTTCACTATAAACAGCCCAAGAACAAACAGAAACATCACAAACGCCCCCACGTATACAGGACCGGATGTACCGGGTTGCTCACCCCAATACTGACCTATCTGGCTATAGATACTATTATACATAGGATTCGCCTTTTCCATCGCCTTTTCGTTAGCTGCCAAAGGTACGGAAGCACCACCTTTCACATTAGGGACAAGCAAAGAGAAAGTCTCACCGATACCGTAGCTCCACTGAGTGATATAATCTCGTTCCAGACCACTTTTTGTCTGATTATGACTATCCGGTTTCACCAGCTCACTCTTTCCACGCATCGTTTCCTTACTATACTCATACGTATGATATAAGTTAGATAGATTTATACAAACTCCCAAAATACCGGCCATCAACAACACACCAGTTGCTTTCAGAAATTGCGGCATTTCCTTCTTCTGCCAAGCATCCACTCCGAACGCAACCGCCATAAAGAGCATGACAAAAAGAAAATAATAACTCATCTGCACATGGTTCGACACTATTTGCAAAGCAACAAAAACCGCTGTCAGCAAACCACCTGACAAGTATTTCCCTCTATAAGCCAATACCATACCGGCTATAGTGGGTGGAATATAAGCCAAGGTTACAAATTTCCAGATGTGTCCGGCAGCTATAATGATGAAAAAATAAGAAGAAAACGCCCACAACACAGCCCCCAATGAAGCCAGCCAGACCGAGAAATCGAATGCACGCAATAATATATAAAAGCCCAACAGCATGACAAATACATACCACACATAATTCGGGAGATACAAATGATATAACTTCTCCACTCCCTTCAGGGTATCCGTAGAATCATAACTGGGTGCCATCTGATAAGTAGGCATACCACCAAAAATCGAATTAGTCCAGCGCGTACGCTCTCCCGTACGTTCCAGATATTCTTTCGCTTCTTCACCGGCACCAATGCCCGCCACAGAGTCATGTTGTGAAAGGATACGCCCTTCTGTCACTGCCGGGAAAAAATAGACGAATGAGATGACAGCAAAAAGGATAATCACTACTATATCAGGTAGTATTCTTTTAAATAAGTTCATAAGTATATCTGTTTATTAACGTTGCAAAGATACGATATACTCTGATAAAATGCGTACATTTGCAGCCATAAATAAAGTTGAATTATGAAAATAGGAATTATAACAGCCATGAGTTCCGAGCAGAAACAAGTAGCGCAACTGCTCGAAAACAAGAAAGAATACACCGAAGGTCCTTTCCAATATACTGAAGGCAGCATTAGAAATAATACCATTATCCTGATGAAATGCGGAATAGGTAAAGTGAACGCTGCTGCCGGTACTGTAGAACTGATCCGTACCTTCCAACCCGACTGTGTCATCAGCACCGGTGTAGCAGGAGGCATAGACAGCTGCCTGAAAATAATGGATGTTGTGGTGAGCCGACAAGTTGTATATCATGATGTATGGTGTGGAGAAGGCAATATGTACGGACAGATACAAGGACTTCCCGCCCGATTCGAAGGTAATGCCACATTGTTTGATTGCGCCATGTCACTGGATACTCCGACCGCCATTCATGGAGGTCTGATATGCAGCGGAGACAAATTCATCACCGACCGTTCCGAACTGAACGACATTAAAGAAAAGTTCCACGAAGGGCTGGCAGTAGATATGGAATCGGGAGCCATCGCCCAAATCTGTTATATATATAAGGTACCGTTCATCAGTTTCCGTATCATCAGCGATACGCCGGGATCCGACAACCATTGGGAACAATACACAAATTTTTGGGAGACTATAGCCGACCGTTCCTTCGAGGTCACTCATACCTTCCTTTCCTCATTACCAGCTAATTTATAAAAACGAATAATATGAAAACAATACCCAGTTTTACCATTGACCATATCCGCTTGCTTCGCGGTATCTATGTATCCAGAAAAGACGAAGTGGGCGGTGAAACGGTCACCACCTTTGACATCCGCATGAAAGAACCCAACCGGGAACCTGCTTTGGGACAAGGAGCCTTGCATACCATAGAGCATCTAGCCGCTACCTACCTGCGTAACCACCCTATATGGTCTGACAAAATTGTCTACTGGGGACCGATGGGATGCCTCACCGGTAACTACCTGTTAATGAAAGGCGATTTAAAATCGGAAGATATTGTAGAACTGATGCAGGAAACGTTCCGCTTTGTAGCCGATTTTGAAGGCGAAGTTCCGGGAGCCTCCCCTAAAGATTGCGGTAACTACTTGCTTCACGACCTGCCTATGGCCAAATGGGAGTCGGCCAAATATCTGCATGAAGTATTGGAGCACATGACAAAAGATAATCTGTACTATCCTACTAAAGAGTAATTCTCAACAACAGAACAGTAGAAACGTAATAACAGAAAATAGAAAAGCCGCTTTCTTTTCAGAGAGCGGCTTTTCTTTAAGTCCTTTTCAATAAAGATTGAATTACTTACGTAATCCTAGTGCTTTAACAATAGCACGATATCTTTCGATATCACGGTTCTTCAGGTAGTTCAACAACGCACGGCGTTTACCTACCAAAGTTGTCAAAGCTCTTTCAGTGCTATAATCTTTTCTGTTGAGCTTCAGGTGCTCAGTCAGGTGAGAAATACGGTATGAAAACAAAGCTATCTGCGCTTCAGCTGAGCCAGTATCAGTGTTAGACTTTCCGTACTTTTCAAAGATTTCTTGTTTTTTAGCTGCATCTAAATACATAATTCTTAGATTTTTTGATATATAAAATTTTCATTTAGCGGGTGCAAAGATAGACATTATCTTTTATATCACAATGAATTAGAGCGATTTATTTTAAAAATAATCTTCTATCTCTTTTACTGTCGCATCTTTCAGCATATCTTCGAACATCATAGCAAAGGCTGCCCAACTGACATTGAATGAAATTGTAAACCCGATTTCTTTTCATCCGATGAATAAAAGTGCCCAGTCCGAAACCGTTTCTTCATGAATTTCGGACTGGACACTTTTTAAACTATCGCTATTTTATTTCAACCAGCCACTCATGGAACCCATCATAAGGGGTATAGTGCAATACATATTCGGATTGGCTATGACTGATAACTTTATCCCAAGGAATCCGGTTTACATCAATTTCCGCCCTTGCCAGCCACAAAGCATTTTCCATCACATAACGGTCTAAAGAAAGCTCAAGCATCATCCGGCTCAAATAAAAAGCAGACTGTTCATAGGCATACCATTTACCGTCACTTTCCCGATAGATATATATCAAGCCATCATTGCTTAATTCTCTTTCCAACATCATTATTATCTCGCGCATAATTTTATAGATTACTCGTTTTTAATCAGTATCATCTCATTGTCCGAGCACAGAACCACAATCCAAGGGCCGTTCAGTAACTTATTCAAATCGACTTCCACCTTATCCAGCATAACACCTCTCAATACCGTCTCATTAAGTTTCTTCAACAAATGAGCAGAACGGTAGCAAGCGTACCAACGTCCGTCTTCTTCGGATATATAAATTTCCGATTTACCGCATGATTTCTTGTCCATGATTTCTAACAGGTTGCTCATAACATCCTCCTTTATACTTAATAATAGCCTAAGCTATTATATCGCCATACCAGCCTGAAACGATGCGACTCATTTCTTGACCTGTTTTCTGACACTCCCTGCCCCGGAATATATACTTTTGACTGATTTCCCTCCGTCGTAGCTGTCCAATAAGGCACACCTGACCAATTATTATACTTAATACCGGAACTGGTAATCACCCCATTTATTTGCTGCCACTCTGCTTCTGCGGGCAAAGAGAAATGATAAAAAACCGTATAGCTATTACCCGATGTGACAGGAGTAGAACTACCACTGGAATTAACCGCCACACCTATCGCATTATCCATTACACTTCTTTCATCATTGTCACTGGAATAATGTTCTTTATTTATCTTCTTATAATACTCCTTTATTATTTTCTGTCCGTCCGTCAGGTTCGTTGTGTACCCATTGTCTCCCCAGGGCAGACCGCCAACAGCAAAACGGTCTATTCTGTCAACATACAATTGTTCTGTAATCTGGATAGGATACCATTGTTTGATAGGATATTTCATTTCGCTGCCCGCAACAGGCTTGTTTTGCGCATCCAGTTTACGCACATAAATATTGCACGAACGATACGGCTTCTCTGAGTTCCATTCTTTCTCCCAAATCGTTTTTTGATCAGCGTATCCCTTTAAATACATTCTAAGCTCTGCCGTTCCCTCCTTTTGTATCACATTGTATTCATCATATCTAGGAGTAATCCAACTCATATCAGACTCAAACATCACCCAATAGTCTCCAGAAACGCCATCAAAATCATCCACTTTGATTTGCCATTTCTGCCTATCGGTACTCACCACTTTGATTTTCACCAAATGTCCGTCAATATTATAATCTTGCCCTTCATTGAACTGAATAAACAAGTCAGACAATTCGCTGTCTACCCTCCATTGAGCATCCTTCGTGTTTCCCGAGATGTTGATCACACCGTTCTCATCCATGCAGCCCGATTCTTTCACACCTCCCGCTCCGCGCAAATGAAGCGTAACATTATAAATGGTATTTCTGTTCACATCAAAATCATACGATATGTTCTTACCTAAAAACAGTCGGTAACTAATAGTTCCCTTTACATGTGCACTGCTCGATTTATATTCATAATCCGCCGTAACAAGGATGTATGAACATCTGCGACCCAAGTTCTCATTGTCTGTATAGTCGGTAAATGCAGCATACACTTCTTTACCTGCCTCCATCGTATTTTTGATACGATTCGGGGTTTTGGCTTTTTCATTACCATTTTGGGCATCCGTACAGTTTTGGGCATGAACCGTCTGTTTATTCTCAAACTGATAAAGACGCTCGGACATCACTTGAGTTTCGCCATTTCCACTTGGTCCCGTAAGCAACGAACCGGATGGGAAGTCATACTTCTGTCCTTCCTTGTCAAAAGAAGTAAAATCCGTTATACTATTATCCGAAGCCAAGGTACAAGTCTTAGGCACATTACATAATTGTACTGATCGGGGCGTCAAGGTCACTTCGTTGTCCAGCCCGGAAGTATTGATATTTACTTTAATCATAGCATACGGGCGTTTCAAAGAAACTTTAGCCAAATAGCAACCTTTATTACCACCTTGAGCCCCCTCATGCGGATTCTCGGTATAGATAAACTGCTCGGATGCACCGTAAAGGAGACAAACGGATGTTTCATCAAAATCCACCGGCCACTGAATCAAACTCTCTTTAACACTCTGCCACAATGACAAAGTAATCTTTCGTCCATAATTAGCGATAACCTCTACTCTTACAGCCTGGTTACCTTGTTTGGCATTGATGTGGATATATACTTTTCCATCTGCTGTTTTAGAAGAAACGACCTCTGCACTACCATTCTCCACACTACCGGAAACTTCGAACGAATCCCCATTCTTAACCAGATAGACGGTTACCGTATTTCCTCCATAATTCACTTTTACATTCACATCATCAATAACGGAGAATATGGAGTTATCTCCGGCAGCCCTGCTGTTCATGTTCACAGAAGTAATATCGGCTGGTGATATTGCTATGACCACAGGAGCATCGTCCTCCACTCCGGACTCCGGACCGGCTAACTCCTCTGCCGTACAAGCACCCAACATACAAATGATGAAAAACATCATTATCAGTCTTATTGTCTTCATTTTTCCTCCTTTTGTTTATTCATAGCCCGGGCTAAGCAATATTTCATCCCAATCTGCCACATAAGTTTCCACATCCGTCTTCAAACCGCCTCCAGCAGGAGTCTCGGTCACTTTTATATTAAATATATACACATGGTTACGCACCACCTCAAACCGATCTCCAACCCCATCTTTTCTGAACTCGATCGTTTTTGTCTTGGTTTCACCTCCATACGTGTAAGTCACATCCAAGGATACTGCCCGGCTGTCGTTATTTTCTTGTTCCGGCAAATAAATCAAATCCTCATAAGCCATTGTCACATTCAGTCCCGTATAAACAAAGTTCTGCGGCTTCATCGACAACCCTGTTACGTAAGGACTTTGGTACTGAATTGTTTCATCGGGGCTCAACGTAGCTTGTGACACACAATACCCTTTATCATTAGCGTTATTCACCGTGATGCCGGTAATAGTAAAATCGCCTTTTGTATCTTGAAGCCCTTGTTTCCCGTTCACCCAAAGGCTCACCTTAGCCACTGCCCTATACAGTTTGCACTCTAAGCTTGGTCCTGCAGGAGGGACACCGGTAGCGGGACTGATCCCCCACATCGGCAGACGCCTTTCGGCCAGATTCCACGGGGTCGGACCAGTGTAATTATAAACCAATTTATTATAGATTTCAACGGCAGTATTGCCTACCATCGTATTAAGATATGCCTGCATTCCCTCACTGACTCCCTGAATTTGGTTCTGATTCAAATTGGCGAGAACCACCAACCGTACCTGTTCATTACCTATCGTCCTCTGCATAGTCCCTTCCAGTATCTTTTGGTCGGCATAATCATTAATCACTCTCAAATCCTCTACCAAATATTTCAGTCTTTGAGTAACCGCATCAATCACTAGTACATACACATCGCCTTCCACAATAGTCCCCTGTTCCGGAGTGGTAAAATCCCAATTACCATCTGCTGTGGGCGCGTCAACCGTTCTGGAAGAATTCCCCGAAAGAGACAATGCAAGACGTACCGGCGCTCTTCCGTCCCCCCCAGCCTTCGCCGCCAACTCGTCCTTCGCACACGACGAGAAGCACAGTCCGCAGAACACCGCCATCACTATATAGGATAAACCTCTTTTCATAGATTGCTTTTTTAGTTTCGTTATTACATGTCCAGTTCGTTGAAGCGTACCACCCAATCATTGATAATGATGCTAGTATTAATCCACTTCATGCTCTCGTCCAAAAAGAAAGTCATATTGTATTCGTCCTGGCGGTCCAGATACTCCTGATTGGTCATCTCATGTCCTTCTGCTTCAGTAAGCAGCAAGTATTTCACTAATGGTATGGAAAGTACAGGCTCCCCTGTTTCCTTGTTGGTTATGGTGAGGCGGGGATTATTTTCAACCACCAGACGCCCTACGGTAATCTGTGCAATAGCTACGCTGATATTGCTGTCCTCTGCATCTCCATCGGCACGTGTTCCCATATCCGTGCCACCCTGCATACGGTAATAGGGATAATATGTTAATGTTTCGTCCTCCAGCAGCTTATTATCATAGTTCATCAAACCGTTGTCGTCTGTAATCGTAAATTCAAATTTATCTACCTCCACAGTCACTCCGTCCATTTGCTGGAGAATGATGCGTATGGTGTTGGTGTTCTTCACCAGTGGCACAGTCACTACCTGCGAGCTTGCTGCCCGCGAGAAAGATTGCTTGGTCACTTCACCATGCCACAACGCAGAAAGTTTACTGTTCACAACAGCCGTTCCATCAGCCGCACGACTGTACAGACGATCCATCCTGCATTGCAGTTCATCTAGCGAGGATTCCCCTGCCGTAACCAAAGGCACTGAGAATGAAGCCTCATCATTCAGTCCCGCCCAAGTGACAAGATGATAGTCACCCGGTTCCAAATCCACTTTCATGGTATATCCTTCTTCTCCCAGCACATCGCCTTCTTCTGTCTTCTGATATACCAACTTGCCGTTATCGTCAAAAGCATAAAGTGTCACAGTCCCCACCTCGCGCGAGAAAGCATCGGCATACTTCATATTATAATCATACTTGAATTTCACTCTGTACTCTACAGAGCAATCTACCTCTTCTTCACCGAGTATGCTGTCGCACGACACAACGGCACTTCCCAATGTCATGGCCATCATCAGGCTGAAGGAGAATTGTCGGGCGAATGTTTTTACTGTTTTCATGCTTTTGGTCATTTTATAATGTTAGAATATAGAAAGGTATAAAGGGGAGGGAGATGAATCCTCCCCTGTCTGTCATAGTGTTTGTTAGAACTCAATGTTATTGAAACGTACAATCCAAGGAATAATCTTAGCATTCAATTGCAAATAGAAATTATTATCACTCTCTTCACCGCTAGGATCTATTGTTATTGTTGCACCACCGATATTCTCGAATCCAGTAACTTTCAGTACATAGATATTATTTCTCATGATTGCCTTATCCATATACTGATCTCCTTTATTGTGGCAAATTTCAGATGAATAATAATAGCAATGTCCATTTTCATAAGTATCATAAGATGCATCTGCACCATTATCAGCTTTTACAGCATCAATAGATGTATAAAATTTATTATTGCATTTATAAATGGTACCAACAGGCTCACCCGTTTCATCGCCAATCTGACCACGGAAAATAATACCAGTCACTAAAGCTGGTACTTGCTTTTCTTTTTTCACAATATTTTCTAAACAATAAGCCAAACGATGACCTACCTGTTCATTATCGTTAATATTAGCAGTGGGAAGATCTTGGAAATAAACTTGGCTATCATCGCTGGCCTCATCAACTTTATCCGCATTTACATTTTTCAATGCGTTATAGAAATATGATCCAAAAGCTTGGTCGTAATCTGTTACATTATTCTTATTCTTTGAATTAGGATCAACCATATAGGCCATATTGTCTACACCTAACAAGCCTAAAGTCCTGAAGTTTTCCCAGCTCGCATCCGTCAAATGTCTTGCCGTATACACAGAATTTGAAAGATTCACCAACGCGTATTTATCCAGTTTCACTGTCCAGTCAAGCTTACCATCAGTAGATGTAGTATAATATTCAAATTTGGGGAACGGCTCAAGAAGAGTAAAAATATGTTCACCTGTCTGACCATAAGTTTTTTCTGTCTTTATAAAAGCTCTTCTATCAGTTCCATCTGTTCCCTCATGTATCCAAACATCAGAATTATCATTATCCAAATTCTTTGCCTTATGCAAACCTGTCAAACGAACGGCTTTATTATCGGGATATATATAGTAACCACTTGTAGTTTCCGCAATGGCATAATCAGTAGTTTGTACTGTAAGAGGATATAAGTTATTTGGTTTAGCAATTACATAATTTATCTTTGAAACAACACGTTCCACCTCTACCTCTTTTATTGTTGGATCTTCATAGTTGTTGGATAAAACGTCTACCTTTATCTCTTTTTTGTTCACCATCATAAATTGACCGGCAGCAGCTATTGTTATATCACCAGTTGTTGTATAAGAACTTTCTGCAATTTGTTCATACTTAGACTTATCAGTCGATTGTTGGCTGTTGGCAATAGCTTCTATTGACTCAGTCGGATTTAACACAACAAGCACTTTATACCATCCAGAATTTGCCAATGTAAAGAAAGGATTGTAAATGGTCTCTCCACTAGCCGTAGTTTCATTCAATTGTGCCTTTGTTAAATAACCACCGAATTCTTCTTTAGTAAGATTTCCATTTTCATCTAGTCTATTTAAAATTATAACGGCATCTGTTACAGTTGATTCACCTTCGATACCTGGATCCGTTACACCGCTTTCTTCATTATCAGCAGCGCGTGATGAGTTTGATGTAGAACTTATCACTAATGAAAGGTTACCCTTCACTTTCTCTGGTTGATTCACATTGTTTTTCACAATGTCCTCATTCGTACATGCTACCATGGCAGCATATGCCAACATTCCTAATAATAATCCCTTAATCTTCATAATCCTAAGTTTTTAAATTATAAACTATTTTTGTAATTTCCATTCTTATTTGTCAACACAGCAAAGGTAAGTGGTTAATCGTATAAACCTTAATCGGTATTTTCGACAAAATAGATTGGTATCTTTGACAAAATGACTTTATATCGTCTTTTACAGGGCATTTCCATCATACGTGAATGAAATACCCTACACGTTGAAAGAATCACCTCTTACATTTTTCCATTAAAAAAGAAGAGAAAAAAACAAGGATAACATGTACTTTTTTTTCACTACATCAAACAGATCGGACAGTGTGGCATTTCAGCAAAATATCCCTCCATAAAAGCCGCCCTCATCAACATATGCGGAAGCCAAATCTAAAGTGGGAATCACCCGTAAAAACATAAAAATATAGTGAGCAAGTGTTTCTCTCATCAAGAAGTACACATTCCTTCACATACGTACATATCCATAGACCTATACAATTATATAGGCTTATGCGTACGTATATAAATACTACATGTTCAAAGACAAGGGTATTTCTTAAAAAGATCAAGTCGTTTTCAAAAAAGACGGCGAGCTTTTTTAAAAAGATGGCGAGCTTTTTAAAAAACGTCTTGATCTTTTTTGCCACTGCCGGAACTTCGACTTCCGACATATTCCATAAAGCCCCCAACCGACAGATTATGTAAAATTCAACTTAAAAACACTGTGAGGACACTAATGCGCTGAACTTTAATTCAAAATCCGGGAATAGACTCCACTACCCCGGATTTTACCTTGCGCTTTTCGCAAAGAACAAGTTTCTTCTAACATCTTTTATTGTACTGTTTGTCTATATGTCTTATTTTACAAAGATTGCTTCATCCTTACGTTTATTGGTCACTTCTTCCAAATTGGCTCCGGCTTCGACGGAATCCTTGGCCTGTGCCTGTTTGAAATAATTCTCAGCAGAGTCGAGGTCCCCTTGCAACAGTTTCAGTACGCCTCTGTTGTTCAGCGTCGCACTCGCCTGTGCATCGGCCTTGTCCAAATAACGTACCGCCTGTTGCAAGTCACCCCGTTGGAGTTCGATAGCGGCAGCGTTTATATTCGCTGTTGGGTCATCAGGAAACATGCGCACTGCCACATCGAACACTTCGTTAAACTCGTCACTCCCCTTTTCGTATGTTTGGGCAACCAGAAACATTTCCTGCAAGCTCAACTGCTGGGGACGGAGCTTTATAATCTGTTTTGCCTCTTCCACATCAAATCCGCGAACTACATAACGTACAGTGTAATCAGAGTGACGCAAAGCCGGATAACAATCCTGTAGTAATGCGGCATATACCTTTCCACCATCCAAGGCCTTAATGCGTTCCTCCTTCACGTCAAAATCGCTCTCATTCTTATCTATTATGGACAAAATCTCTTCTTTCAGCGGTAAATCATTCTTAGCCACATACGCACGCAGTCCGGCCCAGTCCTCGGGTACAGAATTCACCTTGAACAAATCCGCTTTAAAGCCATACTCATTCATTACATAACTCTTCAATGCCTCAGCACGCCCCTGAGCCAAACGCGCATTGGCCGCATATCTGCCCTCAGGAGAAGCATAACCCACAATAGCTATTTCAGTAATGGTAGTATTGACATCATTTTTCACTACATCCACCGTATGTTTGATAGCAGCCAGTTCGGATGGATTACGACGATAATCAGGATAAATATTCATCTGATTTACCGGAAAATCCAAATAAGCACGTCCTTCCTCGGCACGATTCTTCACAGCCTCGACAGCAGGAGAAACGAATGCCACGACAGGTTTTACCACATAGCGTTCCAAATTGGCACGAGTTATAAAGGCACTGTTTTCTTCTTTCTGACAATCGGCACAGCCACGTATAGCAGCCTGCAGTTCCAGTTCTGCACCATTCATCCATTTCTCGTATGGAATACGGGCTGAATAATTTACAGTCTGTTCCGTTCCATTCTTACGACGAAGAATGGTATATGCATCCGACGGAATACTGCGTTCACGCTGTTGCACGATGGAACGGATACGCCCATATACCCAAATAGCAGGCAAAATCCTGTTATAACTGTTATCCTGTGTCTTCAAAACCGGAGTCAGAGTTGCCACACAGTTGGAAGAAAGCTCCATTGCAGCCGGCAACGTGATATCCATTCCTATCATCACCTGTCCATTATCACTAATCAGGATTGACTGATTGCTGACTTGTACCTGACCACCTGATAATGTCTGTGCACCTACCGGAATAGCCGGTATCAATAATATAAGAAGTATATAACATATAAGTTTCATAATCCGTAATTTTTAGAATATATAAATAAGATTCAGAGCAGCCTTAGTAGGACCCCAATAATTCTTGTTGGATTTCTCCAACATATCTCCACATTCTTCACACTCATATTTCTTATAACGCACATAAGCATAACCCAAACCGATGGTGGCGCCCAGATTCCAATGGCGTCCCAGCACAAACTGATAACCGTAACTGACACCGCCGCCATAAAAATGTCCCTTATAACGGAAGTCTTTCAAATCATCGAAAGGAGAAAACGGCAAATCAATACCGGTAGTATTGTATGCTCCTCCCATTAAATGGAAACCGAAAAAATGACCATTGAACTTATCACAAAGCCAATAACGCAACTCGGGCTGTACCATCACCAGTTTCAACATTTTATTATCGCTGTATTTCCAGGGATTATAATAAAACGGAATATCCACTGTAAGCTTCTTGCTCAACCCTACTTCCACTCCTAAGTTTGGTATGGCGACGGCATCTATCGCCACATTAGTCTTAACAGCCACCTGTCCATACATAAATAAGGAAGAAGCCAGCAGACACACCCATGAAAATAAAAATCTTCGTATTACCATATTCAATTCTCTCTAGCTAAGTTATTTTTTACATCACAAAGGTAGAGGCTATTCTTTTAACAGGATATTGGCAAATTAATCTTTATTAAGAGGTGGTTTCGGCAAAATACAGAATGAACAAAAAACAATCTTAGTTCCTATTTCCGTCAAAAACAGAACATCCATTCAATGAGAAACATTCCAACTATCAAATGGAACACCAACGGAGTTTTCTCCATCCATAAATGAAAATCCTTTCATCATGATAAAAACGCCCCCTTATATAGCCAAACAACTCCTTCTTTCCAACATAGCAGGTATTTTCATCAAAAAGAGGGTGTTTTCATCAAAAAAGCTTGAAAATAATTTGGATACATGAAAAGAATACCTACTTTTGTATCGGATGATAATGGGTCAATCATTCACATAATCAAAAAAACAATAAAAAATTATAGTTCTATGAAGGCAATGCATTTAATAATTGCCATGCTCGTTATGATGAGTTTGGCATCCTGCTCTGCAGATGGTAATGACCCCGTTGAAAACTCAGTTTCAACGTATCTCCTGAAAAAAACGTATGGAGCCAGAAGCGTTACATACGAGGAAAACAATTCTGACAAGTTAAAATTAAGTGAGTTACCGGCTATCAGCCTTTCTGAAGCCGACCATATTCTATCTGTCCTACGAAAACATACTGATGCTCAAGAAGAACTTGATATTCAAACTGCCACCAAAGGAGAACAAACATGGCTTAGAATTGTAATGAAGCAAACAATAGATCATAAATATGCTTTCACTATCCAGTTAAATATGAACTGTTACAATGACGGAAGCCTCTACTATGGCGGATATCAGGCGGAATGTTCTTCTTCTTTGATAAAATGGTATCTTAAAGGTTTCAGCCTGGCTACCGATAATGCCACAAAAAATTATAAATTCGAATCCCAAAGCTATATTTATATGAAAGTAATAGATAATGGAATCAAATATATGCAGATTCCTGTCACTATAAATGGCAACTATAATCCCCGAAACCATGATGCTGCATTTTCCTACAATTTATGATATATAATACAATAATCACTTTATAATATATACCATCATTCCCCCCTTGTTTCTAGCTTGGTATACATACCTTAATAAAATAGCAAGAGACAGGGGGTGTATTTCATTCAAATACAATCGTCTAATAATCAAGACAAGACAAAACTGTGTGAACGGAATACCTACTATCCTTTCTTTTCACCGAACCTGTTGATACTAAAAACAGAATATATTCCTATGACTTTTAGTTGGTTATGAAAATATAGTTTGCTATATTTGTAGGAATTCCTAAAATAGATTAAGGAATAATATCAAGCAGATTGTACGTGACCAATCTGATTACAGGGGAATAAAAGTGAAACAATTTATTATGATGAAATCTTTAATAATCACCTTATTATGTAGTTTTTGTCTATCAACTACTAATGCGCAAAGTTATTTCCGCCAGTGTGGTATCCAACTACTTACCAAACAAAACGGATTGAGCAACAATACATTGACTGGAATTTATCAGGATAAAGCCGGCTTTTTATGGTTAGGAACCGATGTTGGACTAAGCCGCTATGACGGAATACATTTTCATAATTACAATCTGATTGATAAAGAGCCACGTGCCTTAACTCATTTATATGAAACATCAAACAATCTGCTATGGTCTCATATCGCCAATTTAAACCAAATAGCCTGTTTTGACAAGATGCGTGGAATCTATATGCCACTTATCTCACCTACTCCTGAGGTATTGCAAGATATACAGGATATATGTGTACTACAAGACAAATTATATGCCTTGACCTCCAATGCCATAGTAGAGTTAAATATGGAGAAAAATGCAGATGAAATAAGACTGACTGCCCAACTGCTTATAGATATAAAAACAAAAGTCCTAGGACTTTATAATAACGAAGATATTTTATGCGCACTGACAGCAGAGAATCAAATCTTGCTTTATAACGTTTCCGATAAAAGTAGCGAGCATATAAATGGAACCGATCTAGGTATTGTGAAAGCCGACAACATTGAAAAAATACATATATATAATGATAATGTGTGGATTTGTGACCAAACCGAAGGAATCATCTGTTATAATACAAACACTAAAACATCACGCACACTGAATGATAACAGCCAGTCATCCTTCATTCAAAAAGATATACGCGATATAATCCAAATAGATAAGACCACATTCATTATAGCCACATGGAGTTCACTGTCAGCCATAAGATTTGAAACGGACAACTACCTCCAGTCGCCATTCCACATTGTAGATCTGACCCAACATGATTCTTACTATGCCCCCATCCTCAAAAACAGAATTACCGACATTCATTTTGACAAGTCCAACAATGTGCTTTGGGTAGGAACTTTCGGCAGAGGATTGCTGAAACTGAATCTCAAAGGAAACGATATCAACCGTATCCCGTTGAACGATGAAATAAGATATGTGAATAGTATAGCACAAGATGCCGACGGATACATCTGGCTGGTCACCGAAAAAGATGGCATATATAAAAGTACAGAAAATAAGATCTCTCCTAATCTGCACTTTTCCTTATGGGAGAAAAGTCACAAGAATAATCATTATTGCCTGCACAAAGATCGCAATGGAGGATTATGGTTCGGCGATGACAAAGGAAACATCCTTTGGGTAAATCCTGCTACCGGTGAAACGGTGATTCACCAACTAAACCCCGAAACAGCAGACTCTGCTGTAACTGCTTCTATCTTGAAACTATATCTAAACTCACAAAACCATTTATGGATTGCCACCGAAAAAGGAATAATGGTCTATAACCATCAGACACACGAATGCATAGCAGCACAACCTTATACGAAAGAATTCAAAAAAATAACCGCTATATGTGAAGATGGAGATGGAACCATGTGGCTAGGTACTGAAAAAGGAATACACCGTGCCAACCGTAAAGGAAAACAAATAAAATTCACCGGTGGTTATGAAAAGGCAAGAAACCTGACACCCGGAAAAGTATTGGCACTTTATCTGAATAACTATAACCAATTGCTTATCTCATACACTGATAAAATTATCCAAATAGACGGAAAAGAGAAAACCATATCCTCTATCATGATCTTACAAAAAGACTTGCCTAACGGACACATAAGCTGTATGATAGATGATAAGAACGGAAATACCTGGCTGGGAAGCAATGCTGGTTTTATCACATTGAATAACAAGAACAATGCATCATATACCTACGCATTACCGGAAAGTTATTACGATGTATGTCGGCTGAATGACGGGAAATTGCTATGGGCGAACTCTACAGGATTACTCTATTTTGAACCGCGCACTTTAAAAGAAAGTTCAAGTAACTGCCAATTCCATATCTCCGATATAGATATTAATTACAATAAAGTAGAAATAGGAGAAAAAATAAACGGACAAGTCATTCTGGACAAACCTGCGTACCTGATAGAACATTTATCTTTAGACTACAATAACAACAACCTGATTCTCTATTTAAGTGATCTGAAATACGGAACCTCGCCCAACACAGTGAAATATCGCCTGTTACCCACAGAAGAAAAATGGAATACGAATTATGACGATCATATAAAACTCAGCAATATCCCTCCTGGGAAATATGTACTGGAAATACGCTCGTCTTATCCGTTGGAAGAAAATAAACAAATAACCCGGTTATCTATCAATGTAAATAGATATTGGGCTGCAACCGGATGGGCCATCGCCGCATACATCCTGGCTATTATCATTATTTCTTTGCTTACATGGATGTACTTTAACCGGAAATTACAGAAACGGCAAGTTTACAAGGCCAAAGAAGTGAAACTGAAAGAAAAGCTGGAAGAAGAAACGGAAATAAGAAAAGAAGAAGAGAAAAACCATCAATTGCGTGACCAAATCAGATATATGCTGGCACAGGAATTACGCACCCCGTTATCACTCATCACCGCTCCGTTAAAAGAAATGATTACTAATACGGCCTTCCCGGAATCATTCCTGCAAAAAGCAAAAATGGCCTATCGGAATTCAATCAGCCTGCAAGACATTTGTAACCAGCTATTGAATATTCATCAGCAAGAAAGTTACAGTCCTAAATTGAATGTGGCCCCTTATCCTGCCAGCGTGATAGCCGACACTGTAGTCCGTGCATCTCACGAACTACTGAACGTCAGTCCCATTAACCTGCATTATGACAAAGACAACAAAATAAATACGGAAATATGGATTGACCGGAAAAAGATAATCTTTATTCTAAGCAATATATTATCCAATGCCTACCGGCATATCTCGTATTCCGGTTCCATCCACTTTACTGTAAACACCAGTACTATCAACGGAAAAGATTTCTGCCTTTTTACTATAGAGGATGACGGGAAAGAAATGATAGAAGAGTCCTCTGTCATCTTCCTTGGATCGGACAATTACAATCCTCCAAGCAACCGGCTACATCCCGAATTAGGCATTGAAATTATGAAAACGACAATACTAGCCCACCACGGCGATATCCAAATCACTCAAGAAAAAAACAAAGGAACCCGAGTTGTTCTTTATATCCCTCTAGGTAAACAACATTTGAACAATGATGAAAACGTATGTTTCATCGAACCCGAAACAATAATGGAAGATTCAGATAAAGCAATGATTACTGCAGAGGATAAAAGACAACAGGAAATAGCAAACAGTATAACCGCCAAACCTATTGACAACCCCGAAACCAAATACAAACTACTGGTTGTTGAGGACCATGCAGATATCCGCCTCTATCTGAGAGTATTATTTTCTGCCACCTATAATATTATTATGGCGGAAAATGGGGAAGAAGGAGTAAGAATGGCACGTAAAGAAATACCGGATCTTGTAATAACGGATGTCATGATGCCTGTCATGAACGGTTTTGAATGTTGCCGTATCCTGAAAGAAGATCTAAAAACTTGCCATATCCCTATTATTCTGCTGACAGCTTTGACAGATGATGAAAATATAGTGAAAGGAATAGAATTAGGAGCTGATGACTATATTCTGAAGCCGTTCAATCCGGAGATTCTCCGCACTAAAGTAAAACGTTTAATAAAAAGCCGGACTGAACTGAAACGGATTTATACCAAACTACTAATGCCTTCCATCACCGTCAACGGCTCGCAAGAAGAGAATACGGAAACAATCATCATAGAAGACCCGTTCATCACACAAATTCTGAATATTGTAAATGAGAACCTGCAAAACCCGGAATTCAATGTGAAAAAACTGGCCGAAATGCTGAACATGAGTCAACCTACCCTTTACAGAAAAGTAAAACAACTCACTAATTTCACTATCATAGAATTAGTAAGAGGAGTCCGGTTAAAACGTTCTGCCGAATTACTGAGAAGCCGCAAATACAATGTTCAGGAGGTAGCCGAAATGGTTGGTTATAATGACATCCCCACCTTCAGAAAGCATTTTGTCGATTTCTATGGCACCACTCCCTCTACATTTAATAGTAAAGAAGATACGGAAGATAAAAAATAATCGTTAACAGCCAAATATTTTTTGAATTAAAAATCGTACCTTTGCAGCCAAATATATAGGTATAGTATGCAAGACATTAGAAACATTGCGATCATCGCCCACGTAGACCACGGAAAAACGACTTTGGTGGACAAGATGATGCTGGCGGGACATTTGTTCCGCAACGACCAGACAAATGGTGAACTGGTATTGGATAATAATGACTTGGAACGCGAAAGAGGGATAACTATCCTTTCAAAGAACGTTTCAATTAACTACAAAGGAACAAAAATCAATATTATTGATACTCCGGGACACGCCGACTTCGGTGGCGAAGTAGAACGTGTACTCAATATGGCTGATGGATGTATCTTATTGGTAGACGCATTCGAAGGCCCGATGCCGCAGACACGCTTCGTATTGCAAAAGGCATTACAGATCGGATTGAAACCTGTAGTTGTAGTGAACAAGGTGGATAAACCCAACTGCCGTCCGGAAGAAGTATACGAAATGGTATTCGACTTGATGTTCAGCCTGAATGCTACAGAAGATCAGTTGGATTTCCCCGTTATCTATGGTTCTGCCAAAAATAATTGGATGAGTACTGATTGGAAGACCCCGACAGAAAACCTGGTTCCGTTGTTGGACGCTATTATTGAGCATATTCCGGCACCGAAGCAGTTGGAGGGAACTCCTCAAATGTTAATCACCTCTTTAGACTATTCAGCATATACAGGTCGTATTGCTGTAGGACGTGTACATCGTGGTACGCTGAAAGAAGGTATGAATATTACACTAGCAAAGCGTGATGGTAGTCTGATAAAGTCTAAAATCAAAGAGCTACATACTTTTGAAGGCTTAGGACGTAAAAAGACAAATGCCGTTTCATCGGGAGACATCTGTGCTGTAGTAGGTGTAGAAGGCTTCGAAATTGGTGATACTATCTGCGATTTCGAAAATCCGGAACCATTGCCCCCCATCGCCATTGACGAACCGACCATGAGTATGTTATTCACTATCAACGATTCTCCTTTCTTCGGCAAAGAAGGTAAGTTTGTGACTTCACGCCACATCCAAGACCGCTTGACCAAAGAATTGGATAAGAACCTGGCATTGCGTGTACGCAAAAGCGAACTGGAGGACGGTAAATGGATTGTTTCAGGACGTGGTGTGCTTCATCTTTCTGTCCTGATTGAAACCATGCGCCGCGAAGGATACGAATTACAAGTGGGCCAGCCTCAGGTTATCTTCAAAGAAATAGACGGAGTAAAATGCGAACCTATCGAAGAATTAACGATCAGCGTACCCGAAGAATATTCCAGTAAAATGATCGATATGGTAACCCGCCGTAAAGGTGATTTAGTTTCTATGGAAACACAGGGTGACCGTGTAAACATTGAGTTTGATATGCCTTCGCGCGGTATTATCGGTCTTCGTACCAATGTACTGACAGCATCGGCCGGAGAAGCGATCATGGCTCACCGTTTTAAATGCTACCAACCATACAAGGGCGAGATAGAACGTCGCAGCAACGGTTCTATGATTGCTATGGAAAGCGGAACAGCTTTTGCATACGCTATTGACAAATTACAGGATCGTGGCAAATTTTTCATTTATCCGCAAGACGAAGTATATGCCGGCCAAGTAGTAGGTGAACATGTTCATGAAAACGACTTGGTTATCAATGTAACTAAATCGAAGAAGCTTACCAATATGCGCGCATCAGGTTCTGATGACAAGGCACGCATCATTCCTCCGGTAGTATTTTCGTTGGAAGAAGCATTGGAATACATTAAGGAAGATGAATATGTAGAAGTTACTCCAAAGAGTATGCGTATGCGTAAAGTGATTCTTGACGAAACAGAACGTAAGAGAGCTAACAAAAGCTAATCAATCTACCTTTAATATAAAAAATCCCGGAGACCATATTACCTTCGGGATTTTTTATATTTAATCTACAAACTTTACTTTACTAACTTCTCTAGGTTTAGCAGCCGGCATTTCATCGGGATAACCGAAAGCAATCGCATAAAGCAACTCATACCCTTCACTGAATCCCAACTGTTTCATATATTCGGCAGCTGCAGGTGATTTCATGAAACGCACAGGCCCTCCCAAACAGCAGGAACCTATTCCCATTGACCAAGCAGACAAAATCATATTCTCACCCAACAGACCACAATCTATCTGTGACATATCATATGCAGGATCGTTAGCAATAAACACTACTGTAGGAGCATTATTGAACATATTCTGAAATCCCGGACGTTCTGCCGCTTTGGGATTTTCTTTTTTGAAAATTTCAGTCAAACCATTGATAAATTCCGGATTATCTACTACACGAACCTCCCATGACTGTTTATTCATTCCATTAGGTGCATTGATTCCACATTCCACTATAGTCTGCATTTTTTCACGTTCCACAGCCTCGGGCTTATACTTCCGTATACTACGGCGGCTCATAATAGTTTCTATTACAGGGTCTACCTGACTCACGGAAACACTATCCGTAACAACTTCCTTCTGTTGAGAACCTTGCGATGTACAGCTGCATAATACGAACATACCTGCACCAACTAACATTAATCTAAATAATTTCATTTGCTATCATATTTGGTTTGCAACAAATCTAGGCATTTTCAAGCATAAAAAAAAGTGGTTCCCGATAGGAACCACTTTTTATATGTTAAATCTGTAAAATTCAGATTACAATTTCGGACCGGCAGCAACCAATTTCTTACCTGCTTCGTTACCAGTGAACTTAGCGAAGTTCTTGATGAAACGACCAGCCAAGTCTTTTGCTTTTTCATCCCACTGAGCAGCGTCAGCGTAAGTGTCACGAGGATCAAGGATCTTCGGATCAACACCCGGCAATTCTGTAGGAACAACGAAATCGAAGTAAGGAATAACCTTAGTAGGAGCCTTATCAATAGAGCCATCCAAAATAGCATCGATGATACCACGAGTATCGCGGATAGAGATACGTTTACCAGTACCGTTCCAACCAGTGTTAACCAAATATGCTTTAGCACCAGTCTTTTCCATCTTCTTAACCAATTCTTCAGCATACTTAGTAGGATGCAATGACAAGAAAGCAGCACCGAAGCAAGCAGAGAATGTCGGAGTCGGTTCAGTGATACCACGTTCTGTACCAGCCAATTTAGCTGTAAATCCAGACAGGAAGTAGTACTGAGCTTGTTCCGGGTTCAGGATAGATACCGGAGGCAATACACCGAATGCGTCAGCGGACAAGAAGATAACTTGTTTAGCGTGAGGACCTTTAGAAACAGGCTTAACGATGTTTTCGATGTGGTAGATAGGATAAGAAACACGAGTGTTTTCTGTTACGCTCTTGTCAGTGAAGTCAATCTTACCGTTAGCGTCAACAGTTACGTTTTCAAGCAAAGCATCGCGTTTGATGGCGTTGTAGATATCCGGTTCGCTGTCTTTATCCAGGTTGATAACCTTAGCATAGCAACCACCTTCGTAGTTGAATACACCTTCGTCATCCCATCCGTGTTCGTCGTCACCGATCAACTTACGTTTCGGGTCAGTAGACAAAGTAGTCTTACCTGTACCTGACAGACCGAAGAAGATAGCAGAGCTAGTTCCTTCCATATCCGTGTTAGCAGAGCAGTGCATAGAAGCGATACCACGAAGCGGGTTCATGTAGTTCATGATAGAGAACATACCTTTCTTCATTTCACCACCGTACCAAGTGTTCAGGATAACTTGTTCTTTAGTCTTCAAGTTGAAAACAGTAGCTGTTTCAGAGTTCAAGCCCAGTTCTTTATAGTTGTCAACTTTTGCTTTAGATGCATTGAAACATACAAAATCAGGTTCTCCGTAAGCTTCCAGTTCTTCAGCAGTCGGGCGGATGAACATGTTAGTTACGAAATGAGCCTGCCAAGCTACTTCCATGATGAAACGTACTTTCATACGAGTTGCAGCATTAGCACCGCAGAATGTATCAACAACGAACAAACGCTTGCCGCTCAATTGTTTTACAGCTTTAGACTTCAAGTCAGCCCAAGCTTCTTCAGTACAAGGTTTGTTATCGTTTTTATATTCGTCAGAAGTCCACCATACTGAATTTTCAGAAGCTTCATTCTTAACGAAGAATTTATCTTTAGGAGAACGACCTGTGTAAACACCAGTCATTACGTTTACAGCACCCAGTTCAGTAACCTGTCCTTTTTCGAAACCTTCCAATCCCGGTTTAGTTTCTTCAGCGAAAAGCACATCATAAGAAGGATTGTGGAGAACTTCCTTCACGTCGGTAATACCGTACTTGCTTAAATCTAAATTTGCCATTTTTTAATGATTTAATTTGGTTATTGTATAATGTTATTTTTACTCTTTATTTTCTGAAAGAAGATGTTTTTCAACACCCCCTTGTCTAAGGCGCTACAAAATTAGTGCTTTATTTTAAAAAAAAGAAGTTATTAGAGAAAAATTTCCGTAATAATCAAATATTTATATTTGTGTAACAAAAATGCAATTCGTACTTTACAAATCTAGAAATTATTTGTTTCTTTGCAGGTCAAAGTCAACAATATAACAAAAGCATAGATATGAAAATCATCAATCTCAGTGAAGGCAATTCTCTCCTAAACCAATATGTAGCGGAATTGCGCGATGTACATGTTCAAAATGATCGTATGCGTTTCCGCAGAAATATTGAAAGAATAGGAGAAATCATGGCATACGAGATGAGTAAAGCACTAACCTATTCCGTAAAGCAAGTACAGACACCCTTGGGAACTGCCACGGCCAGCACACACGATGACAAAATAGTGATCGCAACGGTATTCCGTGCCGGACTGCCGCTGCACACCGGTTTTCTGAACATGTTCGACCATGCCGACAACGCTTTCGTTTCCGCATTCCGTTTTTACAAAGATGATGAACACCGTATTGTAGATGTACACATTGAATACATCGCCGCTCCTTCATTGAATGACAGAACCTTGCTTCTCGTTGATCCCATGCTTGCCACCGGTGAAAGCATGGAACTTGCCTGGAAAGCGTTCCTTACCAAAGGCAAACCAGCTAAATTGCAGATGGCCTGTGTCATTGCCAGCCAACAAGGGGTAGCGCATATGGCAGAACTTTTTCCCGGCGATGATGTCACATTATGGTGTGCCGCCATAGACCCTGTCTTGGACGAGCACAAATACATTGTTCCGGGGTTAGGGGATGCCGGTGATTTATCATTCGGCGAGAAACTCTAAAGCTCAAACTATAAGGACAGTTTCAGGTGTGTTCTCTTACACACTAAAATTCTAAATTAAATGGTTAGTAACCGGCAATTATTCACTGCCTATTACTAACCATTTAATTTTTAGAACAACTCTGTAGATCCGGTTCCTACAGGGAAGATGAAAAATATTATTTCACTTCCCAAATATCATTTGTCATCAGTAATTCCTGGAAATTATGATATTTTTTCTTTGCGGCCACTTCTTCAATCTGTGCATTAACGGCGTCATCATAAGTAGGCGCTTCCACATCACGGATCACACCTAATGCAACCGGAAAATCCGGTCCTTCCATCAATGCCAGTTTCAACTGCAAAGTATTATCCAGACAATGAGCATCGTGCACTAAAATGTCTTTTTCCGTCACACCATTCTCGCCAATCTTTACCACTTTCAGCCCGAAACCTTCCTGCATCAGCCCGTATTCTTTATCTACCCCAAACAACATCGGTTTACCGTGTTCCAAATAAATGGCATTCTTTGAACGACCTTCTTTCGTATATACTGATTCGTGTGTTCCATCATTAAAAATGACGCAGTTCTGAAGAATTTCACATACAGCCGCACCTTTATGATTGGCAGCAGCTTTCAGAATCTCCACTGTACCAGGACCATCCGTAGCTACCGCACGGGCAAAGAAACGCCCACGCGCACCAAAACATAATTCAGCCGGATGAAACGGATCTTCCACAGTGCCGTAAGGAGATGATTTGCTAACAAATCCACGGGGAGAGGTCGGAGAATACTGTCCTTTGGTCAAACCATATATACGGTTGTTCAACAAAATCATATTCAAGTCGATATTACGACGAACGGCGTGTATAAAATGATTTCCACCAATAGCCAGCCCATCACCATCCCCTGAAATCTGCCAGACAGTAATCTTCGGATTAGCCACCTTGCAGCCTGTAGAAATAGCAGCCGCACGACCGTGCACAGTCTGCATGGCATATGTATTCATGTAATAAGGCAGACGGCTGGAACATCCGATACCCGAAATAACGGCAGTATCATGAGGAGCCACTCCCAATTCAGCCATCGCTTTGTGCAGCGAAGCCAAGAAAAAATGGTCACCGCAACCCGGACACCAGCGAGGTTGTCCCTTTTTGAAATCTTTTGCTGTATATTCGTTCATAGTCTTTACTTTCTTTACGGTTATTATTTATTTAAAATCTCAGTGAAAGCATCAACTAACTCGCTGACTACGAACGGCTGGCCTTTTACCTCATTAAACTGATAAGGAACAAATCCGTCCACTTTCATACGGAGATATCCGGCAAACTGACCAAGATTCTGCTCAGCCACGACTACCTTCTTATATTTCTTCAGCACTTCTGCCGTATTGTGAGGCAGCGGGTTCAAATGAACAAAATGTGCCAAAGCAACCTTCTTGCCCGCATGGTTCATTTCCTCCATTGCTGAATATAAATGACCGTAAGTTCCACCGAAACCTACTATCAGCAAATCTGCATCCTCTACGCAGCCTTGCACCTTAACATCAGGCACTGGAATTTTAGCAACCTTCTCGGCACGCAAACGGCACATCAAATTATGGTTTTCAGGCTCGGTAGAAATAGCACCTGTATCACTGTCTTTTTCCAAGCCTCCCAAAATATGCATATAACCTTCCTGTCCCGGCAATGCCCAATAACGGACACCTGTTTCGGCGTTACGCTTGTAAGGAGTATAATTATCCTTCATTTCCGGAGTAACATAGGGTGGGTTAATAGCCGGATAGTTCGCCAGATCAGGCAACTTCCATGCACCGGAACCATTTGCTACAAAACCATCAGTCAGCAACACCACCGGGGTCATGTGTTCCAAGGCAATCTTACAAGCATCATAAGCAGCATCAAAACAATGAGTTGGAGAAGCTGCGGCAATGACCGGCATAGGAGATTCACCGTTACGGCCAAACAAAGCCTGCAATAAATCTGTTTGCTCAGACTTAGTAGGCAAACCAGTAGAAGGACCGCCGCGCTGTACATTAATAACCACCAATGGTAATTCTGTAATAACAGCCAGATTCATAGCCTCTGATTTCAGACAAACACCCGGTCCCGAAGTAGAAGTAGCTGCCAACGCACCTGCAAACGAGGCACCGATAGCCGTAGCGCAACCTGAAATTTCATCTTCACATTGAACCGTAGTCACTCCCAATGATTTATGTTTAGAAAGTTCATGCAAGATATCTGTTGCCGGAGTAATGGGATAAGATCCCAGGAACAAACGCAGACCTGCTTTCTCGGCAGCAGCAATTAAGCCATAAGCCGTAGCCTTGTTTCCGCTGATATCCATGTACTTTCCAGGTACTTTAGACTTAGTTTCCACCTTATAAGTATGATCCACAGACGCATGCGTATTGTGCCCATAATCATATCCGGCGTGTATCACTTTAATATTCGCTTCAGCTATTTGCGGCTTCTTTGCAAATTTCTCGCGCAAGAAATTTTCAGCAACCGCCAGGTCACGATTAAACAACCAGCAGACCAATCCCAAAGCAAACATATTACGACATTTCAACATTGACTTGTTGTCCATGCCTGTATCTGCCAGACAATCTTTCACCATCTGCGAAATAGGAGCAGCAATTACATCCTGCTTAATACCCATTTCTTCAATCGGATTGTCTGTTTTGAAAGCCGCCTTGTCCAGGTCTGATTTCTGAAAACAATCTGTATCAATAATGATACAAGCTGTGGACTTCGCAAATTTGTATTGTGTTTTCAATGCAGCGGCATTCATTGCGACCAGCACGTCGCATTTGTCACCAGGGGTAAAAACTTTACCCGCACCGATATGCACCTGGAAACCTGACACACCGGTCAACGAACCTTGCGGGGCACGTATATCCGCCGGGTAATCGGGGAATGTACTGATATCATTTCCCACTGTAGCCGAAATATTAGAAAAGATATTTCCGGCCAGCTGCATACCATCGCCTGAGTCGCCTGAGAAACGGACCACCACTTGGTCCAACTCCTTGACTATCATTTCATCTGCCATAACTTATTATTTAGGGTTACAAAATTTCACTGTTTGCAAAGTTCGGAAAGTTCTGTCAAAGGACAAAATATTCCGCTATCAAACTACGTTTGAATATCAAAATGTACAAAATTAAAGGTTTATTTGTTTCCAAGCTAAGAAAAAGCAGAGATAATTACCTGTTTAAAAGCATAAATTCCTATCATTATGACAGCATCAAAAACGATTCATTTTTACAATTTATTATTTTTATCCATGTTTTATGAACAACATGAAAGTTTATAGCAGAATAACAACATTATTAGATTATAAAAAACAGACAAAAAACAACAAAACAACAAAGAAAGGATTATTTTCTTCCCACTTAAGACATTTTTCAATCTTTCATATTGCCATTTTAACAAAAAGAAGTACCTTTGTACCCATAAAGGGGCCTTGTAGTTCAACGGATAGAATAGAAGTTTCCTAAACTTTAGATAGGGGTTCGATTCCCCTCGGGGCTACAAAGAGCAGTAAACAATTGTTATACAACCGTTTACTGCTCTTATTTTACTGGATAGCTTTCAAATCTGATTATTTAATCACCCCAAGTTCTTTGCCCACTTTAATAAATGCAGCAATTGCCTTATCCAAATGTGCCTTTTCATGCCCGGCAGACAACTGGACACGGATACGTGCCTGTCCTTTCGGAACAACCGGATAATAGAAACCGGTTACATATATGCCCTCTTTCTGCATCTTGGCGGCAAAATCCTGAGACAGTTTCGCATCATAAAGCATCACAGCACAAATCGCGCTCTGAGTTGGTTTGATGTCAAAACCGGCAGCCAGCATCCTGTCACGGAAATAATTCACATTATCCATCAGCTTAGTATGCAAAGCATCACTTTCTTTCAATATCTTAAACATTTCCAGACTAGCACCGATAATGGCAGGAGCTACAGAATTAGAGAATAAATAAGGACGGGAACGCTGGCGCAACATATCAATAATTTCTTTCTTACCGGTGGTAAATCCTCCCATTGCCCCACCAAATGCTTTACCTAATGTACCAGTAAAGATATCCACACGCCCGTATGCATTAAACTGTTCGGCCACGCCATGCCCTGTAGGACCTACCACACCGGCCGAATGAGATTCATCCACCATTACCAACGCGTCATATTTTTCCGCCAGTTCACAAATCTTATCCAATGGAGCCACATTACCATCCATCGAGAATACACCATCTGTAGCAATAATACGATGACGCTGTGCCTGCGCTTCCTGCAAACAACGTTCCAAGTCAGCCATATCAGCATTGGCATAACGATAGCGTTTTGCCTTACACAAGCGTACACCATCTATAATAGATGCATGATTCAACGCATCTGAAATAATAGCATCTTCTTCTGTAAACAGCGGTTCGAACAAACCACCGTTAGCATCAAAACAAGCTGCATAAAGTATAGTATCTTCTGTTTTAAAATAATCAGAAATGGCAGCTTCCAGCTGTTTGTGCAAATCCTGAGTTCCACAGATAAAGCGTACGGAAGACATACCGAAGCCATGTGTGTCCATCGCCTCTTTGGCAGCATTGATCAAGCGTTGATTATCTGACAAACCTAAATAATTGTTGGCACAAAAGTTCAACACATCTTCTCCGTCATTCACCTTGATGTCCGCACGCTGAGGTGTGGTAATTATACGTTCATTTTTATACAATCCGGCTGCCTTAATATCAGCCAGTTCCTTCGCAAGGAACTCCTTCATTTTACCATACATAGCTTTGTTTTTTTATTAAGTATATAGTTTAAGTTTAAAAATCAGTCTGACTTGACAAAGTTCTTATTTTTTTTTGATATCCGATTAAATTATAGAGAAAATTTTGATAAAATATGCAGTTTTCTATCTATCTTTGCTTCCAAAAGAAAACTTAAAGCAAATAGCAAACTATGAAAAATGTATTAATTATCGGCTCCACCGGTCAGATCGGTTCGGAACTAACCATGAAATTGAGAAGTATTTACAATGGTAATATCGTAGCCGGATATATTCCCGGTGCTGAGCCTAAAGGGGAATTAAAAGAATCAGGCCCTTCTGCCATCGTAGATATCACCAACGAACAACAAATTGCCGAAACTGTATCAAAGTACAACATCGACACCATTTACAACCTGGCAGCCTTACTATCGGCTGTAGCAGAAGCCAAACCTCAACTAGCATGGAAAATAGGCATGGGAGGCCTGTTCAACGTATTGGAAGTAGCACGCGAAATGGGTTGCGCCGTATTTACCCCAAGTTCTATCGGTGTCTTCGGCAACAACACCCCTAAAGACAAGACCCCGCAAGACACTATCCGTAATCCGCGTACCATGTATGGCGTTACAAAAGTATCAGGAGAATTACTGAGCGATTATTACCATATCCGTTTTGGCGTAGATACCCGCTCCGTTCGTTTCCCCGGATTAATTTCGTATGTCACACCTCCGGGTGGCGGGACCACTGATTATGCTGTAGACATCTATTATTCGGCTGTAAAAGGTGAAAAATTTGAATGTCCTATTGCAGCCGGTACATTCATGGATATGATGTATATGCCTGACGGTTTACGTGCAGCCATTGAAATCATGGAAGCGAATCCCGACAAACTAATTCATCGCAATTCGTTCAACATTGCTTCAATGAGTTTTGATCCGGAAATTATTTATAACAATATAAAGAAGTATATGCTCGACTTCCATATGGAGTACAAAGTAGATCCGCTACGTCAAGCTATCGCCGAATCATGGCCGAACTCACTGGACGACACTTGTGCCCGTGAGGAATGGGGATGGAAACCGGAATATGATCTAGACAGCATGACACAGGATATGCTTGCCAAACTAAAAATACGATTCAATAAATAAACCACTAATATTGAATAAATAAAATAGCCTTCTCTATTCTATCTGTTCCATATAGAATAGAGAAGGCTATTTTTATACATTTCTTGCACTTATATAAAATTTTGATCGTATCTTCGTGCAAATTAACATACTGATTAAAAACATACTATGAATACAAGAGCTATTACCCAGAACAAGAAAGTCGTTACATTCGGAGAAGTAATGCTAAGGCTGACCGCCCCCAATTTCCAGCGCTTTTCCCAAACAAACGAGTTTATTGCTACTTATGGAGGAAGTGAAGCGAATGTAGCCATATCACTGGTCAACTTCGGCATCCCCACAGAATTCGTTACCAGACTTCCCGAGAATGCAATGGCACAAGCCTGCGTAAACTCACTCCAAGCTTACGGATTAGGTACAGACGGCATTATTTATGGTGGGAAACGCATGGGATTATACTTTCTGGAAAGCGGTGCAGCATTTCGTAACTCCAATGTAGTATATGACCGTGAAGGCTCTTCCTTTGCCACTTTACGTCCCGGCATGATAGACTGGGAAAAGATTCTTTCCGATGCAGGCTGGTTCCACTGGTCGGGTATAGCAGCGTCCCTGTCACAGGAAGGAGCAGATGCCTGCCTGGAAGCACTGCAAACAGCAGACCGCCTGGGATTAACAATCTCATGCGACTTAAATTTCCGCAAAAAATTATGGAATTACGGTAAATCCGCATCAGAGGTAATGCTCCCCCTTGTTCAATATAGTGATGTCATTTTTGGTGCAGAACCCGAATACAAAGAAATTTTCGGCATTCCCCCGGTAGGTTTTAAAGCTGTAGACACCTCATATCCATTAGATTTGTCCGGTTTCAAAGTATTCGGTCAAAAAGTATCAGAACAAGCTCCCCGATGCCAGAAAATATTTCTGGAGTTGCGTAATACCATCACTTCCAATCACAATCTGCTGGCAGCCATACTTTATTCTAAAGGGACATTAAGGCATACCGGCATTTACGATATTGTCCATGAAGTAGACCGTGTGGGTGCAGGAGATGCATTTGTAGGCGGCATGATTTATGGTTTGCTGACCTACCCCGACAATGACCAAAAAACATTGGAATTCGCCCTTGCCGCATCTGCATTGAAAAATACCATATATGGAGATTTCAATCAAGTAACAGTAGAAGAAGTGGAAGAGTTAATGCAAGGAAACACTTCAGGAAGAGTAGTCAGATAACTATTTTCATGATTATAGCCAAACAGAATTGATCTGCAAGATACAACGTAAAAAAGCAAGTTAACTTCATGGGACAAGCAAGTTAAGTTGAAATGCCAAGCAAGTTAAGTTACTTACCCAATGTACTTAAGTTAATTTTTGAAGCCACAGAAGATTCATCTACCCTTTTTCCACAAACCAATTCCAATCGACCATTATAAAAAGAGGAGGATGCTCATGATATGAGCATCCTCCTCTTTTTATTTATTTCTTAAAAGAAACTTTCTTATGCCTTTGTTTCTTCCGGCATCTTGTTACCCATAGTCAGGTAAGCGATAGGAGCAGCAATGAAGATAGAAGACAATGTACCGATCACAACGCCCAAAATCATTGCAAAGGCGAAGCTGCGGATACTGTCACCACCCAGCACGAAGATACACAACAATACGATCAATGTACTTAATGAAGTATTGATGGTACGAGCCAAAGTAGTATTCAATGAATCATTAAACAACTGCATACGGTTACGTTTCGGATACAGACCGAAGAACTCACGGATACGGTCAAAGATAACCACCTTGTCATTGATAGAATAACCGATAGCGGTCAAAATAGCGCCAATAAAAGTCTGGTCAATTTCCAATGAGAACGGAACCCATCCATAACATAACGAGTATGCACCGATGATCAAAATAGTATCGACAGCCAATGCAACAGTCGCACCCACACTATAAGCTACATTGCGGAAACGCAGCAAGATATACAAACCGATAGCCACCAATGCAAACAATACAGACCAGACAGCCGAAGTCTTGATATCATCAGCGATACTAGGACCTACTTTCTGAGAACTGATGATAGAACCACCGACACGATTATCACGGTCAATAAAGATTTCCAATGTAGTACCTTCGCCCAGCAAGTTACCATCTTTCAAAGACTGATACAAGAACTCTTCAATTTCAGAGTCGATAGTAGGAGAATCTTCATTAATACGGTAATTGGTTGTAATACGGATTGTCTTCTTGTCTGTACCCAAAGCAATAGCCTGTACATTATCTTCTGTGATTTTCTTCTTCAACAGGTCACGCACTGTTTCAGGTTCAACCTGCTGTTCAAACTGAACTACGAAGTTACGTCCACCGGTAAAGTCAATACTCTGCGCCAAACCACGGATAAAGAATGAAATGATACAGATAACGATAATCGCTCCGAATACCGTGAATGAACGTTTCATCATTCCCATAAAGTTGTAATTCACGTTCTGCATCAGATTCTTGGAGATCCCTGTAGTGAATGTCAAGTTCAACCACTTGTCTTTATTCATGAAGTGCTCATAAACAATACGGGTCAAGAATACTGCTGTAAAGAATGAGCAGAGGATACCGATAATCAACGTAGTGGCAAAACCACGAATCGGACCCGTACCGAAATAGAACAGAATGATACCAGTGATAATTGATGTCAAGTTTGAGTCAAAAATAGCAGAGAATGCGTTAGAATAACCGTCTGCTAAAGCAGCCTTAACAGTTTTACCGGCTCTCAATTCTTCTTTTGTACGTTCATAAATCAACACGTTAGCATCTACAGCCATACCCAATGACAACACCATACCGGCAATACCAGACATGGTCAGTGCAGCTTGGAACGAGGTAAGGATTCCTAATGTGAAGAAGAAGTTAACAACCAATGCGCAGTTGGCAACCATACCCGGAATCAATCCGTACATAGCGCACATATAGATCATCAACAGAATCAACGCAACAACAAATGAAATAATACCTTGATTGATAGATTCCTGACCCAATGACGGACCAACAATATCCTCCTGAACGATACGTGCAGGAGCAGGCATCTTACCAGACTTCAATACGTTAGCCAAGTCTTTTGTCACCTCCGGGGTAAAGTTACCGGTAATCTGAGAGTGTCCCCCCGTAATTTCACCGTTTACATTCGGAGCGCTGTATACGTAACCATCCAGTACAATAGCGATAGCCTTGCCTACATTGTTCTTTGTCAGAACAGCCCAGCGGCGTGCGCCGTCAGTGTTCATAGACATACTGACACAAGGCTTGTTGAACTGGTCATATTCATCTTTAGCATCAGTGATCACATCACCTTCCAACGGAGCACGTCCGTTACGTTCAGTAGACTTGATAGCATACAATTCAAAGATACGTCCCTGCTTGTCAAAGTCAGCAGCCTTTACACCCCATTTCAAACGAAGATCTTTCGGCAACATTTCTTTCACTTCTTTCATAGCAAGGTACTGGTTTACCTGAGCAGTATCTTTATAATCGGCATAACCTACCACCGACCCGTAACCATTCGGATTTAATTGGAGAACAGAAGCCAACGGATGTTCTTTCTTCATCTGCTCCATTGCGGCAGAGTTACTTGCCGTTTCGCCTTTCAATGCGGCTGCAAGACTGTCGGCAGCAGAAATTGCAGAAGCCTGTGCTACAGCAACAGTATCAGTAGCTACAGAATCAGCAGAAGCAGCACCACTTTCAACGGCAAGAATATCACGCAGTCTGTTATCTACAGAAGAAAGATAAGGAACTATTTCTTTTGCGTCGAAAGTTTCCCAGAATTCCAAGTTAGCAGATCCCTGCAACAGTTTTCTGACACGTTCCGGTTCTTTGATACCCGGCAGTTCCACCATGATACGGCCCATCTTTCCTTCCAATGCCTGAATGTTAGGCTGTGCCACACCAAAACGGTCAATACGTGTACGTAATACATTATAAGAGTTGTCGATAGCAGCCTTTACCTCTTCGCGCAATACTTTTTCAACTTCACTGTCGGAACTGCGGGTGGTTACTTTGTCTTTCAACTGCTGAGTAGCAAATAATTCAGCCAATTTGCCATTGGGAGCTTGTTTCTTATACTCTTTTACAAAAAGAGTGATAAAGTCATCCTGACTAGTGATAGATTGTTTTGATGCTTCTGCAACCGCTTTGTTAAAAGCTTCATCAGTCTTGTTGTCAGCCAAAGCCTTCACTACATCCGGTACAGAAACTTCAAGAATAACGTTCATACCACCTTTCAGGTCCAGACCCAGACCAATCTCCATCTCGCGACACTGTTTCAGCGTATAACTACCCAAATAAACTTTTTCATTCTGCATAGAATCAAGGTAATGTGCTTCACCTTTCGGGTCTTGTGCCGCTTTGTCCATGTGATAGCGGGTCACAAAAGAGAAAGAAAGATAAAACACACATACAAGGGTGAGTAATACCGCAAAAACCTTTACAAATCCTTTGTTTTGCATGTTACTTTGAAATTTATTATTTTTACTTTTTGATTAATTCTTAGTTTATACAAGGTTGCAAATATAGTTTTTTTTTCACATTCCCACGGTATCAAACACAAATATTTAGATTCCAAAAGAGAAAAAAGGCTGCAAAAGCATTTTTTGCAGCCTAAATTATTCTATCTCACAGACTATTTTATTTCAAACCCCTGTTTTTAAGCAAGGGTTCCAAGCTGGGATCAGCCCCACGAAAACCTCTGTAAAGGGTCATAGGATCTTCCGTTCCACCTTTCTCTAGAATATTTTTACGAAAAGAGTCTGCGGTATTTTTATCGAACACTCCATGTTCTTTAAACGCTTCAAAAGCATCCGTGTCAAGAACTTCTGCCCATAGATAGCTGTAATACCCAGCAGCATATCCACCTATAATATGACTAAAATAAGTGGCGCGATACCGAGGAGCTATTTCAGGAATCAGCCCCAGCTTGTCCATCGTTTCTTTTTCAAAAGCAACGACATTCAGATTGTCTGTATCAGTCAGGTTATGCAGTTCCATATCAAGCAAAGCGGCTGCCAATAATTCCGTAGTCATAAAACCTTGATTAAAAGTACCCTGATTTTGGATTTTCGTAATCAGCTCATCCGGAATCACTTCTCTTGTTTCATAATGCTTGGCATAGAGTTTCAGCACTTCAGGTTCTACAGCCCAGTGTTCCATAATCTGTGAAGGAAGTTCTACAAAATCCTGCGCCACACTGGTACCGGACACTCCTTTGTAGTTACACTTGGTCAGCATACCGTGCAATGCATGTCCAAACTCATGAAACATGGTTTCCACCTCATCCAAAGTCAGTAAAGAAGGCATATTTCCTGCAGGTTTAGTAAAACTTGCCACATTATAAATTAAAGGACGTACTTCACCGGCCTGTTCACGAAAATTACTCATCCATGCGCCACCACGCTTACCTGCGCGTGGAAAGTAATCCGCATAGAACAATCCCAAAAATGAGCCATCGGCATCCTTTACTTCATACACTTTCACATCCGGCTCATATACGGGCACATCATTCAGTTCGGTCAATGTAATGCCATACAGCTTGTTGGCCACGGTATACAATCCGCTACGCACATCTTCCAAACTGAAATAGGGCTTGATTTCATCTTCATTCAAATCATACTTTTCCTGACGCAATTTTTCGGCATAATACCACCAGTCCCATGCAGCCAGCTTCTCTCCCTTACCTTCCTTATCCATTATTTTCTGCAACTCGGCGGCCTCTTTCTTTGCATTTTCCAGTGAGTATCCCCACAGGTTGTTCAAGAAATCCATGACTGTCTGCGAATTCTTAGCCATGTTCTCATCCAGTACAAAATTGGAATAACAATCGAATCCTAATAATTTTGCCTGTTCCAAACGCAATGCCATGATCTTTCCCAATATCTCTTTATTGTCATTCGCATCATCATGATTCCCCCGGTTGATATAAGCTTCATAAATATTTTTTCTTAGCTCACGGTTTTCAGCATATTGCAAAAAAGGCAAGCGACTGGAGTTTTGCAAAGTGAATAGCCATTTCCCTTCTTTTCCAGCAGCTTTCGCTTCCTCTGCGGCCCCCGCTTTCACCCATTCGGGTAACCCGGCCAAATCAGCCTCATTCTCGATAACCAACTGATAAGCGTTATTCTCATTTAAGATATGATTGTCGAAAGCAATCCCCAAAGTCGACAATTCTTTATTGATCTCCCTCAAACGGGATTGTTTTCCGGCATCCAGTCCGGCACCCGAACGGACAAAAGCTTTATAATACTTGTCCAACAGCCGGTGTTGCTCAGTCGTAAGAGTTATCTTACCTTCCTGTTCCTGTTGATGCACATCAGCCACCCGTTTATACAAATCCTGATTCAAATAAATATTATCACTATGTTCTGAAAGTACAGGAGCCATCTTTTCATTCAAGGCCGTCAACGAATCATTTGTATCCGCTTCGGTCAATGCAAAAAACACCCCACTTACTCTCGCCAGAATCCCGCCACTTTTATCCAGCGCCACAATGGTATTTTCAAAAGTAGGTTCCTCGGGATTATCAACTATTGCCTTAATTTCCGCATTCTGCTCCTCTATTCCTTTCAAGAAAGCAGGTTCATAATGCTCCAGTCTGATCTTAGTAAAATCGGGAGCACCGTACTCGGTCTGGAATTCCGTAAAGAACGGATTCATTTCTGTTTTCTGTTCACATGCACACATTACACAACACGTCGCTAACGTAAATAATAGTCTTTTCATAATCTGTCAATTAAAGGTATGTAAAATCACTTCTCCGCCACATAACACCAAATGGGGTAATGATCCGAACTCTTTATCGTATTATCCACCGTACAACGGTAAGATTTTAAATTCTTGCTCAATAAAATATTGTCTATTCTGAAATAAAAATGATTTTGATTATAAGATATGCCAAAGCCGTTTCCCGACTCCACAAAAGCATCATTCAGACCTTCCCCTACCACCCTGTGAGTGTATGATATAGGAGAATCATTGAAGTCACCGCATACAATTATGCCTCCCCCTTTGTAACCGGCCACCAAACGAGCTATGGAATCAGCCTGAACGGCACGTATAGCCGATGCTTCCGCCAGTTTTCCGATCAGCAAACGAGACCCTTGCGATACCTTTTGCTTATCAGGATCCTTCATCATTTCGCGATAGACTTCTTTATCCTTCTCAGTCAGCTTATTGGATTCCAGATGATTATTAACAACCAGCAAGGTATCACCATTCACTTTGATTTTATAAGCAATGGAACCATTGTTAAGGCTGGCATATTTCACCGGATGTGCCGACAAAATAGGAAAACGGGAATAACAACCCAAACCGTTGGCCCCCGATATCTTATGATAATTTTTATAAGGATAATCTCTTAAAGCATAATCCACCTCTTTCTTGGTTAAGCGTCCGCCTACAATATATTCCTGCAGGCAGATTATATCCGCATTGCTGTTTCTTAAATATTCCAGCACAGGGTTCGGATTATCCTTGGTGTTCGCACGGTTCTTTTCAAAGGCCATCGTATTGTAGGATAAGAATTTGATTGCCCCTTCCGGTACATCAGATACAAATACATTGACTGGGAAATAAGTACGGATAGCACCAATGGAACATACCAGGCCTAAAAATGAAAGCAACGCATATTTACGATAAATCACTAACCAGAAGACCAGAAACAAAAGATTAACAATCAAAAAAGCGGGAAAAGCCAAACCGGCACATGACCATACCGGATGAGCCACAGGATCAATATAAGGGCTGTAAGCACATACCAGTAACAATACCACCATACACAAGTTTATGCCCAGTAGTATCCATCCCAAAAAACGACCAATATATTTCATATATCACTTCTTGCTCGCATCAAACAAGCTTTTCTTCTCTTCGGTAGTCAGACTGTTATAACCGGATTTCTTTAATTTATCCAATATACGGTCTATCTCCTCGCTTTGCTGTTTTTTACGGGCATTATAATCGTAATCTTTTGCCTTATCACCATAATGAACTTTCATCTTCGGTTTTTTCGATTGACGACGAAACGAAAGACCTTCCGAGAAGCAATCCAAGCATCGGTTTATCCATGACGTAGCATCATGTCCGCGGGACAATCCGGAAGCAAACCACCATCCGGCCAAAGCACCTCCTAAATGAGCGATATGGCCACCGGCATTGCCCGATGTCATAAACAGCAAATCGGTCACAACCATAAACAGAGCCACATACTTCAACCTAACAGTCCCAATAAACATAAAGTTTACTCTATATTCCGGTGCACGTACCGCAGTGGCCACAACAATAGCAAGTACGGAAGCTGATGCTCCCAACAAATAAGAATAATACAAAGAATCACTGAAATAAGGGAAAACATTGTAAGCGATCATATACAACAAACCGCCACAAATACCTCCCAACAGATAGAGCCCGCGGAAATGCTTTGCCGAGAAAAGAGACAGAAACATCTGCCCGAACCAATAAAGCCACAGCATATTAAACAGCAAATGCAAAATACCTGCGTGCATGAACATATAAGTCAGCAAAGACCAAGGCTGCTTGACAAACTGCAACGTCCAGGCCGGCAGTTCCAAATATTGAAGCACAAATGCTCCATTCCGGTTGAACAGCATCCATAAAATTCCCAATAAGGAAGTTACAATGAATACCCCTACATTAATATATATAAACTGGATATATATGTTCCCTTTGTTGAAACTATTTTTCAAATCAGTAATAAAACTGCCCATTGTTATTCTTTTTTCTCCAATACATTATCAATATAAAGCCAAAAATCATACCTCCCAAGTGTGCAAAGTGGGCAACGCCATCGGTCGAAGCACCCAAGCCCAAAAATATCTCCAAAGCAGCATATCCCATCACAAAATATTTAGCCTTGACAGGAAATGGGATAGGGAATACAAACATCTGACTATTGGGGAACAGCATACCGAATGCCAACAAAATACCATATATCGCTCCCGAAGCGCCAACTGTAGTCATCAGATTCAAGTACTCCGCCATCGGGATCACGGCAATCCCCGTATTCACACTGTCATACTGCGATAATTCAGTCACATATTGTATATATTGCACCAGCTCCTGCACCAGTCCCGCACCTATACCACATACCATATAATAGGATAAGAAACGTTTCGGTCCCCAGACCTGTTCAAGCGTACGGCCAAACATCCACAAAGCAAACATGTTAAAAAAGATATGCTGGAAACCGCCATGCATAAACATATAAGTAATCAACTGGGCAGGATTAAAATCAGATGCCATAAAAAAGTGCAGTCCCAGCAGGTCGTTCAAGTCAATTCCATACTTCATGGCTACCACGCCGCCAAAGAAACACAACACATTTATTATCAATAAATTCTTGGTTACTGTAGGTATACTGTTCATAAATATTCTTCGTCTTATAAAACATTGATTGCGCGCAAATTTACAATTTTATTCTGTTATATAACAGAAAACAAGAGTTCTCTTACGTTTTTTTGATTTTTGGAGCATCTTTTTTAGGCTATCTGTTTGATTTCTAATTTTGAAAGCATATATTTGTCACTGATTTTGGTAAAACTTTTGTGTTACATTTAATAATTAATCATTTTCGTTATGAATAAGGCAGATCTTATCAGCGCAGTCGCCGCTGAAGCCGGCTTGAGCAAAGTCGACGCAAAAAAAGCAGTTGAAGCTTTCGTTTCAACTGTAACAAAAGCCCTCCAAGAAGGGGACAAAGTATCATTAATCGGATTCGGAACATTCTCTGTTGCTGAAAGAAGTGCAAGAACAGGTATCAACCCATCCACAAAAGCAACGATTACTATTCCTGCTAAAAAAGTAACCAAGTTCAAACCAGGTGCTGAACTGGCAGACGCAATTAAATAATTGCTATTTTACATAAAAGGACTTAAGGAAAGGGGCGCCGGTACTAGCGCCCTTTCTTCTTCATTTTTCTATTTGAACCTATGAAACCTAAAATGACAACCTTATTTAAATTCCTGATCAGCGCTGCTGTATGCGCATATTCAACACAAGTTCTTCATGCGGAAGATACAAAACTACCTTATTGGAAAGATATTCAGACCGTAGCCGTCAACAAGGAATATCCACGCACAGCTTTCATGACTTACGACAACCGGAACCAGGCACTGACCGGCGAGTATGAGAACAGCCCTTATTACAAACTACTAAACGGTACATGGAACTTTTATTATGCAGATGCATACAAAGATCTGCCTGCCAACATTGAGCAACCGGATGCCAACATAGCCTGGAAGGAGATTAAAGTACCCGGCAACTGGGAAGTACAGGGCTACGGAGTGGCCATCTACACCAATCATGGATACGAATTCAAACCCAGAAATCCACAACCGCCGCAGTTACCCGAAACCAATCCGGTCGGTGTGTATCAGCGTGATATCGAAATTCCCGCCGATTGGGATGGACGCGACATATTCCTCCGTTTGGAAGGAGCAAAATCCGGTGTATACGTGTATGTCAACGGACAGGAAGTGGGATACAGCGAAGACTCCAAGAATCCGGCAGAATTCTTAATCAACAACTACCTGAAACCCGGCAAAAACTCGCTGGTCATCAAAATATTCCGCTGGAGTACCGGTTCTTATCTGGAATGCCAGGACTTCTGGCGCATGAGCGGTATTGAACGTGATGTATTCCTGTTCTCACAGCCCAAAACCCACATCAAAGATTTCAATGTGGTGTCTACACTGGACGACACTTATAAGAATGGTATCTTCAAACTGAATGTGGACGTAACCAACCATACAGCAGCCAACAAAGAGGTAACCGTAGCATACGAATTGCTGGATGCCGCAAAGAAAGTGGTTGCAGAAGGTAACACCCCCTGTCCTGTTACAGCAGACGGGCAGAAGAGCATCTCTTTTGAAGCCGCCCTCAGCAACGTCAAGACCTGGACATCAGAACACCCTAACCTGTATCGGTTACTGATATCTCTGAAAGACGGAGAAAAAACAAGCGAAATCATTCCTTATACGGTAGGTTTCCGCCGTTTCGAGATCAAACCAACCGATCAGATAGCCGAAAACGGCAAACCATACGTTTGCTTGTTCGTCAACGGCCAACCCATCAAGCTGAAAGGTGTAAACATACACGAACATAATCCCGAAACAGGACATTATGTTCCCGAAGAGCTGATGCGCAAGGACTTCACCCTGATGAAACAGAACAACATCAACAGCGTGCGCCTCTGCCACTATCCGCAAGACCGCAAGTTCTATGAATTGTGTGATGAATATGGTATCTATGTATATGATGAAGCCAACATAGAAAGCCACGGTATGTATTATAACTTAAGCCGGGGCGGAACATTGGGCAACCATCCCGAATGGCTGAAGCCGCACATGGACCGTACCATTAATATGTACGAGCGTAACAAAAACCATCCCTCTGTAGCCATCTGGTCATTAGGAAACGAAGCCGGAAACGGTTATAATTTCTATCAGACCTATTTATGGCTGAAAGAACGCGAAGTAAAAGGGATGAACCGTCCTGTAAATTATGAACGCGCCCTTTGGGAATGGAACACAGATATGTATGTACCCCAATACCCCAGTGCCGCCTGGCTGGAAGAAATAGGCAAGAAAGGCAGCGACCGTCCCATCGCACCATCCGAATATTCACACGCTATGGGCAATTCCAATGGTAATCTGGCAGCACAATGGAGAGCAATCTACAAGTACCCGAACCTGCAAGGCGGTTACATTTGGGACTGGGTAGACCAAGGTATTCTGGAAACAGACGAAAATGGACGTACCTACTGGGCCTACGGAGGTAATTACGGAACCAATGCACCCAGCGACGGAAACTTCCTATGCAATGGAATCGTAGCTCCGGACCGCACTCCGCATCCGGCCATGACAGAAGTGAAATATGCACATCAGAATGTAGGTTTCGAAGCCATCGACCCGGCTGCCGGCAAATTCCTGGTAAAAAACCGTTTCTACTTCACCAACTTGAAAAAGTATATGATCAGTTATACCGTAAAGGCAAACGGAAAAACAATCAAAGGCGGAAAAGTATCATTAGATATCGAACCGCAAGGTTCCAAAGAACTGAACATCAACCTCAACGGATTGAAACCCAAGGCCGGCACAGAATATTTTGTAGATTTTGTAGTTACCACCACAGAACCGGAGCCCTTGATTCCTGCAGGACACGATATTGCTTCCGAACAATTCCGCCTGCCCATAGAACCATTGGCTATGACCGGACATAAAGCAAGCGGCAAGACTACCGTCAGCACGGATGGTGACATCATCACCGTATTATCACCACGTATGCAGTTCGTTTTCAACAAGAGAAGCGGACTCGTGACTTCATACAAAGTAAACGGTACAGAATATTTCGCTGAAGGTTTTGGTATTCAGCCTAACTTCTGGCGCGCACCGACGGACAATGATTATGGTAACGGTGGGCCTAAGCGCGAGCAAATATGGAAACAGTCCAGCAAGAATTTCAATGTAGCAGATGTTACCACAACAACAGACGGCAACAAGACCGTATTAACAGTCAATTACCTACTGGCGGCAGGCAATCTGTACATCATGAAATATACCATCTATCCCGACGGTGTGGTTCATGCAGGCATCACCTTTACTTCTACCGATATGAAGGCTGCCGACACGGAAGTATCAGAAGCTACCTTAATGGCCACTTTCACACCGGGACAGGATGCTCAACGCCTTGCCTCTTCCAAACTGAACGTACCACGTATCGGTGTACGTTTCCATTTGCCATCCGATATGAACCAGGTAGAATACTTCGGACGCGGACCGGGTGAAAACTACATCGACCGTAATGCAAGCAGCTTCGTTGATCTCTACCGCACTACAGCCGACCAGATGTACACCAACAACTATGTCCGTCCGCAAGAAAACGGACACCGCACCGACACCCGTTGGGTAGAACTGACCCGCAAAGGCGGAAAAGGATTGTTAATACGTGCCGACAGCACTATCGGATTCAATGCCCTGCGCAACTCCGTAGAGGACTTTGACTCGGAAGAAGCTATCAGCCGTCCCCGTCAGTGGACTAACTTCACTCCCGAAGAAGTTGCTAACCATAATGAGGAAAAAGCTAAAAATGTAATACGCCGCATGACACATGTCAATGATATCACCCCACGTAATTTTGTGGAAGTATGTATTGATATGAAGCAACAAGGTATAGCCGGTTATGACAGCTGGGGAGACCGCCCTCTGCCGGAACATACCCTACCCGCCAATAAGGAATATCATTGGGGATTCACATTGATGCCGGTAAAATAAAAACATAGCAAGCATTCCTTCCTTAATAAGAAGAGTATGTCAGAACTCCGATGGCACTATCATATAGATTGTCATCGGAGTTTCATTTCCCATCCTACATTTCAATTATAACCTGAAAACAAGATCAGTCTGATTTATATTTGCTAGCTTTGTACTCAAAAAATCGAACACATGGAACAACAAGGAGAAATCATACTCTACCAACCGGATGAATCAGTGAGGATGGAAGTGCGCATTGAAGATGAAACAGTGTGGCTGACCCAGGCACAAATAGTAGAACTATTCCAATCCAGCAAAGCCAATATAAGCGAGCATCTAAAGAACATTTATAAATCAGAAGAACTAATCCAAAGTTCAACCGTTCGGAATTTCCGAACAGTTCGCCAAGAAGGCAACAGACAGATTACGCGTAACTTAGAATATTATAATTTAGATGTGATTATATCAGTAGGATACCGTGTAAATACGAAACGAGGAATCCAATTCCGCCAATGGGCTAATAGCCAGGCACATGACCGTTTTCTTATTATAGACCAATCCGACATATATCACATCGGAGCCTCTTTGAAAGATTTGGGAAAGAAACTGTTTGCCTTCTCCAAAATGGATATTCCGGCATCTATCGTCACAAAACTGCTATAAAGATGAGAGAAACAGAGTCCAATAATAAAGTCCTACTAGGCATGAGCGGAGGAACAGACAGTTCCGTAGCCGCCCTTCTATTGCAGGATGCAGGATACGAAGTAACCGGCATCACCTTCCGCTTTTATGAAAAAGAAAATGATACTGAGTATCTGGAGGACGCCCGCGCTTTATGTGAACGTCTGAACATCCCCCATCTCACATACGATGTTCGTGACACCTTCCGGAAAACCATCATTGACTATTTCATCAACGAATATATGGCAGGTCATACCCCGGTTCCCTGTACCTTGTGCAACAACTACCTGAAATGGCCTCTTTTAAAGAAAATATCCGATGAAATGGGAATTTATCACTTCGCTACAGGACATTATGTACGCCGGCGCTTCATCAATGGATGCTATCACATCACTACCGGTGCCGACTCGGATAAAGACCAATCCTTTTTCCTATGGGGGCTGCCACAAGAAATCCTGCAACGTATGCTTCTCCCTATGGGCAACCTGACTAAAGCCCGTGTCCGTGAAATCGCGGCAGAGCGTGGTTTTCTGAAAGCCGCCCATAAACGGGACAGTCTGGGAGTCTGCTTCTGCCCCATGGACTACCGCACATTCCTACATAAGGAATTACCTGAAGGAAGTATCCTACCGGGTAAATTCTTCGATGAAATGGGGAATTTTATCGCACGGCACAAAGGTTATCCTTTCTATACCATCGGCCAGCGGAGAGGATTGGGCATAGATCTTAATCGGGCTGTCTTTGTCAAAGAAATCATTCCGGCAGAAAACAAAGTCATACTGAGCGACTTGAAAGCACTGGAAAAAACAGAAATGAGACTGAAAGAATGGCACATCACCAATCCCGCTTTATTACTAAACAAGGACGACATCATCGTCAAAATACGCTATCGGAAACAAGCCAACCGCTGCACAGTAACCCTGCAACCGGATAACACCCTGCATGTACAACTGCACGAGCCGCTGACAGCCATTGCTCCGGGACAGGCAGCCGCTTTCTATAGGGATGATGTAGTACTGGGTGGGGGCATTATCATCTAATTCCAGACACTTTCAAATCATATTTCAGTCCTCTTTTTTGCTGCTTCAAGATTTTCTTGATAACTTTCCGTCGTTCTTCACCTTCAGGTCGAGAAACCGGAAAGTGAAAATAGACATGTATCCGGATCAAACCTTAAATAAATAGAGATGAAAAGTAGAAATTATGCAGGCATATCCTTACTTGCCTCATTAGCCGCCTGTAACTCTGCAACAGCAGAAACCGTTCAAAAAAACAGTACGCAGGACCCCCAAAAGCCCAATGTTATCGTTATTCTGGCAGATGACCTGGGATATGGAGATTTAAAATGTTACGGAGCCAAGAATATAGAAACTCCCCATGTTGACAAACTGGCATCGGAAGGCATTCGTTTTACTAATGCACATACCGTAGCCGCTACCAGCACCCCATCCCGCTACTCCTTGCTGACAGGAGAATATGCATGGCGCAGACCGGACACGGATATTGCCGCAGGAGATGTAAAAATGATTATCCGTCCCGAACAATACACCATGGCAGACATGTTTAAAAGTGCCGGATATGCTACAGCCGCCATCGGCAAATGGCATCTGGGCCTGGGAGACAAGACAGGCGGGCAGGATTGGAATGCTCCTTTACCAGCCGCTTTAGGTGACTTAGGCTTTGACTATCACTATATCATGGCCGCTACAGCCGACCGTGTACCTTGTGTATTTATAGAAAACGGCAAGGTAGCCAACTATGATCCGTCCGATCCCATAGAAGTGAGTTACACCAAGAACTTTCTGGGAGAACCGACCGGCAAAGATAATCCCGAATTACTGTATAACCTACATCCCAGCAACGGACATGACATGTCCATCGTCAATGGCATCAGCCGCATCGGATTTATGAAAGGGGGCGGAAAAGCACTTTGGAAAGACGAGAACATTGCCGATTCCATCACCGTTCATGCCATCGACTTTATCAAACAGCATAAAGACGAGCCTTTCTTTATGTATTTTGCAACCAATGATGTACACGTTCCTCGTTTTCCCCATGACCGCTTCCGTGGAAAGAATCCTATGGGACTACGCGGAGACGCAATCGCCCAATTCGACTGGACGGTAGGCCAGCTGATGGAAACATTGGACCAACTTGGACTAACTGAAAACACGCTGATTATTCTATCCAGCGACAATGGTCCGGTTGTAGACGACGGATATAAGGACAAGGCAGAAGAGCTGTTGAACGGACATACACCTTCCGGTCCGTGGAGAGGAAACAAATACAGCGCTTTCGAGGGTGGAACAGCCGTCCCGGTCATTGTCCGCTGGCCACAGAAGATAAAAAAGACAGGAGACTCGGACGTATTAATGTCACAGATTGACTGGCTAGCCTCCTTAGGAGCTTTGATCAACGCCAGATTACCTAAAGGCAGCGCTCCGGACAGTTATGACCGTTTAGGGAATCTGATAGGAACCGACAAGACAGACCGCCCCTGGATTGTGGAACAATCCATGAACCACACGTTGTCCGTCCGTACCAAAGACTGGAAATACATTGAACCGAATGATGACCCGACCACTTTCATGAAAGCAGAAAAAATAGAAACCGGAAACCTGAACGTTCCCCAGTTATATGAAATGGAAAAGGTGAGCGAACAAGAGAATGTAGCAGAAAAGTATCCTGAGAAAGTATTTGAGTTGCAGACCATTCTGAGGCAAGTACGCAATAAGAGAATAAAGATGTAAACAGGACTCATCCAATAAGAGGATATTTCAAAAATCCGAAATAACCATCAAATGTTCCACCGTATGGGCAGGCCCATGAGCCCGCCCATACAACATAACGACAACAAAAATCACTTTTGACTCATTTACATAAAACATAAAAGCATTCCATCACAACAACTCACTCATTACCAAGAGCTTCCCGTGCGACAGTCTTTCAAAACCTCCTCAATCGGTATGCCGGTGGCGAAATACATCTGCTTCGGGGATGCTCTCGGACAGAATGTAAAATCAGCCCCTCGTTACCTCCCGGTAGCTCGTAGGCATCAGAAGAACCTATTCTCATCATACCTTCACCTCACTCCATTTGATATTTCACCCAGGTGAAGCAGTTATTCCACTTGGGTGAAAGCGGCTGTTCACCTAAGCGAAGCTGCCTCTTCACCTTAGTGAAGCAATGAACGCACCCGAACAAAAATACGCCTTATGACGCTCCCCTGCAATGGAACAACCGTAGCTATGACACAGGAATCAGAACAACCGATATCCGTCAAACCAAATTTGGCAGCGGAGAATGGCAAACCGTTTCGGGGGGATTTAGAATGTATTTTCACGGTACATTACTGATTTACAGCAAAACAACGTGAAAAATCCAAGATGACAATATACGTATAATCAAAAAAACTCCCTTGGTACAACCAAGGGAGACAGGTATACATTTCCTTTAAAAGTTCCGGATGCAGTTGGGATTATAAAGCAGCCCTTCGGCTGCTTTATGTTTCTCTATCCTCTGTGTTAGCATTTAAAGGAATGATTCATCTTTTACTTATTACTTGCCTTAACAAACTTATAAAGCACGAAAGTCTTGGGCGCCATCTCTACATTCAGTACATTACCCTCAATCGTAACATCACTTTCTTTCGGAGTGATGACATTCGGATGCTCTACCGTGTTATCTTTATCCAAATCGGCAGACTGGAGCGTGATGCATTTACCTTCCACAAGTTTATCACTCTTCTTCAATCCGTTGAAAGTCACTGATACCGGTTGTGCCTTATCCGAAGTATTGGCAATTTTCACGATACAAGCCTTTTCATCCTTATCCCATACGGCACTGGCAAACAGACCATCCTGTCCTTCCTGACCGCTCACAGCTTTTTTATCCATTGTCAACGGCAATACATGCGTGCCTTTATTATGACTGTACAACTGTTGTACATAGTAACTGCAAGTACGGACGGAATTCAGATTATCAAACCAAATCAAATCCGGACGCCACTGCCACCCTTCCACATGAGCAAACAAAGGCGCATAAGTAGCCATGTGTACCACATCGGCATTGCGTTCCAGTCCGGTCATGAACGCAGCTTCCATTAAAGCAGCATTAAAATGGTTCCATTTCTTGCCTTTTCCATGACAAGCATATTCTCCGGCAAAGACCTTCGGACCTTTGCGGTCGTAATTGTCATAACGGTTACCTTGTGCCAGGAACCAGCTTTCGGGACGATAGAAATGCTCATCCACCAAATCCACTTTCAGATTTTTCATTTCCGGCCATAAGTAATCAAAGTCTTTACCTTCAGACTGAGGTCCCGAACTGCCGACAATCTTGATTTCGGGATGCGCCTTACGAAGCACCTCGACAAACTGTTTCAGACGTTCCGGATATTCCGGTCCCCATTGTTCGTTGCCAATACCCAAGAACTTCAAGTTGAAGGGAGCAGGATGTCCCATATCCGCACGAACTTTTCCCCAAGTAGTCGTAACATCACCATTGGCAAATTCAATCAGATCCAATGCATCCTGTATATACGAATCAAGTTTGGACAAGCTGACCTGCTGGTCGGGGTCATTCTGATACTGGCATACCAGTCCGCAGTTCAGAATAGGCAACGGTTCGGCGCCTATATCCTCCGACAACTGGAAATACTCAAAGAAGCCCAGTCCGTAAGTCTGGAAATAATCGGGGAAGAAACGATGCTTGAACGTATAATGCCAGCGGTTTTCATTCAACGGACGATTCTCTACCGCACCTACTGTTTTTTTCCATTCGTAACGGGTAGCCTCATCCGTACCTTCCACAATACAGCCGCCGGGAAAACGGAAAACACCGGGTTTGATATCATATAAAGCCTGCACCAAGTCCTTGCGAAGCCCGTTCTTACGTTCTTTCCAAGTATCCACAGGGAAAAGAGAAACATGTTCCAGATCCACCGTTCCCGCACTTTCAAGGAAAATACGGAGATGAGCCTTGGGTTCCGTTCTCGGCGATTTCAATATCACCTCATATTGTTTCCAATCCTTCGAGTTCACTGTCAGTTCTTTTGACTCAAAAGCCTGACGTTCCTCCATCGTATCATTCTTGATCAATTCAATGCGAAGTTTCTGGTTCTCACCACGTGCCCATACGGAAAAACGGTACTCGGCTCCTTCCTTGACACCTATACCGAAGAAACCTTCGTTTTCAATCCCTGTATGTTTTTCCCTGTGCCCGGAATTACCCAGACGGACATAATGCGGATTTCGTTCAAACGGCCCGTCATCCATCAAGGTCACGTTACCGAAAACATTCCACCCCATAAAACGTTGCGGGAATTCGAATGAACGGTTCTTTACCAGTTCGGCATACAATCCTCCGTCGGCTCCATAATTAATGTCCTCAAAAAACAAACCATACATGGTTGGTTGTATTTCCGCACCAAGTTTATTGGTCTGCACGACCATGTTGTGCGCATTCTGTGCATGTAGCGCTACTCCGGCAGCAAATACCCATGCTGTGAATAGAGTTCGGTGTAATTTCATGATAGTAATATTATTAATTTTTATTAGTTAATTCTCTTTCCCCATACCGAATGCCCTTGAGCATCCAGGCCGGTAAAGAGAATGGTTTCTGTTTCATTTTCCCAATCGTGTCCGGCAAAGATAATCAAATTGTTAATATCTTCTGTGGCTGTTTTTATAGTAAGAAGTTGTTTTTTAACATTAAAATCCCAAGTTGCATCTCCAACACTGCCATCTGCTTCCAAAACGACACGGGCAGACAATGCCTGCTCCCCATTTCGCAAGTCTCCCTCGCCCCACATTATCTGACCGGCCTCCAAGCTACGTTCCAGAGGCGGCTCCTGAAGACGGATAATTTCCCACTCACCTGCCAAATCTTCTTTAGTGAAAGAGCGCGGAGCAGTACCTGCATAGCGTTCGGGAGAAACCACAGGCCATCCGTTTACAGTAAAGAACACTTCACGTACATGCAGATCCATCAACTGGTTCTGAGGAGAGAGCCGTCCCTGATGAGTCATAAAATAACGGCCGTCACCGGCGTCAATAAGACCGCAATGAGCCGTTCCCGCCCATCCCGGATGATTTTCGAAGCGGTAAGGAGCTGTCAAAATGGGAACATTATTCGTTGTATCTTTTATATCCTCTCCATAGAAATCCACAAAAGGCCCTTCGGGAGAATCGGAATAAGCGACACGTACATTATAGGTAGTCATCAGCGGATCGTAGGATGTAAACAGATAATATTTGCCAAGTTCCGGCTGATACATGATTTCCGGTGCTTCCAGATTGTCTTTCCGGTAATTGGCCCGACGTGCTATCAAGTGCCCATGATCCTCCGGCTGCATAGTCATTCCTGTTCCGGGATTCAGTTCCACACAGTACAGACCGCCGAAATAAGAGCCATAATGCATCCACCACTTTCCGGTTTCCGGGTCCTCAATAACAGAAGGGTCTATGGCATTCATCGCATCCCCTTCCCCTGTCTTGACCACACACCCTTTCTGTATCCAGGGACCTTCGGGAGAATCCGACTCGGCCATACCGATATAGGATGTATTCCTGCCGAATGCCGATACACAATAATACAAACGATAAATACCCTGATAAGGCATCAGGAAGGGAGCCCAAATGTTAGTCGCCCCTTTTCCTTCCGCCTGACTATGGACCCATTCTATAGCCGGAGCAGGTATTTCGGGAAAGGCCCATCCCACAAAATCCCAATGTACCAGATCTTTTGATTTGCGTACCTGGATAAAACCTAACGGTACATTCTTCTCTTCCGCCTCTTTCCGGTTCTCGGCAAAGATAGCATCAGTGGAATACATATAATAGGTATCCCCTATTTTTTTACAGGCCGGATCGTGTACATTATACGTTCCCCACTGCTTGTAATTTTCCATAGACGAAAGGGCGGTATAATCATCCACCCAAGGATTCGGTGAAGGAACAGGCACGAAAGCCGTAGGTGCATTGCATGATACCAATGCCCCTACGACCAACAGGCCTAAACCAACCAACCTATTTATTATTAACCTCTTCATGTCCATGAATAATCTTTGAGGAAAAAATTGCTGTTTCATAGTATTTTGTTTATTATATGACCATTTGCTAATGTACTAATTTGTCAATGGCCATGTGGCATATAGCGCAGCCAATTGGCACATTGGCATATTGACACATTGACTAATTATTATTAATGCAAATATAGCTGCAACCAAAAGCTCGCCAGGTGGACAATATCGCTTAAAGGGTGGACATTTGTACAGCAGAGGGATAAAAATGATTTGTTTGTTTTTAAGGAAAAACGAAAAGGTATATCTTTGTTTCCATAATGGTATATTCTTACGTCATTAATGAACTACACACTATGAAAAGACATTCTTTGCTATTTGCCCTGTTCATCTTTCTGTCGAGCCTGTCTATGCAAGCTGAAGAGACCGCCGGAAAATGGTCTGAACGCTATAACGTCACCGCTATTACGATGGATGAAGGACTGCCTCACAACTTCGTGGACGATATATTGAAAGACAGTCAGGGCTTTTTATGGATTGCCACCCGTGGGGAAGGAATCGCCCGTTATGACGGTTATGAATTTACCGCCTTCAATATGGGAAGCACCCACACCAAACTACGAAGCAACTTCATAAACAAACTGTGTGAGGATAACTTCAAGCGTATTTGGGCTGTCAGTGAAATGGGTATTGACATATTGGATATACAAACCATGCAGACTGTACAAGTCGCTGATACGAAAGACAAACTTATTTCACTGTGCAACCGCCCCTCCCATCTCATTCTCCATAGCAAAGCGGGAAATATTTGGGTTTGTTCGGAAAACAATTTATTCAAAATTACCTTTGACAAACAAGGAAATATAAGACAGATCATTAAAATATGCGAAGTGCCGGCAGGAGAATCCATCCGGACTATTTGTGAGGTGGAAGACTATCTTTGGATAAACTACAAAGACGGTATCTACCGCATCAAAGAATCGGCTATGGAAGTACAGGAACCCACATTCATTTCATCTGCCCTGCAATTACCCGGTGTGTCCATACAAGTAATCTGCCGGAAAGAAAATGAAATTTGGATTGGCAGCGCACAAGGCCTTTTCCGATACAATATGGATACGGAACTGATGAAGCATTATATGTACGATCCGAATGACAACAACTCGCTTTCCCAAAACTTTATCACAGACATAGCAGAAACAGGAGAACATACCATGCTGGTTGCCACCCTAAAAGGTATAAACCTTTATAATGCGTTGACAGACAATTTTGAGCGGATAAATAAAGATACCGGAGAAGGAGAAATTGTACAAAACACATTGAACTGTGACTTCGTAAACTGTCTGCTGACCGATGGTGACATTATCTGGGTAGGAACCGAAGTGGGAGGGCTGAACAAGATGAGCCGCCGGATGCTGTTGGTACAAAACTATTATCATATTCCCACCATTCCCGGAAGTCTTTCCCAAAATCCCGTCAATGCCATTTATGAAGACCCGTCGGGTGTTTTATGGGTAGGAACCGTAGAAGGAGGTTTAAACCGGCGGGCTCCCGGCAGCAACACTTTTGAACACTATACCACTGATGCACCCGCCCACCTAAGCCATAATACCGTCAGTTGTTTTACCAGCGATAACGATGGAAGACTCTGGATAGGAACCTGGGGAGGAGGCATAGGATGGATAGACATGAAAAATCCGCAGAACAAACAATTCCACCACATAGAAATACCCGAATACGGAGACTTCTCATGGGGATGGGCCGGAAGTATCTGCTATGACCACTTGAATAATGCCATCTGGGTGGGAACCAGTACCAATATCTATGTTTACGACTTGAAAACACAAACGCTCACCGAACCATTCAAGGGTATGAACCTAGGTGGAATTGAAGGCTGTACAGGATACTATATAGATAAGGATAACCACCTGTGGCTGGGACTTACAGAAGGACTTTGCCGAATAGATCTAAGCAGTTTGAAAGCCCCCAGACTGATTTATCAACTCTGGAGGATCAAGCTGGACGAACCGGAATCAAAGTTGAAGGAAAGGGTAACCTACATCACCCAGTCTAAAGACGGAACCCTATGGATAGGCAGCAACGGATATGGTTTCTACAAATCCTCACCAACAGAAAACGGAGAATATACCTTCCGCTCCTTCACCACCGAAGACGGACTGATAAACAACAGTGTCCGCTGCATATCGGAAGATAAAGAAGGGTATCTTTGGATTACCACCACCAACGGACTCTCCCGCTTCAATCCTAACAACAACAGCTTCTTCAACTATACCCGGAAAGACGGACTATTATCCAACCAGTTCTATTGGAACGCAATATGCCGTGCCGCCAATGGAGATTTGTATGTAGGAAGTACTAAAGGGCTGTCTGTAGTCAAACCAGTCATAGACACAAATCCCAAGGAGGCTGTTCCTCTGGCATTCACCCATGTTCGTGTGGCCAATGAAGAACGATTGTACACAAACGGCACCCTACAGTTACACGAACGCGACAAATCTCTCTATATTGAATTTGCCGCACTGGATTATGATGCATCGACATTCGCCAATTATTATTACCGCTTGAAAGGATTTGACGACAAATGGATAAAAGTGCCGGCCAACAGGCGACAAGCCGCCTATACCAACCTGCGTCCCGGCAACTATACTTTCGAACTGCGTTATGCCCCCGACGGCAAACAATGGCTGGAAGAAATGGCAGAACTCCACATTGCCGTATCACCTTATTTCTATAAAACCATCTGGTTCATTCTGTCCATATTGGTTCTTCTATCTTTCCTTATATATAAGGTATTATCATGGAGGCTTCGTTCGTTAAAAGAACAACAAGAAATGCTCCACATCAAAGTAGAGGAACGTACCCGTGAACTGGAAGAACAAAAAAAACTGCTTTCCACTCAGGCAAGCGAGCTCTATCGTCAAAACCAACTATTGAAACAGCAAAACGAAAAAATAACCAAACAAAAAGGGCAACTGATACAAATGTCAAAGAAAGTACAGGAATTGACGGTTGACAAACTCGCCTTCTTCACCAATATCACCCATGAATTCCGTACTCCGTTGACATTAATCGTAGGACCTATAGAAAGGGCATTGAAACTAAGCTACAATCCTCAAGTCATTGAACAATTACATTTTGTGGAGCGCAACTCAAAATATCTGCTCTCACTGGTCAACCAATTAATGGACTTCCGCAAAGTAGAATCAGGGAAAATGGAAATTGTCCGCAACCCGGGCAACTTTGCCAAGTTACTCAATGAACTGCTGGTTCCCTTCGACGCATATGCATCCGAAAGAGGAATAACCATCGAACGTCGTTTCCGCCTTCCTTCATGTGAAATCATGTACGATGAGGATGCCATGCATAAAGTGATTGTCAATTTGATAGGAAATGCTTTGAAATTTACCCCCAAAGGAGGACAAATTACCATCTATGCCACCCCCTTCCGCCAGGAAGAGCAGGAAAAGTTGTTCATCTGTATCCGGGATACGGGGCCAGGACTGCCCGAAGAAGAGATAGACAAAGTATTCAACCGCTTCTACCAATCACAAAACAAGACGCATTCCTCTATCAACGGACAAAGCGGGACCGGAATCGGCCTCTATCTATGCAAACGAATTGTCCAGTTGCATGGAGGTTCAATTTGTGCCAAGAATAATCAGAGCAAAGGATGTTCTTTCCGTATTTTACTTCCTTTGCAATATGCCGATGCAAACAGTCTGCCCGCACCAACAGAGCAAGTTAAAGAACCGGTAGAATCTCCGCTGGCCTTGCAACCTGCCACCAATGGAAAACTGACGATTCTGGTAGTAGAAGACAACAAAGATATGCGCGCCTATATCCGTTCCATTCTGGCCGAATATTATAACGTGCTCGAAGCATCCCAAGGTGAAGAAGCATTGACTGTGCTCCAATCCCAGAACGTGGATTTCATAGTCAGTGACTTGATGATGCCTGTCATGGATGGTATGGAACTGTCCCGCCGGGTAAAATCCAATTTCGCCATCTCACATATCCCCTTCCTGATGCTCACAGCCAAAACATCCAACGAATCGCGCATCGAAAGCTTCCGTATAGGTGTAGACGAATACCTGCTGAAACCATTTGATGATACTTTGCTGCTGGCCCGGATATCCAATATACTGGAAAACCGCAAACGTTTCCAACAAAAGTTCTCATACAGTATGGACGTGGATGCACTGAATATCGAAAAAGAATCCAGTGACAAGAAATTCCTGGACAAGGCGATGCAGATTGTGAAAGAAAACTATAAGAACTCCTATTACGAAATAAGCGATTTCATCGAAGCAATGGGGGTAAGCAAAAGTTTGATGAACAAAAAAATGCAAAATCTGACGGGACAGTCTGCCGGACAATTCATGCGTAACTACCGGCTGAATCTTGCGCGGGAACTTATTATCCGTAACCGGCTGACGCACAATATGAATATATCTGAGATAGCATACGAAGTAGGATTCAATGATCCCAAATACTTCACACGCTGCTTTACAAAACATTTCGGAACAACACCCAGTTCGATGATGGAGAATGGAACCGACTGACTTATTCCAGAGCGTAAAATGAACGGATTGTATACCATAAATGCTCCGTTTTTCTACGCTCTCGTCTCGCTAAATAAATTATCTTTGCTCTACATTATAATAGCATATTTAATACCCATGAAAAAACAATTTATGACTTGGCTGCTTGCCATCACTACAATGTCAGCTTTTGCCCAACAAGCTACAGTTACAGGACCCGATTCCTTTTTGAAAGTAAATGTATCCGTAAAACAGGGTATCCCCGTTTATTCCGTTACCTATAAGGACAAGACCATCCTGGAAGATTCACCTTTAGGTTTCATTGCCAATGTGGGGGACTTCAGCCGAGATATGACTTTCACCGGACAAAAAGAGAATAAAATAGATAAGACCTATACACAAGACCGTATCAAACAATCACAAATTCATTATCAAGCCAATGAACTTACATGCACCTTTACCAATAAAGAAAAGAAAAATATAAATATAATATTCCGCGTAAGCAACAACGATATTGCTTTCCGCTACGAAATGCCCAAATATGGCGATACGGGAAGCATCGTGATAGAAAAAGAAACTACCGGTTTTGACTTCCCCTCCTTCACCACTACTTTCCTGTGCCCGCAAAGTGACGCCATGATAGGTTGGAAACGTACCAAGCCCAGTTATGAGGAAGAATATAAGGCTGACGCTCCTATGAATGTACGTTCACAATATGGGCACGGTTACACATTTCCTTGTCTGTTCCATGTAGGAGAAAATGGCTGGGCACTTATCAGTGAAACCGGAGTAGACAGCAAATACTGTGGTTCACACCTGAGCGATGCCACCGCCGACGGACTTTATACCCTCGCTTTCCCCATGCCCGAAGAAAACAACGGTAACGGTACGGCATCTCCCGGTCTTGCATTGCCCGGTTCCACTCCTTGGCGTACTATTACTGTAGGCGAAAACCTGAAGCCCATTGTAGAAACAACGATTCCATGGGATGTCGTGGAACCTCTTTACCCAACGGAGCATACATACAAAATGGGACGCGGAACCTGGAGCTGGATACTTTGGCAAGATGGCAGCATCAATTTCGACGATCAGAAAAAATATGTAGATCTTGCTGCCGCCATGGGATATGAATATGTATTGATAGACAACTGGTGGGATACCAACATCGGCCGTGAACGTATGAAAGACTTCATAGACTATGCACACAGTAAAAATGTAGATGTATTTTTATGGTATAGTTCCAGCGGCTACTGGAATGATATAGTACAAGGTCCTACCAATTACATGGACAATCCCATTATCCGTAAAAAGGAAATGAAATGGCTGCATAATATAGGAGTAAAAGGAATCAAAGTAGACTTCTTCGGAGGTGACAAGCAGGAAACCATGCGTCTGTACGAAGCCATCCTGAGCGATGCGGATGATAATGGACTGATGGTCATTTTCCACGGCTGTACCCTTCCTCGGGGATGGGAGCGTATGTATCCTAATTATGTAGGAAGCGAAGCCGTGCTCGCATCGGAAAACCTGATTTTCCAACAACATTTTTGCGATGAAGAAGCATTTAATGCCTGTCTGCATCCATTTATCCGCAACACCATCGGTTGCATGGAGTTTGGCGGCACATTCCTCAACAAACGCCTCAACCGCAACAATGACGGCGGAAGCATACGCAAGACCACTGATGTATTCCAACTGGCAACAGCCGTTTTATTCCAAAATCCTATTCAGAATTTTGCGTTGGCGCCTAATAACCTGACCGATGCCCCCCAAGTTTGTTTGGATTTCATGAAGCAAGTTCCCACCACATGGGACGAAACAAGATTCATTGACGGCTATCCGGGCAAATACGTAGTACTGGCACGTCGGCATGCCGATAAATGGTACATAGCCGGAATCAATGCACAAAAAGAACCGCTGAAATTAAAGTTGAACCTTCCCATGTGTACTAAAGGAGATAAAGTGATGCTTTATCAGGACGATAAAAAACTAAATCCTCACGCTGAAGAGATAACATTAAAAAAGAATGATGAAGTCAGCATTACGATGCAGGCGGAAGGAGGATTTTTACTTGTGAAATAATTCCTTTCAGAGAATTTTATTTGTATTTTATCCCTCATGTAGCCGGACAGTCCTTCACCAGGTTGTCCGGCTACATGACTTTATATAAAAAAAGCCTTCTCCTAAGCCTATCTCACCACCTCCAAAAGACGCAAACTATAAGCGGAATAAATACATTTTTTTCCATTATCCATTCGTCCACCCTATAAAACCGTTTGTCCACCCCTGTTTACGGTGTAAATTATACTTTTGTCATGCAATCGGTGCTCAATCTTTCGGAAGAGAACCCTGCTTTTAAAGTCTAATCCTAATCTTAAATATTATGAAGAATAGCTCCAGCATATTTATAAACTCTGTGGTTTGTCTACCTAGAGTATTCAACATTAGATTGTACAATAATCCAACATCTCAATTCAATACATCAGCAACAATTTAATCTACTAATTTAATACTTAAAAAAATGAGGAAACATTTATTATTTTCCGTAATGCTTAGTCTGTGTGCTATGGGTGGCATGATGGTGTATCCCACACCTGCTATAGCTACCGTGGCACAATCTCCGGCTATCAAGGTTCGCGGTCAAGTTATCGATGAACAAGGTGAGCCCTTGACAGGAGCTACTGTCAGAATTAAAGGAGGACAAGGTGGAACCATTACCGATGTGGACGGAAACTTCCAACTGGAGGTTGCCGGAAACGCTATCCTTTCGATAAGCTATGTAGGCTACAAGGAACGCGAAGTAGCCGTTCGTAACCGCGCTATCATTGAAGCCATCCAATTGCAACCCGACAACCAGATGCTGGAACAAGTTGTTGTCATAGGTTATGGCACACAAAAGAAATCCGATTTGACCGGTTCTGTAGCTGTAGTAGACACGGAAGCCTTGAAACAGACATCCCATTCCAATATCTCCACCATGCTCGAAGGTAAAGTATCAGGCGTACAAGTCACTTCCGACGGGCAGCCCGGTGCCGACCCTACCGTCCGTATCCGTGGCGTCGGATCTTTTGGTGACACTTCTCCTCTTTATGTTATCGATGGTGTCCCCATGGGTACTTCCATCCGCGATTTCTCTTCAAACGATATTGAAACCATCCAAATTCTGAAGGATGCATCGGCTGCTGCCATTTACGGTTCGCGTGCAGCCAACGGTGTGGTCATCATCACTACCAAACGCGGTCAGAAAGACCAACCGCTGAAAGTAGACTACAATGGGTACGTAGGTATGGACTACATTCCCAGTAGTGTCTATGACGTAATGGATGCCGACCAATACAGCCAGTACATCGGTCAGGCATGCGCCAACTCCAACACTCCGCTGCCCGGCGGTTACAAGCTGGACAGTACCACCGGAAAATATCATTTCCAGGATAACACCAATACCAACTGGTTTAAAGAAGTGTTCAAAACAGGTATCCGTCAAAATCACAATGTGAACCTCTCCGGTGGCGGTGCCCACAATACTTATAACGTTTCATTAGATTACTACAACCAAAAAGGTACACTGGAAGGCGCCGGTCCCAACTACGAACGTTACACGGCGCGTGTCAACAACACGATGGACACCAAATTCATCAAGTTCCATACCAGCCTGGTTTACTCTCACTCCGATCAAGACAACATGGGTTTGTCAAACGCTTCCGAATACGTTCAAGGTCTGTATGGAGACGTAACCAACATACTGCGTGGTACTTTGCTGATGCAACCCACCATCAAAGCCTACGACAACTCTACTTGGGTACTTGACAATCTGGTAGGGATCGCCAATAACTTCAACTATGACTCTTATGGTTATGGTGTTTACTACGACACCGTACATGGTGACATTTCAGCTTCCAACCCCTTGCTGGTCAATAACCTGTTAAAGCGCAATACCCGTGTAGACCGCTTTGTAGGAACAGCCTCTGCCGATGTGGATCTCCTGAAAATGATCGGTATTGACAGCAAAAACCACAAGCTCAACTATAAAGTCAATCTCTCTTACAGCAAAACCCATTGCAAGGACTTCACCTGGATTCCTGCATGGGTACAGAGCAACCGTGTCTATCTGGCCAAAAGCAACGAACGTCTCACCAAAGCTACCCGCTCTTATGCCGATGCTTTGATTGAAAACGTGCTGACTTATGATGCCACCGTCGGCAAACACCATTTTAACCTGGTAGCCGGCCAGACTTACGAAGAAGAAAACACCGACTTGCTGACAGGCTGGGGCGTCAACTTCACCGAGCCTTACTTCCTGCAACTCCAGAATGCCGCCAACACTTACGCTGAAAGCTTCGAATACAAACACACCCTCCTATCCTACATCGGGCGTATCAACTACAACTACGACGAGCGTTATCTGTTCTCGGCAACCGTGCGCCGCGACGGCAGTTCCCGCTTGTCCCAAAATATCCGTTGGGGCACCTTCCCTTCTGTTTCTGTGGGATGGCGTTTCGACAAGGAGTCTTTCTTCCCCTTCAACAGAAACATTGTCAACATGTTCAAGGTACGTGCCAGCTATGGCGAGCTCGGTAACGAAAACATTGGTGAATACATGTATCAGGCTGTAATGGCACGTAATAACATGACTTATAGCTTTGGCAACACGCCCATCACCGGTTCTGCCATTTCCACTTTCGTAGACAACAACCTTTCTTGGGAAAAGAAGAAAAGCTACAACGTGGGTATCGACCTCGCCTTGTTCAACAACCGTCTGGAATTCACTGCCGAATGGTACAAGAACACCAGTGAAGACCTGCTTTATGCTGTTCCCGTTCCCGAACAAGCCGGTGTATCCAATACCACCGTAACAATGAACGCCGCTTCGATGAACAATTCAGGTTTCGAATTTGCAGCTACTTACCGCAACCGAGACCACGACTTCAAGTATGAAGTGTCGGCTAACTTAAGTACTGTCCGTAACCGCGTAACCTCATTGGGCTTCGGTACCGATTCATACATCTCCGGCGCCTACATCACCAACGTAGGTGAAGAGATCGGCAAATTCTACGGATGGGTTTATGATGGCATCGCCCGCACACAAGCTGACTTGGACAACCATGCCACACAAGAAGGCGCCCAAATTGGTGACTGCCTCTATAAGGACGTAAGCGGTCCCGACGGAAAGCCTGACGGAAAGGTAGATGCCAATGACCAGGTAGTATTGGGCAGCGGTATGCCTAAGATCAATTTCGGTTTGAACGCCCGCTTCGAATACAAACGTTTCGACCTGAGCATCGCTACGTTCGGTGCACTCAACTATCATGTTAGCGACGACATCCACAACTCTCTGAACTCTTGCTATGGCTGGGGCAACAAAGACGTAGCCATGCTCGACGCCAATCGCTTCAGCGAAGACGGCAGCACCTATCTTTCCAGCGTACCACGTACCTATGTCACCAACAGTGCCAGCCTGGCCTGGAACGATCTCTTCAGCGACCGCAAAATTCAGAACGCAGCTTATTGGAAAATTGCCAATATAGAACTGGGCTACAACTTCCCCAACGAATGGTTTGGCAAATACGTATCGGATGTACGTTTCTACGTGTCGGCACAGAACCTGCACACCTTTACCGGCTACAAAGGTTACAATGTGGACTATGCAGGAGGTACCTTCACACCGGGATATAACTTCTGTTCTTATCCTACCGCACGTACCTTCATGTGTGGCGTTCATTTCACTTTCTAATCACTAAAAACATAACAATATGAAACTCAATAAATATGCATTGGTTCTCTTTTTGGGATTAGGCACATTGACTTCTTGCAATGATAATTTGGAGCTGTTAAATCCCAACCAGCAAACCTCAAACACATTCGGTTTCAATGCCGATGATTTGGAAGAGAGCGTTATTGCCGCCTATAACCATATCCGTATGGAAGGTTCTTACGCCCGTGTAGGCTACACCATTGATGTGTGTCGTGGCGATGAAGCCTGGAATTCATCACAAGTATGGTATCTGCCTTTCGATGACCTGAATGCGGAAGTAACCTCGGACATCACGTGGTGGCCCTGGCGCGAATGGTACTACACCGTTAATGTATGTAATTTTGCCATTTCCCGTTGCGATGAAGACAACAGCCAGCTTTCCGAAAAAATGAAACGCATCAAAGGACAAGTGCTCTTCCTGCGCGGTCTGTCATACTACAATCTGGTTGGTTATTACCAGAACCCGCCCCTCATCACAGATTATGCCACCTACTCTTCATTGGATGGACTTTATACCGGCAACAGCACCTATGATGCCGTGCTGGACCAAGTGGAAAGTGATTTCAAAGAAGCCATGGAATTGTTACCCTCACGAGATCAAGGTGGCGAATGGGAAAAAGGACGTGCCACCTGTGGTGCCGCAGCCGGTTACTATGCCCGTGCGCTCATGGTACGCCATAAATTCAAAGACGCCCTTACTGTACTGAAAGACATTATCGGCAAAAAATATGGTACTTATGAACTGATGGATAACTATGGCGACAACTTTCGTGAAGGTCCTGCCTATGAGAACAACAAGGAAAGCCTTTTCGAAGTGCAATTCCTTGACTTAGAATCACAAGGAACCGACGACGAGTGGACTCCGGTGAACACCAGCCCGAATGCCACCCAAGGTTCGGCCATCGAGAGTAACTTCGCTCCCGGCAATTATGGCGGTTGGGCCGACATTTCGGCTTCCCCCTGGCTCTACCATCTCTTCAAAGCAGAACGTACTACTGACGGCAAACTCGACCCGCGTCTGTACTGGACCATCGGTACTTACGAATCCGATTGGGAAGACTTTGAATATGGCAATGTAGCTTATACGAGCAAACTTACAGCCACCGACAACATCGTAACCAACAACACATACGGTGGTCTACCCATCGCCAAGTTCACAAACCTCCGTACCGGACTCTATAGCACCGTTATTACAGGTTTACACGATGGAATCAACTTGCGTCTGATGCGCTACTCCGACGTGCTGCTCCGTGCTGCCGAATGTGAAAACGAAGTCAACGGCCCCACACAACAGGCCATCGACTGGATTAACGAAGTACGCAACCGCGCTGACTTGCCCGATCTGGAACTGGCTGACTTCCCTACAGCCGACAAACTCTTCGAGCAGATTGCCAATGTGGAGCGTCCGAAAGAATTTGGTTGTGAGTTCGGACGCGGATTCGATCTTATCCGCTGGGGATTCTTCTATAAGAATGATCGTTTGCAACAACTTAAGGAGCACAGTGTCGTACGCCGTTCTGTAACCGGAACCAAAGATCCTGTAGACTACAACGATATCGCAACCGACTCCGAACTAAAAAGTTCTTTTGACACCTACTTACCCGGGCACGAATTTCTGCCCATCGTACAACAGTTGTTGAACAAGAACCCTAACCTAAGTGGTAACTCTGCCAACTTTAGCACGGACAACTCTACTTATTTCAGTGAGAACGGATGGACTGTTCATCCGGTGGTTGACTTAAGCAAATAAACAAACCTATTAAAATGTAAGACAATGAGAATACTCAATAAATTAGTATACGCTTGCTGTTCCATCGCCTTCGGGTTGATGGCATTGCCAAGCTGCGAGGGTGGCGAGCTGTATGATGTTAACGCCCCCGACTGGATTTCCGAGAAAGTGGACTCCATAGCAAATTCAAAGAAAGATCCGGAAGAAGAAGTGCTGGAGGGCATGCAGGAAGATGTCTACTCCTTCGGTAATACGGACTACACCTCCGGTTTTTGGACAGCTTTCTCCAAGTATTACGTCGTGCCCGATGGTCAGAAGTGGCATGGAGTGTTCAACCTCAACATCAACCCTGCCGACAATACCTATTATAAAAACTTCGCCCTAGTCATAACCAATGACGCAGACCGCGGAGGTGAAGGATACACGGAATATGGCGCTTATCGTTTTGATACCACAAACGATACTTTGGCCTATAACTCCCAATGGGGTTCCCATCTCTTCTTCAAATACACCTCCAGCACACTGATGCTGTCACCCGTTGACAATCTGGACGAAACTGTACAGAAATTGGGCGGCAAAGTAACACTCACCGTAGACCGCACCAATGAAAATGCCTTCTCTATCAAAATCCAGAACGCCTCGGCAACCAAAACCTACAAACAGCCGTACAAGTTACCCAATCTGAATGCAGACGCGAGCAATACCAACATCCGCTGCTTCCTGGTACCCGAAGGCTCTTACATCAACTTCTTGCAATCGAACATCGTTCCTATCGGCGGCCTTACTTCTGCCGAAGACAAGAATCCGCTCTCGATGGTACTGCAAAATGTACCCGATCAGGTCAATGCCGGCACCTCACTCGAAGAAGCCGTGGCCGGGATTACTGCCATCGTCAGCTTCGAAGAAGGGGTGACTAAGACCGTAACTGCAGAAGAACTCCAGTTCACTGCCATCCCCAATATGAACGAACTGGGCACGAAGACACTGGTAGTCATCTACAACAAGACCTTCAAGGGCGAGAATTGCAACCAGCCGGTGGTGGCCAATGCTACGTTTGAAGTAGTGGAAAAGATTGTATCCATCCAAGTGACGGCTCAACCTGCGCACACGCAGTATTACTATTATACTTCGGCAGCAACGGAAACGATGACCGACCGTACGCTGGCATTCCTTCCCGAAGGATTGGAAGTAACGGCTACTTATGCCGACGGAAGCACAAGAGTAGTAGACAACGCCAAACTCCATTTCTCTGCCATTCCTGCCAAAGCCGGTACGCAGACCGTAACCATTACTGCCGAAGAAGTTACCGCTACCGTAGAAGTCAAAGTTGCCGAATCTGTGGTTGCCGCTGTGAGCAACTCAGCCGGTATCATAGGAGCCGAAGACAATTCAACGGGTTGGTGGACTGTCTTTTCTGACAATTTCAACGTGCCGGCAGGTGAAACCAGATCCATCAGCTTCACCAATTACACCAGCCAAGCTAATAACTGGAGCAACTTCGCTATCGTTCTCCGCAAAGCCGATCTTGCCGAATATGCAGTGGTACGCGCCGATAACTATGGATGGGGTGCAGGATACGATGGAAATGCCAGCCTCGTTCACAACGGTACACAAGGCGACTGGGCTGCTTGGCTTGCCGATATGAACGGAGCCAAAGTCACCGTCTACGTGACCAATTGCGGCAATGGTACAGCCGACATTCAAGCAGTAATGAAAGGCACTTCAGGTACTTCCTATGCCCAATACTATTTAGGGATCAACAAATTGGATATGAACGACTTGAACTTCGCTTTAACGATTGAAGGCGGCCATCTCGTCTTCTAATCCGAATCAGTAATCACACAAGCCATGCCGTTTTCCTCAGGAAGAAGCGGCATGGTCTTTAAACTATCAACAGATGAAAAAACTATTACCATTGTGGATGTTCTTACCAATATTCCTTGTTTTAGCCGCTTGTTCTGACAACAGCGAAGATATAGACCGCTATTATGCAACTGTAAGTACTCCGAAAGTAACTACAACCACACCCACCTCGTTGACCGTCACCGCATCGGTTACAGGTGATCTGAACCAAATAGTCAAGAAAGGCTTCTGTTACAGTGCAGCAGCTTCCGTACCGACTATCAAAGACCACGTGGTGGATGCCGATGAGAATTTCAGTGCTTCCCTCTCAACCTTGACCTCCGGTACCTCCTACTATATCCGTGCATACGTCTACTGTGACAGCCGTTATGTCTATTCAGAGGTGGTCACGGCCACCACAGAAAGCTTAAGCTTAGACGATGAACTCAAGAATTACGTGGCCCCCACCTACTCCGATGACTATACCTCGATAAGTGACTGGAGCAAACGCTCTCAATGGAATCTTGCCAACATACACGACCCCTCGGTTGTATTGGCCGAAGATGGTTATTATTACATGTATCAGACGGATGCTTCATACGGCAACGTCCACACCGCAGGCGGCCACTTCCACGGTCGTCGCTCCAAGGACCTTGTCAACTGGGAATACCTCGGCGGTACAATGAAGAACCTGCCCGAATGGGTAGTGCCCAAGCTCAATGAAATACGAAAAGAAATGGGACTTGCCGAAATCAATCCTAATGTTAATGACTTCGGCTATTGGGCTCCCGTAGTACGCAAGGTAAAGAACGGCCTCTATCGCATGTACTATTCCATTGTCTGCCCCGGCACACTCAACGGTGCCAACACCTGGTCGGAGCGCGCCTTTATCGGCCTGATGGAAAACAACGATCCCTCCAACAACGACGGATGGGTAGACAAAGGCTACGTCATCACCAATGCTTCCGACAAAGGACTTAACTTCAACGTGAAGCCGGATGATTGGGCCAATTGCTATTATAAATGGAATGCCATCGACCCCTCTTATGTCATCACGCCCGAAGGCGAGCACTGGTTGGTCTACGGTTCATGGCATAGCGGCATAGCCGCTCTCAAGCTCAATAGCGAAACAGGCAAGCCTGCCGAAACTTTGGGCCAACCTTGGGTTACAGGCCAAGCACCTGCCGAGTATGGTCAGTTGATCGCCACCCGCCAGACAGGTAACCGCTGGCAAGCCAGTGAAGGTCCCGAAGTCATTTACCGCGATGGCTACTACTACCTCTTCCTGGCCTACGACGCTCTCGACGTGCCCTATAACACCCGTGTGGTCCGCTCGAAAAGCATCACCGGTCCCTACGTGGGCATTGACGGCAAAGACGTGACCGCCGGTGCCGATGCACTGCCCATAGTGACTCATCCCTATAAGTTCAGCAAAGGCTACGGCTGGGTAGGCATCGCCCACTGCGCTATCTTCGACGATGGCAAAGACAACTGGTTCTACGCCTCACAAGGCCGTCTGCCTAAGGATGTTCCGGGCATCAACGCCAGCAACGCCATCATGATGGGGCACGTACGCAGCATCCGCTGGACGAAAGACGGTTGGCCTCTCGTAATGCCTGAACGCTACGGAGCCGTTCCCAAGGTAGCCATCACCGAAGAAGAATTGCCCGGCAATTGGGAACACATCGACCTTACATACAAATATGGAGAGCAGAGAACTTCAGCAACAATGACTCTCGCCGCCGACCACACTATCACCGAAGGTATCTGGAAAGGCAGTACGTGGAGCTATGATGCCGCCCAACAGATTCTGACTGTCAACGGAGTGGAACTTTATCTGCAACGCGAAACCGACTGGGAAGCCAGTCCGCGCACCCATACCATCGTCTATGCCGGCTATGCCAACAACAAGACGTATTGGGGAAAGAAGTCCAAATAAACATTCCCGCTCCGCACGCAAACTTCATATAGAAACACCACCACTGCCCCGTAAAACAACACCAAGGTTTATGAGGCAGTGGTCCTGTTTTACAAATCAATAGCAGAGATTAAAGATCATAAACAGAAACAAGAGAAACCTATTTCATGAAAAGGAAAAAGAGTTAGGTTCCCTAATCTCCATACAAAAAATCATCATTCTGTTCTTTTACATTCAAAGACAACCTACTTTTATTTATTACCATAAATCTCTATCCTTTAAACCAACAAACACCATTTGTAGACAAGCAGAGGACATCAGCATCAGATTTTTTGTTAATTATTAGCCAAATACACACTTTAATTTATAACTTTGCAATTCTAATAGAATGAATTATGGAAAATAAACTAACCATTTACAATACATTAAGCCGTCAAAAGGAACTTTTCGTTCCCTTGCATGCCCCTCATGTAGGTATGTATGTATGCGGTCCTACCGTATATGGCGATGCCCATTTAGGACACGCACGCCCCGCCATCACGTTCGATATCCTGCTCCGTTATCTTACCCATCTGGGATACAAGGTACGTTATGTCCGTAACATTACCGATGTCGGTCATCTGGAACACGATGCAGACGAAGGCGAAGATAAAATCGCCAAAAAGGCCCGTCTGGAGCAACTAGAACCCATGGAAGTAGTGCAATATTACCTCAATCGCTACCACAAGGCAATGGAAGCCTTGAATGTACTTCCACCCAGTATCGAGCCACATGCATCAGGCCATATCATTGAACAGATAGAACTGGTAGAAGAAATTCTGAAAAACGGCTATGCTTATGAAAGTGAAGGTTCCGTTTATTTCGATGTAGCAAAATACAACAAAGACCATCATTACGGCAAACTGTCCGGCCGCAACCTGGACGATGTGCTGAACACCACCCGCGAGCTGGACGGTCAAAGCGAGAAGCGCAATCCTGCCGATTTCGCCCTGTGGAAATGTGCACAACCCGAACATATCATGCGCTGGCCCAGCCCGTGGAGTAACGGATTCCCCGGTTGGCATTGTGAATGTACCGCAATGGGTAAGAAATACCTGGGCGAGCATTTCGATATTCACGGAGGGGGAATGGACTTAATTTTCCCACACCACGAATGTGAGATCGCACAAAGCGTGGCTTCACAAGGCGATGACATGGTTCACTATTGGATGCACAACAACATGATTACCATTAATGGACAGAAGATGGGAAAATCATACGGCAACTTCATTAACTTGGATGAGTTCTTCCACGGTACCCACAAGTTACTGACCCAAGCCTACAGCCCCATGACCATCCGTTTCTTCATCCTTCAGGCACATTACCGCAGTACAGTGGACTTCAGTAACGAAGCATTACAAGCAGCCGAAAAAGGATTGGAACGGCTGACAGAAGCTGTGAAAGGTCTTGAACGCATCACTCCGGCAACACAAACCACCGGCATAGAGGGGGTAAAAGACTTGCGTGAAAAGTGTTATACAGCCATGAATGATGACTTGAACTCACCGATTGTCATTGCCCATCTGTTTGACGGCGCCCGTATGATTAATACGGTTCTGGACAAGAAAGCCACTATTTCCGCAGAAGATCTGGAAGAACTGAAAAGTGTGTTCCATCTCTTTATGTACGAAATCCTGGGCCTGAAAGAAGAAGCCGCCAATAACGAGGCACGTGAAGAGGCATACGGCAAAGTAGTAGATATGCTGCTGGAACAACGTATGAAAGCCAAAGCCAATAAAGACTGGGCTACAAGCGATAAAATCCGTGATGAGCTGGCTGCTCTTGGCTTTGAAGTGAAAGATACCAAAGACGGTTTCACATGGAAACTGAATAAATAGAATACATAGAGCGACACTATATTTTTCACCACAGACCATACAGATTCACACAGATTATCCACCTGACAATCAATGATTTAAGAAACATCTGCGTTTGTTTGTATAATCTGTGGTGAACCTTTCAGATAACCATCAAAACTGAAAAATCTCCCTTCGGATGGTAATACTTATTTTTAAATAACTATTTTTGCGGAAATTATACAAAACTGCTTATCACACCAATCCAATGCTAGCTGAGAATAAGATAACTTTAGCGTCCCTGTATAAGATTTTGTTTGAAGAAGAGCCACTGACACTCTCCGACCAATGTATGCAAAAATTGGAAGAGAGTTTCCATTTTCTGAAAACATTCTCCAACGACAAGATCATCTATGGCATCAATACCGGCTTTGGACCGATGGCCCAATACCGTATTGAAGATGAATCCTTGTCACAATTACAGTATAATATCATCCGCAGCCATGCCACCGGAGCAGGGCAACCCCTTCCGGAACTCTATGTCAAAGCTGCCATGATAGCGCGTCTCTATACTTTTCTGCAAGGAAAATCCGGCGTACATAAAGAACTGGCATTGCTCATTACCGAGTTTATCAACCGGGGGATTACTCCATACGTACCCGAACACGGCAGTGTAGGGGCCAGTGGCGATTTGGTACAGCTTGCCCATATCGCCCTCACCCTGATTGGAGAAGGAGAGGTCTTTTACCAAGGCAAGAAAAGAGATACGGCATCCGTTTTGGCGGAAAACGGATTGCAACCCTTCAAAATGCATATCCGCGAAGGGCTTTCAGTGACCAACGGCACTTCGGTAATGACAGGTATAGGCATTGTCAACCTGATTTATGCCCGCCAACTGATGCATTGGGCAGTAGGCGCATCGGTCATGATGAATGAAATTGCCGCCTCGTACGATGATTTCATGTCCGAACCGCTGAACGAAGCCAAACGGCATGAAGGACAGCAAGAGATAGCCCGCATGATGCGCCAATGGGTGGAAGGCAGCCAATGTGTACGCAAAAGAGAGAATGAACTTTACAACGGAAAACACGAAGAGAAAATCTTCACCCATAAGGTTCAACCCTATTATTCGTTGCGCTGCATCCCACAGATTCTAGGACCGGTTTATGATGAATTGCTCAATGCCGAAAAAGTATTGATAAACGAAATAAATTCAGCCTGTGACAACCCGATAGTGGACCCCGACACGCAAAACGTGTATCATGGCGGTAACTTTCACGGAGATTACGTTTCTTTTGAAATGGATAAACTGAAAATAGCGGTCACCAAACTGGCCATGCTTGCCGAACGGCAGATCAATTACTTGTTTCACGACCGCATCAACGGCATTCTGCCCCCCTTTGTCAATATGGGAGTGCTGGGATTGAACTATGGTTTGCAGGCGTCACAATTTACCGCGACTTCTACCACAGCGGAGTGCCAGACTTTGTCCAATCCGATGTATGTGCATAGCATCCCCAACAACAATGACAATCAGGATATTGTAAGCATGGGAACCAATTCCGCACTACTGGCAAAAACAGTCATAGAAAATGCTTATCAGGTGATGGCTATCCTGATGATGGGTATTGTACAAGCTGTAGACTGTTTGGAAATAGCCGGTCGGCTAAGCCCCCGGTCACAACAAGTATATAAAGAGATACGAGCATTTTTTCCTGTGTTCCGGGAAGATACGCCTAAATATAAAGAGATAGAAAGAATGATGGTATATCTTAAAAAAGGGAGGTTGCAAGAAAAATGAAATACGCACTAGTAACAGGAGGAAGCCGGGGCATCGGACAGGCTGTATGTCTGAAACTGGCCGAAATGGGATATCATATACTGATAAACTACCAAAGCAACGATACGGAAGCCGAAGCCACCCTGCAACAGATACGGGAACAAGGCTCGGACGGCGAACTGATGAAATTTGACGTGACAGACGCAGTAGCCACACACGCCGCACTGAACGGCTGGATGGAGAAGCATCCCGATACCTACATTGAGGTACTGGTGAACAATGCCGGTATACGCCGTGACAACCTGATGCTGTGGATGGAACAGGATGAATGGAGCCGGGTGTTGGATATCAGCCTGAACGGTTTCTTTAACGTCACCCAACCCTTGCTGAAAAATATGCTGGTAAAGCGATTCGGACGTATCATCAACATCGTTTCCCTGTCGGGTATCAAAGGAATGCCGGGACAAACCAACTATTCGGCAGCCAAAGGCGGAATGATAGCCGCCACCAAAGCACTGGCACAGGAAGTGGCCAGAAAACACGTGACGGTGAACGCCGTAGCACCGGGATTTATCCGCACGGATATGACCAACGGCATTGATGAAAATGAATGGAAAAAACAGATACCGGCAGGACGGTTCGGCGAACCCGGAGAAGTAGCCGCACTGGTAGGCTTCCTGGCATCGGAACAAGCCTCCTATATCACCGGAGAGGTAATTTCCATCAATGGAGGAATCTATACATAAGCAGAAGATGAGAAGAGTAGTGATTACAGGCATGGGTATTTATTCGTGCATAGGCAAGAACCAAGATGAGGTGAAAGACTCTTTGTTCCAAGGGCGTTCAGGCATCGGCATCGATCCGGCACGTAAAGAGATGGGGTATTTTTCCGCATTGACAGGACTTGTCGAACGTCCTGATTTAAAGAAGTTATTGGACCGCAAAAAGCGGCATAGCCTCGCCGAACAGGGAGAATATGCCTATATGGCTACCTTGGAGGCATTCCGTCAGGCACAAATAGACGAGGAGTTTTTATTGGATCATGAAGTAGGCATATTGTATGGAAATGACAGTAGCGCCGCTCCGGTAATCGAGGCCATTGATGTCATTCGTGCCAAGAAGAATACGGCTATGGTAGGCTCCGGTTCTATCTTCCAGTCCATGAACTCTACGATTACCATGAACCTTTCGGTTATTTTCCATTTGAAGGGAATTAATTTTACCATATCGGGAGCTTGTGCCAGCGGTTCACACGCCATCGGCATGGCGTATATGCTCATCAAATCAGGACTTCAGGACTGCATTCTGTGCGGAGGAGCACAAGAGGTAAATCCTTACTCCGTGGGTAGTTTCGACGGATTGGGCGCGTTCTCCACCCGTGAGGACGAACCGGAAAAGGCATCGCGCCCCTTTGACAAGGGACGGGACGGTTTGGTACCCAGCGGAGGAGGCGCCAGCCTGGTACTCGAAAGTTATGAATCAGCCGTAAGGCGCGGAGCTACTATTCTGGCAGAAGTCATAGGATACGGTTTCTCATCAAACGGAGATCATATTTCCGTACCGAATGTGGACGGTCCCAGACGCTCTTTACAGATGGCAATCAACGATGCGGGCATTCCCTTGGAAGAAATCCAATATATCAATGCACACGCCACTTCCACCCCCGTGGGAGATTTGAATGAGGCAAAAGCCATAGCGGAAGTGTTCGGAAACCATCGGCCCTATGTCACATCCACCAAGTCACAAACCGGACATGAGATGTGGATGGCAGGCGCCAGTGAAGTCATTTATTCCATCTTGATGATGAATAACGGATTTATCGCTCCTAATCTCAATTTTGAAGAACCCGATGAAGCCTCTGCTCTGCTGAACATCCCCTCCCGGAGGATAGAAACGGAATTTGACACCTTCTTGTCCAACTCATTCGGATTCGGAGGAACCAATTCCTCACTGATTATCCGTAAATTTAAAGAAAACAATTAATTCAAACCAATATATAAATTTATGACCAACGAAGAAATCATCGAAAAGATCAGAACCACCCTGGCCGAAGAATTTGAGATTGATGTAGAACAGATCCAACCGGACGCACCTTTGATGCAAACCTTGGAATTGGATAGCCTTGACCTGGTGGATATGGTAGTACTGATTGACAAGAATTTCGGTTTCACCGTTACAGCCAAAGATTTTGCCGGTATCAAAACCTTCCAGGATTTCTATAATCTGGTAATTTCACATATGCAAAAAGAAGACTGATGTCCGAAACATGGAAAGGTAAGACAAGAGGAGGCATATTCGGATACATGTTCTTTATCTACATGATCCGCTGTCTGGGGATAACTGCGGCCTACGGCTTCCTGGCATTGGTCGTCCTCTACTTCATACCTTTCGCACCGAAAGCAACGGGCAATACTTGGAGTTACGCACGGAACAGGCTGAAATACGGACGGCTGAAATCCGTCGCACTGCTCCTGAAAAACTATTACCGGCTGGGACAAATATTGATTGACAAAGTGGCCATCGGCAACGGAATGACCGGCAAGTATCATTTCAAGTTTGAGAACTATCAGGCATTTTTAGACGTACTAAACGGAAACACCGGAGTAATTATGATTGGCGCCCATGTGGGCAACTGGGAAATAGGCGCTCCTTTCTTCGATGAATATGGCAAAAAGATCAATATCGTCATGTTTGACGCCGAACACGAACGGATAAAGGAGATTTTGGAAAAGAACGCCTCTACGCGAGACTACAAAATAATTCCGGTGAATGAAGACAGCCTGACACATGTATTCCGCATCACGGAAGCGCTGGACCGCCGGGAGTATGTCTGCTTTCAGGGAGACCGCTATCTGAATAAAGAGAAATTACTCACGACTTCTTTCATGGGAAAAGAAGCCAAATTTCCGATGGGCCCTTTCCTGCTGGCTTCGAAGTTAAAAGTACCCGTCGTATTCTATTTTGCCATGCGTGAAGCCCAAAGAACGTATCGTTTCCATTTCTTTATAGCCGAGACAGTAGTACGGACGAAAGAGAAACGGGCCGAACAGGCATTATTGGAGCAATATACACAAACGCTGGAAAAGATTGTCCGGCAGTATCCGGAACAATGGTTCAATTACTACCCGTTCTGGACATAAAAATAAATCTGGTATGATGCATAAAAGATATACAAAAGAACAATGTACGGCTGCCGAAGCGCAAAGACTGGCACAAGAGATAGCTTTCGGTCCTGTGGTATTCCAAGTATCGCGCCTGATGTTGAAATTCGGAATTTTCCAATTATTGTCCGGCAAACGGGAAGGATATACGCTGCAAGAAATCAGCGGGCAGACCGGACTGACACGCTATGCGGCACAAGTATTACTGGAAGCATCGCTGACCATCGGAACCATCCTGTTGGAAGAAGACCGTTATGTACTGGCCAAGGCAGGCTGGTTTCTGCTGAACGATAAAATGGCTCGTGTCAATATGGAATTCAATCACGATGTGAACTATCAAGGCTTGTTCCATTTGGAAGAAGCTCTTTTAAACGGGCGTCCGGAAGGATTGAAAGTATTCGGAGAATGGCCTACCATTTACGAAGGTCTGTCCCAATTGCCGGAACAGGTACAGAAAAGCTGGTTCGGCTTTGATCATTTCTATTCGGACCAGTCATTCGGCAAAGCGTTGGAAATCGTGTTCAGCCATCACCCGAAACGCTTGCTCGATATTGGCGGGAATACCGGCAGATGGGCCACACAATGCGTACAATATAATAAGGAAGTGGAAGTAACCATCGTGGACCTGCCTCAACAACTGGAAATGATGAGAAAGCAAACGGCCGGTTTGTCCGGTAGTGAACGCATACACGGTCACGGCGCCAATCTGCTGGATCGGGACGTGCCCTTTCCCACGGGTTTTGACGCTGTATGGATGAGCCAGTTTCTGGACTGCTTCTCGGAAGAAGAAGTCATCAGCATCCTGACCCGTGTGGCACAATCCATCGGCAAAGACAGCAAAGTCTATATTATGGAAACATTATGGGATCGCCAACGGTATGAAACAGCATCTTATTGCCTGACACAAATCAGCCTCTACTTTACAGCAATGGCCAACGGCAACAGTAAGATGTTCCATTCGGATGACCTGATCCGCTGCATTGAAAATGCCGGATTGGAAGTGGAAGAAATTCAAGATAACATAGGACTGGGACACAGTATCCTGCAATGCAGACTGAAATGAGCAGCAAAGAAATCATCTGTCAGGGAGAAGAGCTGTTCCGGCTGATTCCCCAACGCCCGCCCATGGTAATGATAGACCGCTTCTATGGGATAGAAGAAAATACATCCTGGTCAGGGCTGACCGTCACTACCGACAACCTGTTCTGCCGGGACGGTGTATTACAGGAAACGGGAATCATAGAGCACATCGCCCAGTCGGCGGCGGCACGTGTAGGTTATATCTATATGCTGCGGAAAGAACCTGTACCATTAGGTTTTATCGGTTCGGTAGAAAAGATGAAACTATTCCGTCTTCCTTCTGCCGGAGCAGAACTATATACCGGTATAACCATCGTTCAGGAAGTATTTGATATCACCCTGATTACCGCCGAGGTAAAAGAAAACGATGAATTGCTGGCCGAATGCCGGATGAAAATATATCTGAAGAAAGAATGAAACGAAAAACAAGTCCACATCAGGCGGCACTGACGGACCGGACCACCATCAAAGTCCGCTTCAGTGAGATAGATTCCATGCAGATAGTATGGCATGGAGAATATGTGCGTTATTTCGAAGACGGACGCGAAGCTTTCGGAAAGCGATACGGTCTGGACTATATGAGCATCTACCGGGAAGGATATGTAGTTCCTATCGTAGACCTGACCTGCCAGTTCAAACAACCGCTGTCTTTTGGCGAGGAAGCGATTGTCGAGACACGGTTTATCCACAGTGATGCCGCCAAAATTCTTTTTGAATACACCATCTACCGGGCATCGGACCAAAACATTGTGGCAACAGGAACCACTACACAGGTATTCCTGAATACAAATAGAGAACTGGAACTGGTTAATCCTGCCTTTTACATAGAGTGGAAAAAGAAATGGAACATCATCTGACTACCTATATCACCCATGATACCCTGATCAGCGCGCTGGGTTTCGGCACACAGGAAAATCTGGAAGCCATCCGGAGCTATCACAGCGGTATCACCCTGCAGACGGACAAACGGATTGCGGACACTCCCCTATTGGCAGCCACTCTCTCGCAAGAGAGATTGCAACAACAGGCGGAAGCCATAGGAGTAAGTGGCTATCCCCGGATGGAACAACTGTTCATACTGACTATCAACGAACTCATCCGTCAGTCCGGACAAACTTTGGAAGACAAAACCTGCGGACTCATCCTCTCCACCACCAAAGGGAACATCGATTTACTGGCCCGTCATACGGAACATCCCGATGAAGCGGTCTTTCTTTGGAAAATGGCAGAAAACATTGCCGGTTATTTCCATGCCGAGGAACGGGTGCATGTCATTTCCAATGCCTGCATTTCAGGAGTGTCAGCCCTCATAGCAGGAAAACGCATGATAGAGAACGGTATCTACCGCCGGGTAATCGTAGCGGGAGGTGACCTTCTCTCTCATTTCATCACCAGCGGTTTCGGGTCTTTCCGGTCTCTCAGCTCCCGCCCATGCCGTCCGTATGACAGCAGCCGTGACGGATTGAACTTGGGAGAGGCCTGCGGAGCCGTATTGCTCAGTTCAGAAGGAACAGAAGAACATGTTATCCTTTCGGGAGGAGCCGTCAGTAACGATGCCAACCACATCTCCGGTCCTTCCCGCACGGGAGACGGACTCTATTTCGCCATCCGCCAAGCCATGCAGGAAGCAGGGACAGCCCCTCAGGATATCAGTTTTGTGAATGCTCACGGCACTGCTACCGTATACAATGACGAAATGGAATCCAAAGCCCTCACACTGGCTCATCTGGAACAAGTGCCCGTCCATAGTTTGAAGCCCTATTTCGGCCATACCTTGGGAGCATCGGGAATCATTGAAAGCATTGTCTGTATGCACGAACTGAAACAAGGCATCCTGTTCGGCACTCCGGGTTACGAAACGCCGGGAGTTCCTATGCCGATACCGGTCTATGCCACCCACCGGAGCATCCCGATGAAACATTGCGTAAAAACCGCTTCGGGATTCGGCGGATGCAACGCAGCCATTGTCTTATCTTTACCGGAATATACTCCGTTCAAAGATGAGGACAACACCTTGCCCGAAATCCGATGTACACGGGAGGTTCGTATTGAAAACAGTTCTGTCTTCATAAACAACGAACTTATTTTTCATTCCGAAGAACCGGATTTCGGCACATTTATACGTGATACCTATAAAAAAACAGGCGGAAACAACCTGAAATTCTATAAAATGGATGACCTTTGCAAATTGGGATATGTGGCCGCCGAATACTTGCTGGAAGGTAAGACATTCGCTCCACTGGAAATGGGGATGTTACTTGCCAATGCCGCTTCCTCTCTGCATACGGACATCAGACACCAGCAACTGATAGACCGGGAAGGAGACCAGGCAGCCAGTCCGGCTGTATTTGTTTACACACTACCCAATGTAGTGTCCGGCGAGATTTGCATCCGCCACAAGATACAAGGGGAAAACACCTTTTTCATCACTGAAGCCTATCAGCCGGAAAAACTGGAAAGATACGCACGTATAGTCATGCAAAAAGGGAAACTGAACTATTGTATCATCGGGTGGTGTGAATTATGGAAGAACACCTATAAAGCAGTATTTAAACTGATTGAAAAACAATAAAGAATATGGAAGAATTGATTGATAAACTGAAAGTTGAATTAATAGAAGCATTGAATCTGGAAGAAATCACTCCGGAGGACATTGACAGTGAAGCACCTTTATTCGGAGATGACGGTCTGGGCCTTGACTCGATTGACGCATTAGAGATTATCCTGATTCTGGAAAGGAATTATGGAATCAAGATAGAGAATCCTGCCAAAGGCAAGGAAATATTCTATTCGGTACGTACCCTGGCAGACTACATCACCGCCCATCAGAAATGAGGAAGATCTATGTCACCGGTCTGGGAGTGATTTCGGGCATAGGGAAAGGAGTGGAAGAAAACCTGGATTCCTTAAAAGCCGGGAAACACGGTATGGGGAAAATCACCCTTTTCCCCACCGCACTTGACGTACCCGTGTCCGAAGTAAAACAGAGCAATGAAGAATTAAAGAAACTCCTGTCCCTTCCATCCGGCAAGACGTATTCACGTACAGCCTTGCTGGGCTTGTGGGCAGCCCAAGGAGCGGCCCGTGATGCGGAACTCGATTTCACTTCTCCCCGTATCGGGCTCATTTCTTCCACTTCCATCGGAGGAATGGATGCAAGCGAGCGGTTTTATGCCTCTTTCCGGGAAGATAACCGAAAAGGGAGATTACGTGACATTATCTCCCATGACTGTGGGTCCAGTACCGAAATGATAGCCGCTTATTTGGGAGTGAAAGGAACGGTGACCACCCTCAGCACCGCCTGTTCTTCCGCCGCAAATGCCATTATGTTAGGGGCACGCCTCATCCGGCATGGTCTGCTGGACGCTGTCCTTGTAGGCGGAACGGATGCCTTATGCCGTTTCACGCTCAACGGTTTCAATTCATTGATGATACTGGACAAAGAGCACTGCCGTCCTTTCGACCGCACACGTGCCGGACTAAACCTGGGAGAAGGAGCCGGATACCTTGTTCTTCAATCTGATAAATCCCTTACTAAAGCTCCTTATTGCGAACTCAGCGGTTACGCCAATGCCAATGAAGCCTACCACCAGACAGGAAGTTCCCCCGACGGAGACGGGCCTTTCCTTTCCATGAGTCAGGCCATAGCCTCTGCCGGGCTGACAGCCGGAGCCATAGACTATATCAATGTACATGGTACAGGCACTCCCAGCAACGACGCTTCCGAAGGGAAAGCCATCCGGCGTATCTTCGATACCCGTATTCCTCCTTTCAGTTCGGTCAAGGCTTTCATCGGGCACACCCTGGGAGCCTCGGAAGGAATAGAAGCCGTATATTCCGTACTCTCCATCCGTCACGGACTGATTTACCCTAATCTGAACTTCCATCTGTCCGATGAAGAAAGCGGCCTCATTCCTGAAACGGTTTTCCGGTCGGGACTTCCCATACGGCATGTATTATCCAACTCCTTCGGATTCGGCGGCAACAACTCATCTCTCGTATTTTCCACTCTAACCCAATAGCGTATGTGCCCAGTATATATCAACCGTATCGCCTCTATCCATGCGGAAAGCAGAAATGAAAAGCCTTATTTCTCCGCACAGGAACCTGATTATAAAGAAATGATCACCAACGCCAATCTGCGGAGGCGCATGAGCCGCATGATCAAGATGGGAGTAGCCTGCGGACTGGAATGTCTGAAAGATATCCCGTCGGAAAAGGTAGATGCCATTATCACCGCTACAGGACTGGGTTGTCTGGCCGATACGGAAAAGTTTATGAACGCCTTGATGGACAACCGGGAACAGATGCTCAATCCCACCGCTTTCATTCAGTCCACCTTTAATACGGTGGGTGCACAGCTAGCTTTGCTACTCAAAATACATGCTTATAATGTTACGTATGTACACCGTGGTTTAAGTTTTGAAAGTGCTCTGATAGATGGCATCATAAGCATTGCCGAAGGCAAACAGCATGTACTGGCAGGTGCTATGGATGAAATAACCCCTACCAGCCATATCATTCAGCAGCGTTTAGGACTGTTGAAAGGAACGACAGCCGGTGAGGGAGCACAATTTTTCCTGTTAAGCGCACAAAAAGAGGAACAGACTTTTGCCGAACTGAAAGGGGTAGATACTTTTATCACCCGGATGAGTGCTCCGGAAATCAGTAACAGGATGCATCATTTTCTAAAATCTCACGGGCTTGCACCCGAAGACATTGACTGGTTTATCAGTGGCAAGAACGGGCAGGAAGCAACAGATGCCGTTTATACGGATCTGGAACACAGTCTGTTCCCTCATGCCCTGCATAGCAGTTTTAAAGAACAATGCGGAGAATATCAGACTGCTTCATCCTATGCTCTCTGGATGGCGGCAAAAGCCTTGAAAGAAGAAGCTTCATCCCGTTACGCATTGATTTATAACCAATATCAAGGTATCAATCACTCAATCATCTTAATCAAGCGATGCACATCCTAGTTTCTGTAGTCATCATAGTAAGCGTCATGGCCTATTAAAAAGATGCTTTTAAGATACTGAAAACAGGAATAATGCTTAACTTTATCCCTCATAAAATAAAAGTAGTAGAAATAATGAAGAAAATAACTGTTACGAATATTGATATATCCATATCTGTAAGACCTGATAATAATGATTATATCTGCCTGACAGACATGGCACATTTCAAAGACAGAGAACGTACTAACTACATTATACAAAACTGGATGCGTCTACGTAGTACGATTGATTTTCTAGGGTTATGGGAAAAACTAAATAATCCAAATTTTAAAGGCATCGAATTCGATGCTTTTAAAATGGAGAGTGGAACAAACAGTTTCACCCTAACCCCCAAACAATGGATAGAAAAAACTAAAGCAATAGGGATTATATCCAAGCCCGGGCGATATGGGGGAACTTTTGCCCATAAAGACATAGCTTTTGAATTCGGGACTTGGCTCAGCCCTGAATTTAAACTATATCTCATCAAAGAATACCAAAGACTTAAAGAAGCAGAATCACACCCTTTATTAAGTGAATGGAACGTAAAAAGAATACTTAGTAAAGTAAATTATTCCATACATACGGATGCAATCAAAGACTTTATTATACCTAAAGTAGAAGATTTCAATCAAAAACTTGTTTATGCCGATGAAGCTGATTTGTTAAATCTCGCATTATGGGGATGTACCGCAAGACAATGGCGTGAAGCAAATCCACAATACGCAGATAAGAATATCAATATCAGAGATGTAGCAAGCATAAATGAATTAGTCGTATTATCGAATATGGAATCCTTCAATGCAGAGTTAATCAAGCGTAAGGTGGACAAGTCTAAAAGGTTTACTCATCTTCGGCAGATGGCCAAAGAGCAATTAGCACACTTGAATACGATTGATACCGAAAAAAAGTTCAGAATACTGACAGATAATGACAAACAATTAGAATAATCTCTACAAGATCATTTATTAAAGTATCACTCAATCATCTTAATCAAGCAATGCACATCCTAGTTTCTGTAGTCATCATAGTAAGCGTCATGGCCTATTTCTTTTACGCTTCTTACAGCATCCGTGCCTGTATTTACATGCGTGTCTTCTGTTGCAAGAAAACCGAAGAGAAAATCATAGCCATCACTTTTGATGACGGGCCCGATCCGATACAGACCCCCAAAGTGCTGAAAGTGTTAAGAGAAAAACACATACCGGCCTGCTTTTTTTGCATCGGAAACAAGATAAAAGGCAATGAAGAACTGCTCCGGCAAATCATCAAAGAAGGACATCGTATCGGGAATCATTCCTTCTCCCATTCCGGCTATTTTCCTCTCTATACCTTCAAACGGATGTGCCATGATTTAATTACCTGCCAGCAAGAATTGGAAAAAGTGACCGGCCAACCGGTCCGATGGTTCCGGCCGCCTTTCGGAGTGACCAATCCTACCCTGGCTAAAGCAGTGCGCAGGCTGGGATACATCCCCATTGGTTGGAACATCCGCACACTGGACACTCAGCAACCCACTCCTGAAAAAATTATCAAACACATCAAGAAACGGCTCGTTCCGGGCTCCATCCTTCTGCTACATGACCGGATGCCCGATAGTGACAGGCTGCTGGTACAAGTTCTGGACTTTATAGAAAAAGAGGGGTATACGGTAGTAGCGTTAGATAGGCTGATAAAGGACATGACAAAATAAATTTCTTCTATATTTTCAACAGCAACATCACCAAGTTCCAGAAACGAGACCTGGTTCACCCTTCATGATCAAACCGATAAAAAGATAACTTCGTCTTACGTAAAACATAAAATTCTTCCGCCACTTCATTCCACTCATTACCAACAACTTGCCGTGTAAAAAAGTCTGTAATACCCCCAAACCGGTATGTAAGCGATGGAGTGGAACATTCACCCGTTATTTGCAAGAGAAGCGCAGATATCAGATTAAATCTGACAGGATATGCTGTACTTTCGTTCAACTTAATAGGATGTCAGTGTGTAAACTTCCGATATATACTGTTGCTTCACCAGTTTGAAACGGTGGTTTCACACTGGTGACAACAGCTCTTCACACAGGTGAAAACCCATCTTCACCTAAGTGAAAATCATATCCTACCGTTCTCCTTACAAGAATTCCAACAGACCTTCATCCTGCATAATGACGCTTTCTGCCAAACTGACTCCGACAGGGAAAACGGATAAACCGTTTCGAGGGGGATACAGGAGGATTCGTCACTATAAATTATTGATTAACAATAACATGCCGTGATAAAACAAAAAAATATTGCAACGCAGAAATATAACTTTTTTATTCATTATAATTGCCCATGTGAACGATTGTAGAAACAGGTAAAAATCGTAAATAAGCGATAAAGGTATGAATGGTTTCTCAAAATATACTATCTTTGCTTCCCATTACAAACGGATAAACCTCTATAAAGTATGACCTACATGAAAATACTTTTGCTCTTGATGTTCTGTACAGTCCTGCCGATGCAAGCCCAACAGATGAAGAAACTTACTGATCTGAAAGATTTTGAAGCCCGTCTGCTGCAAGAGGCTAAAAATATAGAGTCCATCGAAAGTAATTTCACTCAGATAAAATATCTGGATGTATTCGATGAGAAAATAACCTCGAAAGGAAAGTTCTATTATAAAAAGAGCAATAAGATATGCATGGACTACGCACAGCCCATGAACTACCTTATCGTGATCAACAACAACCAACTGAAAATAGTATCGGACGGAAAGAAAAGCATCATGGACCTTCACTCCAATAAGATGATGAACCAAATGCAGGATATGCTTACCGCCTGCATGGTGGGCGACCTGTCCAACATGTCGCCCGGCTATGCTTTGGAATATTTTGAAGACGCCCATTACTATCTCATTCAAATCAAGCCCGTCAGCAAAGCGATACAGGCATATATCAACCAGATTCAAATTTATTTAGACAAAAAAGACATGTCTGTCCACAAACTACGTTTATCGGAAACCGCAACCAACTATACCGAATACGAATTCTCGGACAAGAAATTCAATTCTTTGAAAGATGAGGCAAAGTTTACGATACGCTAGCTGGCTGCTGTTGCTGTTTATCCTGCTCTCCTGCTCACACCGGGTGACAGGGGAAGCTACGGCACTGCCTCCCATCCTGCAGGCAGAAGCACAGTCGCAAAAGTACAACTTGCAACTGGATTTCATGAAACATCATTTCAGCGGAATGCTCATTGTCCGCCAAATGCCTGATAACGAAATCCGTATCCTGGGATCCACTTACTTTGGCCTCAGCCTTTTTGACTTCTCCCTGCACTGCGACACCTTCATAGTAAACAGTTGCATTGAACCGATGAGGAAGAAAAAGATGCTGAAAATACTGGAAACTGATTTCAAAAATCTATTTCTAAAGAGTGAAAAAGCACGTATTAAAAAGAAAAGTAGTACTTTTGAGCAAAGAATCAGTGGCAAAGGATTTGGAAAGACGGTATTCACCTTGTCCGGCTTTGTAAACGGACAGGCGGAGAAAGTACAAATCAAGCATCCGCTGATACGGTTAAGAATCCAATTGGACAAACTGAACATAAACAACCCTTGAAATGCTGCTGGAGAACTTTTATAAAATCATTCATATAAAGGAAAGAGAAGACGGAAAACAGGCAATAGAGATAGAGCTGAATCCCGGCCATGTGCTCTATCAAGGTCATTTCCCCGGACAGCCGGTGGTTCCGGGCGTCTGTACCTTACAGATAATAAAAGAAAGTGCCGAACAGATCGCCAACCAACCTTTGCAGTATGTACAGATTGCTTCTTCCAAATTCCTGTCTGCCATCAACCCGCTGGAAACTCCGCTACTACAGCTGTTTATCCGATTAGAAAAAACGGAAGAGCATCTTTTCAAGTTGCAGGCAGAAGGCATTTGTAATGGAAAAGAATTTATCAAGTTGAAAGCGGTACTGATGGCAAGTAAGTATCAATGAAGCAAGTCCTTCTGTTAAATATCCATAATAGCAAGAACAATAAGTCCATTTATAGTTGTCAACACCCATTAAACATCTTATATTCAGACAATTATAAATATGACACCTATGAAAACAAAATTCACAATGATTATGGCTGTTATTGCAACATTTGCAATAAGCTTGAACCTCCACTCTTCTAATGAGGAAGTAGTGTTTGGAGCACCTGCCGTGCAAATGCCACGAGGGGGTCCAAAGTACTGTGCTTTCGAAGCTGAATGGGAAAATTGCAAAATGGCTGCTACAGGCACTGTGTGTATCAGTGAAGATGGTAAATGCGGCACCGGAGTAGAGGTAGGTGCCCCCGGTGAAGGTTCAGGAGAAGGTGGGAATCATGGTGCTCCTACCAATTAACAACCAACAATTTATGTGGCCGGTTAGAAATCCGGTCACATAAATTACATACATCATAAAACCGAAAATATTATGAATCGAACACTCCTTTTTATATCACTCTTTTCTATATTTATCCTCGTATCTTGCCAGTCCTCCCCAAAAAACGAAGCTGGCAAACAGAACGAAGTAGAACTGGTAGCAGAAAAACAGCTGGCTTTCCCTTTAGACGAACAGACCTATTACTTAAGCAAATCCATGTTCCAATTCGAAGAAAACGGGAAAGAATACCTTCACTTTGAGAATACACAAAAATCATTATATGACATTGTCATTTTTGATATAGAGAATCAACAGATAGCCAAACGGATACCTCTTCACAAGACAGGTCCCAACGGGCTACCAGCTGTATTCGGCAGTAGACCTTCCCCCGATTCTCAATATATATTAGTTGCACAGAATAATATCAGTCTGCTCAGTTCCATAAACTCTCAAGGGGAAATAATACGAAACTATAATTTCCAAACTTCCTGAAGGCAGATTTACACCCTTGTCTTTTGGCAGTTACTACAATGCACCTGCTTTTATCAAAGACTCATGCATATTTCTACGCCAAGAAATTTTAAAACCCGATATGAAAAAGGAAGACTGGCCTAGAACCCATATGTTCGCCTCACAGGATCTGAGAACAGGAGAAGTTAAATGGATTCCTATTTTCTATCCACCCATCTTTAAAGAGGAATATGACAATATCGCAGGAGGATACGGTTTTAGTTATGATTACAACTACAAAGAGAGCCGTTTGGTCTGTGGATTTTTCGGATATGACAGCCTGATGGTTACAGATGACTTGAAACATATCCGATGGTATAACGCCAAAAGCAGATATCTGAAAAGCATGAAGCCCAAACTGGGTAATTCTATGGAAGGCATTAATGCTATTATAAAACTCAATGAAAATCCTAGATATTGGCATATCATGTATGACAAATACCGCAATGTGTACTACCGTTTTGCTGAAATGCCTTACAAACTGGCTTCCAACGAAAGCCCCTATGACGAACCCAAAGGAAAGGAGTTCTCCGTCATTGTACTGAACGCGGATTTTGAAATCATCGGAGAAACAAAATTCCCCGGAAAGAAATATTTCTATAAAAAGAGTTTTGTGGGAAGGGAAGGACTGTATATATCCGAGAACAATCTGGAAAATCCGCAATTCGACGAGAACAAGTTGGTGTTTACCTGCTTTAAAATTAAAAATGCATCTCCAAATAAATAATTAACGCCAGAATGCCCGCATCCGAAAATATACTATCTTTGTCACCCATTAGAAACCACATAAGTTCAGGTACGAAAACATTCATCCCAAACGTATCTGAATAGTTTGACTGAAAAACAAGATGAGTACAAACACAACATCGGTTTGGCGGAAGAAACTAAAGGAACTGGAGATTGTCGTCGTTATTCCCACCTACAACAACGGGAAGACACTGGCGGCAGTCATTGAGGAGGTATGCAGGTATGCAGACGATATCATTGTCGTCAATGACGGCTCTACGGATGATACGGCCAACATTCTGGAACAATATCCGGCTATCCGCACCATTACCCATCCTGTCAATAAAGGAAAAGGAACCGCTTTAAAGCACGGTCTTTCCCAAGCAAAAAAAGAAGGTTTCCGCTATGCCATCACCATCGATTCGGACGGACAGCATTTCGCTTCCGATATTCCCTGTTTTATCGAAGCCATTGAAAAAGAGCCCGACACGCTGCTGGTAGGCGCCCGAAACTTAGCCTCCGACAATATGCCGGGCAAGAATACCTTTGCCAATAAATTCTCTAATTTCTGGTTCAGACTGGAAACCGGGCTGAAACTGGAAGATACACAATCGGGATACCGCCTTTACCCTCTGCGCAAAATGAATGTGCAAAGCTGCTGGTACACCGCCAAATACGAATTTGAGTTGGAAGCCATCGTCTTTGCCGCATGGGGAGATGTAGCGGTGAAGAACATTCCCATCCACGTGTATTATCCCCCGCAAGCAGAACGGGTATCCCATTTCCGGCCGTTCCGGGATTTTACCCGTATCAGTGTGCTGAACACGGTGCTGGTGCTGATTACCTGCCTTTGGATTGTTCCCCGTAACCTGCTCCGCAAACTGTCATGGAGCAACTGCAAGCGATTCTTCACCGACCATGTGCTGAATACACGGGAATCCAACCTGAAGATTGTACTCGCCATCATGCTGGGGATTTTTATGGGTATCGTTCCGTTATGGGGTTATCAGATGCTGATCACCCTCTTTCTTGCGCATCTGTTCAGACTGAATAAAGTGATTGCCCTTGTCGCCGCCAATATCAGTATTCCACCCATGATTCCCCTATTGCTGTACGGCAGTTACCGGACAGGCTGCATGGTACTGGGTAATCCTCCCGATTTGCATCTCGGAGACCTTTCTCTTGAAAATGTCAAATCAGTTTTAGAGCAATATTTAATAGGAAGCATTATCTTTGCAATGGCTTGCAGTCTGCTGTCTGGAGTAATCTCCACCGTGTTGCTGGCTATATGTAGGAGAAAAAACGGATATGACTAAATTCTTTGTTGGATTATATAACTATTTTGAAAGGCATAAAGTCTTGTTTTACCTGTCCCTCAGCGTATGCATCCTCTTTATGGCCCTTTTTGCCGCCCAAGTCAGATTCGAGGAAAACGTAACCAGTTTCTTTCCGGATACCAAGGACTCCCAAAATGCCATCAACGTATTTGAAAATCTGAAGATAAAGGATAAAATTATGATCATGCTGTCCGGCAAGGACGGTGTGGCGGATGCGGATTCCCTGATTGAAGCTGCCGAAACCATTAAACAGGATTTACAGCAACAAGCGGAAGGAACCCTGATTAAAGAGATCTTCTCAAAAGCCGACGAAAACCTGATCAACAGTGTCGGAGATTTTGTTTACGACAACCTGCCCCTGTTCCTTTCCGACGAGGCCTACCAACGGCTGGACACCTTGCTTACCGCCGGAAACATTGCCGCCCTGATGCAGAAGAACTATTCCAACCTGATATCTCCGGCAGGATTCGCCTTGAAGAACTACATTATGCGGGACCCGTTGGGACTGGGCAGCCAGACGCTGAAACATCTGCAAGACTTCCAGTTGGAAGCTAATTACGAACTGATTAATGAACATATCTTCTCACGGGACGGTTCCACCCTGCTGATGTTCATCACCCCGGTATTCAACACCGGAAGCACGGGCAAAAATGACAAACTCATCCGGCTGATTGAAAATGAGCTGCAAAAAGCGGAAAAGGAACATCCCCAATTGGTTGCCGAATATTTCGGAGGTCCTTCCGTAGGAGTGTACAATGCACGACAGATAAAGAAAGATACGCTGGTCACTTCTTCCATCGCGCTGATTATCATCATTGTCTTCATATCTCTGGTATTCAAGCATAAGAAATCCATTCCGCTTATCATCACCCCGGTGCTGTTCGGAGCTTTATTCGCCTTATGCCTCATCTACTTTATCAAAGGCGGCATTTCAGCCATTGCCGTAGGTGCGGGCTCCGCCGTAATGGGCATTGCCTTGAGCTACTCCATACACATGCTGGCGCATCAGAATCATGTATCATCGGTACAACAATTAATCAGAGAAATCGCCTATCCGCTTACCGTAGGCAGTTTTACTACCATCGGCGCCTTTTTCAGCCTCCTCTTTACCAGTTCCAACCTGTTACGGGATTTCGGTCTGTTCGCCTCGCTTGCCTTGATAGGAACCACGCTGTTTTGCCTGGTCTATCTGCCGCATTTCCTGAAAGGGCAGGCGCATGTAAAACAAGGGGCGGTGCTACGCTTTATCGAGAAACTGAACGCTTATCCATACGAAAAGAACAAAGGCTTGGTAGGGGGCATTCTCGTGCTGACCATAATATGTTTATTCACCTCGCAGAACGTGCGTTTCAACGAGGATATGATGAGTCTGAACTATGAGCCTGCCCACTTGAAACAATCGGAAAACAAGCTGGCCGAACTCTTTGACAAGAAAGAAAAGACTGTTCTCTTTGTCAGTACAGGCAAAGATATGGGAGACGCTACCGGACAATACGCCGAAACGAACCGGCTGCTCGCCCAACTGAAAGAAGAAGGAAAAATAAAAGATTACGCCTCTGCCGGACAGTTTCTGATACCGGAAGAGGTGCAGGAAGCACGGTTGAAACAATGGCACAACTACTGGACTCCGGAAAAGAAAGCCCGGTTACGCGAAACCATCCGGACAGAGGCTGCCCGTTATCATTTTCGTGAACATGCATTCGAGCCGTTTTTCCAATGGCTCGACCGTCCGTTCCAGCCTTTGGACTACCAGAATGAAATCACTACCCGGCTTCTGAACGAATGGCAGACTTCCGCCGATTCCCTGACCATGCTGATTACTCAGGTACGGATGAACGAAACCGACAAGGAAGCGGTGTACCCCCTTTTCCAACCAAAAGAGAAGGTGGTTATCTTCGACCGCGGCTATTTCGCCAGCCAATGGGTATCAGCCGTCAATCAGGATTTCTATCTGATTCTTTATATCTCCTCTTTTCTGATTTTCTTTGCCTTATGGATCTCCTACGGACGCATAGAACTGACTCTGATGAGTTTCCTGCCGATGCTGGTCAGCTGGATTATCATTGTGGGGTTAATGGGCATGCTGGGTATTGAATTCAATATCATCAACATCATTCTGTCCACCTTTATTTTTGGAATCGGGGATGATTTCAGCATCTTCATTATGGACGGATTGCAGAATAAGTACCGCACAGGACGGCAGTTGCTGAACTCGCACAAAACAGCCATCTTCTTCTCCGCTTTCACCACCGTGATAGGTATGGGTACGTTGGTCTTCGCACGCCATCCGGCATTGCAGTCCATTTCCCTCATCTCCATTTTGGGAATGATTGCCGTCGTACTGGTAGCCTACACGCTGCAACCCATTCTTTTCCGGTTCTTCATCACAGCACCCGCTTCCAAAGGGTTGCCTCCTTATACATTGACAGGACTGGCAAGAACCGGCGGCCTGTTCCTGCTGTTCTTTATCGGATGCCTGTTCCTGCGCTTGCTGATAGCTGTCATGACCTTGCTTCCTATCCGCAAAGCCTATAAGAAACAAGTACTTTGCCAACTGATACATGTCACCTGCAAAAGCCTGATCCATATAGCCACATTTGTACATAAAGAAAGGATAAACCGGACAGGAGAAACGTTTAAAAAGCCTGCCATCCTGATAGCCAATCATCAGTCTTTCATCGATATACTGGTATTATTGGCACTGACTCCCAAACTGGTCATGGTTACCAATCACTGGGTATGGCACTCTCCTTTCTTCGGAGCCATTATCCGCTATGCCGATTTCTATTACGTAGGAGACGGTTACGAGCTTTACGTGGAACGGATGCGCCAAAAGGTGAAAGAAGGATATTCCATCGCCATTTTCCCCGAAGGAACACGTACCTACGACGGACGGATGAAGCGTTTCCATAAAGGAGCTTTCTATCTGTCGGAAAAACTGCAACTGGATATTATTCCGGTCATCCTTTACGGCAACTGCAAGATCATAGCCAAGGCACAGCCGTTCAATGTACGGAAAGGCATCATGCTGACAGAGATTCTACCGCGTATCCCAGCCAACGATGCTACGTACGGAACCACTTATCAGGAACGTACCAAAAACATCTCCGCGCGGATGAAAAAAGAATATGCCCGTATCTGTCGGGAACAAAGCACAACGGACAATCCCGTCTTCTACGAAAATCTGGTACAGAACTATATCTATAAAGGACCGGTAGAGGAATGGTACATACGCATCAAGGTGAAAATGGAAGATAACTACAGGTTATTCAACCAACTGGTTCCTGTCAAAGGACAGATTACAGATATCGGCTGCGGATTCGGACCGCTTTGCTATATGCTTTCCCAACTTTCCGAGGAACGGGAGATTACAGGGATTGATTATGATGAGGACAAGATAGCAGTAGCGCAACAGGGTTGGCTCCGCACTCCCCACCTGCAATTTGTATACGCCAATGCATTGGAATACCCTTTGCCGGAAAGTGACGCATTCATACTGAATGATATCCTGCATTATATGAACTATGAGCACCAGCGGACCTTATTGCTCAGATGCATGGAGCAGTTGCGCCCGGAAGGAAAGCTGATTGTGCGGGACGGCAATGCCGCCAACACCCGGAAACACCGCCTCACCCGTTTCACGGAACTGCTGTCTACCGGCATTTTCAGTTTCAACAAGACGACAGAACAACTTTGTTTCACATCCGAAGCGCAAATAAGGAGCATCGCGCAAGAAGGTGGGATGCAGCTGGAGATTTTACCTAATGACAGATATACCTCGAATACGATTTATATCTTCCAAAAAAACAAACCGGAACATGAGTAAGTACGATATCATCATCATAGGCAGCGGACTGGGCGGTCTGGAATGCGGAGCCATCTTGAGCAAAGAGGGCTACCACGTCTGTGTGCTGGAGAAGAATGAACTGTTTGGCGGCTGCTTCCAGACTTATCAACGCGGCGGGCACCGGATGGATACCGGCATTCACTATATCGGCAGTCTGGATGAAGGACAAATCATGAATCAGTATTTCCGTTATTTCGGTATCATGGACAAGTTATCCATCAAACGGATGGATGAAGAAGTGTTCGACCGGATTTATTATAAAGACGCTATCTATGATTACGCCATGGGGCATGAACGGTTCATGGAAACCCTGTGCCACTCATTCCCCCATGAACGGGAGAACTTAAAACGGTATGTGGCAGCTATCCGATCGGTGGGAAACCTGATCAGCACAGACCACCTGAAAAAAGGCCGCCTGTCCCAAGAAGGCATGGATTTCTTTGCCACCTCAGCAGCCGGGATGATAGCATCCGTTACCACGAACAGGGATTTACAGAATGTACTTGCCGCAACCTCCCTGCTCTATGGCGGGATCAAAAATAAATCTACCTTCTATGAACACGCCATGATTAACAACTCTTATCTGGAGAGCGCCTATCGTTTCACGGAAGGAAGTATGCAAGTCAGTCTGGAATTAATCCATATCATACGTGCCAACGGCGGTACGGTGCTGAACCGGAAAGAAGTGACCCGTATCCTTGTCAAGGATGAAGCCATACAAGGAGTGGAAGTGAACCATGAAGAGATACTGGAAAGTACTTACGTCATATCCAACCTGCATCCGCAACTCACCTTATCCCTGCTGGATAAGAACCATTCCATCAAACCGGCTTTTGTGTCTCGCATCAAGTCACTGGAAAACAGTTACGGGATATTCACGCTGAATCTGATGATGAAAAAAGACTGTTGCCCCTATCAGAACCATAATATATACCTGCACGGCAATGAGGATGTATGGTATGAAAAAGAGATGCACAAAGGGAATACCCCCAGTTGCATGATCTCCATGCAAGTACCCCGCGGCAACAGCAAATTCACAGAGGTGGTTTCCATACTGACCCCCATGTATATGGATGAGGTCAGCAAATGGACGGATACGACCCCCGAACACCGTGGCGAGGCATACCGCCAGTTCAAAGAAGAAAAGACGGAACAGATCTTGCAGTTCCTGAGGCGGTTCGGATTTCACTGGAATCATTGCATTGAAAAGATCCATACCACGACTCCGCTGAGCTATCGGGACTATACCGGAACCATAGACGGTTCGGCATACGGCATTGTCAAAAACTACCAGTATCCGCAAATCAGTTTTGTTTCCACACGCACCAAACTGAAGAATCTGTTCCTCACGGGGCAGAATCTGAATGTACACGGCGCTTTGGGCGTGACGCTGACAGCCATGCTCACTTGTTCGGAATTTGTAGGTCAGGAATATTTAGCAAAAAAAGTAGGCAATGCATAAGATTTGGAAGAAAACAATAAAGTACGGGGGGATGGCCCTGTTGATTCTGATAGCGGCGATCATGATAGGCATGAGTTATCTCTATCTATCTGCCGATATGATGACTCCGCAATTTGCGTCTACCCCTGAAACGGATCGTGTGATACGGAAAGACAGCCTCCGGCAGTATGGCGGAAACTACCTGCGGCACAGTGAGAGCGGACTTTGGGAACTGAAAGTCAGCGGACCTGCCTACGAAAGAGGCAAAGCCATCGGCCAACTGACTTCCGACTTACTTTATTTTCAGGAAAAAGTATTTGTGGATCAGATAAAAGAGATAGTCCCCTCTGAAAGTTATCTTAAATTCCTCCGTTTCTTCATTGTCCTTTTCAACCGGAATCTGGGGAAAAATGTGCCGGAAGAGTACCGGGACGAGATTTATGGCATCTCCCTCTCCTGCACCCATGAGTATGATTTCATCGGCACCCCCTACGAGCGTCAGTTGAATTACCACTCCGCCCACGACTTGGGACATGCCATGCAGGACTATATGCTGGTAGGATGCAGTTCATTTGCCTGCTGGGGTGAGAACAGTGCCGATTCTTCCCTTATCATCGGCCGTAATTTCGATTTCTACATGGGTGACGCCTTTGCACGCAACAAGCTCGTTTCGTTTTACCAACCCGAAAACGGATATCGCTTCGCATCCGTGGGATGGGCCGGAATGACCGGTGTCCTTTCCGGCATGAATGAAACGGGGCTGACTGTCACCATCAATGCCGCCAAATCGGATCTGCCTGCCGCATCCGCCACCCCTATTTCCATTCTGACCAGGGAAATATTGCAATATGCTTCTACCATTGAGGAAGCATACGCTATCGCCCGGAAACGGAAAACATTTGTCTCGGAGTCCATACTGGTGGGTTCGGCCAAGGACGGCAGAGCCGCAATTATCGAGAAATCGCCGGAGAAAATAGCCTTATTCACAGGAAACGGGCAGCAGATCATCTGTACCAACCACTACCAGTCGGAAACCTTCGGCCATGACAAACGGAACCTGGAAAACATAGAAACTTCGGACAGCCCCTACCGCTTTGCCCGCTTGCAGGAACTGCTGAAAGAAAACGCACCGATAGATGCCCCCAAAGCCGCCTCTATCCTGCGCAACCGGAAAGGAGTGGGAGAAGCGGAACTGGGCCTTGCCAATGAAATGGCCATCAACCAGTTCATCGCCCATCACTCCGTCATTTTCCAACCCGAGAAAAAACGGATGTGGGTATCCACCGCTCCCTGGCAATGCGGCAAGTACGTGGCATACGACCTGAACAGGATTTTCAGCGACTCCATCGATTTCAACCATGAAATCTATACCGAAAACCTGACAGTGCCTGCGGACTCCTTCCTGCAACAACAGGAATACCAACAGCTGATGACTTACAAAAGACTGGCTCCTGTACTACGGAAGCAGATTAAAAAGAAAGAACGGCTGGACGAACAGACCCTGCATGCCTTCCAACATGCCAACCCTCATTTCTTTTATGTGTACGAGTTGCTGGGAGATTACTATCATGCCACAGGACAGCAGGACAAAGCCCTGCGCAATTGGAAGAAAGCCCTCTTGCTTCCTATCCCCAAGCGAAGTGAATCAGAACGTATAGAACATAAAATAAACAACTAAAATGAATAAGAATCCGGAAATACAATTCCGCTCCCCTGAAGAAATCAAAGCCTATCAGGAAAGCCGGCTGGCTGAGGAACTGCTTTATTTGCAGAATCATTCACGATTCTACCAACGTCTGTTCCAAGCACATCACATCGATATACAACAGATAAAAACCATAGAAGACTTGCAACAAATACCTGTCACGACCAAGACAGACCTGCAACTTCATAATGAAGATTTTATTTGCGTGAGCCGCGATGAAATTATTGACTATGTCACCACTTCGGGAACCTTGGGCGACCCCGTCACTTTCGTATTGACTTCCGAGGACCTTGACCGGCTGGCCTACAACGAATATCTGTCATTCACCACCACCGGATGCAGCAGACAAGACGTACTGCAACTGATGACCACTATCGACAGACGTTTCATGGCGGGTCTAGCCTACTATATGGGAGCCCGTGAGCTGGGCATGGGGGTAGCCCGTGTGGGAAACGGCATTCCCGAACTGCAATGGGACACTATCCGGCGCATCCATCCCACTTGCGGCATGGTAGTCCCTTCCTTTCTGATCAAACTGATTGAATTTGCCGAAAAGAACCATATTGATTACCATCACTGCTCCATGCAGAAATGTGTATGCATAGGCGAAGCACTCCGCAATCCCGATTTCACCCTGAACACACTGGGTAAACGGATACACGAGAAATGGGATTCCCTGCAACTTTACTCCACCTACGCATCTACCGAAATGCAATCCTCGTTTACCGAATGTAATGAATTTCACGGTGGCCACCTCCAGCCGGAACTGATTATCGTAGAGTTTCTGGATGATAACAACCAACCTGTAAAAGAAGGGGAAGCAGGCGAAGTGACCATTACGACTTTGGGAGTAAGAGGAATGCCGCTGCTCCGCTTCAAGACCGGAGATATCTGTTACCATTATACCGAACCTTGTGCCTGCGGACGTAACACCATCCGTCTCAGCTCCATACTGGGCCGTAAAGGACAAATGATAAAATATAAAGGTACGACCCTTTACCCACCCGCTTTATTCGATATTCTGGATAACATCCCCCATATCAAGAATTACATTGTAGAGGTTTATACCAATGAACTGGGAACGGATGAAATACTGATCCGCATCGGAAGTGAAAACCGCAGCGAAGCCTTCGCTAAAGAAATCAAAGACCTGTTCCGTTCCAAAGTACGGGTGGCTCCGAGTATCAATTTTGAATCGGCAGAGTATATCGCGAAAATACAAATGCCGCCCATGAGTCGAAAAATAGTTAAATTTATTGATTTGAGATAATATTTTTCTACCTTTGGCAGCAACAAAACAACACTTAAAAAAGAACTAATATGAAACAGTTACTCGTTTTATTATTCCTTGTAAGCAGCATGGCTTGCTTCGGGCAAAACAAAGACGCATTGAAAGACATCTCTTCTGTGACATTTTATGGCATAGACTTTACCCGTGCCAAAGTGTACGGAGCGAAAGAAGGCCCCATGCAGTTCAAATATACTTTTGATGACATCAACAAGCTTTTCATCACTGAACCGAAGAAGTATGATATTGGCAAAAGATTGGGTGTCAATGTAGAAGTGACCTCATTAGAGGCAGTAAACGATGCTAACAAGACCATCAATCCCGATGAGATCATGACGACCAACAGCGGATACACCCTGGATGAAAAACAGATAGAAGAAGTCATCAAGACACTTCCTATCCTCTCTCAAGAAGAAAAAACAGGATTGATTATGATTGCCATGCTTTTAAACAAGGCAGATGCAAGAGCGACCTATCAAATTGTATTCTTCAACACGAAAACCCGTGAGATTCTGTATAGTGCACCGACTAACGGCAAAGCACGCGGTTTCGGACTACGCAATTATTGGGCAGGTTCCGTACACAGCGCCATGAAGAAACTAGACTAACATATAATCCCGGTTCACTGTAGGGGTGAAATGCTCCCACCCGATACCACAAAATCAATGTATCCGGATGAACTCAATTCACCCCTACAGCTATAAACCTTTATTAATCAAACCCCTCTACGGTACCAGAATACTACCAGCCATTTCCTGATAAGGATAAGTAAACCAAAAGCAAGAGCCTTCTCCTTCTTCTGACTCCACACCGATAGTTCCACCCATCTGTTCCACCAGACTCTTACAAATAGACAAGCCAAGTCCCGTACCATGAACAAAACTGTTCAGTTTCACAAAACGGTCAAATACTGTTTTTATCTTATTCTTCGGGATTCCCATTCCTGTATCACGAACATAAAACCGCAGATACCCATCTGTCTGCCTATAATATCCTAACGTTATGCTGCCCGAAAAAGTGAACTTCAAAGCGTTATTAATGAAATTGGAAATGACTTGATTCAAACGATTCTTGTCTGCCCATACATGACATCCGGGCAAGCATTCTTCAAACACCAGCTCCACACCGGCCGGCACTTTCATGCGTAAAGAACGGATAATCTCACTGCAAAGCAGATTGACATCCGTATCACTCTTGACAAATTCAAAAGCTCCCGACTCCATCTTCGATAAATCAAGAATATCTGAAATAAGCTGAAGAAGCAACTCCGTATTCTCCTGTACAATAGCCATATACTGCTTGCGGTCCTTCATATCTTCCGTTTCCGTTAAAAGGCTGGAAAACCCCACTATAGCATTCAGCGGAGTGCGGATCTCATGACTCATATTAGCTAGAAAAGCGGATTTCAAACGATCCAGCTCTTCCGCTTTATCTCTTGCCGCTATCAACTTCCGCTCCGTTTCTTTCAGTTCAGTTATGTCATAATTGACACAAACCATATCAATAATCCCGTCTTCCGGACGAAAATCGCGTACCATTACATTGACTCTTGTCCATGTATACGTGCCATCTTCACGTAATATACGCACATCACGCCTCAGATGGCTGGCTTCCCGTATCAATACCTGATCAAAGAAGCGAAGCATCATCCTGCGATCATCCGGATGAAAATGAGAATGCACTTTGATAATCTCATTCAATGGAGTTCCTTCTTTCTCACCTACATTCCGATACCAGCTATTCACAGCATAGCCATCACATTTCAAGGCATTAAAATGGGCATATCCTACTTTGGCATAGTTACCAATCAATGTGAAAAACTCCTCAAAGTCCTGTATTTTGCTATATGCATTTGTTGTTTCCGTATTATCAATATTGATCAACAATATATTTATCAGATTGCCCAAAGCATCATAAAGTGGAGCGAATTTCGAGATCAAACTGATAGTACCGGTACGAGAAGTAGAATAATAGCCGTCCAAACGGTCGAAATCATAATTAAACGACATATCAATAGGTGCTCCTGCTTTCAACTTATCTTTCAATCCCTGCGGCAGCAAAGGATTATCAAATAAATTCAATCCTATCACATCCTCCTTATGCCGGAGACCGAAGATTTCCATCTCCTTGTCATTCAAATCTGTCATAAACCCATCCTTATCATACAACTCGATACCAGCAGGAAGATTCTTATAAATATTCTGCAAATAAGCTTTTTCCAGCCGGGCTTCAGATTCAGAGCGTCTCAATTCCATACAAATACTGATAATATTACCCAAAGAGACAAACCATTGATAATCCTCATTGCACCAATTCCGGTGCTCACGCACCATATCCACCCCTATATACCCCCACACTCCGTCTTTTGAGTTCAAAGGCACCACCATAGTAGATTTCACTCCATATTCCTCTAATCTACGCTTATCCGCCCCGGCTGAATCAGGAAGCAAATTTAATGTAAAAAGAATGATTGGATCACCAGCCAATATCTGTCCTGTCCACCAGGAGGCATAATCAATAGAAGATTCCGACAATAAAACCTTACGTTCTTTTATACCCTCCACTGCTATTTCATAGGTACAGACTTCCGTATGCAATTTCCTGTCCAATTCAAAAATATAAGTACGATCTGCTTGAAATTGGCGCAATACCTCCTTTAAAATCTTATTGATAACCAAGGTAATATCATCAGAATGCAAAAAATCAAGCAATGACTTGGAAATGCCGTTCAAACGAGATAATAAAGAGTTCAACCGGTCTACCGTCTGCTCCTGCATATTCATCCGTTGCCGGGAAATACATTGCAACATACCCATGACGCGGACATGACCTTCTTTGGTAATACGCTTCTCACCGACCTTGGTACTGACCCACATCATCCCATATTTGGAATGTATCGGAAAAACCTGCTCATAAATCTCCATCATCCGGAAAGAGCGAAATTCCTCCAAAATACGCTCCCGATAATTCTCACAAATCAGATTCGCGAAATCTTTAGCAGAAATCTTATTCCCTTCTATTCCTAACAAATCGGCTACAAACTCAGAACAATAGTAAACTCCTTCATCAAAGTCCACCTCCCACCATCCTATGCGTGCCATTGATACAAGCTGCTGCAACCTTGCATCATTCTCTTGAATCTTCCCCATATACAAGCTACCTTTTAATTTATGCACCAAGATAATCATTATCTGTCAATACCAAATACTTAAACATGAAAAAATAAACACCGGCAATAAATAATCAATGCCCGAAATCTATTTTAACGCAGTTCACTTGCAAATAAACAGCGAACTGTGTATTTTCGTAAAAGAACTACATTACAAACCTTACAAATTCGTATAACCATGAAACGTAATATCCTATTATTAATAATTTTGACAGTCATATCCTTAGAAGCATCCGGACAAAAATATACGATTTATGTAGATGACTTCAATAGTGAGATCAAAATACCCAACAGGGCGATCAACCTGATTCGTCTCGCATTTATCGATGGTATCCGCAACACCAACCGCATCAATGTAGTGGACGCCGTTTCGGCTGGAAGTGATCTCAGTCTGAGCCCGCTGGAAGATGCACGCCGCTTCAGAGCAGAGTACCTGTTAAAAGGAAACCTGATACAAAGGGAAGCAACCGATGACGGAAGCTCTCACAGACGTTACCACAGCCGTGAGAACAGTTATAAAGAGAAATTCACCCTGCGCCTTGATTTAATACGGACCAGTGACGGAGTAACTATCAGCACACGCAATTATGAAGAGACAGGCTCAGCATCCGGTAAAGATGCCACCCAATATAGCGCTTTAGAGAATTCATTAATCAATGTGCCATACGAAATGGGACTTTTTGTAGAAAATCACTTCAAAGTATACGGTTCAATACTGAAAGTGGTATCTACCAAAAGAGACAAGGCAAAAACCATTTATATCAACCTGGGATATGATGATCCTATCAAAGAAGGATTACGCTTTGATGTAGTGGAAGATGGCATACTGGAAGGACATAATATAGAAACCAAAATCGGTGAAATACGGATTACCGAAATCATGGGACCGAAAATCTCTTTATGCAAAGTGAACAAAGGGGGTGAAACTATTCTTACTGCATTAAATGAAGGAAAGACCTTGAAACTTATTTCCAGACAGGCCAAACTGTTCGATGAATAACATACCATTCATAATGAATATACAACAACACAACCGCCGACCCGGCATCTGCCAAGGCCCGGCGGTATTACTATATCAAGACAAACCGCTACTTTTCTATAATGGAAGTTAGAGGATGACGGTTCCCCTTTATCTCTCTCAGAAATGCTTTTGCCGAACCAAAATTCAAATATAAATCCAAACGCACCGGCAAATGGTTTTTATCATCAGTTACATAAAAGGTTATTACCTCTTTTTCTTTTCCTTTTTTATACTCTACCAAGGAAAAGACCAAACAACGGTATTTCACACCATTCTCCGCCTTAAAATTCTTCCGGCCACGATAAATCAATGTTTGCTGCTCTACTTTAGTACCTGTAGCCATATCAAACAATATTTTATCGCCGACTTTATAGTCACTTACATCAAATGAACGTGCCCTCATCAATATGCTCAGCATATCAAAAATACACTCATCACTTTGGTCTTTCGATTTCACCGTATCCCGTTCCCTCCTCATACGACGCTGATCGGCAATACATTTCCCGTTTTTATAACTGAACCATACTTCGTCCACCGTATAGCGGTCGCCCTCTTCGGCTCCTTTACGAAAATAAACAGGTTCCAGACGACTGCTGGTAATACAAGTCAATGTATCACGCATCTTAAAAAAGAAATCAACTTGTCTGTTACTGACAGAAATCAAGTTACTACGAAAACAAGGTTTCCCCTGATAAGTAATAGCCTGCATGTCCATTTTTGCCTGTCCGGCAGCAACCCAAATGAATTTCCAGTTAAACTTTAAATCGTACACTAATTCTTCACCTGCCTGGATAGCTTCGTTTTGTGCCGCACATTGCGCCCTGGTTGCCATAATGGCAAACCAGCCGCACAATAATATGAGAATAGTTTTTTTCATCGGCCTAGTTTTCTAGCTCTTTCTTTATTTCTATCTTGCACCTTTTTGGTCTCTTCCGGTTTTTGTTTCTTTATTTCATCCAGCTTTTGCTTGTCTATAGGAATAGCATTCACATCCCAATTCTCTTCAAATTCAAAGTTAGCTTTCATTTCCCAAACTTTCGGGAAATAGAAAACCTCTTCAGGCTGAATCTTCTTATCATAATCTCCCGTATCCCAAACTCCGTTATTATTATGGTCGTTAAACAAACGTATATAATATTTCGTACTCGGATTCAAGAAATAGAAGTCCGCCGTTCCTTCCTCCGTTACCGGTTGTTGGCGCAATACATTTCCATTCGCATCCAACAACTCGGCAACAGCATGGGGAGCAGTTCCTTTTATATTCAACAAGATAGTTCCGTACTCGTCCATTTTTTTCACTTTCACCGTTTGCTGGACTTTGTCCGTATGCAGCCCATAAATACCAATAAACGCCAAAGAATCAATAGTCAACTGATATTCCTGCTCCGGTTGCCAATCTGCCAATATCTGATATTGACGTGGCATCAACGAGTCTGCCATAAAGAAGAAAGGAGCCGGTTGCCACACACTATCCACCTTTACTTCCATATGAATGGCCGCCGTGTCTATGCTTGCCACAGGTTCTTCAAAAGATAGATAGATATTCCTGTATATATCGAATGCTGACGGAGCATCGACGTTCATAGTCAGGAATTTAGTTGGTTCCACCCTGATGGTATCTCCTTTTTTCTCCCTTTTTTTACGTTCCTTCTCCTTTTCCTCATTCGCTTTTTTCTGCAATTTTTCCCGTTGCTCTCTTGTCAGTTTATTAGCCAGATAAATGGTATCGGTTTTGGGAACCAACCGGTTTAGTGTATCCGTATATAAATAATCCAACTGAACCTCCAGCGTATCCATCTGATAAACCAACGAATCCTTGATCCAATAACAAATTGAGTCGTTTCGTGGAGTCGTTTCTATAATAAACGCATCCTTCTCATCAAAGTTCAATCCTTTCAAAACAGGCAACGTATCGGCCGGCGCACTGAAAGATAATATAAAATGATTCTCTTTATCACGCTCGCTCTTGGACAGATACTGGCGGTTATTTATTCCCTTAAATGCTCTTAGAACAATATTATCCGGCAGAAAACGGGTATACCCCACTGTTTTAATCGTATCGATAGTCGCTGTATCCTTCCACAACGTATCCTGACGCACAGCAGCCTCCATGGAAGGAATAATAATAGAATCACAAAAAGCAATCATCTCGGTCTTGGAGTCATACAAATAATTCTGGTTACCATCCATCAAACCAAAGATATGATATTTACCAGGTGCGATACCGCGGATGGTAAAACGCCCTCGGCTATCAGTACGGGATACACGGTCAAACGGTTTCTTGACAAAAGCGCTATCGCTCAGATCTGCATGCAATCCCACCATCATACCTTTGACAGGTTCCAAATCAGCAGCAGCCAATACATTTCCGGAAACTTCCAGTGTATCAATGGCTTCTCCCGTAGAAAAAGAAAAAGCATAATTACCTAGCGGATTACCCTCATTGTTATCCACAATGGCATCCGAAAAATCAATGGTATAAGTGGTATTGGGCTTCAATGAGTCCATGAGGTTAACCAATACTCTTCTGCCGCTTGCCTTAATATCAGGTTGTTCCAATTGAGGAGGAGACACTACCACCTTCTCCGATGTTTTCTCTAATTTGATGAACTCATCAAATTCAATGGCAATCTTCTTATTCTTATTGTTTGTTGCATACGGCTTGGGAGAGCTTCTGATAAACTTGGGCGGCTCCTCATCATACGGACCTCCATCCGGTGTTCCCATGCTTGCGCAGGAATACACCACGATCATCAGCATCAACAAAGCAGGTAATTTATGTTTTTTCCAATTCATGTTCTTATTGGTTCAAGCTTAGCATTTCTTCTATATAATCACGCGTATTGCTCAATCTCGGCACTTTGTGCTGTCCGCCTAATTTGCCTTTTTCTTTCAGCCAATCGTGGAACAGATTAGGTCTCGCCACGATTATTTCCAACGGCTGCAAGGTAATGTTTTTATGGCGTTTAGCTTCGTAATCGGAGTTAATTTGTTGTAAAGAAGTGTCAAGAACCCGACTAAAATTCTCTAAAGAATCCGGCATAACGGCAAATTCTATCAGCCACTGATGACGGCACTTGGCATGTGCATCCATGAAAACAGGAGCAGCAGAATAATCAATAATCTGTGCACCGGTCGCCTCGCAGGCTTTTGCCAACCCTTGTTCCGCATTATCCACCATCAACTCCTCACCAAATGCATTAATAAAGTGCTTGGTACGCCCTGTTATAACAAATTTATAGGGGTGTTTGTTGGTGAACTTCACGGTATCACCAATCATATAACGCCACAATCCGCAGGAAGTACTGATGACCATCGCATAATTTTTATTCAACTCCACATCTGTTAACGGAACAATATGAGGATTTTCAGTACCGACATCTTCCATCGGAATAAATTCATAAAATACCCCATAGTCAATCATCAGTAACATGGAAGGATCACTGAAATCATTTTGTAATCCGAAAAAACCTTCACTGGCATTGTATGTTTCCATATAATGCATCTTGTCGCTACGAATAAGCTGTTTATATTGTTCGCGATAAGGAGTAAAAGCAACCCCTCCATGAAAAAAAACTTCCAAATCAGGCCATACTTCCGCCAAATTATCCGTTCCCTTCACTTCCAGAATATGTTTCAGTACAGCCATCATCCATGACGGCACTCCTGAAAGATTGGTCACATTCTGATTCATTGTGGCACGAGTAATCCTTTCTACTTTTTCCTCGAAATCACTCAGCAACGCAATCTTTTTATCGGGCACCCGAATCAGATTGACCAACGGATTCACATTTTCAATCAATATGGCAGAAAGGTCTCCTACAAGACTTCGTTTCACATTATAGTTTGGTGCATGGCTTCCTCCAAGAATCAGACCTTTTCCAGAGAAAAAACGACTCTCAGGATTTTGTTGGAGATACAGCGCCACTGCATCCATACCACCCGCATAATGAATATCATGAAGTCCCTCCCTGCTGACAGGAATAAACTTACTTTTGTCATTAGTTGTTCCTGAAGATTTGGCAAACCACTGCACTTCTCCACGCCACAGGACATCTTTCTCTCCATGACGCATCCGTTCCACGTATGGCTTGATTTCTTCGTAAGTCTGTATAGGTACACGTTGAAAGTCTTGATATCTCTTTATGTCTTTATAGCCATATTTCAATCCCCACTCCGTATGGGCCGCATCCTTCATCAGCCGGCAAAACACTTTATGTTGGAGCGCCTCAGCCTGAGTTGCATACAAGGCTGTCGCTTTTTGTCTGGGCTTGAATAGCGTACTAATTAATCTGGTAGAATTCATTTGTCTTAGTATACGATTCGTTATATCTTGCAAAAATAGCTTATTTCTATATTATAATGGCTGATAACATTATTTTTTTTATAGTTTTCTACATTACTTTTATTTTTTGTTATCTTTACGGTCGCTTACAACTTAACATCAAAGGCTATGAAGATAGGAATATTGACATCAGGAGGAGACTGTCCAGGAATAAACGCCACAATTAGAGGAGTTTGCAAAACAGCGATAAATCATTACGGTATGGAAGTTTATGGAATTCATAGCGGATTCCGGGGATTGCTGGACAATGACGTAGAACCATTGACAGAAAAATCATTATCGGGCTTGTTAAATCTGGGAGGGACAATACTAGGCACTTCCAGAGAAAAGCCATTCAAGAAACGCCTGTCGGCAGCCTCGGAGGACAAACCGGCTTTGATGTTAAAGAATATCCATGATCTAGGTCTGGACTGTATCGTATGTATCGGCGGAAACGGAACCCAAAAGACCGCAGCCAAACTGGCCCAAGCAGGTGTGAACGTTGTTTCTGTACCTAAAACAATAGATAACGATGTTTGGGGAACAGACGTTTCATTCGGATTCGATTCTGCCGTGACCATTGCTACCGATGCCATTGACCGGCTGCATTCTACAGCCAGTTCACACCAACGTGTCATGGTTATTGAAGTGATGGGACATAAAGCTGGCTGGATTGCACTTTATTCCGGAATGGCGGGAGGCGGTGACGTGATTCTTATTCCGGAACTGTCTTATGATATTCATAATATAGGCAATACCATCATTGAACGCTTGAAAAAAGGGAAGCCCTATTCCATTGTTGTTGTCGCAGAAGGCATCAAAACCATGGACGGCAAAAAAGCCGCCGAATATATAGCCCAAGAAATAGAATATGAAACCGGATTCGAGACCCGTGAAACTGTACTGGGATATATCCAGCGTGGCGGCTCTCCTACTCCCTACGACCGTAATCTGGCCACTCGTATGGGTGGACATGCCACAGAACTGATTGCTTCCGGACAATTCGGACGAATGGTCTCTCTGCAAGGTGCGGAAATTGGCTCCATCCCTCTGAATGAAGTGGCTGGTAAATTAAAACTTGTCAATGAGAACCATGACCTGATTGTACAAGGCAAACGGATGGGAATCTGCTTCGGATAAGAAGCAGATTCAATCCTTTTCCATATACTTGGATGGAGACACTCCGAATTGCTCGGTAAAATGCTTTCGGAGCGTACGTGTATCACTATATCCTACCATTTCGGCTATTTCCTGAATGGAATACCTGTTCTCCATAATAAGGGAGGCAGCCTTGCTCATCCGTACACTCCGAATCATATCAATAGCAGCCAGTTCGCTACGTTGCTTTATTTTTCTATAAAGAGTAGGCTGACTCATATTCAATTGCTCCGCCAACATTTTTACATTAAAGTTCTCATTCGCCAGATTAGCTTCTATGACATGAATAATTTGCTGTATAAAATCATCCGGAGCATTATTCCCATCCGCTTCCGGTTCACTTTCCTGCTGCTTCAACATCAACGTCTTTGTATATATCCTCTTCAGGCGTTCCCGCTGGAGTATCAGGTTCCGGACTTTTGCCTTCAATACCTCCGGATTGAAGGGTTTCATCATATAATCATCCACACCTATTTTTGAAGCCTGCAACACATCCGCATCCTCAGCCTTTGCCGTCAGCATCAAAATAGGGATATGTGCTGTCCGAGGCTGCTCACGCAATTCCCGGCAACAGGTAAACCCATCTTTTACAGGCATCATTATATCAGAAATAATCAAATCCGGAATTTTACTCATTGCCACATCAACCCCCTCTTCACCGTTTGCCGCCTCATATACGGCATAATCTTTACAGAATAAAGAACAGACATAATGCCGGATTTCCTCATTGTCCTCAATAACAAGAAGAGATGTTTTTTTATTCGAAGGCTTGTCTTCCTGCCCTTCCGCCTGCATTACCGGTAACGGAAGAGCATATTCCTCCATCTCCGGAGCACCAACAATCTCATACCGGTCCTCTGCAAAATGTGCATTTCCCTCAGGAATCAATAATGTGAAAGTGCTACCCTTTCCGAGAGTACTGTCCAAATTCACCGTGCCATGATGAAGATCCATCGTATTTTTAACAATACGCAAGCCTATACCTACCTTATTAGAAAACAAAGGTGTATTTTCTCCGGTAATAAATGATTCAAAAATCCTCCCCCGTAACTCTTCCGGTATTCCTTTACCTGTATCCGATATGATTATACTGCAAAATGAATATCCATCTATCTCGATACGGTTCATCTTAAAAATCACCTTTCCATTCGGAGATGTATACTTAAACGCATTAGATAATAAATTACGGATAGCCGAACTTATTTTTTCCACGTCTATCCATAGCAAAAGTGGCTCATTCAGCGATTCAACCGTAAAGTTAATCCCTTCTGTTTCTGCCAGTTCATGAAAAGGATCGGTTATCTGCTTTGCCAATACCACTATATCGACTTTCGAAATCCGGAGTTTAATCATACCTGCTTCAATCTTCTGCACATAAAGCAAATGATCGACCAATGTCTGCAAAGAGGTTCCATTGCGATACATGGCAGCCAGTTTAGTATAGACGGTGTCTGAAGGGCGGACGGTTCCTAACAATTCCTGCAGGGGAGATAAGATTAAAGTTAAAGGTGTACGCAACTCGTGAGCTGCATTCGTAAAGAAATTCTCGCGTTCCATCCGAATCTGCTTCTCCTTGTCACGCTCTACAGTAGCAGCAAATATCTCATGTTCCAAGCGCAACTCGTGCTCCAACCTCTTTTGCCGTAATTTAATACGCTGCATAACCATATAAACTATTATCCCTCCCAGCACCATCATACAGAAGCGGAAAAAGAAAGTTTCACTCCAATGAGGCAAAATCTCTACTCTCAACGAGGTTATTTTACTGTCTCTTTCATCCGGATAAATATTTTTCACCTCAAAAACATATTCCCCGGCAGGAAGGTTAGCATACGAAACTTTTTCCCCTCCGTTGGCCACAAGCCAACCAGGCTGATAAGGACGAAGCCTGTAACTATACTTCTGCTGGCTTTCAGAATAAGAAAGGTTATTGAACGTCAGCGCAAAGTCACGATTCGCATGATTCAACCGGACAAAAGGCGTATAGAAAATACTTTGTGAAAGAATGGTCTGCCCATTGACCTCTCTTCCTATCTCTACAGGTTTATTATTTACCTCCAATCCGGTAATCACGACAGATTCGGAAGTGGTAAACGCTTTAATGTCATCGGGGTTAAAATAAGTAAGATTTTTATTATTTCCCCAAAACAGGACATCCTCCCAATGCAGGACAGAACGGTTACTGCCTGCAATGTAATAATTATAAAACAAATGCTGATGACGGCTATAACGGGAAATACCTGAATTAGAGCCCAACCAGATTTGCCCGTCCGCATCCTCAGTCATGCAACCAATAAAGTTACTGCACAATCCATCCCGGGTAGTATATACATGAGTTATCGCATCCTGTCCGGGAGAGAAAACTGCCAGACCGGCCATGTATCCGACATACAGATTACCATCAGACGAAGCTAATAATGAACGAACGGAATTCTCAGCCATACCATACTTCTTTTCATAGCCGGTCTGCAGTTCTTTTTCATTTATCACTTTACATATACCATAATTCGCAGTGCCCAGCCAAAGCGTATGATCGTCGGTTTCAGCCATAGCACGAATATAAAGAGGAGACAAGTTCTGTAATCCGGATACTTTGAAATGTATCTTCTTACCCCTGTTCGTTTCACGGTCGAATAACCAAAGTCCTTTATGTGTACCAATCCAAAAACGGCCTTTGCTATCAAGAAATAAGGCCCAGACAGATGATTTGTTAAGGTCACCATCTTCCGTGATCAATCGCAATATCTTGAATGAGCGTTCTTTTTTATAATAACAGGTCAATGAACCATCTGAATTCCCAAACCATAAATTCCCTTTCTCATCTTTCAGACTGCACAACACTGTCTGTTGTTTTTTCACATCTTGATCTCCTACTTGAAAGAAGTCTGTTTTTTCCGAAGTACCAAACGCTGTCCGGCTCCGCATAATTCCTTTATGGTATGTTGCCAACCAAAGATAATGATCGTCATCCGCTACAATAGAACAAATCTCATTATGCCTGTCCTGATAAAAACAATTATAAAACTGCATACGCAAATCCGACCAGATAACTCCTCCACCATCCGTACCAATCCACAGAATACCATGTGAATCGTAATAAGCCGCAATCATCCTCGTTTCAAGATTGCGGTACATCAAAGAAGAAGTGTTACTATAAACTTCTGTCAATATCTCGTCCTGATTATTTTTATCTATTGTCATCACCGTATATCCATTCCACGTTACGGCCAGATATTTATTCTCATTTAATCTGATAACACCGAAAACATCTGTATGAGAAAGTCTGTCGGATACCGGAGCCACATGATAAGTCAACTGCTTGATTTTCCCGGTTCGTTCATTGTAATAAATAACCCCATGAGCAATTGTAGAAATCCATATCCGACCATCATCATACAAAACAGAATTTACAGACAGACTACCGGTACGCCCCAGGTCAATCACCCGAAAGGAATTCAGGTTTGTCGCATCCAGCAAGATAATTCTACCTTTTTCATCAATCAGACAGATACTTTTTTTATCCGAAGAATAAGTGATGGCAACCAAAAGATTATCCTGGTTATTCCAGCCTGTATATTTTTCTTGAACCCGGAGCCGAAGCTCACCCTCTTTTGATGCGCACCGCTTCATTAAATGCAGCTCACTCCCGGAAATCACCCAAACCAACGAATCATTCCTCTGCAACATCCCTCGAGATGGAATACCCTGTCCCGAAGAAGAAACCACAGACAAAAACCGTTCTTTTTTCAAATCAAATGCAGAAAAGACACCATTATCCACAAATGCCAGCACCCCGTCAAAAACCTCCTTTAAGTTTGAAATACTAGGATAACTCCTACTCCTTTCAAAATTTGTAATCCGCCTACCGTCATAACGGCTCAACCCGTTTCGGGTTCCAAACCAAATGAAGCCTTCTTTATCCTTATAAACAGCAGATACGGTATTGTCGGCCAATCCGTTTTGCATATTGAGCAGATGCACATCTTTGCTTAAAAAAGCATAGCACACATCCGGCAGCAATATACATACTCCAATTATAACCAGTGATAAGATTTTAAGGTTCATATTTAATTCATTACCTGTAGCAAAGGAATAAAATAAAAAAGAGATAACAACAAAGATTCACCAAAAAATATAGAGATGCATTAAACATGCATGCTGAATGAAATGAACGTGTATTAAGCCACATCACTGATTAACATACATTTGCAATGTATTAACCTAATGTCTAATTAAAAAACAGAGAAGCATGAAAAAAATCTCAATTCTATTTTTGATATTGCTTTGCAACTGTACATTCCTGTACGCCCAGCAATTCAGCATCACCGGTGTAGTCACGGATAAAAAGCTCAATGAGCCCATTATCGGTGCTAGTGTAGTTGTCAAAGGTACTACCAACGGAACGGTTACTGATCTGGATGGAAAATTCACAATCCAAGCCTCAAAAAGCAGTGTGCTAATTGTTTCCTTTATCGGGTATACCCCCCAAGAATTTACAATCAATGGCAACCAAACTTTTTATCAAATCTCTTTAGCGGAAGATACGCAAACGCTGGACGAAGTTGTGGTAGTAGGCTTTGGTACGCAAAAGAAAGTGAACTTAACAGGAGCAGTTGCTACCGTGGATAAAAAAACACTGGAATCACGTCCTGTCACTTCAGTTTCACAAGCTCTTCAAGGAGTGATGCCAGGATTGAACATTGACATGAATGACAAAGGTGGACGATTAGACTATAATCCCACCATGAATATTCGTGGAACAGGAAATTTGAATACCGGATCCAGTGCCTCACCTTTAGTTTTAATTGATGGAGCCGAAGGAGACATAAACTCGTTAAATCCGCAGGATATCGCTAACATTTCCGTGTTAAAAGATGCTGCCGCATCTGCCATTTACGGTTCACGCGCTCCATTTGGCGTAATCTTGGTTACAACCAAATCAGGAGAAGCAGGAAAAGCCACCATTCAGTATTCAAACAATTTCAGATGGTCACGCCCCACCAACATTCCTGACATGCTCGACTCCTACCGCTTTGCCAAGTATTTCAATGCAGCACAAAAAAATTCAGGAAGCGGCACCACTTTTATTTTCACTGATGATACGATAGACCGCATTCAGAAATACATGGCGAGTGAATACCCATACACCTCAGACCCCAATGGTTCACAAGGAAACAATTTTTTCCCTTTCAACGTCGCTTCCAATGATAATCAAAACTGGCCAAGAAACTTCATTGACAAAACATCTTTCGGACAAGAACATAATCTAAGTATCTCCGGAGGAGGTGAGAAAGTTAAATACTATCTATCGGGAGCTTTCCTTTCTCAAAACGGACAGATGAATTACTCTGACGAAAACAAAAAACGTTATAACATCAGTGGAAAGGTAACAGGACAAGTCACCAAATGGCTAAGTTTAGATTTTAACGCTCGTTTTATACGTTCAGATATAGAAATGCCAACTTTTGTGAAACTCTATGGCGATCGTTTCTTTGCAGAAACGACCAAATTATATCCCATGATGCCTCTCTATGACAACAACGGACACTATACACGTAATCCTAAATTAATGCAATTAACTTCTGGAGGGCGTTCAAACAGCAGTAAAGACACCTACTTCACTTCCGGAGGTTTCCATCTGACTCCATTAAAAGGATTAGGTATTCACGGACAGGCGACTCTACGGACAGAAAGCTACCGCCACCAATATAATGTAAATAAAGTCTATCTCTATACCCGTGACAACCAACCCGTGGAAGAAGCATGGTTAGGAGGAGACCCCGATTTAGCAGCAGGAAAGACATTTGTGCAAAGTCAAACACAGCAAACTTCCATGATGACAACTTCACTATATGCAGATTATGAATATTCCTGGAACAAGCACAATTTCAAAGTTACAGCAGGTATGAATACCGAATATTATTACATCAACGAATTAATCGGCAAACGCTATGATGTCATCAACGAAAATGTCCCCAGTATCAATACGGCCACTGGTACAAGTGATTTGAAAGGCTCCTCAAAAGAATGGGCTACAATGGGATATTTTGCCCGTTTAAATTATGACTACGAAGGACGATACCTATTAGAAGGAAACATTCGTCGCGATGGGACTTCACGCTTCCGCGGTAACCAACGATGGGGCACATTTCCCTCTGTTTCTATAGGTTGGAACATCGCCCGCGAAGCATTCTGGAGTCCGGCAGAAGCATATGTCAACCTGTTAAAACTACGTTTTTCTTACGGTAGCCTAGGCAATCAGAATACAGATAATTATTATCCTACTTATTCTATTCAAAATATAACTGTAGGTAGCGTAGATGCCGGCGGACGCTGGCTGCTTGACTTAGCCAACAAGTCCAATATAGCATCTTCCCCCGGTCTCGTCAGTTCCTTGCTCACATGGGAACGTGTCACCAGCTATAATGCAGGACTTGACTTTGGTGCATTTAACAATCGTCTGAACGGATACGTTGAATACTACATTCGTGATACCAAAGACATGGTAGGACCTGCCGAAGAAATAACTCCATTAGTAGGAGCATCAGCTCCCAAAATGAATAATACCTCTTTACGAACCAAAGGCTGGGAATTACAACTAACTTGGCAGGACAGAATTGGTAAAGTAGGGTATCATGCTTCTTTCAATCTATCTGATGCTCAAACAGAAGTAACAGAATATCCCAATCCTGATAAAACATTTTACACCAAAGATGAAGACGGAAACACCATTGAAAATTATTGGAAAGGGAAAAAATTAGGCGAAATATGGGGATTCAAAACAGTAGGCATAGCAAAAACCGATGAAGAAATGCAATCATGGATAGCCCAACATGACCAAAGCAAATTACCCAATGTAGGAAACAATATTTGGAAAGCCGGTGATATCATGTACGCTAACCTGGATGACAATCCTGCCATAGAAAAAGGTACGTCTGCCACTGATCCGAAAGATTTAACCATTATTGGAAATTACACACCCCGCTTTCGTTTTGGCTTCTCATTAGGAGCTGACTATAAAGGATTTGATATCAATCTAATGTTCCAGGGCGTAGCCAAACGTGACGTTTGGGTAGGAGGCGACGACAGAACCGCTTATTCTAAAGGTATGATTTTCTGGGGTATCAACGGGGGGCAATGGGATTCCACCGGATACGAAGAACACATGGATTACTTCCGTCCTGAAGGAGATGAAATGGGAGCAAATCTCAATGCTTATTATCCGCGCCCCATTATTGGAAGTAAACAAAACCAGCAGGTACAAAGTCGTTACTTGCAGAATGCAGCTTACATCCGCTTGAAAAACATACAAATAGGTTACACGTTGCCTAAAGCATGGATACAAAAAGCTAACCTGGAGAAAGTACGACTATTCTTCTCCGGAGATAATTTATGGACTGGTACCAAGATGAGTAAAAATTTTGATCCAGAACTAATTTACCAAAACGGTATGAGTTATCCGTTAAGCTATACTCTATCATGTGGAATTAATATTACATTATAAACTTTAAATAAATCATAATCATGAAATTAAAATACATCATACTCCCTATAATAGCAACTTCATTCGCTATAAGCTCATGTAACGATTTTCTAGATAGAGAACCATTGACAGACAATGTGAATGAAGGTTTTTTCACAGAACCAAGCCAATTGCAGGCTTATTGTAACAAGAAATACGAACTATTGCCCGATTTCAAAGACACCAATCTTTTTACCAACGATCAAACCAGTGATAACCAAGCAGGAACAGATCCTGTAGATTTCTTTCTACCGCAACGTATCAAAGTTGCCGCCACAGGAAGTTATAATCGGCAAGGACATTTGCGCGACTGTAACCGATTGTTATATTACGCTTTGGAAAATATCCAAAAAGGGGAACTGGAAGATACCCGCGAAACTCAGCAATATATCGGTGAGATTTACTTCTTCAGAGCTTACATCTATTTCGAATATTTGAGGAAATTCGGAGATTTTCCCATTATCAAATCAGAACTTAGCGCAGATGATTATGCCGCCAATGTGGAAGCAAACAAACGTAAGCCACGTAATGAAGTGGCCCGATTTATTCTAGAAGACCTGAACGAAGCCATTGCCCGATTATTACCGCGCAGTAATAATCTGACCAATCACCGTCTGAACAGAGAGTGTGCCTATCTATTTAAATCACGTGTAGCCCTGTATGAAGCAAGTTGGGAAACCTACCATCAAGGAACCGCACGAGTACCAGGTGGTCCGGGCTGGCCGGGCGGTACTTTCAATGGCAACCTTAATACTGAAATAGATTTCTTCCTGACTGAAGCGATGGCATCTGCCAAAGAAGTGGCAGAAGCAATACAAATCTCTGATAAAATAGAAGATTATATGAATATGTTCAATCAATATGATCTTTCTTCCAACAAAGAGGTATTATTATGGCGTATGTATAGTGCGGATGCCAAAGTGAATAGCTTAGTAGAAGGCAATTATCATAGCATATACAATGAAAACGGTGAAGGCTGTGTGGGACAAGGTGGAGGTTATACACGATCCATGGTTGAAACTTTCCTAACTACCAATGGCCTGCCTATTTATGCACCAGAAAATACAGAATACAAAGGCGACAAAAGTATCCCCGATGTAATGGAGAATCGTGATTTACGCCTTGTAGAATCAACTTTCAAACCGGGTGATATGGTTTGGAGAGGTGGTAATATGGACCAAGACGGAAGAATGGTCTATGCAAATCTACTACAAGCTTATCAAAACTTAAGCAGAACAGCTACAGGATATTTAGTTCGTAAAGGATGGAGAGACAGCAATGTAGCTCCAGCGGATAATTCACCTTTGGCTTATATGATATTCCGCGCCAGCGAAGCATATCTCAACTATATGGAAGCTGACTATATGAAAAACAAAAATCTAGATGATTATAGCAAAAAATACTGGAGAGCTTTGAGAAAGCGTGCCGGCGTATCAGAAAACTTCCAAAAAACTATCGATGCAACAGATCTAAGTAAAGAAAACGATCTGGCTGTTTGGTCCGGAAGTCAGATGATAGACAAAACTTTATATAATATCCGCCGTGAACGACGTTGCGAATTTATAGCAGAAGGCATGCGTAAAGATGATCTTTTACGCTGGCGTTCACTAGATAAAATGAAAAACTATCAAACAGAAGGATTCAATTGGCAAGAGTATCAAAAAGAGCCTTACTATGTGAAACAATTGGCTGCCGGCTTAGTGGTTAGTAATTCTAAATATTTACGTCCGCATTTTGCCAACGAACTGATCATTACCAACAATGGCTACAACTTTGAAGAAGCGAATTACCTGACCCCTATCTCTTATGACGTATTCCGTCTTTCAACCCCTGAGAAAGGAGGCGATATTTCCACTTCCGTTGTTTATCAAAATCCAGGCTGGCCTGTCGGTGCCAATCAATATGCTCTGCAATAGGTTTAGATAAAATAACTCAAAAAGGGTGTAGTTTAATTCGTTACAATGTATTCTTATTGTACCTTTGAACACACCCTTTACCAATATCATACCGAATTAATATGAAATTTTTCTCTAAAAAAACATTTTTCATCTTTCCGTTCTTGACTTCTATCTATTTACAAGCTCAAGAAAAACCTAACCTGGTCTTCATCATGGCAGATCAATGGAGAGGAGATGCTTTAGGTTGTCTCGGAAAAGAACCTGTCAAAACACCTTGCCTGGACCAACTGGCCCGTGAAGGTGTGAATTTCACCAATGCTGTCAGCAGCTATCCCGTATCTTCACCGGCACGAGGCATGTTGATGACAGGCATGTATCCGCATAAGAACAAAGTAACAGGCAATTGCAATTCTGCCAACGCTCCTTATGGAGTAGAACTTCCACAAGATGCACGCTGCTGGAGTGATATACTTAAAGCCAATGGATACCAAACAGGATATATCGGCAAATGGCATCTGGATGCTCCTCATGAACCATACATAGATACTTACAACAACCATGGTGCAGTTGCTTGGAACGAATGGTGTCCAAAAGAACGCCGGCACGGTTTTGACTATTGGACCGCTTATGGCACTTACGACTACCATTTAAAACCCATGTACTGGGACACTGACGCTCCCCGGGACAGTTTTTATTATGTCAATCAATGGGGACCGGAGTATGAAGCCGACAAAGCGATTGAGTACCTCAACGGGCATATAGATAAAACGCAGCCATTTGCCTTAGTCGTATCCATGAACCCTCCACACACCGGTTACGAGTTGGTGCCCGACCGATACAAGGAGATGTATAAAAACCTGAATGTAGAGGCATTATGTGCCAACCGTCCCGACATTCCCGCCAAAGGCACTGAAATGGGCGACTATTTCCGCAACAATATCCGCAATTACTATGCCTGCATGACCGGAGTCGATGAAAATATAGGTCGGATAATCAACGAATTGAAACGTTTGGGTTTATTTAAAAATACTATTGTAGTATTCACTTCTGACCACGGCATCTGCATGGGGGCTCATGAACAAGCCGGAAAAGATATCTTTTATGAGGAATCCATGCGAATTCCAGTCCTTATCTCATGGCCGGAAAAAATAAAGCCGAAAACCGACCGAACAACCATGATAGCTTTTGCCGACTTGTATCCGACCCTGCTTTCCATCATGGGCTTTCAGCAACAAATACCGGAAGAAGTACAAACATTCGACCTTGCTTCCGTTCTCCTCTACGGAAAAGAAAACAACCGCATTGTCCAACCCTATTATTACATACAGTCATCCAATCCGGCAACAGGCTACCGGGGATTACGCACCGCTACACATACGTTTACTATCCATGCAACCGATGGTAAGGTAGATAAGATTATTCTATTCGACAGGAGATCAGACCCTTACCAAATGAATAATATAGCTATGCAGCATCCCAAACTGGTAAACCGATTGAAAAGCCAATTAAAAACATGGCTGCAAAAAACAGAAGATCCATTTTTTAATTATTTATAACCTATGAAGATACTATATACATCCCTTCTCTTCCTTATGAACTGTGTACTGAGTGTTGCACAACCGGAAATCATTGTACCCAAACCGCATCAATTGAAATGGCATGAAGCGGAAATGGGAGCCGTATTTCATTATGACCTCCACGTATTCGACGGCATCCGCTACGGACAAGGCAATAACCGTATCAGCCCCATTGAAGATTATAATATATTTAATCCTACCCAACTGGATACTGACCAATGGATTCAGGCAGCTAAAGCCGCAGGCTGCAAATTCGCCGTACTCACAGCCACGCATGAAACCGGCTTCGGATTGTGGCAAAGTGACGTAAACCCATACTGCCTGAAAGCTGTAAAATGGCGTGATGGCAAAGGAGACATTGTCCGCGACTTTGTCAACTCCTGCCGTAAGTATGGTATCCAGCCGGGCATCTATGTAGGCATCCGGTGGAATTCACTTCTGGGTATCCATAATTTCAAGGTAGCCGGTGACGGAGAATTTGCCGCCAACCGACAGGCGTGGTATAAACGCTTCTGCGAGAAAATGGTGGAAGAACTTTGTACCCGCTATGGAGATTTATATATGATTTGGTTTGATGGCGGAGCCGATGACCCACGAGGTGACGGTCCTGATGTGGAACCCATCGTCAATAAATACCAACCCAACTGCCTGTTCTACCACAACATAGACCGTGCTGATTTCCGCTGGGGAGGTTCAGAAACCGGCACAGTGGGATACCCCTGCTGGTCCACTTTTCCGGCCCCCTGTTCACATCATAAACGTATTGAAAGCCAAAAAGACCAAATAGCCTTATTAAAACAAGGTGATCCCGAAGGCAAATACTGGGTACCAGCTATGGCAGACAGCCCCCTGCGTGGTGCCAACGGCCGCCACGAATGGTTTTGGGAACCCGATGACGAGAATAATATCTATCCATTGACAACGTTGATGGATATGTACGAAAAATCAGTGGGCCGCAACGCTACGTTAATCATCGGGCTGACCCCCGATCCCGATGGGCTATTGCCGGCAGGTGACGAACAGCGTTTAAAAGAATGGGGAGAAGAAATAAACCGGCGCTTTGGTACACCATTGGCGGAAACCCAAGGCCGGAGGCAACGGCTTACGCTGAATCTGAATGAAAAACAACCGGTCAACTACTGCATCATCCAAGAAGACATTGCCAAAGGCGAAAGAATACGCCAATACAAGATAGAAGCGAAAGTCAACGGAAAATGGCAGACAGTGTGCTCCGGCGAGTCTGTGGGACACAAACGCATTGCACACTTCGAACCGGTAGAAACCACCGCCTTGCGCCTCACCGTAACCCAATCCGTTGCCGTACCCGAAATCAGACATTTCAGTGCCTATAACGTAACTCTCAAATAAAAAATCATGAGAGAATATAAAGCAATATTCATTTGTATCCTGATTTGCAATGTATTTGTTTGTCCGAAATCCTTCGGGCAAACAGATTACACATATGAAAAAGGAAAGTCTTTCAAGAACACAAACGCTTTGTCAATGACAGATACGATTGATTTAACTTCCATTTCTTCTCCCATACCCTATAAGAAATCCATACCCGGACAAACCCAAACTATTGCCTGTCCGGTACGGTTACCCGGGTACGTCCGAGGTATTTTCTTCAGCCGAGACTCCCGTCCGGGAGATTTTGAATGGCCCAACAATACCAACCGGCTCCTACCTTGGGTGTTCAACGATTTAAAAGAATTAACCGACACCCGCTATCCGGGAATACCTTCCAATGCAACCCCATCTACGTTGGGAGATGCATTACTGCTGGAACTGACAAACGGAGAATACTTGTTTGCCAAAGCTGTTGCCGGCCGTAACAGTTTAAGCTGGCTGCAAGTAAACGATAACGGCTCTGTCACCCTATATGTATCCACCTTAGGAAAAGACTATCTGAAACCGGAAGTCCCTCTTCTACTCATCCGACAAGGAAAAGATATTTATTCAACCATTCGGCAAGCCTATCAAGCGCTGATGAAAAATACAGAAGCCGCCGACTTAAAAAGCCGCACAGCCAAGGAATATTTCGAAGCTTTCCGCTATCTCGGTTGGTGTACATGGGAACATTATCATGATGATATAAACGAATCCAAGATAATAAACGATATGAAAACGATAGAGGCATCCGGCATTCCTATCCGGTATGTACTGATTGACGACGGTCATCTCGCCCACAAGAACAGGCAACTGACCGGTTTCATACCAGATAAACAACGTTTCCCGTCGGGATGGAAAAAAATCATGTCATACAAAAAAGAAAATAAAATCAAATGGATCGGACTGTGGTACAGCCTTTCGGGATACTGGATGGGATTATCCCCCGAAAACGGATTTCCACAAGTCGTCCGACAAGCCCTATACCCACACGCCGGCAGCCTTCTGCCAGGAACGGACAGCACCCGCATCCGTTCCTTCTATCGCTACTACGTCAGCACCTTAAAAGAACAAGGATTCGATTTTCTGAAAGTAGATAACCAAGCTTTTACGCTGCCACTCTACATGGGAGGGCATGAAAGTATCCGCCAGGCAACCGACTGTAACCGAAGCCTGGAAGCCGAGATCCACCGGCAAAATATGGGACTAATGAACTGTATGGCACAGAACGTCATCAATACCGACCATACGTCATACAGCAACAGCACCCGTGTCAGCATAGACTATAAGAAATATGATGAGGATATGGCAAAATCACATCTATTCCAGTCTTATACCAATACCCTGCTACTAGGACAAACCGTATGGCCCGACCATGATATGTTTCATTCCTGCGATACCGTTTGCGGCACTTTGATGGCACGTTCCAAGGCCATTTCCGGAGGTCCGGTCTACCTGTCGGACGCCCCCGGGGACTTTATCAAGGAAAACATCTTTCCTTTAATTGACAAACAAGGCAAACTGTTCCGCCCCGAAGCTCCTGCCGTACCTATGCCGGAATCTATACTGACCAATCCATTATGGAGTGGAAAAGCATATCGAGTAGCAGCTCCCTCAGGCAACGGAGCTATGACATTAATCTGTTACAACCTGAATGTTTCCCCCCGGCATCAGCAAGTCCAGGCCACTATAAAAAAAGAAGATTATTCTCTTCGGAACAGTTTTGAGAAAATGTCTGCCACCCCCGAAGAACGCGTGCTGCTTTATAATTGGAAATCACAAAAGGCAGAAGAACTATCAGACAGCAGTACATTCGAACTCATCGGATTTACAGACAAACTGTTTCATCTCTGCCCCATACGGAAAGGATGGGCAGTCATTGGCATACAGGAAAAATATCTGTCCCCGGCCACCGTCCAAACTATCTCTTTAACAGAGAACCGCTTGGTGCTGAACGTACTATGTACAGGTACACTAAAAGTATGGATAGAAAATTCCGGCAAGCAAGAACTGAGAAGTATTTCCATAGATACCCCCAAAAAAATTGTAATCGAAAAATAACTTATAAAACTAGCCGATATGAATAAAAAACTACTTGTATCTTTCGCTCTCGCTTCCTTAACAGGAATCTCGACGCAAGCAAAAGAAAAAATGTCTTCAGAAACAACCCAACAACGTCCCAATATCATCTTATTTATGGTGGACGACATGGGTTGGCAAGATACATCCTTACCTTTCTGGACACAGAAAACACATTATAATGAAGCCTACGAAACTCCCAATATGGAACGTCTGGCTAAGAAAGGGATGATGTTCACACAAGCATACGCCTGCAATATCAGTTCCGCTACCCGTTGCAGTCTGATAACGGGTGCTAACAACACCCGACATCGTGTAACAAACTGGACACTTGAAAAAAACAAAGCTACCGACAGACCAAGCAATACAATAGAATTGCCAGACTGGAACTACAACGGAGTCAGCCAAGTAACAGGAACGCCCAATACCTTTGTCGGCACTTCTTTCGTTGAGTTACTCAGACAGAACGGTTATCATACCATCCACTGCGGAAAAGCTCATTTCGGTTCTATTGACACACCGGGAGAGAACCCTACCCATTGGGGGTTTGAAGTAAATATAGCCGGACATGCCGCCGGTGGTCTGGCTACTTATCTGAGCGAACAGAACTACGGGCACACCCGCGATGGAAAGCCCTATTCACTAATGGCCATCCCCGGCTTGGAAGATTATTGGGGAACAGGTATATTTGCAACAGAAGCCCTGACACAAGAAGCCATCAAAGCATTGGACAAAGCAAAAAAGTACAATCAACCTTTTTATCTATATATGGCACATTATGCCATCCACATTCCTGTTGACAAAGATATGCGCTTCTTCCCCAAGTATATTAAAAAAGGACTTAGTGACAAAGAAGCCGCATATGCATCCTTAATTGAAGGAATGGATAAAAGTCTGGGGGATTTGATGAACTGGTTGGAAAAAAATGATGAAGCAGATAATACTGTTATTATTTTTATGAGTGACAACGGAGGGCTAGCTGCCGAACCCGGATGGCGCGACGGACAAATTCACACTCAAAACGCTCCTCTCAATAGTGGCAAAGGCTCCTTATATGAAGGAGGAATACGCGAACCAATGATTGTAAGCTGGCCCGGAGTAGTCACCCCGAATACTCGTTGTGACAAATATCTTATAATTGAAGATTTTTATCCTACCATACTTGAAATGGCGGGTATCACAAACTATAAGACAGTCAACCCTATAGACGGTATCAGCTTTATGCCCCTGCTGAAAGGTACAGGAGACCCGTCCAAAGGACGCGCACTGGTATGGAATTTCCCTAATATCTGGGGTAATGACGGACCAGGCATCAATCTGGACTGCTCTATCCGCAAAGACGAATGGAAACTGGTCTATTATTATGAAACCGGTAAAAAAGAACTTTTCAACATACCAAATGATATCAGTGAAAAAAATGATGTAGCAAAGCAACATCCCGGCATCGTAAAACGGCTCTCCAAGGAATTAGGGAACTATTTGCGAGCAACAGGAGGACAACGTCCCACATTCAAAGCCACAGGAAAACCCTGCCCATGGCCTGATGAAATCTAATTCCCGTCAGTATATGAAATATGCCCGACTACATTTTCTTGATGTAATCGGGCATATTTCAATGTATTATGTATTCCTGCCGGACATACCCAAAACCACCGGAATAGCCAATTAATAAATTATAAACAATATCGATAAAATCCGCTAAGCGTTTTCCTTAAAAGCCTTTTCTTCCGCTTCACTGATTATCTGCTCGACCACATCCGTTTTCTTAATCTCCTCCAAAGAAAGATCCGGAGTAACGGCCCCACTGTCTGAAGGCTTACTATCAGAAACCGTTACCTCCTCCTGAGGCAACTCACGGGCAGTCTTAGCCGCAAAAATACATTCAATAAAGCCGGAATCATTCTTTATTTTTCCCAAAGCCACACGCGCAGCCATTTGCTGAGACTCTTTTTTAGAATAACCGGTTCCTTTTCCTCCCGAAATACCTTCCACCAGAACTTCACTCTCGAAAGTCGGATTATATCCCTGATCGTGTGATTGGGTTATCAGCTCAAAGGTAACCTCAAAACGATTTTTCTGGCTCCATTCTATCAACTTGGATTTAAAGTTTACCTCCTTACGGGAAATCTTCTCCAAATTTATATAAGGCCCAATAATACGATGCTCCATGAAATATTTACAGGCACGATATCCCCTGTCTAGATAAATAGCACCTACCAATGCTTCGAATGCATTGCCGCACATATAGCTGTTATGAGAAGACTGGCGGGCCGTATACTTGATCAGCTTATCCAAACCAATCTCTATAGCCAAACGATTCAATGTTTCACGCTGCACTATTTTAGAGCGGGTATTCGTGAGAAAACCCTCACGCTTTCCTTCAAACCTTTTGTAAACAATATCTGCCACCACAGCATCCAGAATAGCATCCCCCAAGAATTCCAAACGCTCATTATTAAGCAAACGCCCCTTTTCAGACTTCACTGATAAAGATTTGTGAAGCAAAGCCTGTTCGTAGATGCTAATGTCTTTGGGATAGAATCCAAGCATCTTATAAAAACGAAGATAAGACTCCCTATCCTTACGAAAAAGAAGTCTTATCCTATCCTTTATATTGCTAAACACGATTATTCAGCATATTTTTTTACGATTACACATGCATTATGTCCACCAAAACCGAAGGTATTGCTCAATGCAGCGTTTACTGTACGTTTCTGAGCTTCGTTGAACGTGAAGTTCAAGTTATAATCAATGTTTTCATCATTATCACCTTCCTCATGGTTGATAGTGGGCGGAACAATGTCATTCTTCACAGCCAATACGCTGGCAATAGCTTCTACCGCACCGGCAGCACCCAACAAGTGTCCTGTCATAGACTTAGTAGAGCTGATATTCAGTTTATAAGCGTGATCTCCAAATACATCCTTGATAGCTTTCACTTCTGAAACATCACCTACAGGAGTTGAAGTTCCATGTACATTGATATAATCAATATCTTCCGGTTTCAATTCCGCATCTTCCAATGCGTTCAACATCACCAGTTTAGCGCCTAATCCTTCCGGATGAGAAGCTGTCAAGTGATAAGCGTCGGCAGAAGCGCCTACACCGGCAAGTTCCGCATAAATCTTGGCACCACGTGCTTTTGCATGTTCCAATTCTTCCAAAATCAGACAGCCTGCGCCTTCACCCATCACAAAGCCATCACGGCTTGCACTAAACGGGCGGGATGCACGTTCCGGATCATCATTACGGGTAGACAAAGCATGCATAGCGTTAAAACCGCCCAAACCGGCTTCAAAAATAGCAGCTTCCGCACCACCTGCCACAATTACATTTGCTTTACCCAAACGGATATAGTTAAATGCATCGGCAATAGCATTTGATGAAGATGCACAGGCAGAAGTTGTTGTGAAGTTAGGACCGTGGAAACCATACATGATAGAGATCTGTCCCGATGCAATATCAGCTATCATTTTGGGGATGAAGAATGGGTTGAATTTCGGTCCGACAGTATCTTTATTCAGTGTATAATTAGCTACTTCCTCTTCAAAAGTATGAATACCTCCGATACCTACACCGTAAATTACACCTATTCTATTCAAATCTTCTTTTTCGAGGTCCATTCCAGAATCCTCCACCGCTTCTTTAGCAGCTGCAATGGCATACTGTGTATACAGATCCATTTTGCGAAGTTCTTTACGGTCAATGTAATCAGTTCCATTGAAATTTTTCACTTCGCATGCAAAATGAGTCTTGAATTTAGACGCATCGAAATGAGTAATAGGTCCTGCCCCGCTTACCCCCTTCACCAGGTTGTCCCATGTTTCTGCAACATTGTTACCTACAGGAGTAAGAGCACCAAGACCTGTTACTACTACTCTTTTTAATTCCATATTATAAAATAAGGATAATTACTTAGCGTTAGCTTCGATATAAGAAACGGCGTCACCTACTGTACCAATTTTCTCAGCCTGATCATCAGGAATAGAAATACCGAATTCTTTTTCGAATTCCATAATCAGCTCTACAGTATCCAGTGAATCTGCGCCCAGATCGTTAGTGAAGCTTGCTTCTGTTGTAACTTCTGATTCTTCTACACCTAATTTATCAACGATAATAGCTTTTACTCTTGATGCAATTTCAGACATAACTTTAATTTTTTAGTTAATAAATTGAATTATTTTATTTTCTTTGCGGTTGCAAAGGAATAAATATTTCTTGGGCTGAGCAAATATTCAGGCAAATAAATGCAGAATTTTGCACATTTTTTTGTTTTATGTGCACCAAAATAGAGAACATCATGAAGAAAATCGCAATTTTAGCTTCAGGAGAAGGCACGAATGCTGAAAGAATTATTCGGTATTTTTTAGAGAAAAGAACAGCTGAAGTAGCATTGGTTATCGTCAACAAAGCACAGGCCGGTGTACTCAAGCGAGCTGAAAGACTGAGTGTTCCGTCACTTATCCTCACAGCCCAAGACTTTGCCGACGGGAAAGCACTGGAAATACTGCACCAATATCATATTGACTTTATTGTACTGGCAGGCTTCCTCTTGAAAGTACCTGATGCCATTTTGCATGATTATCCGAATAAAATAGTAAATATTCATCCGGCCCTCCTTCCCAAGTTCGGTGGTAAAGGTATGTACGGTTCCCGCGTGCACCAAGCTGTCATAGCTTCCCATGAAAAGGAAAGCGGCATCACCATCCATTATATAAATGAACAATATGATGAAGGAAATACCATTTTCCAAGCCACCTGTCCGGTATTGCCCACTGACACGCCAGATACATTGGCAATACGGGTGCACCAGTTGGAATACGAATATTTCCCTCGGGTGATTGAAGCGACTATTCTAGGCAAAAATCTTTCAATCTAATACGAAAAAACTGAAGAGCTTTGCCTATCCGATAATTGACAGTCTGCACCGACACCTCCAGCTTGTCAGCAATTTCTTTATGGGTCAGTTGTTTATACCGACTCATAACATATACTCTTTGCAGTTCTTTAGGAAGAGAATGAAGGGCTTCCATATAGGTATTAAACAACTCCGTGCCATAACAAGAATCCAATGCCGGCAGAGATTTCAACTGTTGGCTCTGATATTCTTCATATACCTGACGGGTAATATGGGAACGGGTGATTGAATTCAAAGCCCTGTTCCTGACACTGGTAAATAAGAAAGATTTCAGCGACAAGTCCTCTACCAGCAACTCACGTTTTTCCCACACATACATCATCAAATCCTGCACTATCTCTTCAGCCTCTTCAAGAGAAACATACGAGGAACAAAACAAACATAGCGGCTTGTAATAAGAAGCATAAACCAGGGAAAATACTTTTTGATCTCCCGACTTCAAGGTTTTAATAATTAAGCGGTTATCATTAAGGTTCATAGGTCATTTTTAATTTAAGGTTACACAAACATAAGTATTTATTTCAAAATAAGAAAACAAGAATGAGATAAAATACAAAAAATATAAGTTTTTGTTTAGTAACCCAGTTATGATATTTGTATTAATAATGTTGACCGACTTATAATCCGCAAATCCAAATTTCCGCAGAATCCGAAACGAAGCGTTCGATTTTCA
>NZ_CABUHK010000001.1 GCF_902491285.1 uncultured Bacteroides sp. | reverse complement strand
GCCTCGGTTTTTATTGTGCCGGTGTAGAAAAACTCGATTTTTCTATATAATTTTGTTTTTATGAAAACAGTTTTTATAGATTGGAATTTGATACCGTATGCCGAGGCATGGCAGCGGCAGACGGAATGGTTTGACGGCGTTGTCCGGGCGAAAGCTCAGGGTGAGGCCTATGAGAACCGTATAATCATGTGCGAGCATCCCCACGTCTATACTTTGGGACGTAGCGGGAAAGAAAATAATATGCTGCTGAGTGAAGAACAGTTGAAAGCGATTGATGCGACTCTTTATCATATTGACAGAGGGGGAGACATCACTTATCACGGTCCCGGACAGTTGGTATGCTATCCGATATTGAACCTTGAGGAGTTCGGGCTGGGACTGAAAGAATACGTTCATCTGTTGGAAGAAGCAGTGATACGCGTGTGTGCGTCTTATGGCATCGAAGCAGGAAGGTTGGAGAAGGCGACAGGCGTCTGGCTGGAAGGTGATACTTCCCGTGCCCGTAAGATTTGTGCGATAGGGGTCAGGAGCAGCCGCTATGTCACTATGCACGGACTGGCTTTGAACGTTAATACGGATTTACGATATTTCAGCTATATTCATCCTTGTGGATTTATAGATAAAGGCGTCACTTCTCTTCGTCAAGAGTTGAAGCACGATGTGCCTATGGACGAAGTGAAGCAACGCCTCGAAGGGGAGCTTAGAAAACTATTCCGACTCCCAGTTGCCAAGTATGGTGCATAAAGGAATCCTTATCCGCCAGTGCATAAGAGAAATCGGCGCGTATGGGCCAGAAGTTGATTCCGCATCCTAGGGTGCCATAGTTGCCTATGCCCTTGTCTTTATCTCCGAAATGATATCCGGCACGGACTACTCCGTATTTCAGGAAATTGTATTCGGCTCCTACGCCCGCTTGCAAATGACGGATTTCGCTAGGAAGCAGATAGTTGAAATCAAGTGCTACCTGCAAACGGTTCTCCATGCTGAATGGCAGGTCGATTGCTCCCCCTAATCCCAACTTGGCGGGAAGTTTATATCCGTCCAACTTTTTCCCTATATTAGCAGCTTGGAAACCGATGCTCCATGATGCCATTTCGTCGAGAAGAGCCATGTTGCGGTGGTATGTAGCCCCAAAATCCAGGCAAACGGAACTTTTGCTGTCTGTACTTTGCCAGGATTTGGATTGCAAATATCTGAGTGTTAAGGAGAGAGACAGGTTTTTTGCTACATTTCTAAAATATCCGGCTTCCAAATCCCATATATAAGGACGGAAACCGGTATTAGGTCCCCCGTCTACTTCCTGCTTTGGACTTCTGAAATGGCGGAAGCCTACCATAAAGCCATGCTTTCCTTCTCTTCCGATTTTATAAAAGATAGACGCGCTGTGCAACGCATAATCTTTATTCATGTCAGCATATGAATAACTTGTCCCCATTGTTTCCATAGAAAAGGCGAGGGTAGAAGCATTATGAAAGATTGCTGTACTTCCGTTGTCGGTGATAGCTAATCCTGTACCTGCCATACCTGCCGATTGGGCATCTGGAGTAAGTTCCAAAAAATAGGCACTTGGAGTTAATTCCAAGAGGTAAGTGCTTGCCCTATCTTGTGCTCCCGCTAAGACTGGGAATAGGCACGAGGCGAGAAGGAAATGTTTTACTCGTTTCATAATCAGTTATTTTTTAAGTGCGACGTCCGGACGACACGTATGCCTGTCCACGATTTATTATTATTGAGCATATGGCTGAGAGGCGTATCGCTGACAACCACTTTCCCTAATGTGGAGGAAGCGTGCAGCAGATGCAACTTTCCGTTTCTATATTCTGCTATTCCTACGTGAGCAATGTCCAGACCGGGCAATTTCGTTGTGATAGCAATAATATCTCCATCCATAATCCATGGCAATCCGTTTTCCGGCAATTCGCTTTTCGGCAGCCAATGTACTGTTTTTTTTGATAATGCTTTCTCATATTCAGCCATCCGTAACACATTTTCCGGTGAATCGGCCAATTTCCTGTATTGCTTGGGATGGGTGGACATATATGAGAGAGACAATTTCATTGTAGGCGCATTATTCTCAGCGGTAACATCCGTGAGGAAACCGTTCCGGATACCGTTATCAATCCAGTCGGACGTATAATGCAGTCGCGAAGGATAACCGTCGATGATACCATCACGATACCGTATTCTTTGCAGATTCTCAGCAAAAGATGGACCAAGAGCCTGTGCCAATGTGTATTCTACGAAGGTAAGACAATCTACCGCATCCGTTCGGACAACCAGCTTCTCTTCTCCGTCGCAGTCTAAGGTATTGGCTACATATTTTGTCCCTAGATAAGACTTCCCGATTCGTAACATCGCTGCGGAGTCCTGCGGAGCAAGCTCCGCAGACTGTTCCTGTGCAAAGGTCATTACACTGACCAGCGATACTATGACAGATAGAAGTCTCCTCATACTATTTATTTAACTTTCATTGAAGCCTTGATAAAATAAAGAATCAGCAGGGCATATGCTCCTAATGCTAACACTTCCGACCAGGTATTGTTCAGCCAGGCTTCATTCACAAGGTTGACTCCGCCGAAACGCATAGCGGCACTGACAACACCCATCAACGCGCCACCTGCAATGAAACCGGAAGCCAGCAACGTTCCTTTTTCTCCTCTTTCCGTATTCAATGTTGCATCCTTGCTGCGGGATGTAACAAACCAGTTGACAGCTCCGCCCACTACCAGCGGCACATTCAGTTCCAATGGAATAAACATACCCAATGCGAAAGCTAATGCAGGAATTTTACAAAGAGTCAGAATAATAGCTAAGACAGCACCGATACCATATAGCAACCACGGGGCACCTACACCACTCATCAACGGTTCGATAACGGCTGCCATCGCATTAGCTTGCGGAGCAGCCAGTGCGCCGCTTGTAAATCCGTATGTCTTGTTCAGGATAATCATCACACCGCCTACGGTTGCAGCCGATACGATTGTTCCCAGGAACTTCCATGTTTCCTGTTTGGCAGGAGTGCTTCCCAACCAATAACCAATCTTCAAGTCGGTAATGAAACCACCCGCCATCGAAAGTGCAGTACATACCACGCCACCCATTACCAGTGCGGCAACCATGCCCGAAGGTCCTTTCAGACCGACAGCTACCATCACTACGGAAGCTAGAATCAGCGTCATCAACGTCATTCCCGATACAGGATTAGTACCTACGATTGCGATTGCATTGGCGGCTACCGTAGTGAACAGGAAAGAAATGCCGGCTACCAGAACAATAGCTACCAATGTATGTAGCAGATTACCCTGCATTACATCAAAGTAGAAGAACAGTACAATCAGTATCAGCGTAATGATAGAACCTATTGCGATAATCTTCATCGAGAGATCCCGTTGAGTACGCATGATGCTTTTTTCTACATTGCCCTTACCGCCCATTTCTTTGGCAGCCAGTCCGACGGCGCTTTTGATGATTCCCCAGGAACGGATAATGCCAATCACACCCGCCATGGCGATACCGCCTATACCGATGCTTTTCGCGTAATATTTGAATATTTCTTCCGGACTCATCATCCCTACAGTAGCCGTAATTTCAGGATTCCATGCATTCAGCACACTATCTCCCCAGATAGCGGACATTCCCGGAATGATAATCCACCATACTGCCAGTGAACCGGCACAAATGATAGAAGCGTATTTCAATCCGACAATATATCCCAGCCCCAGTACGGCAGCACCTGTATTAACTTTAAATACCAGTTTGGCTTTTTCTGCCAACATCTCTCCGGCACTGCATACACGGGTCGTGAAATTCTCGTTCCACCATCCGAATGTAGCTACGATGAAGTCATACAATCCACCGATCATGCCCGCCATCAATAACGGTTTGGCCTGGCTTCCGCCTTTCTCGCCGGAGATTAACACCTGTGTGGTAGCAGTTGCTTCCGGGAAAGGATACTTGCCATGCATATCGCTGACGAAATATTTCCGGAAAGGAATCAGGAACAGGATACCCAATACGCCACCCAGCAAGGAACTGATGAATACCTGCATGAAGGTGACTGTCATTTCAGGATATTTGGCCTGAAGAATATAAAGAGCAGGCAGGGTAAAGATAGCTCCGGCTACGATTACTCCCGAACAGGCTCCGATAGACTGGATAATTACGTTTTCTCCCAACGCATTTTTTCTTTTGGCTGCTCCTGAAACTCCTACCGCGATAATCGCAATCGGAATAGCGGCCTCAAATACTTGTCCCACCTTTAAGCCCAGATAGGCAGCGGCAGCCGAGAAAAGGATTGCCATGGCGATACCCCATGCTACTGACCAGAAATTAACTTCCGGATAATTTTTCGAGGGACTCATCAACGGGTTGTAGACTTCCCCCGGTTTTAACTCTCTGAACGCATTCTCGGGTAACCCGGTGAATTTGTCTTCTTCTTGTTTCATAGTTTTTATAATTTGCTAATGTGTCAATTTACATTTCCGTCCTCAAAGTAAACAAAAAAAAAGGAGAACCGAAAGATTCTCCTTTATGTAATAGCCTGTTTTTTCTTATTTGGCATCTTTTGGTGTCATATCACCTTCGATATATAGCCTTACCATCTCTGTTTTGGCATTGGTACGCAAGGTTATCGACTTCTTGAAGTGTCCCGGATATTTACCAGTTCCGTTGTAAGTCACCTTAATCGTGCCTTTTTTGCCCGGCATGATAGGCTCTTTTGTATATTCGGGTACGGTACATCCGCAAGAGGCTACTGCCTGATGAATGACCAAAGGAGCATCACCGATATTAGTGAAGGTAAACGTACAACTTACCACCGGGCTGTTTTCTGAAAACTTGCCGAAATCATGAGTTGTTTTGTCAAACTTGATGTCTGCATTTGTTTGTGCAAATGCAAAACTTACACCCATAACTAATAAGGTCATTAAAAAAAGTATCTTTTTCATTTTTCCTTCTCTTTTTTGATTACAAGTGCCAAAGGTAATGCTTTTTCCCCTAAAATATACTCTATGGAGTGCGAAATAGTATTAAACGATTTGCTTTTGCTATTTGGCAAGCTGGAATCCCAGCATCATTCCGTCATAATTCTCAGCCAGCGAACTCACTGTTTTCAGTGCCGTACTGTTGCTCTTGCTGCCGATGAAAGACATCAGTTTCAACAACTTGTCCGAGTTGAACAGTAATTCCAACGAGCTTGAGGTACAGTTTACTTTTGCATGCAGATTCAGTAATTTCAGGTATTTCAGGTCTACCTGTTTGGTAGAGGCATTGTAAGAGTAAGTTCCGCTCAGTTTCTTCTTTCCTACTGTGCTGGTGAAAGTGCTGTCGGCGTTAAAAGTGAAACTCATCTGTCCTTCCTTGATGCCTACTTTGCTCAGTTGCTCGTTCAACTTGTTTTCTGCCATAGTAGCCGCGGCGGCCCCGCCTGCTTTCATCAACAGGTTGTCCGATTCGAACTCGACGGCCGAGCCTTTATAACTCCATGTTCCTGTCATGTCGATAGATTCGGCATTTCCGGTAATGGCATTCACTACTTTTGAAATGTTGTCCTTATTAAATAAGTCCGACCATGATTGTGCCTGGCTATTAGTAGCCATCAACATAAATGCTGCCATGAAGGCAAATGATAAAAAACTCTTTTTCATTTTCATTAAATCTTGAGATTCTTGTTTATGTTTTCTATGTAATCAAGTATTTCTGTACGTCCCGTACGGTCTTCTGCGGAAGAAATAAAGTAAGGTGGGAGTTCTTCCCATTGTTTACCTAACTCGCGCAGATATGAGTTGATATTCATCTTCAGGCGTCCGCCTTTGAGCTTATCGGCCTTAGTGAAGATGATGGCGAAAGGAATACCGTTTTCGCCCAGCCATTCCATAAACTCCAGGTCTATCTTCTGCGGTTCCAGACGGCTGTCTATCAGGACGAAGAGATTTGTCATCTGCTCCCGTTCCAATATATAATCTTCGATTATGGTACGTATCTGGTCTTTTCCTTTTTGTCCGCGACGTGCATAGCCATATCCCGGAAGATCGACCAAATACCAGTTCTTGTTAATCAGGAAGTGATTGATTAGCATCGTCTTGCCCGGAGTAGCGGAAGTCATGGCTAGTCCTTTACGGTTGGTCAGCATATTGATAAGGCTTGACTTTCCTACATTGGAACGACCGATAAAGGCATATTCAGGGTAAATACCTGCCGGACATTTCTTCACGTCCGTGTTACTAATCACAAATTCTGCACTTGTTATTTCCATATTCTTGTCATTTATTTCTTCATTATATTGTTTATAATAAACGTTGGGGTACTTGTTTTCATGATATTTCCAGCGTTTTCGCTTTTCCGGACATAAACATCAACCCTGCAAAGGTAAGCGTTCCATTTAACATGAGCAATTCATAACCGAATTTATATCCGGTTTCTTTGGCTATCCACCAGTTCAGCGCATAACAGAGCAGTGGAGAGGCGATGGCAATGAAAGGAACGAGGCGGTCGTCGGTCAGTCTCCGGGTGAACAGTCCGAAGGCGAACATACCTAGCAGGGGGCCGTATGTATAGGAAGCGATGATGTATATCGCATCAATTACACTCTTATTATCCAGCATCTCTACCAGGCAAATGAAGAAAGCCAATAGGATTGAAAGAGATATATGCACTTTATTTCTTTTGCGGCGTGCCGTTTCTTCGGTATCCTTTCCTGTATCCAGCAAGTCGACGCATACACTGGTTGTCATGGCTGTCAAGGCAGAATCCGAGTTGCTGAAAGCGGCTGCAATGATTCCGATAGTAAAGAGTATCAGTACGGATTGTCCTAAGTAACCTTGTGTGGCGAACATCGGCAGAATATCATCGTTCATGGCAGGTAGTTCCAGTTGCATTTGTCCGGCCAGTGTTATCAGTAGAATTCCCAGACACAGGAAAAGAAAGTTCAGCGGGATGAATGAGAATCCGTAGCAATACATATTCTTTTGTGCTTCGCGCAGATTGCGGCAGGAAAGATTCTTTTGCATCATGTCCTGGTCGAGTCCGGTCATAACGATCACAATGAAGATGCCGCTGAAAAATTGCTTGAAGAAGTTCTGCCGTGACATCCAGTCATCGAGGACGAATATCCGGCTGTGTCCGCTGTTTTGAATGGTCTGGACAATGCCGCTGAAATTCAAGTCCAACTTTTGAATTGTGAAATAAATGATGAAAACCAGTGCTGTAATCAGGCAGAAAGTTTGCAGGGTATCTGTCCACACAATTGTTTTTATCCCGCTTTTATAAGTGTATATCCATACTAATGCCACTGAACCGACGGCAATGGTCCAGAAAGGAGCATTCATCTCCTGAAATACATAGGTATGTAGAATCAAGCAGACCAGATAGAGTTTCGCAGCCGTTCCCAGCATACGCGACAGCAGAAAGAAAAAGGAACCGGTGCGATAGGCGCGTGCTCCGATGCGTGTGCCGAGATAGCCGTATATGCTTGTCAGGTTGAGCTTATAATATAAAGGAAGCAGAATATGTGCCACTACCATATATCCGAAAAAGAATCCGAATACCGTTTGCAGGTAGGTCATATCCATTCCGCGTACCATGCCCGGCACAGAGACGAAAGTAACTCCGGATATAGAGGCGCCGATCATTCCGAAAGAGACTACATACCAGGGCGATTTGTTCTCTCCCTTGAAGAACGCTGCATTCGAACTGCCTTTGCGTCCGGTGATACGGGCTATTAATAATAATACCGCAAAGTAGCATATAATAGTAATAAGTATCATCATAACGGTTGCAAAGGTAGTATTTTTTGCAGGTATTAAAACAATATTCTGTATCTTTGCGCCAAATTATCGACGGAATAGTAATTATTATCTATGAATCAACAATATCCTTCCGTACTGCTTGAAAAGGCAGTCGGCGAATTTTCCAAACTTCCGGGCATCGGGCGCAAGACGGCTATGAGGCTTGTCCTGCATCTGCTCCGTCAGGATACGGCTACAGTGGAAGCGTTCGGAAGTTCCATTATAACACTGAAACGCGAGGTGAAATATTGCAAGGTCTGCCATAATATATCCGATACCGAAACTTGCCAGATTTGTGCTAATCCGCAGCGGGATGCATCCATTATTTGTGTGGTGGAGAATATCCGTGACGTGATGGCGGTAGAAGCAACCCAGCAATACAGGGGATTGTATCATGTTCTGGGTGGTGTCATTTCTCCGATGGATGGGGTAGGGCCGAGCGATTTGCAAATAGAGAGTCTGGTGCAACGGGTAGCCGAAGGGGGAATCAAAGAAGTTATCCTGGCTTTGAGCACTACAATGGAAGGAGATACCACGAACTTTTATATCTACCGCAAATTAGATAAGCTGGGAGTCAGGCTCAGTGTGATTGCGCGCGGCATATCCGTTGGAGACGAACTGGAATATGCCGACGAAGTCACTTTGGGGCGTAGCATTGTGAACCGGACGGTTTTCACCGGAACTATATAATCAAATCATCTTTAGAATTTTAGAACGGACATGGAAGAACAGATAAAACGCGCTGTCAGAAATTTGAATATCAGTTATATTATCTTTTGGGTACTCCCGGCATTCCTGCTTGGGGCAGGGGAGTTTGAACTCATTCCCGTAGGAAGCATTGAGGGGAATGTGCAAGCTACTTATTACTTTGAAACTATCGGCATCTTACTGACCGCCTTGTGTGTGCCTCTTTCTCTGAAACTATTTAGTCTTGTACTTAAAAAGAAGATAGATAATATGACGATTCTGCTTGCATTGAAACGTTATGTGCAGTGGAGTATCGTCCGGTTGGGAATACTCGAAATCGCTATTGTTGTCAATCTTCTATGCTATTATTTGACATTGAGCAGCACAGGTAATCTTTGTATGCTGATTGGCTTGACGGCTTCTCTGTTTTGTCTGCCTGGCGAGAAGAAATTGCGTAATGAACTTCACATCTCAAAAGACAAGGACGAATGAGACAATCTTTTTTAATGAACGACCGCATCTATCTTCGTGCAGTAGAACCGGAAGATATGGATGTTATGTACGAAATGGAAAATGATCCTTCCATGTGGGATATCAGTAACTTCACAGTTCCTTATTCCCGTTACGTGTTACGTCAGTATATCGAAGGCTCACAATGTGATGTCTTTGCGGATAAACAACTGCGTCTGATGATTGTGGGCAAGTCCGACCATTGCATACTTGGCACGATTGATATTACGGATTTTGTACCTCTCCATTCGCGCGGAGAGGTAGGAATCGCTGTTCATAAGGATTACCGTCAACAAGGATATGCCACCGACGCATTAAAGTTGCTTTGCGAGTATGCTTTTGACTTCCTTTCTTTAAGCCAGCTTTATGCGCACGTAGCAGTAGACAATGAAGTCTGTATGAAGCTATTTACATCTTGTGGCTTCGTCCAATGCGGGTTATTAAAGAATTGGCTACAGGTGGGAGGTTGTTACAAAGATGCAGTGCTCTTTCAGTATTTGAATCCCAAGAAACAAAAATGATGAATCAGTTGAAAGTAGGCACTTGTGGGAAACGTGACCACGTTTCATACTTGCTGCCTAACTTCTCTAGGGCTTTCCGCCACATATCCTTAGTGTCATCCTTCATCAGATAAGACTTTTCTTCTTCAGAAACCAGCCATGTGTTTTCTTTAATTTCATTGTGCAACTGATTGCTTTCCCAGCCGGAATATCCCAGGAAAAAGCGGATGTGTTCACTTATTTTATTCCCCTGTAAAATGTATTTCTTTATTTCGTTAAAATCTCCGTTCAGATAAAGACCTTTGCTGATAGAAATAGACCCGGAAACCTCTGCTAATGTATGAAGATAAAACAAGGTATCGGTGGCAACAGGCCCGCCTTTATACAGTGGAATCTCATCGAGATATTTGAATTCCATGATAATATCATTGAGAAGGAGTGGCAATGGTTTGTTGACAACCAGCCCCATACTCCCTTCCTCTGTGTGGTCGACCAATAATATTACGGATCTGCCAAACGTTGCATCACGTAAAAAAGGTTCGGATATTAAAATCTTTCCTCTTGACGGAAGCACATTATTTGATTGAATCTTAAATATGTCCTGGTTTATATTCATGCCACTAAAGTAATAAAAAAAACGGAATAACAATCGTTCTTTCCGTTTTTTTTCATTTTAGGAGTAGCTTTTATGAATATCTTCCAACGAACGGTCAGGCTACCGGATGATTTTCTGCAAATAGCTTCATTCTTTCGTCAAGTTGTGCGTATTGATGGTCTTTGATGAAGGATGTACATGCCCGCAGACCTTCCTGATGGCTTCCCGTTGTGACTAATGATATTGCGCTTACGCCATAATACATAAGTTCCTTAGCCAATTCGCCGCTGGTCATTCCCGGATATCCGATTGTAAAATAGAATCCGTCTGCAATCGGGTCGCCCAAATCGTTGTCATATACCAGATGGAACCCGTGACGAAGGAAGATTTCCTTTAACTTCTTCGCTCTTTCACCGTATATTTTCACTTCGTCGAGGAAGTTGTATTGTCCCTCATTGGCAGCTTTTAGCATCGCAGCCATGGCAAACTGTGCCGAATGGCTCGTTCCCGAAGAAAGCGCATAAAGCACTCGGTGGATAAAGACAGTACCGAAAGTACCACCCCCGTAACGTTTGGTCAGCCCCGGATAGCTGCGATGATATAATTTGTCGGAGATACAGCTTACGCCAATGCGTTGTCCGGCATAGCTGAATGCTTTGGAGCCTGAAATCAGCAATACATAATTATCTGTATAATGAGCAACCGACGGCTGGAATGGTGCCTGGTATGGATTACTCAGGTTCTGACGGAAATCCATTGCGAAATAGGCCAAATCTTCCAGAACGATGACATCGTATTGCGTGGCCAACTCACCGATGATTTTCAATTCTTCATCTTTCAGGCAAATCCAACTGGGGTTATTGGGATTTGAATAGATTATCGCCGAGATATTTCCTCTTTTCAGATAACTTTCCAGTTTCTCTCTTAGCTTTTCGCCCCGATAGTCATATACATCGAACGTTTCATATTTTTGTCCCATCACTACCAACTGCTGTTTCTGTACGGGAAAGCCCGGATCAATAAACAGGATTGTATCTTTCTTCTCATCACATTGGCTGCAAGTGAGGAAGGAAGCGAATGTGCCTTGCATGGAACCGGTCACGGGTACGCATCCTTCCGGACTTAAATCAATATTTATAAATGCTTTGATAAAGTTGGAAGCTTCTTTCTTCAATTCCGGCAATCCGTTGATGTCAGGATATAGGCTGGCAATGCCTTTCTGCAAGGCTTCAATTTCCGCTTTCACTCCTACCGCGGAAGGCGGAAGTCCCGGAACACCCATTTCCATCTTAATGAATTCCACTCCCGATGCTGTTTCAGCCTTTGAAGCAATAGCTTTCACTTCCCGGATTGTAGCTTTAGAAAAATCGACAATTTGAAACTCATTTATGGTTTCGTCAATCAGATGTCGCTCAATTGGTGTATTTTTCATTCTATTTTTATTTTACGTAATAGCTGCAAATGTACAGGATAATTCTCAATAAACCCACTTTTTTAGAAAAAAAGATATGAAAGCTATTGCAGGTTTCAAAAAAATATCTACCTTTGCAACCGCAATCGAGAGAGATGCGATTTAAAATGAAATTCTGGTGCGTTAGTTCAGTTGGTTAGAATACATGCCTGTCACGCATGGGGTCACGGGTTCGAGTCCCGTACGCACCGCCTCTTCAAGAAAGCAAATAAAGAAAAAAGCTCTGAAATCCTTGAATTTCAGAGCTTTTTCTTTATGCGGCAGAATATAGCCGCCTCAATAAAATGGAGAAGCATGGTTCATCCCCGCCTGTTGAATATGCTTCATGCTTTGGTATGGATATTTTTTATGGGTGTATTTTCCCGTCATATCCCCACTTCAAATAAATAGCTCCCCAGGCAAATCCGGCTCCGAAGGCTGTAAGAATCACATTATCTCCTTTTTTGAACTTATCTTCAAAATCCCAGATGCAGAGTGGGAGTGTGCCGGCACTTGTGTTGCCGTAGCGTTCTATATTGACCATGACTTTCTCAGGTGATATTTCTAAACGCTGAGTCACGGCGGTGATAATACGTTGGTTAGCCTGATGGGGAATTACCCAGTCAATATCTTCTTTGCTTAAATGATTTCTTTCGATAACAGATTCGCAGGCGGCAGCCATATTGGCCACGGCATACTTGAAAACAGTACGCCCTTCCTGATAGATATAGTGCATTTGATTGTCTAATGTATAATAAGAAGGGGCGCATACGGAACCACCGGCTTTTATATGCAGGAAAGGTAATCCCTTGCCATCCGTTCTTAATACGGAATCCATAATTCCTACATCTTCGGTGGTAGGCTCCAACATGACGGCTGCTCCACCATCGCCGAAAATAGGGCAAGTCGCGCGATCTGTATAATTTATGATTGACGACATCTTTTCAGCACCTACAACCACGACCTTTTTGTAATTTCCCGAGCGAATGAAATTTGCTCCTGTTTCCAATGCATACAAGAAACCGCTGCACACAGCTTGCATATCAAAGGCGAAAGCATTTTTTAATTTTAGCCTTTCGCATAAGATGGAAGCTGTCGAAGGAAAGCGGTAATCAGGCGTGGTAGTAGCAACGATTATCAGGTCAATATCATCCGGATTTGTTTTTGTACGCTGAATCAATTGCTTCACAGCTTTGCGTGCTATATATGAAGTACCGAGTCCTTCTTCTTTCAGAATATGCCTTTCCTTAATTCCGATACGTCCCATAATCCATTCGTCGGTGGTTTCTACCATCTTAGAAATTTCATCATTAGTCAAGATGTAATCGGGAACATATCCCCCAACTCCTGTAATTACTGCGTTAATTTTATCCATCGGTTCTATTTTATTTAGCTGTTTTATTCGAATAAGACGGTTTTTATAGCAAATAATAAATGTGGGCGCAAATATAGAGAAAAGAGAATGGATTCCAACAACCGCCTGAAAAACAGCTTTCTTTTTAATTAATAAAAAGGAATATTAGACCAAATTTCGGTAAAGTATTTGGCTTTGTTTTTTGCCCGGTCGAAAGATTTACGCCGGATAGTGCATTGCATCTTGATGTCTTTTTCCGAAAGATTCTAAATAAATAATTTGAGGGATTCTTTATAGGGTAATATCGTACAATAAGTAAAGGCGGTCATTTTAAACGGCCGCCTTTACTATTAAATTCTCCTCGAAACCTTTTACAAATCCGAATACTCTTTTCTTGCGTCAAAGCAAGGACAAGCCTTATGTACATCCGCACTCAACTGGTAATGCCCTACAATCCTTGCTTCGGGATAGAGTCCTTTCAACTCACTCAATACTCGCCGAAGCGTCTCTTTCTGCAAAGCAGTCCTTGTGTCAGTCGGCTTTCCCGATTCATCCAGTCCGCCTTCATAGCAAATTCCTAAACTATGTAAGTTGAATCCCAGTGCATGCGCTCCGATTTCACTCATCGGACGGGTATGATGGAGAACCCCGTCTTTCGTCACATAAAAATGATAACCGATGCATTTGAATCCCCGCTTTAAATGACATTTGAGCAATTGCTCTTCCGTGAAGGGAATATTTGCCCGTGTAGCACTGCAATGTACGACAATGTACTGGATGCTCCGTGGCACATATTCCTCTTTCAGGGAAAATTCTTTCAAGTCTTTCATCTCATTCGTGCGTTTAGATATGAGCTGCACAAGACGTTACGCCCAGGGCGGACACGATTGAAGTGGCTACGGTGATAAAGATTTGCAAGATTTGTTTCCAAATAGATTTTTTCATGACTTTTTACTTTTAAATGGTGAATATATAACTGCTAAAATTATGCTGCCGGATCCGGATCGGGAGTTTCTCCGTCGTTTCCATCGTCCGGATTCGGATCGGGAACGGTGACATCATCATCGCCTTCCTCTTTGCCCGGCTTGATTAAGGTGTACTTCATCGCCTTACACATATCCACGAGCATACTTCCCGGATGAAAACGGACGTGCGATATCTTGATACAGGTGGCCGCCTTGAACTTCTCTGCTGTTTCCGTCGCATTGCCGGTGGAAATCGTTATACGGAAGCTCCCCATATCCCCCAAAAGAACAATATTACCCAGTGCCAACTGATTCTTCATTTCCAACAAAAACTCCGTGATGCAACCTTTCAGCTCACCGATGGAAAAGGAAGAACGCTCTGAGATACGACTGATTATCTCGTCTGTATCCACCCTGCGGTTGCTACGTGCCATCGCATAAAACTTAGCCGGTTCCTGTGGCTTCAATGGGTTCTTTCGTTCCACTACTACATACTTCTGTGCCATAATTTTTTCTTTTAAGATTAATACTTGAAACTTACTGTTTACTTCTTGGAAAACATATTCCTGTAATCGATTACACTGCAAAGATACCATATCGGAGCAGGGGAGTGAACGTTAGTGAACGACACTGAACGGTAGTTATTATTTTTGACTAAATACTTGCCGGTATACGGAAAAAACACTACCTTTATACCATTAATATTAGAATAATCCGGATAAAATGGAAGAAGTTAGATTTTGCGTGAGATGCTATGATAAGTTAGAACTGGCAAGGATGTATTTCCCATATTTGAGTGACCCTGTATCCGTAGCCAAACTCCGTCGCTGGATGCGTAATTGTATGCCTTTGATGGAGGAATTGACGGCGGGGGATTTTCACCCGAAACTGAAAATGTTCAGCGCGCGGGAGGTTCGCTTAATCGTACGTTATTTGGGAGAACCGGATGGCTATATTCTTATGCATGAACATGCTGATGTAAGATGACCGTGTTTTTGGGTTGAAACGACTGTACCTTTGAGTTGAAACGACTGTATCTTTGAATTAGAACGACCGCTCCTTTGAATAGAAAAGAGTGGTCGTTCTAATTCAAAGATACGCTTGTTCTCCAAATACCGACCGCCCGCTTGTCTCCAATCAAGCGGGCGGTTAAAATAAATAAGTCGAATGTTTGATAAAAAACGGCTAAGCGGTTGTATTCTTTTTCATCCAATCTATTCCGGGCACGTAGTCTTCCAGCTTTGTCATGCTCGGGTCATGTCTGAAGTAAAGTTCCTTGGTCGTTCCGTTACGGTGTTTGACAACATCTATCACACCCAGCCCTTCGGTAGGATATGAACTCTTGCGGTCTGTCTCACGTCCTGAAAGGGCGGGGCGTGAAAGCATCAGTACCAAGTCCGCGTCTTGTTCGATAGCTCCACTTTCGCGAAGGTCGCTCAGGCTGGGGCGATTGTCGGGACGTCCTTCCACGTTACGGTTCAACTGGCTGAGAAGTATCACGGGGATATTCAGATCTTTTGCCAGCATCTTGGCTTTACGGCTGGCCTGGGCTACCTCTTGCTCGCGGTTGCGGTTGTTCTGGTCGCTTTTCATGTCGCACAGTTGCAGGTAGTCGATGATGATACCGTCACATTGCCCTTTGCTATGCAACAGTTTTGCCGAAGAGCGGACATAATCCATGCTTACTGACGGATTATCATCGATGTGAATGGGCAGGCGTGACAGTTCCGTTGACGCTTCGTGTATTTGCTGTAACTCGTTGGGAGTAAGCTGTCCGCTGCGGAGATGGTCAGGGTTGACCCTCGGAGCGGCAGCCAGTAACCAGCGATCTCCCAGGCGTTCGCCTTGCATTTCGAGACTATATACAGCGATATGGTATCCGGCAATAGCGGCAGCCCGTGCCAGGTGCAGGGCAAAGGCGGTTTTGCCTACTGCGGGACGGGCGGCGATAACTACCTCGTCACCGGGTTGCCAGCCGCACGTCAGGCGGTCGAGGTCGGCAAATCCGGTGGGCAGCCCCGTGACACCATTCTTGTTAGAGGCAATGCGGACTTCTATCTGCTTGATAGTATCATCCATAAGTTGCAACATGGAACGAAGATGTTCGGAGTTGCCACGCTCTTTCTCCAGCCGGTCGAAAAGGGTATGGGCATCAGCCAGTGTATCATCTATGTCGGTTGTTTCATCGGCCGCCAGTGCCAGGAGTTTGTGGAACGCCAGAATCGCTTCGCGGCGGATATATTTCTGTTTCAGAATCCGGGCATGGTATTCGAGATGTGCACTGGACACTACACGGGCGCTGATGCGTACTATTGTGTAAGGCCCGCCTATGAATTCGAGCTTGCCGCGTCGGGCAAGTTCCTCTTTTGCCGTCATGATGTCTATTGCCTGTCCGGCACGGTACATGCTCTGCAAGGCGGAATAAATCTCACGGTTTGTTTCAGTGTAAAAAACTTCCGGTCGCAATATGTCTGCAACCAGTGTGATAGCTTTGCTTTCCAGCAGGCAGGCGCCGAGTACGATTTCCTCGAGCTCGGCATCCTGCGGGTTTAAAATTTCACTCATTCTCTTTTCTAATAATCATATTCATTCATGAATGCTTTGTACGACAGATACGTGCTTGCCTGCATACAGTATTTCGTATCTGCTAGGTTGTCATAATATTCATCAATATTCTTCAGGCTGAGATTTCGCTCATGAGGAGAAAGTTTTTTCCATTCCCGGCGCGCCCGCCCGATATTGAGCTTGGGCGTTTGGGTTACTTCATGATATTTCTCCCAGAATGTTTCGAAGGTGACTCCGTTCGTTTCTTCACGGGCATTCTCGCGACGCTTCTGTCCAACGAACATATCGTAGGCGGGGATACGTATGTGAGTGGTATACGGGTTGGCAACTCTCTGGATAATACCCTCTTCATACATCTTATTGAAGAAATACCGTGTACGGCTGCGTTTCCATCCGAACAATTCAGCCCAGCGAGCGATGGACATCACGGACTCGCCACGGCGACACTCGAACGTGTGATTATGGGTACAACACTCTGTGGTGCTGTAATTGACGTGGGTTAATACCAGGATAAAGGCATCGAAGTATCCTCTTGCGCCTTTAGTCGCTTTAATCTGCTCCTCAAATAACACTTTAGGGAAGAGAAGATATCCCTTTTTTAGCATTTCTGCTGTTGGTTTATTCATTTTCATATAGTTTTGGTGAATATATTATGAAAGTATTCCGGCTGTTTGGTACCTCTGTTTTTTTGAACCACCCGAACCGACCTCTTTCGTCTTTCTCAAATGCCTTGTTTGAACGGGGAACCGCGTATGTCGTAATCGCGCTTCGACCACCCCTCAATCCCCATAATATATATAGTAAAGAAAGAATGTATTAAAATACATTGTATCTTTTTCTCCTTTTCCATTATCTACAAAGTTTGATTACGCCACAAAAGTACTACTTGCCTCACAGGCTGAAAAAACAAACTTTTTAATGCCGGTAATTTAAATATCTCATTTCCGTGAAAAAATTTTTAATTAAAAATCTAATTATTTAAACAATCTTCTCTATATTTGCATGCGAAAAGAGATTTTATATGGCATTTTAAATGGCTATCCGGAAGCAGTGCCAGAGTATTCATGTATAACTAAAAAATTATGGAATTAAAAGGAACAGAAGCAATAAAGGAACGTTTACAACATAAGCGTGAACAATACATGCACCAGAAAGAGAAGTCGGAACAAATGAAGTGTACAATGCAAAAGACGGAAGAGGAAATAGAACAATTGGAATATATACTTAATGAGATGGAGCATATAGAAGATACGAACCGTGCGCCACAAATTATTCCCAATGATAAAGTAGGGGAGACTTTTGCACACCTCTGCCAGATATTTGATTATCTACAGCATCGTTATAAACTGTTTTTTAAGTATAGGCTGGCATGTGAAGTGGTGTGTGCACGTTATAAATTCCGGAGTCGGTCGCACATTCCCGGACGTGAATATCTCAGTTCTGCTACCGTGCTGACTTACTTTAAACGTGAAAGAGGAATGGTGAATGCCAGACATTAATAATATTAAATATAAAGATAATAATATGAAAAACAAATGTTTTAGGAACAGAAATGACTGAATTGATATTTTTTCCTTATTTTTGTATGTCCATTTTTGAATGATATGATACAGATAATACAATTAAAAGGAAAAGACAAACACTTGTATCGGCTCTTGGCACCGATGGTTATGGATCCTGAAGTCATACGCGCCAATAATAATTACCCTTTCAAAACAAGCGAGGAGTATGTGTGGTTTATTGCACTGAAAGATAAAGAGGTGGTAGGTTTCATTCCGGTAGAGCAAAAAAACCGGAAGAAGGCTGTAATCAATAATTATTATGTGAATGCAGAAGATGCTGAACGGGAGGAAATTCTGTCGCATCTGTTACCTGCCATCATTAAGGAGTTCGCCCCCGAGAACTGGCTGCTTAATTCTGTCACATTGATACAAGACAAAGAAATATTCGAGAAGTTTGAATTTATATCCATGGATAAAAAGTGGACAAGATATGTTAAAATGTATAGATGATATATGGGGAAAAAGAAGATAACAGGAACAAAAAATGTATATGAACTGGCACAAGAACGACTAAAGGTTATATTTAACGAGTTTGATAATATCTATGTATCTTTTTCCGGTGGCAAGGACAGCGGGGTACTGTTGAACATGTGTATAGACTATATCCGGAAGAATAATTTGAAAATACGTCTCGGAGTCTTTCATATGGATTACGAGATTCAATATAAGATGACCATTGATTATGTAGACCGGATTCTGGAAGTTAATAAGGATATTTTGGATGTGTACCGGGTGTGTGTGCCTTTCCGCGTGTCTACGTGTACATCTATGTATCAATCATTCTGGCGCCCCTGGGAAGACAGTAAGAAGAATATATGGGTGCGCTCCATGCCCAAGAAGGCAATGACCAAGGACGACTTTCCATTTTATAACACAACGATGTGGGATTATGAGTTCCAGATGCGTTTTGCGCAATGGATACATAATAAAAATGACGCAGTGCGGACTTGCTGCCTGATCGGAATCCGCACGCAGGAAAGTTTCAACCGGTGGCGGTGTATCTACATGAGCCGCAAATTCCAGATGTATCATAAGTACAAGTGGACATCGAAAGTGGGGAACGACATTTATAATGCCTATCCTATCTTCGACTGGAAAACGACGGATGTATGGACTGCCAACGGAAAGTTCCAGTGGGATTATAATACGTTGTATGACCTTTATTATCGTGCGGGTGTCAACCTGGAACGGCAGCGTGTGGCAAGTCCCTTTATCAATGAAGCGCAGGAGAGTCTCCAGCTCTATCGGGTGCTCGATCCCAATACATGGGGCAAGATGATAGGGCGGGTGAACGGTGTCAACTTTACCGGAATGTATGGCGGTACTCATGCCATGGGGTGGCAATCGGTGAAACTGCCCGAAGGATATACGTGGCGTGAGTTTATGTACTTCCTGCTGTCCACTTTGCCGGAGCGGGCACGGAAGAATTATCTTCGGAAGTTGTCGGTGAGCGTAAACTTCTGGCGGACGAAGGGGGGCTGCCTGAGTGAGGCCACTATCAAGAAACTGATTGATGCCAAAGTGCCGATTATCGTCATGGACAACAGCAATTATAAAACGCTGAAGAAACCGGTACGTATGGAATATCAGGATGATATTGATATACCGGAGTTTAGGGAGATACCTACATACAAGCGGATGTGCATCTGTATCATCAAGAACGACCATGCCTGCAAGTATATGGGATTCTCGCCGACGAAGGAAGAGATGAGTAAGAGAAGTCAAATTATGGAACAATATAGAATCATAGTGTCATGAGTGTAGATAAAAGCCCTGTTTACGATGTAAAAGCGGTACCCGTAGAGAAGGTATATGCAAACGATTATAATCCGAATGTCGTAGCACCGCCCGAAATGAAGTTGCTGGAACTTTCTATCTGGGAAGATGGCTTTACGATGCCATGCGTGTGTTATTATAATAAAGAAGAAGATAACTATATCCTGGTGGACGGTTATCACCGCTATACGGTGCTGAAGACTTCGAAGCGTATTTATAACCGGGAGAACGGACTGCTTCCGATTGTAGTGATAGATAAAGACTTGTCGAACCGTATGAGTTCGACGATACGGCACAACCGTGCCCGTGGGATGCATAACATTGAATTAATGTGCAACATCGTAGCGGAACTCGACAAAGCGGGTATGTCCGACCAGTGGATTATGAAAAATATCGGTATGGACCGTGACGAATTGTTACGTCTGAAACAAATTTCCGGTTTGGCGGATCTCTTTGCCAACCGGGAGTTCAGTATTCCTGACGAGATTGCGCCTACTGAAACAGAACGTAAGGTGTTATAACCTAATTGTTTTTATAGTACCGGACTCCGCCACTTTGTCATTTAGACATAGACCATACAAGGTATAGCGTTTTTTTCGAAAATATCCTTTCCGAAAATTGTATATATAAAGCAAATCGGTTACATTTGTGACCATAAACAAAACGGAGGGACAGGGTCTCTTTAGTAAACAATAGAAAAAACGCATAATGAAAAGAATACTGGTAAGTGGGGGAGCCGGATTTATAGGCTCGCATCTTTGTACACGGCTTATAAATGACGGACACGAAGTGATATGCCTCGATAATTTTTTTACGGGATCGAAAGATAACATTGCTCATTTAATGAATAATCATCATTTTGAGGTAGTAAGACATGATGTCACTTACCCTTATTCTGCTGAGGTGGATGAGATATACAATTTGGCTTGTCCTGCATCTCCCATTCATTATCAGCACGACCCTATCCAGACGGCAAAAACATCTGTGATGGGGGCTATTAATATGTTGGGATTAGCTATGAGGCTGAATGCCAAAATATTACAGGCTTCAACAAGTGAAGTGTACGGAGATCCCATTATTCATCCGCAACCGGAAAGTTATTGGGGAAACGTGAATCCGGTGGGCTACCGTTCTTGTTATGATGAGGGAAAACGCTGTGCGGAAACCTTGTTTATGGATTATCACCGTCAGAATGATGTGCGTGTGAAGATTATCCGTATCTTTAATACGTATGGTGCGCGAATGTTGCCGAATGACGGACGTGTGGTTTCCAATTTTGTTCTGCAAGCATTGAATAATGAAGATATTACCATATATGGTGACGGCAAACAGACACGCAGTTTTCAGTATATTGATGATTTGATTGAGGGGATGATACGGATGATGGATACGGAAGATGATTTCACCGGACCTGTGAATTTGGGGAACCCGAATGAATTTCCGGTGCTTGATCTGGCAAAAAGGATAATCAGCCTGACCGGTTCGTCTTCGAAAATTGTATTCAAGCCTTTGCCGGACGATGACCCGAAACAACGTCAGCCGGACATTACGCTGGCTAAGGAGAAACTTAATTGGGAGCCTGCTATTGAATTGGAAGATGGATTGAAGCGTATGATTGAGTATTTTAAAAAAGTTTGATGTGTAAAAAAACTATTATAACGCGATTATTATGAATATGGAAATAAATCCTTCTGAATATAAAGTGCTCATTGTGGATGATGTAATCTCAAACGTGCTTTTGCTGAAGGTACTTTTGACCAATGAGAAATTCAATATTGTGACAGCCGGCAATGGTACACAAGCATTGGAACAGGTAAAGAAGGAAAAACCGGATCTTGTACTACTAGACGTCATGATGCCCGATATCAGTGGATTTGAAGTGGCACAGCAGATGAAGGCAGATCCGGAAATGGCTGAAATTCCGATTATTTTCCTGACGGCACTAAATAGCACCGCGGATATCGTGAAAGGATTTCAGGTAGGTGGAAATGACTTTATATCGAAGCCGTTCAACAAGGAGGAACTGATAATCCGTGTGACGCATCAGATTTCTCTGGTTGCGGCAAAACGAATCATCGTGGCGCAGACGGAAGAGTTGCGTAAGACAATCATGGGACGTGACAAACTCTATTCTGTGATTGCGCATGACTTGCGCTCACCGATGGGCTCTATCAAGATGGTGCTGAATATGCTGATTCTGAATTTGCCGAGTGATACTATCGGTGACGAGATGTATGAAATGCTGACGATGGCGAATCAGACGACTGAAGATGTGTTCTCATTGCTTGATAATTTGCTGAAATGGACGAAGAGCCAGATTGGCAAGTTGAAGGTGGTTTATCAGGATATTAATATGGCGGAGGTCGTAGAGGGGGTAAGTGAAATCTTCACGATGGTGGCCAGCTTGAAGAATATCAAGATTGTACAGGATGTGCCTGTGACGAGTGTGGCTGTGCGCGCTGATATCGACATGATTAAGACGGTGATCCGTAACTTGATCAGTAATGCTATCAAGTTCAGCAATGAAGGAACGGAAGTTGTGGTGTCATTGGCTGAGGAAGATGGTATGGCAATTGTTAGTGTGAAAGACAGCGGTTGTGGTATTGATGAAGAAAATCAGAAGAAGTTGTTGCATACGGATACTCATTTCAGTACTTTCGGTACGAATAATGAGGAAGGTTCGGGACTCGGACTGTTGCTGTGCCAGGACTTTGTTGTCAAGAATGGCGGTAAACTTTGGTTTACTTCGAAGAAGGGGGAAGGGTCTACATTTAGCTTCTCTATTCCGTTGCTCGAAAAATAATAGTTTCAACGTATTTCTCTGTTGAGAGATGATGCTTTAAGACTTCTTTATATATTATAATTCAAGCACAGATTACACGAATTACACGGTTTATAAGATAATTGGAAAAACCGTGAAATACGTGTAATCCGTGCCCAAATTATATTCTGAAAATAATCTATCGTTTACAGATTGCCTTAAAGTCGCAGTACGAACATTTCTTTATATCTTCCGTTTGCGTAAAAGCTTCTTTCTCATCGAAAATCTCTTCTAATAGTGCTTGCAGGCGTTCGCGGAATTCGTCTTCAAAGAAAGCGAAATTATTTACCGGCATTTTAGGCTTGCGGGGTTCTCCCATTTCAATAACGGGCGAATAACTTTCCGATGCTGCGCGGTGGATATAGAGTAGGGCCGGAGCTACCATCAGCGATTGTTTCCGGCTCATAATGGCAGCATAGAGAAATGTCTGGAAGATATAATTCGGGCGTGTTTCCGAAGGGGTAAACAACTGCTCTATATTGGCTGGTGTTTTGGGGCTTCCGCCGGTTTTGTAATCAACGATTCTTAAAGTTCCTTCCTTAGCGTCCATGCGGTCTATCGTTCCACCCAAACGGAGAGTGAACGGGCCTTGTCCGGTGCGGATAGTTATTTCTTCTGAAACTTTCTCTTCCATGGCGATCATTTCAAAAGGAGTATATTGAAGGTCATTGCGCAGCAACTGTTTCAGATAAGAGAGAATGACTTTGGAGTTGATGAGTTGCACGCCATTGTATTCGGGTTTTTCTTCAGGAGCTACCTTGAATAATTCTTTCTTGAATGCCCGGTCAACATAGCTTTGCAGTTTGACCTCATCACGGAGTAAGCGTTCCAAGTCTTCTTTTTGTATCATATTTCCGTTGGCTGTCAGCTCGGTATAAGCCAGTTGGGCAGAGAGATGGAAAATCGTTCCAAACAGGGCGGAGTCAATTTCCGCACTGACTTCATCCGGAGTTTTCAGTCCTGCCACATACCGGTAGTAAAACCTCAGCCGACAGTCGAGGTATGCGTTAAGGGCAGAGGGGGAAAGAATCACAGATTTGGGGTTGGTACTATCGTAAGCACGGTAGATTCGTCTTAGTACTTCCGGTGTCTTCTCGATTTGTATTTCTTGGTTGTTTTGAGGAGATTGTCCGGCTTCCAGATATTCACGAGTGATTTCATGAGGGCCTTCTACTAATAGTTGCAGCATGAAGCGGGATTCTTCTCCACGATTCAGTCCGTCTGAAGAGGTGTTGTAGAGTAGGGTGATGTTTTCTGCCCGTTGTATCAGACGGTAGAAGTAGTAGGCGTACACCGCATTTTTGTGTTCGATGGTCGTCATGCCGAAAGCCTTTCGGAGATTGTATGGGATAAATGAAGATTCTCCACCGGATTTTGGCAATTGTCCTTCGTTGAGGGACAGCATCATGAGATTGCGGAAGTCGAGGTTACGTGTTTCCAATACTCCCATCACTTGCATTCCGATGGCGGGTTCACCATGGAAAGGGATATTGGAGGCAGTCAGAACTTTGCTAATCAGTCTTTTTAATGTGTCGGTGCGAACGTTCAGTTCTCCACTCTCAATCAGGCTATAGAGACGGTTGATTTTAAGATGACTCTGGAACAGGGACTCTCTGTAAAGTTGATTGAAAATATCGTTATATTCTCCTTCTTTGCGGTATAGGATGGAGATATCTTTGATTAGTCCGATAAGGTAGTCGCATAAATTTTTAATACCGCTGCGGGGAGTGAAGAGATTGGCCAGGAAATCATCTGATTTTAGTTCCGAAGGGAGCGGATAAAAGCGGTTTGTCTTTGTCAGTTCGCCTTCCAGTTTATCGGCATGCTCTGACAATTGTTGGGTGTAGGGATGCTTCAATATAGCTGATACTGCTTCGTAAGTGAACCGCCCGGTATCAGTACGATATCCATTGGTCTGCAACTCCATTGCTGCGTTGATAAAGCTGTAAACGGGAGTTTGCGCCAAAGGGAATCCCATGGTGATATTGACGTTCTTCACTTCTTGCGGAATAGAATGGAGTACGGGAAGCAACAGTGCTTCGTTGCAGAGTACTACGGCATTTTCTTTTTCTTCACATTCACTGTTAGAGAAGGTGGTACGTACCCATTCGGGAAGGAAGCGCGCCTGCGCATTTTCGGTAGATGCGGAGATGTAGTGTATCTTCTTCGGTGTTTTGAAAGAGTTGAAATAACTTTCCGGAAGCTCGTTCGGGAAATCCTTCAGATTGCGGTTGAGAAATTCTCCGGCTTCATGTTTCTTGATTTGTCGGGTATAGAATATATCATAATCCCAGTAGAACATGGCTTTATCCGCTTCTTGCAGCAGTTTGAAGAATTGGTGTTCCACTTTATTCAGTACATTAAAACCGATGAATATATATTTGTCATACTTGAGCCGGTCAGTATCGAGCTGCTCGATGACATTCCGGTAGAGCATACCTTCGTAGGCAATGCCTAGCTCTGTCAACTTCTCCTGATAGCGGTGATAGATAGAGCCTAACTTGTCCCAAAGGGAAATAAATTTCTCTTTAAGTTCCGTTCGGCGTTCGATAGAGAAATTCTGGAAAAATTGTTGAATTGCTTCTTCCTGTTCTTCGTCGAGGAAGTCATAGTCATCCATCAGCTTCTTCAAGTCTTGCAGATTGCTGAATAGTTTGTCTGCATCCACCATATTTTTATCTACATCATCGAAGTCGCTGATAAGCAACTCTCCCCAAAAGTAGAAATCATCCAGTGCTTCCTGGCTTTGTGTTTCTTCCTTGAACACTTTGTAAAGTTCACAAACCAATCGAATCGGGTCACCGGTTTTCAGTGCGGACTGTTTCTGAAACAGGTCGCTGATACTCATTGCAGCGGGCGACCAAATAGGCTGGTCGGATTCTCCTGCCAGATATTCATTGAAAAACAGATTGGCACGTTTGTTCGGGAAAACGAGTACCGTGCGCGACAGGTCGTTTCCTATTTTAGAATATAAATCGTGAGCGACTAGTTGGAGAAATGTTTGCATATTGATTTTTTATATGGTCAGTTTCTAGGTTGCTTTATACTTTTTCTATTTTTTCTTCATCTACATACCACAAATATCCGGTGATATTCTTATATCTCATTTTGGTGAGCAGTTGCATATATCCTTTCACCTGCTTGTTATATTTGGGATTCTCTTTACCGAACTTGAAATCGACTACAACTACCTGGTCGCCTTTCATCATCACACGGTCAGGACGGCGGGTTTGTAATACTCCTTTTTCCTTATAGATAATGGCACATTCATTGAACAGTGTCCATTCTCCTGAATACCAGTCTTGTATTTCGGGAGATGAAAAGGCTTTCTGCACCACTTCACGTGCCGTTTCTTCTTTTTCTTCGTTTCTGATTACTCCTTCAAATATAAGCCGGTCAATGGCAGGTTCAATATCTTCTGCCGTTTCGATGACGGAGAATAAGGTATGCAACATACGTCCGCGATTAATAAAACGGTCATCGGATTCTTCTTCCTCAATTCCTTGGATAAAGTCCGCGGAGCGGTTGGACTGACGGAATTCAATATCATGGCGCATGGACTCCATTTGAACAGGTAGCTTTTCCGGTTTCTGAGTGAGTTTATTGGTAGAGGTCTTTGCTTTCTCTTCTTCCGAAGGGCAAAGTTTACCTTGCTCATAACAGTCTTCTTCCCAATCAATCCCCTCTTTGAGGGCTACAACGGGGAGTGCGTTTGCCAGTACTTCCGACATTGTACCTTTTTGGGCCTTTTTGCTCCAGATGATAAGATTCTTTCCTGCCCGGGTGAAAGCGACGTACAGCAAATTTAAGTTGTCTACCCATAGTTGCAAGCGTTCGTGCAGATAGTCGTTTCCATATATGGATTCCGCCATCTGCGTGGAGTAGTTGATAGGAAGAATATCCAAAGCGTTGAAGGGAGCTGTCTGAGGAGCACACCATACTAATTGGTTATTCGTTTCATTCTCTAATTTCCAGTCGCAGAAAGGAAGAAGCACTGTGTGGAATTCCAATCCTTTGGATTTGTGTATGGAGAAGATTCGGATACCTTCTACCTCTCCGCTTGGAATCGTTTTGCTGCATAATGTTTCATCCCAATAACGGATGAATGCGTCAAGCTCGGAAGAATTGTTTTGCAGGTAATCCGTTACTGCATCAAAAAAGGCAAACAGGTAAGCATCCTGGGCCTTGATATTCTTCATTTCGAAGATGCTGAAAAGCTCCTCTAACAACTCATAGAGCGGCATCAGTCTCAGTTCTTTTATCCTTTCAAGGAATGCGGCAGGGAGATAATTCTCGGCAGGAAGAAGCAGGAGGGTATTCCAGTCCAGCCCTTTCTGTAAAACTTCGTTCTGATAGGCAACTGCCAGTTGGGCACGGGCTATCTTATTGTTTTCGTCCGAGAGATAGCGCAAAGCATCCATCATCATACAAATAGCCAGGGAAGCGTTCAGGCGGAATGCTTCGTCCGATACTATTTTGTAATGTAGCTCTTTATCGAAATAATCGGCGATGCGGGGAATACTTTTGTTCTTTCGTACAAGGATGGCTATATCATTTAACTGTACACCGTTGGCAAGCAGGTGTTTTACTTCTGTCCCTAAACTGATTAGAGTCTGTTCGGTATAGTCGTGTTCTTCGTCAGGTTCGAGAAAAGAGACTTTTACATATCCCTTTTCTGTGCTTCGGGGAGATTCCTGTACAACATCTGCATAGGCTTTTTGTAAGTCTTCACAATCTTTGCCGAGCTGCTGTTTGTAGACTCCGTTCAGATAGTCGGCAGCGGCAGTGAAGATATGGTTGTTGAACCGGATGATATTGGTTTCACTGCGTCTGTTGGTAGCCAATGTCTTGACACGGATAGGGAAGTGTTCGATACGGTCGTTCAAAGCATTGAGGATTCCCCAATCACCGTTTCTCCAACGGTAAATGGATTGCTTTACGTCTCCGACAATCAAACTGTTTGCCCCTTGGGATAATCCTTCCAGTAAAAGCAGCTTGAAGTTACCCCATTGCATCCGGCTGGTGTCCTGGAACTCGTCTATCATGACATTGCGGATATTCGTCCCTATTTTTTCGAATACAAAAGAAGAATCACCGTCTTTCACTAATTGGTGGAGCAGCGCATTGGTGTCTGACAGTAGGAACCGGTTGTTGTCATAGTTCAACTGGCGTACTTCTTCGTCAATATTGGCGAGAAGTTGTACTTTGTTGAGATGTTGCAGGGACAGTCGGCAACTGTTCAGCAGCAGATTGTTTTTTGAACGTAACTTTTCGGCATCTTCCAAAATCTGCATGAGACTGGAACTTGCCAAGTTAATGATATCCGCATGGCGGGGGGAAGTCTTGGCTGCCCAGTTCTTGGCATCTTCCAGACATTTCTCTACTGTGGCATTACGTATATCGTTACCTAAAATCCCATTGTTGAGTTTACGGAAGTAGCTGCCGATTCCTCGTGAGCCACCTTTTAGGTCATCGGCAGTCAATGCGTGTCCGTCCAGTTCTCCTTCGAATTGGTCGTAGAAGCCTTTCATTTGTTCCAAAACCTCAGTCTCCAGGGCTTTCAGGTGTTTACGGTATTCTTTGATAGTATCCGGATTGCGCAGTCGCTCCCGAAGTTTTTCCCCTTTTTCAATGTAGCCTTCATCAAAGATATTGCGTCCGAAACTCTTGACCTCATCCGATACATTCCAACGCTTATCATCGGCAATCCGTTCGTTGATATAGTCTAACAACCAGGCGAGGACGGGAGAAGTAGGCCCCAACTTTTCAATCATGCTGTCTACTGCGTCACTAAGTACTTCGGTGTTGTTCAGTTCTATATTCAGGTTCGGGCTGAGTTCCAGTTCCCGTGCCAGATTACGCATGACGGATTGGAAGAATGAGTCGATGGTCTCTACCCGGAAACGGCTGTAGTCATGTAACATATAGCTGAGGGCAACACCGGCTGCTTCACGTATTTCCTGTTCTGTTTTACCGGTCTCTTCCTTGATACGGTTGAGATAGGCTTCTGAATCCTTATCACTCGTCTGGATACCATAAAGTTGGCTGAGAATGCGTTCTTTCATCTCTGCCGTGGCTTTATTTGTGAAAGTTACAGCCAGAATCTGCCGATAAGCACGCGGATTAAGAATAAGTAACTTAATATATTCTACAGCCAGAGTAAATGTCTTTCCTGAACCTGCAGAGGCTTTATAAACAAGGAGTTCGCTCATTATTTAATAATTGGATGAATTAATAAAACTTTTTCAGAAAATCAGCTCCGAAACAAAGTATGAATAGAGGCAGATAGTCTTTTAAGGCTACTCGCAGTAACTTCAAAGCCTGTCCGATTCTGTAATTGACCGTTTGGGGGGAAACCTTGAGCCTTTCGGCTATTTCCTTATGAGTCAACCGTTGGTTACGGTTCATTTCATATGCTTCCCGGTATTCTTTAGGAAGTTGTTTTAACGCTTCTTCGTAAAGTCGCAAGAGTTCATTTTCTAAATAGAAATCCGGATTACTGAATTCGCCTTCGTATTTTTCTACTATTTCCTGATGTACTTTCCGCTTAATCTCAAAATGGGAGATACGGTTCAGGGCTTTGTTCTTGACTATCGTAAAAAGAAGGGTTTTCAATGTCAGTTCCGGCATGAGGCTGGAACGGTTTTCCCATAACCACATCATTGTTTCCTGCACAATCTCTTCAATCTCTTCCTGCTCGGCAACATACTGTGAACAGAAGGCACATAATCGCCGAAAATAATGACGGTAAACTGCGTCAAATACTTTTTCTTCGCCTGCTTTCAGGGCGTTGATGACAGATTTATTATTGTTAATATCTAGAAATATTGGAGATTGTGACATTCTCTTATAATTTTGTAAGACAAAAATAATGAAAGAAGTAGAGAAAAGAAATAAAAACAGGAGAAAAATATTTTTTTCTTTTTGAGTTTAGTATATTTGTGCTGCCGACTGTATTACTACAAAGGTATTGTATTTTTTTATTGTAAAAGATTGAATAGACATGGATGAAATATTCTTGTTGAGTTATCTACGGGGTGAATGTAATGACGAGGAAGCCGAAAGGGTGGAAGCTTGGTGTAAGGAGGCACCGGAAAACCGGAAAGTTCTGGAACAGCTTTATTATACTCTTTTTGTAGGTGATCGGGTAGCGATGATGAATGCTGTAGATACAGAGGCATCATTAGATAAATTCAAGTTGGCTGTTCGGGAGAAAGAAAAGAAGGCCAGGCGGAGGGATATATCACTCCGTTGGGGACGTTATAGTACTGTGGCCGCTGCTTTTCTTGCCGGACTTGTTTTTGCAGGCGGAGTTACCTGGGGACTGTTATCCAATAAACTTTCGGACTATGAGGTGCTGACTGTTGCGGGACAAAGAGCGCAGACTGTACTTCCGGATGGTAGTAAGGTATGGCTGAATGCGTCCTCTAAATTGGTTTATCATAATTCTTTCTGGAGTTCAGACCGTCAGGTCGACTTGTCCGGCGAAGCTTATTTTGAGGTGGCTCATGATAAGCATGCTCCGTTTATAGTAAACAGTAAGCAAATCAAGACATACGTGTTGGGTACTAAATTTAATGTGCGTGCACGCGAAGAAGAGAATAGGGTAGTGACTACCTTGCTTCAAGGATTGGTGCGGGTGGATTCTCCACGAACAGAAGAAAATGGTTATTTGCTGAAACCGGGACAGACATTGAACGTGAATACAGATACTTATCAGGCTGAACTGATTGAGTATAATCAGCCTACGGATGTTCTTTTGTGGATTAACGGCAAACTGATGTTCAAGCAACATTCTTTATTGGAGATTACCAATGTGATGGAAAAGTTGTATGATATTAAATTTGTTTATGAAGATGATACTTTGAAGGCGGAACGATTTACTGGTGAGTTCTCAACTGATAGCACTCCGGATGAGATTCTTAATGTTTTGATGCATACTAATCATTTTGATTATAAGAAAAACGGACGTGTGATCCGGTTGATAAAGAAGAGATAAAATAGAGATATTTATAGAGGAAAAGAATGTTTGAGATAGAAGGCATGCCGGTTAGCTGGTATGCCTTTGTTTTGTATATGTGACTAATAAGAGGTATATGGCTTCCTGAAAAAAAGATAAGCACATCGTTCTTTCTGTTATTGATTGAACGATGTGCTTTAAGATTCTAGTTTTCTATCTTGGTCTTATTATTCTATTATTCGGCAGGGAATACGAACATTTTGCCATCATTATCATCGAATTTTCCACTTGTTGGAAAAGGAAGATCTAGCTTACTCTTGTCTCCATTATAGTAAGTAGCCCAGTTCCATACCTTGTTTTCATCATTGGTGATTGCACCTGTCTCATGATCACGTTTTTGTCCATTGCAAGGATAGTAAAGCAGCAATCCTTTTTCGTCCGGATTTACCATCTTCCAAGTGTATGCCTTGATTTGCTGTGCTGTGCGGGCGATATCCCAGAAGCGGACTTCACGAACATATTCATTACTACCGCCTATCCAGAAGCCGGTGAGACCATATTCTCCATCTCTGATCTCGCTTTCCGCCACCAAATCTCCATTCATATATACTAAAGTGGCTTTGCCGTCATAAACAAATGCAAGCATATACCATTCGTTGGGTTGGGCTGCAAATTTATTCTTCGGTATGTCGATTTGTGCACCGCCCGTTTTTATTTGTAACTGGTTATTGTCAATCGTCACGTCTCCAAAACGAGTGAAAATCTCATCAAGCGGACTTGAGTTAGGGGCATTCTTTGTTCCACCGATAGATCTGTTAGGAGCGTTGTATGCGGAACGTCTGACCATTACTTCCATAGTCCACTGCTTGACTTTAAAGTCTTGCGGGAACATCTGGTCGCTTTCACTTCCATAGTTATTCATAAGAAGTGCTTTGGTACGTGTACGTTTTTCCAGAATAATCAGTGCCTCTTCTTCACCCGGAATAGGAGCGATGCTTCCCTTGGATAAACGGATAGGCAATGCATAATCTCCTTTCATAGAGAATTTTAAATCCTTCAATGAAACCGGAATGGACTGCATGGCTAAATTAGGTTTAAAAGTCATGGCAGCCGGCATTTCGTACATTTCAGGTGGTAACATCAGATAGGATGTGTTATTCTTTCTGTTATATTCGTCGAGCTGTGCTTGATCACCGGCGATTAAAGGTATGTCGTATGATTTATCTTCTTTCACCGTTAAGCCGACTTTTACGTCCTTGATGAAATATTCCTTTCCCTCTTCCACGAAAATCTGGATGGGGCCTTTAGCGGCAATATATGCACCTTGGTCGCTTCCGTAGTCCTTTTGGGGATCTGTATACAATTCGTTCTGGCAGCCTGCTAGAAGCAACGTACCGAACAGAGTCATAACTATTTTTTTCATTGTTCTTTCTATTTAAAAGGTTTATTCAAATTTACCCGGATATACCTGGTTCCCATAATAAAGGGCGGTTCTAAGCCACTTGTATGAGGGTTCGTTGGCAAAGTCGTATTCCATATGGTAAGTACCTATGCCGCCGATTCGTTTACCGCTAGGTAAGTCCATAGTTGCATAATCAAAGATTTGAGCACCTTTTTTCCCTTTAAATTCCTCTATTGTTGGGGTATACGTTTGATTAGCGCTCCACTTTGTTGACTTATTATCAGGATGAATGCCACCACATCTCCAACATTGCTCAAATTCCACAGTGATAATGGTTTTACGCTCCCAATCATCTAGATATGGATTGTTGATTTTTGAAATAACAGCGCTCTTACTACGCTCCCAATAGGCCTGATAAATATACTGGTCTATCATTTTAGAGGTTTCAGTAGATAAAAGGTCTGGTTCACCATCCATTACCAGCATTCTTCCTGCAGGACGTAAGCGAGCACTCATTGTTTCAATAAAGGCTTGCATCTTTTTATTACCGCTAGGGCTGATTTCCTGACTAGTTGCTATTGTTCCCGAATGCCCATATCCTGGTTCATAGTCAATATCAAACCCGTCTATGTTATATTTCTCAATGGTGTCGCAGATAGCATTTGCATATGCAATACTTCCTTTTACTTCATCTCCGCCGCCTAGTTCATCTACCCAATATTGATACATATCTTTTCCTATCGGAGTAATGCCGGAGCCGATATCCTGTACAATCCAGCAAAGTAGTGCTTTTCCGCCTTTCACATCTTGAAAGAATTTCAAATCAGCTTTTTGCTCTGCCGAAAGGCTGCCTCTTATTCCCCACAACGAAACGAAGTCTACGCTGTCGGGTAACATTTTTAGATAGTTTTGAGCATTTGAACCCTTACCGGTCCAGTTGCCATACCATCCGAATCCTTTCACATGAGGAGTTTTACGATATTCTCTGAGTTGTCGGTAATATTCACGCTGTGAAGGCATCAAATCTTCTTCACTTTGAGCATCAATAAAGGGTATATAACGTGTTATCTCCTCTTGCTCTGGGAACATCTCACGTTCCGTTTCTGTCCAGTCGGAACATGCTGCAAAGCCCAGAGCCGCGATACCAATGTATAAATAATTACGTAATTTCATAATATAAATTATTGTTTATTGATTATTAAAACAATTGATTGCTTATTTAATTCTGGACTGGTCTGTCAGGACGTACCCACCAAAGCTTAGTGCCACCCTTATCCGGACCGTTCAACAAAGTAGAGATGGATGACATATTAGGGTTACCATCATATTCCTTTGTGGAGAAGCTGAAGCGTTCGGGAGTTCTGGCTTTTGCATCTGCACCGATCTTATTTGGCAAATTGTCGTCGAAGAGATCTGCCAGATAAGGAAAACCTGTTCTGCGATACTCTGTCCAAGCTTCTACTCCATTGGGATAAAGAGCCAGATATTTTTGTGTGATAATTTGCTGTAGTTTGCCTTCTTCAGAAGCTGTATCATCCCACTTAGGAGAAACATTTCCAGTGGTGATGTCAAAACTGTAGGAATAATAACCGGCATAGTGATAATTGCTCGTTGTCAGTATCGCTGGTTTTACATTACTCTTGTTTAAATAGTTAGTGGCAACGGCATCTGTAATACCCCATTCGTCCATAGACATTTTTACACCTGCTTCGTACAAGCTTTTCACATCTCCTGTTGTTAATTCGTACAATACAGCTTCTGCTTTTAAGAAGTATGTTTCTGAAGCTCTGAACCAATATAATGGATCTGCATTCTCTACTTTCGGACAAGACGCGAACTCTGCACTATTCTCTTTTGTTCCTTGTCCCTGGGTGTTACCCGGAGCAATGCAATAGTATCCATCTGTTTTGTTATATGTACCCTGTGTATAGTACATTTCCAGACGCGGGTCGCTATAACCTGTCAGATAAGACCATGCCGTGGCACCCATACGGTTTTCTTTGTAATCAATTGTTGCGATTAACGAATTAAGCAATGGATATTTGCTTGTGTTACCGATTTTAGCTTCATCGGCTTTGCTTTCAATTACGCCCCCGTTCTTTGGATTCAACGCTTTTTCAATATATTCTATTGATAAGTCCTTGTTGACAAAGTGAACGCGAACTGCCATTCTTAACATTAATGAATTGGCTAGTTTTGTCCATTTTGCGGGATCTCCATCGTAAATTAAATCGTATTTCGGCATGATCTTAGAAGTCGCCTTGTTCAGGATATCTGCACAAGTCTCCAAATCTTTTAGCATAGCTTTATATACATCCTCTTGTTTATCCAATGCCGGAGCGATGTCGCCATTGCCTGCGTTGGAGTAAACGATAGGACCGAAGCAGTCAGTAGCTCTTAACCAGCCGACAGCCTTTACGACATTGAATATAGCCATAATTTCTTGTTTCTCGGGCTCTTCGCTAGTTCCAATCTTTTGAAATATTTGCACCCAAGGCTGATATACTTTCATATAAAGCTGTTCGTATGCATAGTTCATTCGATTATCGGCAAAGTCCCAAGTAGCCTCTGTGCCAAACTTCCAGTTATTATTCATTCCAAAATAACCGATGTAATTTCCGGAAGACATGATATCCGTTACTGCAAGGTCGTTACCCGGTCCGGTAGTCTTACTCGGCGAACCGATAGGAATAACACGCTGCTGCATATCCATTAGTTGGGTACCATAGATCAATCCGCCTGCTTCCAGATCTTCGTCCGTCACACCGGTGGTACTTTTATTTATATCCATGTAATCTTCACAAGAGGTTAATAAACTTAGCGAGAAGATTAATAATAAGTATTTCTTAATTTTCATAATTTCAATTATCAATAATTAGAATCCAAATTTCAAACTAAACCCGTAAGTGCGGCTACTAGGCAACATAAAGTAGTCATAACCTTGACCGAATGTACCTGTTGAAGCTGTTAATTCAGGATCATAAGGAGCTTTATTGTAGATCATCCATAAATTAGTTCCATATACTGAAACGTTTACGTTCTTCACGACATTGCCAAACCATTTGTTGGGTAGGGTATAGCCGATGCTGGCTTCTTGTAGACGAATGTTCGTGGCAGAGTACACATAATATGAATCCAAATCGTAGATGGTTCCATAATAATCTTCCGGTTGCATCTTAATGTTACCCAACATTACGTAACCTGCATCGCGGGCATCAGCGGATGCTTTTGATACGCCAAAGCGGTCCAGTGTAGCTTGGGTTTTAGAAATAACGTTGCCACCGATTCTTGCGGTAAACATGACATTGGCATTAATTCCTTTGTAACTGAAACCATGTCTCCAACCCAGATTCCATTTTGGATTGACTGAACCGATCTTAAACGGTGTGGTATTTTCTGTGGCTATTGTTTGTCCGGGATTGTAGGGAATGTATCCTTCTTCGTTTTTCTCTACTCGACGATCAGCATACAAAGCACCTACCTCGCCACCTTCACGAAGACGGAAACGACCTAGTTTGATATCACTTAAATCCATCAATTCGCCACTGACAGGATTCTTCACATTGGAAGCCAGTTTCTTAATCTTATTTTTATTGGAAGTAGCGGTGAAAGTCGTATTGTAGTTAAAGTCACCGAATGTCTGGTCGTAACCTAATGTCAATTCGATACCTCTATTCTGTACGTTACCGGCTTGAACATACATATATTTATATCCGCTGGTTCCCGGCATATCGGCTTTCAATAACTGGTTGTAGGTGTTAGATTGGTATATTGTCACTCCTAAAGTAATGGTGTTGTTGAACCATCTGGAGTCGACACCTAGTTCGTATGAACGGGTACGTTCTGCTTTCAGGTCATTCAAAGGATAATATTCGAAAGGAGCTACAGTCCCATCTTCAAATTTATGGGTGATAGTTCCCGGTGTTAAGCCTGTGAATGGAATCGGAGAACCTACTTCGGTATAAGAACCTCTGATTTTGAGATAGCCTAATACAGGTTGGATACTTTCACGAAGGCTGTTTGGCAAAAGCTCGGTAACGATAGCAGACAGACCTACCGACGGATAGAAAATCCACTCTTCTTTGCTATTCACCAATTGTGACGGTTTATCCGCACGACCGGTCAATGTCAGATATAAGGCTGAGTTCCATGACAATTCTGCAGAAGCGAAAGCTGCGAAGTTTTGTGTGCGTGAATCACCACCGGTTTCGAAAACATTGGCTACGGATGAGTTTACATTTCCATAGGTAAACTTATTGGGTACCAGTAATAAGTCACCGCCATATCCATGACCTTTTGTATCGTATTCTTCGAAAGATACACCGGCATTTACTGTAGCATGATAAATTTGGGCAAATTGCTTGTCGAAGTTTACCATAATATCGGCGTATTTTTGTTTGTAGAACTCATTTGAGTACTTATAGCGACCATTTTCTCCGGCAAAAGTGCTGATAGTGGATGCGTAGCGTTTGTCTTCCGATTCGGAGTATGTGTTGTCCATGCGGAGACGACCGGCAACGTTCAGATAGTCTGTGATGTCATATTTCAGACTTCCATATAACATATAACGGTCTTTTGCTTCAGGGCGCAGGTTACGATAGGCAATCCAATACGGGTTTTGTACATCCATACCCATACCACCCGGTTGCCAGTTCTGTGCATTATATCCCAGTTCGTTATTGTAACGTTCGAAATACTTTTCACTTTCAAAGTTCATTCCTCGCGGATATAGATAAGCTCCTACGATAGGGTTGAAATATGTACCGAAAGATACCATATTGTTGTAGAATTCGCGAATATAGCTGGCAGATACATCTAAAGTCAATTTGTCATTCAGGAACTTGGCTGTATTGCGGAATGTTACGTTATAACGATGGTATTTGTTATTCTCAACCATACCTGTAGAGTTAACAGCAGAAGCAGAAATGTATGTCTGGTTCTTCGCTGTTCCCATTGAAAGGTTGAATGAATTATTAAATGTAGCTCCTGTATTGAAGAAATCTCTGGGTTCCCATGAAGACGGATGTTCCATTTTATTTCCCCAAGAGAAGTAATCGCCCGAAACATTCCCGTAGGTATTCTGGAATTCCGGCATTACAAACGGATTGGCGAACTCGACAGAAGAGGATACATTCAAACGCATTGTACCTTCCGCACCTTTCTTAGTGTTGATAAGGATAACGCCATTAGCAGCATTGGCACCATACAACGCAGCAGCCGACGGTCCTGTCAATACTGATAAGCTTTCTATATCGTCAGGATTGAAGTTGGCGATACCTTCTCCGGAAGTTGCTCCACCGAACCCAGTACCATCTCCGGAACGATCGGCTTTATTTCCGATAGGAACACCATCTACTACATATAATACATTGTTCTGACCTGCGATGGATTTGTTACCACGCATCACAACACGAGTACCACCACCTACACCGGATGCACTACGCTGAATGTTTACACCGGCAACTTTACCATTCAAACTGTTCATAAAGTTGGCATCTTTAACTGTAGTCAGCTCATCACCTTTTACTTGTTGCACATTATAGCTTAATGCTTTCTCTGAACGCTTGATACCCAATGCAGTAACAACTACTTCATCCAATGCTTGGGTGTCTTCTCCCATTACAATTTTCAAGGGTTGCGCGTTGGCTAGCGTGATTGCTTGGGAGGCATAACCGATATAGGATACTTCAAGTACATCACCTTTTGCAGCTTGTATTTTGAAATTTCCATCCATATCAGTAATAGTACCATTTGAAGTTCCCTTCACTAAAACACTAACTCCGATCAACGGTTCACCTTTTGCATCTGTTATAGTACCGCTAGCGGCAATCGGTGTTTTTTTCTGTTGGTCTACTTTATCATTTTTAGCAGAAAGTACAATATGGTTATCAACTATTGAAAAACTGGTATTAATACCTTTGAATAATTGATTCATTACATTATTCAAAGACTCTTTTGATACTTTAATAGATATAATGCGATTAATATCGACATCATTTGTGTTATATACTACTGACATTGAAGTTTGCTTCTCAATTTCTTTCAATGCAGTGTTTAAGGGTACTTTTGATAGATTAAGAGTGATCGTCCGTTCTTGCCCATAAACTGAAGCAAAACACGAAAACAACAAAAGGAAGAATAACAAGTATGGAAACTTGTGTTTTATAATTTCTTTCATCTTATTCTTATTAATTAGAAATAGTTTTTAGGTAAAAATCAATAAGCGATAAAGTATTATCGCTTCTTACACGAAGGTTTCATGTATCTCTGTCTCTCATACTCACTAAATTTAAAGGTTACACTTAAAACATTTTTTCAATAAGCGCTTATTCAATAGTAGTACATTTTATATTGTAACCTTACTAAACGAAGATAAGACTTTTTTTTAAAAAAATGAGAAATTCAAATAACTAATAAAAGAATGACACATAAATATTTGATAAATAGAAAATTATGCATTCATTATAATCGAACTGATTTATTACCTTTGCATACATTTTGCATACAATTTCTATATACTTAAATTAATGTATAAGATATAAACATTCATTTTATGTTCAAATATTCAAGAGATGGAGTTTCTGTGTTAACCATATTAGATGCTAGAAGAGCCAAAAAGAGTGGGTTGTTTCCTGTTAAGGTTCAAGTAGTGTTCAGGAGAAAACAAAAATATTACTCGACCGGAAAGGAACTTTCAAAAGAAGAATGGGAAAGATTACTTAAAGCAAAAAGCAGGCTATTAACCGAAATACGAGCAGATATTGAATGTAGTTTTTCCACAGTTAAACAACAAGTTAACGAACTGATTCAGAAAGGGGAATTTAGCATAGAAGCTTTGAATATAAGGCTAGGAAGACAGATGAAAGATATAAATTTGCATAGTGCTTTTAATCTAAAAATGAAAGAGTTAAAAGATAATGAGCAAGCAAGTACTTACTTAAACTATCAAAGTGCCTTAAAAAGTTTAGAGAATTTTGGCGGAACATACATTCCGTTGGAAAGGGTAACAGTTGATTGGCTCAAGCGCTGCGAGCGTTATTGGCTTTTGGAAGGCAAGAGTTATTCAAGTATTAGTATTTATTTTCGAGCTTTGAAATGTATATTAAACCGTACAGTACGCGATGGACTTTTAAAAGAATCATCCTTTCCTTTCGGGAAAGACAGATATGAGATTCCTGAAGGATGCGGACGCAAATTAGCACTTACCCTTCCGGAAATAAAGAAAATCATGTCTTATCAAGATGGAGCAAAAGATATAGAAGAGTTCCGTGACTTATGGGTATTTTCTTATTTATGTAATGGAATTAATTTTATGGATTTACTATTCCTTCGGTATTCAAATATTGTAGATGGAGAAATATGTTTTGTGCGTTCTAAAACATCTAGGACAGCAAAACATACTAAAGAGATACATGCTACCATAACTCCAGAAATGTGGAATATCATTCATAAATGGGGTAATTCACAGTTGAGCCCGCAGACATATATTTTTAAATATGCCAAAGGTAACGAAAATGCATTTGAAAGAATCAGGTTGGTACGACGTATTGTTACTAAATGTAATCGAAGACTCAGGAAAATAGCTGAAAATATAGGTATTGCTCAACTGACAACTTATACAGCACGTCATTCATTTGCCACTGTGTTAAAACGTGCCGGTGCTAAAACATCTTATATCTCTGAAAGCTTGGGACATTCTAATTTAGCTGTTACAGAAAACTATTTAGCTTACTTCGAGAAGGAAGAAAGAATTAGAAATGCTCAATTATTGACCAACTTCAATCTATAAGCTAAGATAATGCATGCAAATTGTATGTACAACTCTTATTTTTCCATGTAAATCAACAAAACAATTTGTGAAGAAAACAAGAGTGATAGATATCTTTCATTATATTTATTATTAGTTACAAAAGGAGTAGGTCAGATATCTACTTGATTAATCTCATGTCAAGTATTATCAATAAGGTCACAAAAACATAAGCAAAAAGATTTTTTTGATATATAATGGACTTTAGAGTATAAAATAAGTTAGTATGAATTGGAACGGATAGAATCATATTTATTTAGAATATATATTCTGATAAGGTGCATTTCTCCCAAGCAATCACGCTAGCTAATGCGCAACCCTTGAAAATTGTAATGGGTGAAGATACAAAGGTATTGGATGAAGTCGTTGTTACAGCTCTTGGCATCAAACGATCACAAAAAGCATTGAGTTACAATGTGCAAGAAGTGAAGGGGGATGAATTGACTACAGTTAAGGATGCTAACTTTATGAATTCACTTGCTGGGAAAGTAGCTGGCGTGAATATCAATGCTTCCTCTTCTGGTATTGGTGGAGCAACACGCGTCGTAATGCGGGGTACAAAATCGATTTCAGCTAATAATAATGCATTATATGTAATTGATGGAGTACCTATATTCAATACAAATAACGGAGAGACAAATGGTCAATATTCTACTCAACCAAAGGGAGAAGGTATTTCCGACATCAATCCGGAAGATATTGAAAGTATGTCTGTATTAAGCGGACCGGCAGCGGCAGCTTTATATGGTTCTAATGCAGCACAAGGCGTTATTTTGATTACCACCAAAAAAGGAAAAGAAGGAAAAGCAAGAGTTACCATCTCTAATAACTCCACTTTTTCCCGACCATTTATAATGCCCGAATTCCAGAATAGCTATATAAATAAGGCAGGTTCTTTCCAAACTTGGGGTGAGAAAGGTATTTCACCATTTGGAGAATATGATCCAAAAGACTTTTTTAATACCGGAACAAATATCCAAAATACCATTTCATTGTCAGTAGGAAATAAAAATAATCAAACCTACTTTTCTGCCGGAACTACTAATTCTCAAGGCATCATTCCTAACAGTAAATATGACCGCTATAACTTTACAGTTAGAAATACAACTTCTTTTCTGAATGATAAAATGACATTGGATGTAGGTTTCAGTTACATAATACAAGAGGACCGCAATTTGATTGCCCAAGGTGAATATTTCAATCCGCTACCTGCAGTTTATCTCTTTCCGAGAGGAGAAAATTTCGATACCGTGCGTATGTATCAGGAATATGATAACACCAGGAAAATAAATGTTCAAAACTGGGCATGGGGAGATCCGGGATATAGTATGCAGAATAATCCATATTGGGTAGTCAACAACATGAACCATGGGACAAAAAAACAACGCTATATGGCTAATGCCAGCTTGAAGTATCAAATATTAGATTGGTTAGATATTATTGCCCGTGTGCGAATTGATAATGCTAATAGTGACTTCACAGATAAACGTAATGCATCCACAGATTCGAAATTTACTGCTAGTTCTATTTATGGTTTCTACAAATATTCGAAAACAGATGATCGTCAAGCATATGCAGATGCTATATTGAATATCAATAAACGATTTGGTGATTTTTCAATCGCAGCCAATATCGGTGGTAGTTTTACGCAGACCTACAATAATGAAAGGGGATTCCAAGGCCCTCTGAAAGATATGTCAAATGTATTCTCTTTGTATAATATGGATACAACATTGGGTAATGACACTTATCCGATAGAGAATGGATGGAAACAACGTACAAATTCGGTCTTTGTAAGTGCGGAATTTGGATGGAAAAGTATGCTTTATCTTACTGCAACCGGACGAAATGATTGGGATTCAGCTTTAAGAAATACTGAACAATTATCATTCTTCTATCCTTCTATCGGACTTTCTGGCGTTATTTCTGAAATGATTAAGTTGCCAAAGTTTGTATCATATCTGAAAATTCGTGGTTCTTTTGCATCTGTCGGTTCAGCTATCCCACGCAACTTGACTTCTACCTGGAAATACGAAAAAGATCCGGCTACCAGTAAATGGGTAACTACTACTTACCGCCCTCTTCCCAAACTTTATCCTGAACAGACGAACTCGTGGGAGGCTGGCCTAAGCGCAAAGTTATTTAATAATTCATTAAGCTTGGAAGTCACTTGGTATAAATCAAATACAAAGAAGCAGACTTTAAAAATTCCATTGTCAGCTAGTGCCGGATATGCCTATATGTATGCACAATCAGGTAATGTACAGAACACCGGTATGGAATTCTCTTTAGGATACAATAAGAAATGGGGTGATTTTGGATGGAATTCAAACGTGACTTTTAGTTTCAACAATAATAAGATTGTTGAATTGCTGGAAAACTATGTAGATGAAGATGGAACTCATTACTCTCTGTCGGAAAGCGACCAGGGAGGAATAGGACCTATTAAGTATCTTTTGAGAAAAGGTGGAACAATGGGTGATATATATACTACTAATCGTTTGAAAAGAGATGCAGAGGGCAATATACTCGTAGATGCAGTTACACATAATGTAAAGAAAGAGGATATAAAATCCTCTAGTGATTACGTGAAGTTAGGTTCTGTATTACCTAAAAGTAATCTTGGATTTCGTAATGATTTTAGTTATAAGGGATTCAATATAGGTTTTATGCTTGCTGCTCGCTTTGGTGGGGTTGTTATATCACCAACTCAAGCTGTGATGGATGCTTTTGGCGTATCGAAGGAATCAGCAACGGCACGTGACAATGGAGGTATCGGTGTCAATTATGGGAAAGTAGATGTACAAACGTATTATACAGAAACCGGAGGTATTAGTGGTCTGCTATCCAATTATGTATATAGCGCGACAAATGTACGTCTGCAAGAAGCGAGTGTGGGATACTCATTCCCCACTAAATGGTTCAACAATAAGTTAAATCTGAGTTTGTCTGTTGTAGGGCATAATTTGTGGATGATCTATAACAAGGCTCTGTTCGATCCGGAGTTGACCGCTTCTACTGGAACTTATTTCCAAGGAGTAGACTACTTCATGCAACCTAGCCAACGCAACATTGGCTTCAATGTAAAAATACAATTCTAAATATTCAAATATACAGGAATTATGAAGATAAATAAATATATTATTCACTTGTCAATTGCAGGTTCATTATTGCTTGGCACGTCCATATTTCAATCTTGTATGGATGATGAATTGAACCGACCGGATGGTAAAATATCGGAGGAAGAACTAAACCGTGACGGATATGCAGCAAATGCGTTCTTCCCGACGATGTGTGATTATGCCTATCCGGTAGCTACAGAAAATATATATAACACGATGGAATCCCTTATCGGTGACTGTTATGGGCGTTATCAGGTACTTGCCACCGATAAATTCAAAGGAGCTAATTTTATTAGTTACAATGCTCCTGGCGATTGGCTAGACCAACCTTTCAAAGATGGAAATGTCATGGTAAAGATTTCCACAGCTTGGAACAAGATTAAAGAAGTCACAGGAGGAACAGGAGTTAATTTTGCTTGGGCGCAGATTTTGAGAATAACTGCCATGCAGCGGTTGGTGGACCTTTATGGAGCAATCCCTTACAGTAAGATGGAATCAGGCAATCTAAATTCTCCCTACGATACTCAAGAAGAAGCTTATCGTGCAATGTTCAAAGATCTGACAAATGCGATTAATGATATGACTTTATTTGTCAATCAACACCCAGAGGAAAGGCCCATGAAGAAATTCGATAATATCTATGAAGGAGATTTCAGAAAATGGGTAAAATACGCCAACTCGTTAAAGCTTAGAATGGCTGTCCGAGTTCGTTTTGCTGCCCCTGATTTGGCAGAACAAATGGGCACTGAAGCAGTCAGTCATCCTATCGGAGTCATTGTAAACAATGAAGATAATGCTGCTGCTTCCGGAAACAAAAATCAACTTTGGACTGTACTAGTCGACTGGTCCGACCACTGTGTTTGTGCTGACATCACATCTTACATGAATGGATATCAAGATCCACGTCGTTCTAAGTATTTCACAAAGAAAACAATGAGTACAGGTAGTGAAGAATACATAGGAATGCGTTCAGGTATCTCATATAACAGATCCGACCGGTTGGGATTTTCATTGATTAATGTACAGAGAGAAGACCGTACACTGTGGATGAGTGCGGCCGAGACAGCTTTTAACAAAGCAGAAGGTGCAATGTTGCATTGGGATATGAAAGGAAAAGAAAAAGACTTGTACGAGGAAGGAATTCGGCTTTCATTTCAACAATGGGGAGTTAATGGTATTGAAAGTTATCTAGAAGGTGCTACCCCTCAAAGTTCTTACACAGACCCATTAGGAAGTGGAAGTACAGGAGCTGTCAGCACTATTACTGTTAAATGGAATGACAGAGATAGCGAAGAAATCAGATTGGAACGTATTATCACTCAGAAATGGATTGCTTTATGGCCGCTTGGTCAGGAAGCATGGAGTGAATACCGACGTACCGGTTACCCTAAGTTATTTCCGATAGCTCCGGGAATCAGTCCGAATATTCCGGTGGCCAACCGCATTCCCTTTCCTACCACTGAATTTACTCGAAATACAGAAAATGTGAATGAAGCTGTGCAGAAGTTAGGAGGTAATGGGTACGATACTAAGATATGGTGGCAACGCACTGATAAATAAAACCAGATTCACAGATTTTAATCTTAAAAATATGAAGAAGATATTCTATTACATTTTATCATTGTTAGGTTTTTGCCTGATTATTTCCGCTTGTGAAGATTGGACGGAAACTGAATCTTTGAATCCCGAAAAATTAGTAGGGACGAATAAATCTGACGAATATTATGCTCGTTTGCGTGCATACAAAGCTTCCGATCATCCTGTTTCTTTCGGATGGTTCGGTAATTGGACAGGTAAAGGTGCAAGTCTGGAAAACTGTATGACCGGATTGCCGGACAGCGTAGATTTCATCTCAATGTGGGGTGGTTGGAAAGCGCCGACAGAGGCTATGCTGCAAGACCTTCGTTATGTGCAAGAAAAGAAAGGAACTAAAGCGTTAGTTGTATTCCTCGTATTAGAAATGGGAGATCAGATTACCCCTGATGAATACAATGCCACTCGTGAAGACAGGCATAAGTTCTGGGGATGGATAGATGGTGATGAAGAAGCTATTGAGAAATCAATTGTTAAATTCGCTAACGCTATCTGTGATACCATTGATAAATACAACTATGATGGATTCGATCTTGATTGGGAAAACGGAGTTCCCCAACCATTCCCGACAAATTATGAAATGGGAGTGGGAAATAGAATCTCTGTATTTATTGAAACAATGGCAAAACGCATAGGGCCTAAATCCGGAACCGGACGTTATTTTGTTATTGATGGAGTATACGACGGAGTACCTGCTAAATATGGTCCTTATTTTAATTATTTTATCACACAAGCTTATGGAGCCAGTAGTGAAGCTACTTTGAATAGCCGCATGGATGATATGATCAAACACTATGCCGATGTAATGTCAGCAGAAGAATGTGCAAAGAAATTTATCGTCACAGAGTCGTTCGAACAGTATACTTCAGGTGGAGCCGATTTTACTACTCCGGATGGAAGGAAAATTAAGTCATTAGAGGGAATGGCTCGCTGGAATCCGGTTGTTAATGGCAGGAAAGTACGAAAAGGTGGTGTTGGCACCTATCATATGGAATATGAATTTTCAGAGGACGGATATGATGTTAGTTATCCATATCTCCGAAAAGCCACGCAAATTATGAATCCGGCAGTTAAATAATTAAATGAATCACTATATTATGAAACGAATATCAACAATTATAAGCATGGTCACGGTAGCATTACTTCTTGTTATATTAAGCATGACAAGTTGCAACGATGCAAAATATGATACCATTGATAGCCGTATCTATATTCAAGAGACCGGAATTAAGTCATATTCATCCACTAAAGTGACAATTAGTGATGAAAATGTAACAGTTATGGTAACGCCTCGCACCGGACAAAACGTTGTTCAAGATACAGAAGTAAAATTCAAGATTGATGCTGAAGCATTAAAAGAATTTAATCAAAGAAATGGAACTAGTTATGAAGTTTTACCTGAGGATAATTACATTTTTGATAACCCTGTGGCTATTATTAAAAATGGGACAAGTGCCGGCACGAGTGTTGCAGTTACTATTATGCCTCTATCGGAAGAGTTATTGACTTCAGGGAAACAATATGCCTTACCTTTGGCCATTGAGTCTGCTTCCGGAATTGAAGTTATGAAAGGAGCCGATGTTATGATTTATATTGTAGATCCGCTTATTATTACATCAGTGCCAGTCATTAACTACAAACATCACTTGCTTATGCACATGAGACAAAGCTATGCATTAAGTGAATGGGCAGTGGAATTTCGTTTGAGTATTGATGAATTAGGTACGGAAAAAGGACAGAAAAATAATCAGGCCTTGTTTGCTGCAAATGCTCCGGCAGGAATGGACGGTGAAATTTATACTCGTTTTGGTGATGCAATGGTAGAAGGTAATTTACTCCAGATTAAGAATCAAGGCTCTCAATTCAATAGTACGATGAAATTTGCCATTAATACATGGTATCATATTGCATTCGTTAATAACGGAGTTACCATAACCATGTATATCAATGGAGTAAAAGACAGCGAAATGACCTCTTCCGGAAAAATAACAAATGTCGGAGGTGATTTTTCATTTGGTGCTGGAAACATGTTATTAGCTAATGTCAAGGTTAATGAAATACGTTTTTGGACGAAGGCAATTACTCCTGTGCAAATTGCTAATAATATGTTCAACATTGATCCTCAAAGTGAAGGACTCGAAGGGTACTGGAAATTAAATGAAGGCAAAGGACGTGAATGTAAAGATTATACAGGTCATGGCAATACAGCTGGATTTTATAAGAAGGTTCAAACCGGATGGGCAGGTGAAGAGGTCTGGGTAGAACAAGAAACAACTCCGACATGGATTCATAATGTCAAAGGTGAAAATGGTCCGGATAACAAAGTTGAAGGAAATAATTAAAAATAGACTGATTATGAAATATCTGAATTATATAATTTTCAATATAATCGTTATCGCCCTGTTTGTGGATTTAACATGTATATCTTGCAGTAACGAAGATGAAAAAACAGAAAACGAATATGTATATCTGGTAAATTTTAGAGGCACCTCTGAAAATACGACACAATGGGCGGTAGCTCAGACTCCCATAGGGGGAGTCTGTGACCAAAATGAATTTAAATTCCCTGTAATGCTTACTCTGCCATTGCAAACGGATATAAATATATCTGTTGAACTAGTAATGAGTGAAGTTGAGAACTACAATACCAACCACAAGACAACATACATATCTCCTTCGGATGGTGCTTATAGCTTTACTAACAAAAGTGTAACAATTAAAGCGGGAGAACTGGAATCTTCAGATTCTATATGTCTTACCATTGATGATTTTAAATTATTAAACGCCTCAGAAGGATATGTATTTCCTTTTCGTTTGTCAGAAGTATCTAAAGGAAATGTTAGTATAAGTTCTAATTTGAATATGCTATACCTTATTTTAAACAATTCTTTTAGTAATATTGATACGAAAGCAACTTCGATTGAAGGTGAAGCGTATGATCGTTCTAGTTGGGTATGTACATCTCCCAATAGCTATTATTCAAATCCGCAAGATGTTCTTGATGGAAATTCACGTACTCAATGGGAGGGGTTTACGTACAGTAGCCAGATTAGTTTTAATATTAATATGGGTACTCAAAATTCAATTAAAGGATTGACCTTCTCTCCCAATTATATACCTAATGGTCAAATATGTCCGGGTAATATGAAAACGACGAATGTGTATACTAGTAATGATGGTAGTGATTTGACGAGCCAAGGGACTATTGTGATGCCTTCAATTAGTACTAATGCGTCTTATGATAACCCAGTACTCAATATTATTAAGTTCTACACACCGGTAATTGCCCAATTTATAAAGCTGGAAATGCCGGATTCATGGGATGATAACTATATAGATGTTTACATAGGAGAAATTAATGCTATAAAATAATATCACAGTAAAACGAGGGATATATCAGTCCCTCGTTTTAATAATTGAACAGAATATAAATACGAACGATAAATAATGTAAATAACAAAGAGATAAAAATATTCTCACAAATAATAATCATACAAATATATTTTTCATCATTAGTGTCCCGTTAAAATTGGGACAAGTTATTAATTAATCAAACAATCTTGTGTATTTGATAGTAACGATGTATAGAGAGTTTTGGAATTGTTTTAATTATAAAAGGAAGGTTAATCTCTAAATTATTAATAAGTATTAAAAGAACAGGTTTTAGTTTAGTCCTGCGGTTCATTTAATTGTATTCTTTATATAACACCATTAATAATAAACATGAGAAACATGAATCTAAAGCTGATTTTGAGAACACTAATGTTCTTTTTGAGCGTATGGATGTGCACGTCTTTTGCATATGCCCAAATACCTTTGATGAAAGACGGAAAAACGAAAGCCAAGGTTATTTTGGAAGAAGATAGTCAAGTGAATAGGGTAGCTGCTAATCTCTTTCAATCTTTCGTTCAAAAGATAACGGGTAAAACTTTGCCTATTGTAATAAAACAGATTCCACAAAAAGGAGATATCTTTATTGGTGGAGAAACTTCCCAAGAAGTGACAGAGGATGGATTTTCTATTTCTACTCAAGATGGCATTCTAAGAGTTTCAGGTAAGGACAATGGAGTCGTTTATGGAATTGTAACCTTATTAGAACAATATTTAGGTGTTGATTACTGGGGAGAAAATGAATATTCTTTAGTTCCTCAAAAGACGATAACTCTACCTTTGATTAATAAAATAGATAATCCGGCTTTCCGTTATCGCCAGACGCAATGCTATGCTATTCGTACAGATTCTGTCTATAAATGGTGGAATCGACTGGAAGAGCCAAATGAGGTCTTTGCTGCCGGTTATTGGGTGCACACCTTTGATAAATTATTACCTTCTTCTGTTTATGGAAAAGAACATCCCGAATACTATTCTTATTTTAAGGGAAAACGTCATCCGGGAAAGGCTAGCCAGTGGTGTCTGAGTAACCCGGAAGTCTTTGAAATTGTAGCACAACGCGTTGATTCTATTTTTAAGGCAAATCCTGATAAACAGATTATGTCTGTAAGCCAGAATGACGGTAACTATACGAATTGTACTTGTGATGCATGTAAGGCTATTGATGATAGGGAAGGGGCATTATCGGGAAGTATAATCACTTTCTTAAATAAATTGGCTGCCCGTTTTCCAGATAAGGAGTTCTCCACATTGGCTTATTTATATACGATGAATCCGCCAAAGCATGTGAAACCTTTGCCTAATGTGAATATAATGCTTTGTGATATTGATTGTGACCGCGAAGTGACATTGACAGAAAATGCTTCAGGCAAGCAGTTTGTGAAGGCAATGGAAGGCTGGTCTGCTATAACAGATAATATCTTTGTTTGGGATTATGGCATTAACTTCGATAATTATCTTGCTCCATTCCCAAATTTCCATATCTTGCAGGATAATATCCGTCTTTTCAAGAAGAATCATGCCACCATGCATTTTTCTCAGATTGCAGGAAGTAGGGGCGGAGACTTTGCAGAATTGCGTGCTTATCTGGTATCGAAGTTGATGTGGAATCCGGAAGTTAACGTCGACTCATTGATGCAACATTTTCTGCATGGTTACTATGGCGAAGCTGCTCCCTATCTCTATCAATATATAAAAGTGATGGAAGGCGCACTGATTGGTAGCGGACAAAGACTATGGATATATGATTCGCCTGTCTCCCATAAAAATGGAATGTTGAAACCGACCTTGATGCGTCGTTACAATGATTTGTTTGATTTGGCGGAAAAAGCTGTTGAAGCGGATAATACATTCTTGAAAAGAGTTCAACGTGCTCGTTTGCCACTTCAGTATTCTGAGTTGGAAATAGCACGTACGGAAACCGTGAAAGACTTAGTTGATATAGACAAGAAGTTGACACTTTTTGAAGAGAGAGTGAAAGAGTTTAATGTTCCTACATTGAATGAACGTTCCAATTCGCCGGTAGAGTACTGTGAGCTATACCGTAAACGTTATATGCCGCAGACTGAACAGAGTTTGGCATTAGGAGCCAAAGTTTCTTATATTATTCCACCTACCGGAAAATATGCAGAAATAGGAAAGACGGCATTAGTGGACGGACTGTTTGGAGGAGCTACTTTTGTAGACAGTTGGGTAGGCTGGGAAGGAACCGATGGTGCGTTCATCATAGATTTAGGAGAAGAAAAGGAGATTCATAGTGTAGAAACAGATTTCTTACATCAGATTGGAGCTTGGATTCTCTTTCCTTTAAAAGTTGCCTATTCTTATTCGGCGGATGGAGAACGATATACGCCTTGGGGTGCAACCGATTTGGCTGAAGAACGTTCCGGTAAGGTCGGATTCCGCGGAGTTAAGACAGAATCTGCAACGCCTATAAAGACACGTTATATAAAAGTAGAAGTTACGGGAACGAAAGAATGTCCGACTTGGCATTATGGTGTAGGGCATCCTTCATGGTTTTTCATAGATGAAGTGATAATAAAATAAAAAAAATAGGGGGGAGGCATTAGTAGTTTCCCCCTTTTAGTTGTATTATATATAGATGGGTTAGAAAAATGATTTTTTCATCTATATACTATGATTTATGCAACAGAATAAAACTGCTTCTCAACAGAAAACGATCACCCCGGTTTACTGGGTGCCTACTGCTTATTTTGCAATGGGACTTCCTTTTATAATTGTCAATTTGGTCTCTTCATTGATGTTCAAGAATTTGGGCGTTTCAGATACGCAAATCACATTTTGGACTTCATTACTCATATTGCCATGGACATTGAAATTCCTATGGAGTCCTTTTCTTGAAATGTATCGGACAAAGAAGTTTTTTGTATTATTTACAGAACTTCTGAGTGGTGTATTATTCGGGGTGGTTGCATTCTCTTTAATGTTTGATTACTTTTTTGCTATTAGTATTTCGACAATGGCACTTATTGCATTTAGTGGAGCCACACACGATATAGCCTGTGACGGAGTGTACATGGCAGAACTTAATCAAGTAGACCAAGCGAAATATATCGGAGTACAAGGTGCTTTTTATAATATAGCTAAACTTGTGGCTAATGGTGGGTTAGTTGCTCTGGCTGGTAGTTTGGCGGAACATTTTGGGGCTATAAAAGGAGCATCTGTCGATATGAACAAAGATGCATATTCATATGCCTGGATGATAATATTTGTTATCATAGCTATTATAATGATATTATTAGGGCTTTATCATACTAAAATGCTTCCTTCTACGCAGCATCCGGCAGTTACTAATAAAAAGTCAGTTTCGGAAGTTATGAATGAAACATATATTGTCATCAAAAACTTCTTTACTAAAAAACATATTTATTATTATATTGCTTTTATTCTCTTGTATCGACTAGCGGAGGGGTTTATTATGAAAGTCGCTCCTCTGTTCTTGCAAGCATCAAAGGCTGAGGGAGGGCTAGAACTTTCATTAACAACAATAGGAACACTGAATGGTATTTTTGGTTCTGCAGCATTTGTAATTGGTTCTTTATTATCCGGAATTTATATTGCTAAAATTGGATTGAAAAAGACACTTTTCCCATTATGCTGTGTTTTCAACCTTCCGTTTGTTGCTTATACTTTCCTTGCTGTTACGCAACCGGATAATTTTTATTTGATAGGAACATGTATCACTATGGAATATTTTGGTTACGGTTTCGGATTCGTAGGTCTGACATTGTTTATGATGCAACAGGTTGCTCCCGGGAAACATCAAATGGCACATTATGCTTTCGCATCAGCAATCATGAACTTAGGCGTAATGCTTCCGGGAATGATTAGCGGTTACATTAGTGATAAATATGGATATGAAAAGTTTTTCATATATGCTTTGATTGCTGCAATTCCGGCTCTTTTGATTACCTATTTCATACCTTTTACGTATGACGATTCAAAAAATAAATAACATAAAATTCAATTATTATGAATAAGATTCAAATTCCTTGGGAAGATCGTCCTGTCGGATGTACGGACGTAATGTGGCGTTACTCACAAAATCCGGTTATCGGACGCTACCACATTCCTTCATCCAATAGTATTTTCAATAGTGCTGTTGTTCCTTTCAAAGACGGTTTTGCTGGTGTATTCCGTTGTGATAATAAAGCTGTACAGATGAATATCTTTGCAGGATTCAGCAAAGACGGTATTCATTGGGATATTAATCACGAGCCTATCCAATTCAAGGCCGGTAACACGGAAATGATTGAATCAGAGTATAAGTATGACCCTCGTGTGACATGGATTGAAGACCGCTATTGGGTAACCTGGTGTAATGGCTATCATGGTCCTACTATTGGTATCGCTTATACTTTCGACTTTAAAGAATTCTTCCAATGTGAGAACGCTTTCTTGCCTTTCAATCGTAACGGCGTACTTTTCCCACAGAAAATAGATGGTAAATATGCTATGTTGAGCCGTCCCAGTGATAACGGACATACTCCGTTTGGAGACATATACATCAGTTATAGTCCGGATATGAAATATTGGGGCGAACATCGTTGTGTGATGAAAGTGACCCCATTCCCGGAAAGTGCCTGGCAGTGTACAAAGATAGGTGCCGGCTCAGTACCTTTCCTTACAGAAGAAGGTTGGTTGCTTTTCTATCATGGTGTTATCACTACCTGTAACGGTTTCCGTTATGCAATGGGCTCTGCCATACTTGATAAAGACCATCCGGAGAAAGTGCTTTACCGTACCCGTGAATATCTGATTGGCCCGGCTGCTCCTTACGAACTTCAAGGCGATGTGCCCAATGTAGTATTCCCCTGTGCTGCTTTGCAGGACGGCGAACGTGTAGCTGTTTATTATGGTGCTGCAGATACGGTTGTAGGCATGGCTTTCGGATATATTAAAGAGATTATCGACTTTACTAAACGAACAAGTATCATTTAATAAAGCTATGAGACGTATTTTATTAACTTACACACTTGCTTTCGCCCTTCTTCCCGTTTATGCGGGAGAAGGCGGAAGCCCTCCCACTAAAAGGAATCTTTTGATAGATTATGTAGATCCTTTTATTGGAACTACAAATTTCGGTACTACCAACCCCGGCGCAATCTGCCCGAATGGTATGATGTCCGTAGTTCCTTTCAATGTGATGGGCTCTTCTGAGAATACGTACGACAAAGATGCCCGATGGTGGTCTACTCCTTATGAACATACAAACTGTTTCTTTACCGGATATGCTCATGTGAATTTGAGCGGAGTCGGTTGTCCTGAGTTAGGCTCCTTATTATTGATGCCTACTACCGGAGAACTGAATGTAGATTATAAAGAATATGGCAGTAAATATAAGGATGAACAGGCTTCACCGGGGTATTACTCCAACTATCTGACTAAGTATAATGTAAAGACAGAAGTGTCTGCTACTCCGCGTACTAGTATTGCCCGTTTTACTTTCCCAAAAGGCAAAAGTCATATATTGTTGAATTTAGGAGAAGGATTGACGAATGAAAGCGGTGCCATGCTCCGTCGCGTAAGCGATAGCGAAGTGGAAGGCGTAAAATTGCTTGGTACATTTTGTTATAATCCCCAAGCTGTATTTCCTATTTATTTTGTGATGCGGGTTAAAAAGACTCCCGCTGCAACCGGATATTGGAAGAAACAACGTCCGATGACAGGTGTGGAAGCCGAATGGGATCCGGATCAGGGGAAGTATAAACTCTATACCCGTTATGGAAAAGAAATAGCAGGTGATGATGTCGGCACTTATTTTTCTTTCGATACGGAAGAGGGTGAACAGGTGGAAGTGCAGATGGGAGTTTCTTTTGTCAGCATAGAGAATGCCCGGTTGAATCTGGATCGTGAACAAGCGGGAAAGAGTTTTGAACAGATTCTTGCAGATGCGCGTGCAAAATGGAATGATGACTTGTCGCGTATTACAGTAGAAGGCGGAACAGACGCTCAGAAAACAGTGTTTTATACGGCACTTTATCATTTGCTGATTCATCCGAATATCCTACAGGATGTCAATGGAGAATATCCGGCAATGGAAAGCGATAAGATTATGACAACAAAAGGAGATCGCTACACGGTATTTTCTCTTTGGGACACCTATCGTAATGTCCACCAATTGCTGACTCTTGTCTATCCGGAACGTCAAATGGAAATGGTTCGCACCATGCTTGATATGTATCGGGAACACGGCTGGTTGCCTAAATGGGAATTATATGGAAGAGAGACATTGACAATGGAAGGTGATCCGAGTATTCCGGTAATTGTAGACACTTGGATGAAAGGGTTGCGTGACTTTGATGTTGATTTGGCTTACGAAGCAATGTACAAATCAGCGACCTTACCGGGAGCAGAGAATCTGATGCGTCCCGATAACGATGATTATATGTCAAAAGGATATGTACCTCTTCGTGAACAATATGATAATTCCGTATCCCATGCATTGGAATATTACATTGCAGACTTTGCCTTATCCCGCTTTGCTGAGGCTTTAGGTAAAAAGGAAGACGCGGAAATGTTTTATAAACGTTCTTTAGGCTACAAGCATTATTATAGTAAGGAGTTCGGTACATTCCGTCCGATTCTTCCTGATGGAACTTTTTATAGTCCGTTTAACCCCAGACAGGGAGAGAACTTTGAACCGAATCCCGGCTTTCATGAAGGAAATTCCTGGAACTATACATTCTATGTACCTCACGATGTATATGGGCTTGCCAAGTTGATGGGTGGAAAGAAACCTTTTATTGACAAGCTGCAAATGGTTTTTGATGAAGGTCTTTATGACCCGGCTAATGAACCGGATATTGCCTACCCTTATTTATTCTCATACTTTAAAGGTGAAGAATGGCGTACACAGAAAGAGATACAACGTTTGTTGGATAAGTATTTCACAACGAAACCGGATGGCATTCCGGGAAATGACGATACAGGAACAATGTCTTCATGGGCTATTTTCAATATGATCGGTTTCTATCCGGATTGTCCGGGACTACCCGAATATACATTGACGACTCCGGTATTTGACAAAGTGACGATTTGTCTGGATCCGAAATGGTATAAAGAAAAAGAGTTGGTGATTGAGACTAATCGTACTCAACCGGGAACTCTATATATCAATAAGGTGTTATTGAATGGCAAGAAGTTCAATAAATATCATATCACACATGATGAACTTGTTCATGGTCAACGCATATTTTTTGATTTAAAGTAACACACAGTGTTTCATAGGTATCGTTTTTGGGTTGACAGGGCTGTCGGACTTTTCAGGGTTCGGCAGCCCATTTTTTTACATTTATTCTTATCATTATATCTAATAAAAAGAGTGACGGTATATGCTTGGTATAGCGTCACTATATGGATGGAATAGCGTCACTATCCGAGTTGGATACCGTCATCATCCTGTTTTCATATTTATCAACTCTTTCCTCTTTTATTTATTCTCTGTTACATAAGCGATTACAAAACATCCCTTTATTCGTCTACTATACAAATAGCGTATAATAGAATTAAAATGAAAAAGAATTTATTTGGACATATCCTTTGGATACTGATATTGGTGGAGTGTTTTCCTTTATTGGCTGTTGCGGCGTCACAGCAAAAAGAGCAACGTTATAAGATTGCTGTATGCGACTGGATGATTTTGAAGCGTCAGAAGATAGGCTCGTTCCAGTTGGTACATGAATTGAATGGCGATGGTGTAGAACTGGATATGGGTGGTCTTGGTAAAAGGGAGATGTTTGATAACAAACTGCGCGAATCTCATTTCCAACAACTGTTTCGTGAAACTGCCCGGAAGTTCCAATTAGAAGTTCCTTCTGTTGCTATGTCCGGATTCTATGGACAGTCTTTTTTAGAGCGTGCTAATTATAAAGAACTGGTACAGGATTGTTTGAATGCAATGAAAGTGATGAACGCTAAAGTTGCTTTTCTTCCATTAGGTGGAATAAAGGTGGGTTGGGAAAAGAAGCCGGAGTTGCGTGTGGAAGTGGTAAAACGCCTGAAAGAGGTGGGAGATATGGCTGCTTCTGAAGGAGTCGTCATTGGAATTGAAACTCAATTGGATGCTAAAGGAGATGTAAAATTACTGAAAGAGATAAATTCGCCCGGTATTAAAATTTATTTTAAATTCCAAAATGCATTAGAGAATGGCAGGGATTTGTGTAAGGAACTCAAGATTCTGGGAAAGAAGAGAATCTGCCAGATTCATTGTACAGATACAGATGGAGTAACTCTGCCTTTTAATAAGAGGTTAGATATGAATAAAGTGAAAAAGACGCTCGATAAGATGGGGTGGAGCGGATGGCTGGTTGTAGAACGTTCGCGGGATAAAGAGGATGTGCGAAATGTGAAGAAGAATTATGGAACAAACATAAAGTATCTGAAAGAGGTGTTTCAAAAATGATTTAGTTAGGTGAATACGATTTTGACTATGGGGAAGGCTGAAAATATTTTTTTATTTTATTCTCTTGAGATGATTACATATTTAAGGGTCGTACGTCTTTAATTAGAATGCCTTTAGAATTTGGTGAATATAATATATTAATTTTGTTTAATATAAGATTTTTTTCTATGAGAAATAAATATTTATGGCTTTAATAAATTTATTAATTTTAATATTTTACGTGATGAAAAACAAATTTCAATTCTTGCATAGAAAGAGTATAAACATGAGCCTAATGGCTTTGTTGGCTCTTTTTATAGCTTGTAACAAAGGGGTTGACGCAGATGAAGTTTTTGTCCCGAATATGACGAATTCTACTCTAGGGTCACCTAAGGCTGATGACGTTATGGTGACATTATCACCCGATGGGACTAAGCTTGTAGTTACATGGCCGGTGGTGCACGGTGCTGGTGGTTATGAATTTACACTTTACAATGTAGATGATGCTGAAAAACCGATTGCAGTAGGTACTGAAAAGGAAGTGATAGATGGTTGCAGTGTGACTAGAACGGTAGAGTCGGATACTCAATATAAGATTGTAATTCGTACTTTGGGCAATGAAAAGTATAATAATAAAGAATCGACAGTTGCGTCTGAAGTATTTTACTCCACTTTAGCTTCTTCTGATGCCACTATAGAGAGTGGTAACATTAACACATGGTTGAATGCCAATCCTATTCCTGCGGATAAGATTGGTCAGGAATATACTATCGACCTAGTGGGAGGACAGGAATATACAGTTGACGATATTATTGATTTTGCTAATCAGCAAGTTACTATTCGTGGTAATAAAGTGAATCATGCCAAGATCAAGATGACTGGTAACGCGTCGTTTTTAACGAACAACGGCTTCAAACTGAAATTTGTGGACATTGATTGTGCGGATTTAACGAGCGAAACGTTATTGGGTACTAGCACTACTCCTGATGAAGGAACGATAGTGGCATCGGGGCAATATGTCGTGAAAAATCCCATTTTATTGCAGGGATGTGATGTGACTGGTTTGAATAGCTGTTTGTTCTATGATATGAACAAAGTGGCTTACTGTATTGATTACTTAGGTTTCAGTGATTGTAATATTAAGGTGCACCAAAATGGAATATTGGTACGTGTAGCAAAGAGTTCTATTATTCGTATGGATGTAGTAAAGTCTACCTTGTGGAGTACGCTGCAAGCTGGTCAGTATTTTATGCAAATCAGTGGTCAGCGTCCAAATAAGATTACCGGTCGTACAGGTGCTGAATTCAATTTTCTCAATACTACATTCTATAACATTGCTTATAAAAAGGATTTCGTTAACTGGAACAATTACCGCGGACAATCTTGCGTATTCTTGAATTTCCAGAATACTCTTTTTGTAGATTGTGGTAATGGTGATATTACTAACAAAATGCAGGGTAATGCAAACATGAAGCATGATTACAAGAATAATGCTTATTGGTATAATGGTGCTGAGGGCAAGGATAAATACGATACTTCAGCTACTTTTAGCGATCCTCAGATGGCCAATCCTAAAAATGGTGATTTTACTCTGAGTGGTACCGAGCATATAGCCAAGCGAATTGGTGATCCTCGTTGGCTTCCCGAAGAAGTAGTAGAATAATGACTCATTTAGAATTATATACTCATGAATAAAAAACAATTCATAATAAATATGTGCTTAGGCGTAGTGTTTTTGATGGCTACGCTTACAGTTTCGGCACAGAACCGTGTCGTAAAAGGACAAGTAGTCGATGAGACCGGTGAGCCGATAATGGGTGCCACGGTTGTGGTTGAAGGCTCGACTGCCAATGGTGTTATTACCGATATTGATGGAAACTATACTATTACTATATCGGGTAAAAAGAATTTGGTGATTTCATTTATCGGATATACTACACAGACTATCAGTGATTTGAACCAAAAGAAAATAGTATTGAAAGAGGATGCTCAACAACTTGACGAGGTTGTAGTTGTTGGTTATGGTGTGCAGAAGAAAGCCCACTTGACAGGTGCTATTGCTACTGTGGCTATGGATGATATTCAGGATTTATCGGGTGCTGGACTGGCTTCTTCGCTGAGCGGTATGGTCAATGGTCTGAGCGTGAGCGGCGGTCAGAGCCGTCCGGGCGAAAATGCTAAAATCTATGTACGCGATACTAATTCATTTGGTGAAGTAGGTAGTGTAGCACAAGAACCTTTATATGTAATAGACGGTTATATCTATCCTGATGATATTAAAATAGGTAATACGCGTGAGAATCTGGGTGCCCAGGCATTCAATAACCTCGATCCTTCAGTTATTGAGAGTATTTCTGTATTGAAAGATGCGGCAGCTGCCGTGTATGGTGCGCGTGCGGCTAATGGTGTCATTTTGGTAACTACCAAAAAGGGTAAAGCTGGTGCTCCCCAAATTTCTTACGCTGGTAGTTTTGGATTTACTGACGAGATTTCGCGTCCTAAGATGTTGAGTGCTTATGATTACGGTCGGCTCTATAATACTTGGGCAGCTGGTGATCCTACCAATACTTCACTAAACTTGAAAACTGATCTCTATCAAGCTGATGAATTGCAGGCAATGAAGGGATTGAACTACGACTTGCTCGATAAATATTGGCAAACTGGTTTCACTCAGAAGCATAGTATCAATATCAGTGGTGGTTCAGAAAAAGCCAATTACTTTGCTGGTGTTTCGTACTTCGACCAAGAGGGTAACTTGGGTGACCTCGAGTACAATCGGTGGAATTATCGTGCCGGTGTAGATGTGAAGATTAGCAAGTGGTTGAAAGCGAATCTTACTGTATCGGGTGATTATGGCAAGAAGAATAAACCCAATGTAAAGGTGGGCGGATCGAGTGACGAAAAAGACTATAACCTGTTGCTCACTCGTCCAAGGTATATTCCCGAAACTGTAAATGGACTGCCTATCTCGGCTTTGGGTATCACGAACTCGGCGCTACATGATAACCAAACTTATTCTTTCTCTGTACTTCAGAATAACGGTGACTATAACCGCAATATGAATTCTAACATGGCTATTAATAGTAGCCTGAGTTTAGACATGGGCTTTGTAAAGTTCTTGAAAGGCTTGGAAATGAGATTTAGTTATGGCAAGAGTATCAGTACTGATAAGAATAATCAGTATGGATCTAGTTATTCTATTTATCGTATGGTAAATCGTACGGGTAGCGGTAATCATCTTTATACTCCTGTGGAAGGTCAGTCTTATGATGACTTGATGACGGAAGATAATTTCATCGTCTCTACTATTGCTAATGGAAGTCCCTCTTACTTGCAACGCAGTACAACTCGTTCTGATAGTTATCAGATGAATTTTAGCATGAACTATTCTCGCTCTTTCGGAGATCATACCGTAGGTGGTTTGTTTTCTATAGAACGTTCGGAGGCTGAGAGTGAATATCTCATGGGAAAGGTGAATGAACCCTACGAGTTTACTACCGGACAGTCAAACTCGGCTATAGGTGAAAAAAACACTGTATTCTCTCGTTCAGAATCGGGTTCTTTATCGTACATCGGTCGTGTGAACTATGCTTATCAAGATAAGTATTTGGCAGAGGTGTTATTCCGTAGCGATTCTTCTACTAAGTTTGCACCCGAAAACTATTGGGGATTTTTCCCTTCCATGTCTTTGGGATGGATTGTATCACAAGAAAAATTCATGCGTCTGAAATGGGTGGAATATTTGAAAATTCGTGGTTCATTCGGCTTGACCGGTCGTGATAATACTGCTCCTTGGCAGTGGATGCAGATTTACTCTACTGAGGCGGGTAAAGGTCCCGTATTTGGAACTACAGGTAATATAGACGCTTCAAAACCCATCTCTATTAATAAAAACAATTCGGCAGTAAACCGTAATGTGCATTGGGACAAGTCGTATAAAGCAAACTTTGGTATTGATTTTACTACACTTAGCAACCGTTTAGCTTTCAATATAGATGCTTACTATACTTGGAACCGGGAGATGTTGATGAACATTGAACAGACAGTTCCTACCACTGTAGGTACACAATCGGCTGCAGTTAACATGGGTGAGATGAATAACTATGGTATCGAAATTTCGGCTACTTGGCGCGATCGTATCGGTAAGGACTTTAAATATAAAATCGGTATCAACACCGGCTATAGCGATAACAAAGTGTTGGTGATGGACTTTGAACAAGAGTATCTATATCGTCAAATCACTAAAGGTAGTCGTTCCGATATTGGTGCTTGGGGCATGCAGTGTATAGGGATGTTCCGTAGTTTTCAAGATATTGAAGAATTCTTCAATAAATATAATATTACCGACTACATGGGTTTGACCAAAGATAAAGTTCGTCCTGGAATGTTGATTTATAAAGATGTGCGTGGAGCTCAGCAACCTGATGGTACTTATGCAGCTCCAGATGGTATAGTAGATAAAGATAACGACCAAGTACATCTTTCTAATCGTAGCAATCCATGGGGCTTCACCACTAACCTCAGTGCAGAGTGGAAAGGCATCTCAATCTCTGCTCAACTCAGTGCTAGTTGGGGTGGTTATAGTTTTATTCCCAGTCAGGCATTGAAACCCGGCAACAGTATCGAATATACTAACATGCCTTCGTTTTGGAAACCTGACAATGTATATGTTTACGAAGATATTTACGATGCCTCTGGCAATTTGGTAATGGCGCAGAACAGAGAAGCCTCACTTCCCAACTTGAAATATTCAGATATTAACGCTGTCACTTCTTCTTTTTGGAGAGTTAATGGAACGCGTGTAACTCTGAATCGTATTACTTTGGCTTATGCATTGCCTAAGCAGTGGATAAAGAAGATTGGTTTGAGCAGCTGTCGATTCAATATCACAGGTCAGAACTTGTTGAGTCTCTACAACCCCTATCCTGATAACTTTATGGATCCTCAATGTAGCTATGGCTCATATCCCAAACTGAGAAAGTTCACCATTGGTGTGAATGTAGGTTTTTAAGTTTTATAATGCAAAGTGAAAAAGAAAATAATGAAAAAAATAATATTTAGCACTGCACTGATTGCAGCATTAAGCTTCTCATCTTGCAGTGATCAATTTCTGGAGGATAAGCAGAATTTTGATAACGTTACCAGTGAAGTATATAACAACTATGCAGGTGCTAGCGGGCGTGTACTAGACCTTTATTGGTGGATTTTACCTGATCCCAATTCAGATGCTACATGGAAGTATCCGTGTAGCGGTAAAGCTGATGGAATCTCTAAATCAACCGAAGAGTATAGTGGGTTTGGTTTGTTTGTAAATCCACAAGCTGAACTTTCGGTTTTGGGTAGCAACAAGGTACCCGATTATTTTCATAACCAGAGTAATAATATTCGCGAGTCGGTATGGGGGCGAATCCGCAACTGCAACGATGTGATTGCCGGTATCAATGGTAGTAGTCTTACTCAAGAACAGAAAAACGAACTGTTAGGCCAGGCATATTTCCTCCGTGCATGGTGTTACTATAATATGGTGAAATGGTATGGTGGTGTACCTATTATCACTGAAGTGCAAGATCCTGTTGAAGACTCTTTCGTACCCCGCTCTACTACGAAGAAGTGTATTGAGTTTATCTGTAATGATTTAGATATCTCTGCTGATATGCTACGTGCAAAAACAACCAATGGTGGTTGGGATGGTACAAACTATGGGCGTGTCACTACTGCTTCGGCCATGGCGTTAAAGGGACGTGTATTACTGTTGTGGGCAAGCCCGCTCTTCAATCGTGCCAACGATGAAAGCCGTTGGATTGCAGCTTATGAATATATCAAAGAATCCATTACTGATATTAATGCTTGTGGTAACCATCTTTATAGTACAGGTAGTAATATCAACGGTTCGGACTTTGCCAAGATGTTCACTGTTATTCAGAATCCTGAAATGGTATTTGGTACTCTGCATAATATGAAACAAGAAGATGATACAAAGAAGAATAATAACTGGGAACGTTTCATACGTCCGAAGAATACTACCGGTCAAGGTTTGGAGGCATCCGCTATGTTAGTAGATATGTTTCCCATGAAAGACGGTAAGCGTCCTCGTGGTTTGAGTACCTACTTAAAGTTGGATGAGAGTGAAGATGGAGCGAACATTAAAGACTATCCTTTCATGAATCGTGATCCGCGTTTTTACCGTACGTTTGCTATGCCTGGTTTCCGTTGGGCTTATACTGGTGATCCTGTTCCGGCAGATGCGTTCAACCCCAGCTATAACGGAGGTAAGGATTATGTATTGTGGAATTATGTATGGTATGCCGATCCGCAAGATGTGGATGATGTAGAAAGTGGTAACGCTTATGGTGCTGACAACCTGTTGAAAAACAGAAAAGGTGTATATGTGCGCAAACGTAGTAATGATGGTGATATTTCTGATCCACTTTACTCATTCAATGCTACTTATGATAATGGTGGTTTTGCATACTCTGCAGCTCCTTGGATGGAAATTCGTTATGCGGAAGTGTTGCTCAACTATGCTGAAGCCGCTTGTGGTGCCGGACACATGAGTGAAGCGGTAGAGCAGTTGAAGTTGATTCGTCAGCGTGCCGGATACTCTGGGGATTGTGGTTTGCAAGGAAATCTTTCTACCGATCAAGCTGCTTGTATGTCGGCTGTACTCTATGAACGTCAGATCGAGTTGGCTTATGAAGGTAAACGCTTCGATGATCTTCGCCGTTGGATGCTTTTTGATGGCGGTAAGGGTAAAATAGAAGGTGCACCAGCATCATGGACGCTCACCGGTTGGGGTGGTAACACTTGTATATGGCTTGGTTTTGCTGAACTTAATAATCAGCGTCGTGATAATATGGAGTTCCGTCTCAACAATAATTATGGCGTAGGTGGCACTACTGGTGATGTAAGTAGTGACCCCTTACTGAAAAAAGGTGTAGAACGCCCGAGTGGTATTGACTTACGTAAGGAAATCAGCGATGAAGCAGGAAACCAGTTGACTGAACTTCAAGAATTTTACAATGAACACTTCACTCGTAAGCTGAAGAAAGGTGACGCTTACGATTCAAATAAACAGCCTCTAAAGATGAAATTCTCGCCTCGCTACTACTTTCTCGGCTTCAGCCAAGGTGCCTTAAATAATTGCTCAGGCATTGAACAATGTATTGGTTGGGAAGATTCAAATAACGGTGGTAGCCCCGGAACATTTGACCCGTTGGCTGAATGATATTCTTTCGTTAGCTTTTTTGAAATGGAATGAAGTCACCATTTTCCAAGTCTTTTATAAGAAGATGATAGGAAATGGTGACTTTCTGTCTTCTTCCATTTTGTATGTCTTATTTAATACACTATTTTGTGTCTTATTATTACTTGTTATTAGGGTAACCATACCAAAAAGTTGGCATTTCTTATATGGTTATGAATAAAATTTTTACTTCAGTAGCCTTGATTTCAAAAGGATGGCAATGATTGGTAATTTGTTAATTTAGAATGGGACAAACCTTCAGCAGAAATCAGATATATTTCTTTTTTCTACTTTATCACCCACGTTTTCCATTATTACTGATTACAAATCCTTTTCTCTTTCGTCTTATTATTGTATTTTTGAATTAACAACTTCACAAAACCAAATAAAAATGAAGAAGAAGCATGTACTTTTAGCAGCTTTCGCTGCAACAATGTTGACTCCGACTGTTGCATGGGCGCAATACCCACAGATAACTGGCGAAGCCAAAGAAAACTATACGAAAATGATGACCGAAGAGCGGAAACGTTCTGACGAAGCATGGGCAAAAGCGTTGCCGATAGTACAAAAAGAAGCTAGAGAAGGACGCCCTTATATTCCTTGGGCTGGTCGCCCGTACGATTTGCCACAGGCTGATATCCCTTCATTCCCTGGTGCTGAAGGTGGTGGTATGTACAGTTTCGGTGGCCGTGGCGGCAAAGTGATAACTGTAACAAATTTGAATGACCGTGGACCGGGCTCTTTCCGTGAAGCATGTGAAACTGGTGGTGCGCGTATTATCGTGTTCAATGTTGCCGGCATCATCCGTTTGGAATCTCCGATTATCGTCCGTGCTCCTTACGTAACTATTGCAGGACAAACAGCTCCGGGAGACGGTGTTTGTATTGCCGGAGAATCATTCTGGGTAGATACACATGATGTAGTCGTTCGTCATATGCGTTTCCGTCGTGGAGAAACGAAAGTATGGCATCGTGATGACTCTTTCGGTGGTAACCCTGTTGGTAATATAATGATCGACCACTGCTCCTGTACTTGGGGACTGGATGAGAACATATCTTTCTATCGCCATATGTATGATCCGAGTGAAGGACAGTATGAAAGCAAAGACTTGAAGCTTCCTACTGTAAATGTAACTATTCAGAATACTATTTCTGCGAAAGCATTGGATACATACAACCACGCATTCGGTAGTACCCTGGGAGGTGAGAACTGTGCATTTGCCCGCAATCTTTGGGCTAGCAATTCCGGACGTAATCCTTCTATCGGTTGGAACGGGATATTCAATTTTGTCAACAATGTAGTATTCAATTGGGTTCACCGTTCTTCTGACGGTGGCGATTATACTGCGATGTTCAATATGATTAATAACTACTACAAACCGGGACCTGCCACTCCTAAAGACTCTAATGTAGGACATCGTATCTTGAAACCGGAAGCGGGACGTAGCAAGCTGGATCATAAACAATATGGACGGGTATATGCTGACGGAAATATCATGGATGGCTATCCTGAAATTACGAAAGATAACTGGAATGGTGGAATCCAGATTGAAGATCAACCGAATACAGACGGATATACCGAGTATATGCGAAGCTATCGCCCGTTTGAAATGCCTTATATCAATATAATGAGTGCCAGCGACGCTTATGATTATGTGCTGAAGCACGTAGGCGCTAATATCCCTTGCCGTGATATTGTTGACGAACGTGTGATTGAAGAAGTCAGAACAGGTATTCCTTATTATGAAAAGAAACTTCCTAAAGACGCCTATGGTGATTTGACAGGTTTGTCTCCTAAGTCAATGGGCGAAGACGGACAGTTCAAATATCGTCGTTTACCGAAAGATTCTTATAAGCAAGGCATTATTACCGATATCCGCCAAATGGGTGGTTATCCTGAATACAAAGGTACTCCTTATGTAGATACGGATAAAGATGGTATGCCGGACGAATGGGAAATCGCTAACGGATTGAATCCGAATGACCCAAGTGACGCCAACAAGGACTGTACAGGCGACGGATACACTAATATTGAAAAATATATCAATGGTATCAGCACAAAGCACAAAGTAGACTGGCGTGATTTGAAGAACAACTACGATACTTTGGCTGAAAAAGGAAAATTAATGTAATCGGTAATCAATGAAAAAGATATTAATAATTTCTCTACTGTTACTTTGTGGCTGGATGTCTGCCGGAGCAGTTGACTTGAACAAAGAAAACCGTGACCCCAAGTATGTGGAGTCTATCGTCAGTCGCTCACAAAAGATTGTCGATAAGCTTGGAATTACAGATGCAAAAGTGGCTGAAGATGTCCGTAATATCATTGCCAACCGTTATTTTGAGTTGAATGATATCTATGAAATACGCGATGCAAAAGTCAAAAAAGTAAAAGAATCGGGATTGGCCGGTGACGCTAAGGCTGAAGCATTGAAAGCTGCTGAAAATGAAAAAGATGCAGCGTTATACCGCTCTCATTTCGCGTTTCCTGCAAATTTGTCTCTTTTCCTTGACGAAAAACAGATAGAAGCTGTGAAGGACGGTATGACCTATGGAGTGGTGAAAGTGACTTACGATTCGCATCTTGACATGATTCCTACTTTGAAAGAAGAAGAAAAGGCACAAATTTATGCTTGGCTGGTAGAAGCCCGTGAATTTGCCTTGGATGCTGAAAATTCAAATAAGAAACACGCAGCTTTCGGAAAGTATAAAGGGCGTATCAATAATTATCTGGCTAAACGCGGATACGACTTGAAGAAAGAACGTGAAGAATGGTACAAACGTGTGAAGGCACGTGGAGGATCTTTATAAGGTTCTCTTCCATAATTTAAATGGTTAGTTTGTTTGATGACGGAAAGGGTGGCTCGGAGAGTCGCCCTTTTGTCTTATATAAATTTAGAATCTGACGAAACTTCGAATCTGTTTGAGTACAAATTAGAGCTTTTATCGTCTTTTCCATATAAAGGATACAATTATAGATTATAATAGAAATGAAAAAGTTAAGAAATACATTAGCTGCAATAGGTATTTTGTTCTTGGCTTCTTGTGGGGGAAGCAAAGACTATTATATGTTCACTTCATTCCATGAACCGGCTGACGAGGGTTTAAGATATTTATATAGTGAGGACGGAATGCAATGGGACAGTATTCCGGGAGTTTGGTTGAAGCCGGAACTGGGACAGCATCGACTGATGCGCGACCCTTCCATGGTGCGCACTCCCGACGGGACTTTCCATTTGGTCTGGACTACGAGTTGGAAAGGTGATTTGGGATTCGGTTATGCAAATTCCAAAGATCTGGTTCATTGGTCGGAACAACAGATGATTCCTGTCATGGCAGATGAACCGACTACCGTTAATGTATGGGCTCCGGAAATTTTCTATGATGATGATAGTGGGCAGTTTATGGTGGTGTGGGCTTCTTGCATTCCCGGTCGTTTTGAGAAAGGGATAGAAGAAGAAAACAATAACCACCGTTTGTATTATATCACAACAAAGGATTTTAAGACAGTTTCAAAAGCGAAAGTCTTATATGATCCGGGCTTTAGCACGATTGACGCTGTTCTTGTGAAACGGGCAAAGAATGATTATGTGATGGTACTCAAAGATAATACACGTCCGGAGCGCAATCTGAAAATAGCTTTTGCAGATTCCCTGACAGGGCCTTATTCGCCCGCATCACAACCCTTCACCGAATCCTTTGTAGAAGGGCCGACCGTAGAAAAGATAGGAGAGGACTATCTCATTTATTTTGATGTTTATAAGAAGAAAATATACGGAGCTATGCGTACGAAGGACTTTCGGAATTTTACCGATATCACAAATGAAGTAAGCATACCTGCCGGACATAAACACGGAACAATTTTCAAAGCTTCTGAATCGGTGGTTAAGACACTGTTGGAAGAGAGTAAGAAGAAATAAATTAAAATCTGAAATAGATCATGAACAACTCTACAAAGATTCTCTTTGCACTGGCTGCCGGGTGGCTGACAGCTACGGTTTCGGCACAAGACAGAATCCATTACACAGGGAAAGAAATCTCAAATCCGACTTATCATGACGGGCAACTGTCGCCGGTAGTAGGAGTACATAATATTCAATTGGTACGGGCAAACCGGGAACACCCCGATGTCTCTAACGGCAATGGCTGGACTTACAACCATCAACCGATGCTGGCTTATTGGAACGGTCAATTCTATTACCAATACCTGGCTGATCCCTCGGACGAACACGTCCCGCCTTCCCAAACATTCCTGATGACATCAAAAGACGGTTATCAATGGACAAATCCCGAAATTGTATTTCCACCGTATAAGGTACCGGATGGATATACCAAAGAATCCAGTCCGGGTATGCAGGCTAAAGACCTGATTGCCATCATGCACCAGCGCGTGGGCTTTTATGTCTCTAAATCCGGTCGTTTGATAACGATGGGTAATTACGGAGTTGCTCTGGATAAGAAAGACGACCCGAATGATGGAAACGGCATTGGCCGTGTAGTACGCGAAATAAGGAAAGACGGTTCGTTCGGACCTATCTATTTCATTTATTATAATCACGGATTTAACGAAAAGAATACCGACTATCCGTATTTCAAAAAAAGCAAAGACCGTGAATTTGTAAAGGCTTGCCAGGAGATTCTCGATAATCCGTTGTATATGATGCAATGGGTGGAAGAGGCCGATCGTGAAGACCCTATCATTCCATTGAAAAAAGGATATAAAGCATTCAACTGCTACACACTCCCTGACGGAAGAATCGCCAGCCTTTGGAAACACGCACTGACTTCCATCAGCGAAGATGGCGGACATACTTGGGCGGAACCTGTGCTTCGTGCAAAAGGTTTTGTTAATAGTAATGCAAAAATATGGGGGCAACGTTTGAGCGACGGTACATATGCTACAGTATATAATCCCTCGGAATTCCGTTGGCCGCTTGCTATCTCATTGAGCAAAGACGGACTGGAATATACAACACTGAACCTGATACACGGTGAAATCACACCAATGCGTTACGGTGGAAATTATAAATCATACGGTCCCCAATATCCTCGTGGCATACAAGAAGGAAACGGAGTGCCTGCGGACGGTGACTTATGGGTTTCTTATAGTGTGAACAAGGAAGATATGTGGATCTCCCGTATTCCCGTACCGGTGGAACTCAATGCCTCCGCACATGCCGATGATGACTTCTCAAAATCGAAAGCGATTGCGGAACTTACCAATTGGAATATTTATTCTCCAGTCTGGGCTCCGGTTTCTTTGGATGGACAATGGCTGAAACTGCAAGATAAAGATCCGTTTGATTATGCGAAAGTGGAACGTAAAATTCCTGCTTCTAAGGAACTGAAAGTCTCATTCGATTTACAAGCCGGACAGAATGATAAAGGTACACTCCAGATAGAATTTTTGGATGAGAACGGAGTTGCCTGTTCCCGTATGGAGCTAACCAATGATGGCATTTTCCGTATGAAAGGCGGTTCCCGGTTTGCGAATATGATGAAGTATGAAGCCGGGAAAACCTATCACGTAGAAGCAGTCCTGTCAACGGCAGACCGTAATATCCAGGTATATGTGGATGGTAAAAGGGTAGGGCTGCGTATGTTCTATGCACCGGTGGCTAGTGTCGAAAGAATTGCTTTCCGTACAGGCGTGCCACGTACATTCCCGACAGTGGATACTCCTGCCGACCAGACTTATGATTTGCCGGATGCAGGTGAACAAGAACCTTTGGCTGAATATCGCATAGCCAATGTGAAAACATCTTCTACAGACAAGGACGCGTCTTCCGCTTTTCTGAAATATGCGGATTTCAGCCATTACGTAGATTATTTCAATGGAATGGAAGATGAGAATATTGTCCAGGCAATTCCTAATGCCAAGGCTTCTGAATGGATGGAAGAGAATATTCCTTTGTTTGAATGTCCGCAACGTAATTTTGAGGAAATGTATTATTACCGCTGGTGGTCATTGCGCAAACATATCAAGAAAACTCCTGTGGGATATGGTATGACGGAATTTCTGGTACAACGTTCCTATTCGGATAAATATAACCTGATTGCCTGTGCTATCGGACATCATATTTATGAAAGTCGTTGGTTGCGTGATTCCCAATATTTGGATCAGATTATCCATACCTGGTATCGCGGTAATGATGGCGGTCCGATGAAGAAAATGGATAAGTTCAGTTCATGGAATGCGGATGCAGTGCTGGCACGCTATATGGTAGATGGTGATAAAGACTTCATGTTGGATATGAAGAAAGATTTGGAAACCGAATATCAACGTTGGGAACGTACAAACCGTCTGAAAAACGGATTGTATTGGCAAGGTGACGTACAAGATGGTATGGAAGAGTCCATCAGCGGCGGCCGTAGGAAGAAGTATGCCCGTCCTACTATCAACAGTTATATGTATGGCAATGCGAAAGCACTTTCATTGATGGGAATCCTTTCCGGTGATGAAGGAATGGCGATGAGATATGGCATGAAAGCTGATACTCTGAGAACTTTGGTCGATACCGAATTGTGGAATACACGCCATCAGTTCTTTGAAACAATGCGTACGGATTCTTCTGCTAATGTCCGTGAAGCTATCGGTTATATTCCGTGGTACTTCAATTTGCCGGATACAGCGAAGATGTATGAGGTTGCATGGAAAGAGATTATGGACGAAAAAGGCTTTTCATCTCCTTACGGACTGACTACTGCCGAACGCCGCCATCCGGAATTCCGTACGCGTGGAGTGGGGAAGTGTGAATGGGACGGAGCCATCTGGCCGTTCGCCTCTGCACAGACATTGACGGCAATGGCTAACTTTATGAATAATTACCCGCAAACGGTATTGTCCGACAGCGTATATTTCCGCCAAATGGAATTGTATGTGGAATCACAATATCATCGTGGACGTCCGTATATCGGCGAGTATTTGGATGAAGTGACAGGTTATTGGTTGAAAGGGGATCAGGAACGCAGCCGCTATTATAATCATTCTACTTTCAATGACTTGATGATTACAGGATTGATCGGATTACGTCCGCGTTTGGATAATACGATAGAGGTGAATCCGTTGATTCCGGCAGATAAATGGGATTGGTTCTGTTTGGATAATGTATTGTATCATGGGCACAATCTGACCATTCTTTGGGATAAGAATGGCGACCGCTATCATTGTGGAAAAGGATTACGCATTTTTGTCGATGGCAAAGAAGTAGGACATGCGGATACATTGACAAAAGTCGTTTGCGAGAATGCTTTAAAGTAGACACAAATCATATATTTCTGACAGAAGAACAGAAGAACAAAAGTTTTTAAAACTGTTTATTAATCCCTTAACATCCGTTCTTTTGTCCTTCTGTCTGATAAAAAATAAGGAAAACGAATAATGGCTTTAAAAAAATATCTTCTTCTTTGTCTTTGTCTACCTTGTATGGTACAGGCAAAGAATATAACAATCACCCGTCTTACCTGTGAAATGCAGGAAGGGTTGGTCGTGGTTGAAGGTGCACCCCGTTTGGGATGGGTGATGGAGTCACCGGAAAATGGGACACGACAATCTGCCTATGAGATTGATATTCGGGAAGCTTTCACGGGACGTCAAATATGGAATAGCGGCAAAGTCAATTCTTCACAGAGCCAGTTGGTTTCAACGGAAGGAGCGAATATAGGTTCTGACAATCCGTTCAATTATGTTTGGCGTGTCCGTGTTTGGGATGAAACGGATACTCCTTCCGAATGGAGTCGTGAAGCGAAGTTCCGTTCTGTCTCCTCAAGACTTTCCAACGGAAAATGGATTGGAGCTATCACCCGTCAGAATGCACATTTGCCGGAAGGGCGTAAATTTCACGGCAGCGAACTGAAGAAGCCGGAAGTGAAAGCCGCTTGGGAAGCGGTGGATACTTTGGCGAAGAAAAGCATTTATTTGCGAAGAACGTTTTTGCTGGATGACACAGAGAAAACGAAGATTCATAAGTCGCGGGATGAGTTCCGGAATAAGTCCGGTAATAAGTCCGGCAAGAAAATAGCCGAAGCGACTGCATATGTTTGCGGCTTGGGATTCTATGAATTCTATCTGAATGGAAAGAAAGTCGGTAATAGTGAGTTTGCTCCGCTTTGGAGTGATTACGATAAAAGTGTTTATTATAACACATATGATGTAACGGAACAATTGCGGTATGGTGAGAATGCTGTTGGAATCTTATTGGGGAATGGATTCTACAATGTTCAGGGGGGACGTTATCGTAAGTTGCAGATAAGTTTCGGCCCCCCCACACTTTTATTTGAACTGGTCATCAATTATGAGGATGGAACACGTACAATCGTCCGTTCTGATAATGAATGGAAATATGATTTGAGTCCGGTAACGTTCAACTGTATTTACGGTGGCGAAGATTATGATGCCCGCCGCGAACAGAAAGGATGGAATCAGACAGGATTTGATGATAGTCATTGGCGTCCGGTGGTAATGCAGGAAGCCCCTAAAGGAGTGCTTCGTCCACAGATGGCGCCACCCGTGAAGATAATGGAACGGTATGATACCCAAAAGGTGAGCAAACTGGATACCGAACAAGTGGCGGCTGCTTCCAAATCGACCAAACGGACGGTGGACCCTTCCGCTTTCGTACTGGATATGGGACAGAATCTGGCTGGTTTCCCCGAAATAACAGTACGTGGGAAGCGTGGACAAAAAATAACTTTACTGGTAGCCGAAGCATTGACAGATGAAGGCGCTTGTAACCAGCGCCAGACGGGACGTCAGCATTATTATGAATATACATTGAAAGGGGATGGCGATGAAACCTGGCATCCTCGTTTTTCCTATTACGGTTTCAGATATATCCAAGTGGAAGGTGCTGTATTGAAAGGGCAGAAGAACCCTCATAAATTGCCTGTACTAAAGAATATCCAATCCTGTTTTGTCTATAATTCGGCAAAGAAGGTATCTACGTTCGAATCATCCAACCCTATCTTTAATGCTGCCCATCGTTTGATAGAGAAAGCTGTCCGCAGTAATATGCAATCTGTATTTACCGACTGCCCGCACCGCGAAAAGCTGGGATGGCTGGAACAGGTACATCTGAACGGGCCGGGACTACTCTACAATTATGATCTGACAGCCTACGCTTCGCAGATTATGCAGAATATGGCGGACGCGCAACACTCCAATGGAGCGATGCCGACGACAGCTCCGGAATACGTGGTTTTTGAAGGTCCGGGAATGGATGCTTTTGCGGAATCTCCCGAGTGGGGCGGTTCTTTGGTCATTTTCCCGTTTATGTATTATGAAACGTATGGGGATGATTCGTTGATAAAGAAGTATTATCCGAATATGCGTCGTTATGTTGACTATCTGAAGACACGGGCGGATAACGGTATCCTTTCTTTCGGACTGGGAGACTGGTATGATTATGGGGATTTCCGTGCTGGATTTTCACGGAATACACCTGTGCCACTGGTAGCGACTGCGCATTATTACATGACTGTCATGTATTTGATAGAAGCTGCAAAGATGGTAGGCAATGATTTTGATATTCGTTATTATAGCTCTTTGGCAGATGATATCAGGATTGCATTTGACAAGCGTTTCCTAAACAATGATACGGCACAGTATGGTACAGGAAGCCAGTGCAGCAACGCACTTCCCTTATTCCTGCATATGACGCAGGATAAGAAAGTGTTTATGAATCTGCTAAAAGATATAGAAGCACACGGCAATCGGCTGACTACCGGAGATGTGGGTAATCGTTACCTGATTCAGGCATTAGCCCGTAACGGCCGGCATGAGTTGATATATAAAATGTTCAACCACGAAGAAGCGCCTGGTTATGGTTTCCAACTGAAGTTTGGAGCAACAACCCTGACTGAGCAATGGGATCCGCGTCAAGGCTCTTCCTGGAATCACTTTATGATGGGGCAGATTGACGAATGGTTCTTCAATTCCTTAGCCGGCATCCGTCCTAATGCCGCATCTGGATTCGGAAATCAGCAAAACGATTCAAGGCAAGGCTATCAGAAATTTGTCATTGCTCCGAAACCTGTGGGGGATTTGAAGTTTGTCAACTCATCGTATGAGACTTTATATGGCACTATTGTTGTGGATTGGATTCGTAAGGACGGAACTTTCACTTTGAACATATCTGTTCCGGTGAATACCACCGCAGTTGTTTATCTTCCGGGAGAGAAGGAACCGAAAGAGGTACAAAGTGGTACATATAAATTTGTATGTGCAGAATAAAAGAATCTTTTGCATATATTTGTCGAATGAAAAACAATGTATTCTTTAGAAGGTAACGGAGAAATTATACTTAATAATATAAACTATGAATTTACGAATAACCCTTATTTCCTTTCTTTGCTTCTGTGCAGCAACAGTCCTTCGTGCCGAACGGGTAGATATGTTGAAAGCCGGTGCAAAAGCAAATGGCAAGACCCTTAATACAAAGTTGATCAATACCACAATCGACCGCCTCAGCCGTGGCGGCGGTGGCACGCTTTTCTTTCCTGCGGGAACTTACCTGACGGGAAGTATCCACATGAAAAGTAATATAACACTGGAACTGGAAGCCGGAGCCACTTTGCTCTTTTCCGACAACTTTGATGACTATCTTCCCTTTGTGGAAGTCCGCCACGAAGGAGTGATGATGAAGAGTTTCCAGCCTTTGATTTCTGCGGTAGATGCCGAAAATATAACTATCAAAGGAGAAGGGACATTGGACGGACAAGGCAAGAAATGGTGGACGGAGTTTTTCCGGGTCATGATTGACTTGAAAGATAACGGTATGCGTGATATAAACAAATACCAACCCATGTGGGATGCCCAAAACGATACGACTGCCATTTATGCCGAAACGAATAAAGATTATGTGAATACTTTGCAGCGTCGTTTTTTCCGCCCTCCGTTTATACAGCCGGTTCGCTGTAAGAGAGTGAAGATTGAAGGAGTGAAAATCGTCAATTCCCCTTTCTGGACGGTAAATCCTGAATTTTGTGAGAACGTGACTATAAAAGGTATTACCATCAATAATGTTCCTTCTCCCAACACGGACGGCATTAATCCGGAATCATGCCGGAATGTGCATATCAGCGACTGCCATATTTCCGTCGGTGATGATTGCATTACAATCAAATCGGGAAGGGATGCACAAGCCCGCCGTTTGGGTGTACCTTGCGAGAATATCACCATAACGAACTGTACAATGCTTTCCGGACACGGTGGCGTTGTGATAGGTAGCGAAATGAGTGGAAGTGTACGCAAAGTTACTATCTCCAACTGTGTGTTTGACGGAACAGACCGTGGGATACGTATCAAGTCTACCCGTGGAAGAGGTGGAGTCGTTGAAGACGTCCGCGTCAGCAATATTGTGATGAGCAATATCAAGCGCGAAGCTATCGTGCTGAATCTGAAATACAGTAAGATGCCGGCAGAGCCCAAAAGTGAACGTACCCCTATATTCCGCAACGTACATATCAACGGAATGACTGTAACAGATGTGAAGACACCTGTCAAAATCGTAGGTTTGGAAGAAGCTCCTATCTCTGATATTGTATTGCGTGACATTCATATCCAAGGCGGAAAGCAGAAATGTATCTTTGAGAATTGCGAACGCATCACGATGGATGATGTAATCGTCAATGGTGAAGAAATCAAACTAGATTAAGACAGAATCAAATCAATTAGAAAATGAAACGAATCCTTTTTACGATGCTTATTGCCGCGTCCCTTTCGGCAGAAGCGCAAACACAAACATATGAGACGGAATTTGCCCGTCCCCTGAATGAAGTGCTGACGGATATTCAGAATCGTTTTGGAGTCCGTTTGAAGTATGATATTGATACGGTAGGCAAAGTTTTGCCTTATGCTGATTTCCGTATCCGCCCTTATTCGGTGGAAGAATCGCTGACAAATGTATTGGCTCCTTTTGATTATAAGTTTGTCAAGCAGAAAGGGAATATGTATAAGTTAAAAGCTTATGAGTATCCACGTCGTACGGATGCGGACGGAGAAAAGATGCTGGCTTATCTCAATACGCTATATGCGGACAAACAAGCCTTCGAACTTCGTACTGATTCTCTAAAAAAGGAAGTCCGCCAACGTTTGGGAATTGATGCTTTACTGTCCCAATGTGTGAAGTCAAAGCCTATTCTTTCAAAGATACGTAAGTTTGACGGTTACACCGTACAGAATTTTGCGCTTGAAACGTTGCCCGGATTATATGTCTGCGGTTCTATCTATGCACCTCAATCAAGAGGAAAACATGCGCTGATTATTTGTCCGAACGGACACTTTGGTGGCGGCCGTTATCGTGAAGACCAACAGCAACGTATGGGGACACTAGCCCGTATGGGAGCTATTTGCGTAGATTATGATTTGTTCGGATGGGGCGAGTCTATTCTGCAAGTGGGGAGTGCGGCACATCGCAGCAGTGCGGCACATACTATTCAGGCTATGAATGGTTTGCTGATTCTTGAATTTATGCTTGCTTCCCGCAAGGATATTGATACCAGTCGTATAGGAGCGAATGGCGGTTCGGGCGGCGGCACACATACTGTTTTGTTAAGCGTGTTGGATGACCGCTTTACAGCATCCGCACCGGTTGTAAGTCTGGCTTCTCATTTTGATGGCGGATGCCCTTGTGAAAGTGGGATGCCTATCCAACTTTCGGCAGGTGGAACTTGCAATGCGGAGTTGGCGGCGGCTTTTGCTCCCCGTCCGCAATTGGTTGTTTCGGACGGTGGCGACTGGACGGCAAGCGTCCCTGCATTGGAATTTCCTTATTTGCAACGGATATACGGCTTCTACAATGCAACGGATAAAGTAACGAATGTGCATCTTCCGAAAGAAAAGCATGATTTTGGGCCTAATAAGCGAAATGCAGTTTATGATTTCTTCGCGGATGTATTTGACTTGGATAAGAAGATGCTGGATGAGAGCAAGGTTACGATTGAACCGGAATCTGCGATGTACAGTTTCGGAGAAAAAGGCGAGTTACTTCCTGAAAGTGCCATCCGTTCATTTGATAAAGTAGCTGCTTACTTTGACAAGAAAGCGTTTGCCAAACTAAACTCGGATACTTCTCTTGAGAAAAAGGCGATGGATTGGGTGGCTTCATTAAATCTGGAAGATGAAAAGAAAGCCGGGTTTGCCGTGACAACTATTTATAATCATCTGCGTCAAGTACGCGACTGGCATAATGACCATCCTTATACAACGATTCCTGCCGGTATCAATCCGTTGACAGGTAAGCCATTAAGCAAGCTCGACCGTGAAATGATTGCCGATTCCGCCATGCCGAAAGAAGTGCATGAAAGACTGATGAAAGGTTTGCGCAGAGTGCTGACAGAAGAACAGATAGAGCAGATACTTGATAAATATACGGTTGGCAAGGTAGCATTTACTTTGAAAGGGTATCAGGCTATTGTCCCCAATATGACCGAAGAAGAAACAGCGTTTGTCCTGGAACAATTAAAGCTGGCGCGTGAACAGGCTATTGACTATAAGAATATGAAGCAGATTTCTGCTATCTTTGAAATCTATAAAACCAAATGCGAACAGTATTTCAATGAACATGGCCGCAACTGGCGTCAGATGTTCAAAGATTATGTGAATAAGCGAAATGCAGAAAAGAAGGCTCAGGGAAAGAAGAAATAAAAGCGAGGGTAAGCTCTTTGCCACCATATATATCAGAGTCTAATCCGGGATTATTAAGAAGGATATAATAGAGCTATGCTTTGCGACTGACAAAGCATAGCTTTATCATATCTAAAGCATAGCTTTAGCCCTCAAAAAACGCTGCTATAATTTATTTCTTCACGATTACTAAACATCTTTTTCGCAGAAAATGTGTTATCGTTGTCAACGACTAACAAAATAGCACATTATGATATGCTGGAGTTTCATCATGCGGCTGCTATTGTGGAGACAGGAGTAGAGTTGCCCGACAAGTTTTGTCAAATTTCATTTAGACTCGGGCTGTTGTGGTGGTTGGATTTTCTCTGTTTTACTTTGAACGTTTTTCTTTTTGCCATATTTCTTCATTTTGAGCCACGCTGCTTTTTTAGCTTCGTATTGCTCCCGCTGTTTTTCTAAATAATTATCTGCCATCGTTTCTATCTATTTATTGGCAAATGTAAAACATAAAATGGATAAATGCAAAGAATCGACTGCTCAATTGGGTAAAAATGGCCGCTCAATTAGTAAGAAACGACCGTATTAATATAGTAAATCGACCGCTCCTTTTAACCAAAAGGAGCGGTCGATTTGCTATGAATGATTGTTCGATATTTAAAACTTAGCCGGATCTATTTCTGCATATTTGATTCGTTGGCGGCGCCAGGTATAAACAGCATGCAATTTCCCATCCTTACCCTGAATAATGCTGGGATAAGAATATTGGCTGATCGGACTATCTTCCAATGTGAGAACAGGCTTCCAACTGATTCCATCTTCCGATACGCCTATGCAAAGCGGAGTACGAGGTCCTTTCGGAGTTCCAGGTAGCGTAGAGAAGTTGTTATAGATAAGCACATGTCTGCCGTCCTTCATAGTCACAGCATCCGTCCCTGAATTATTATTCGGAACATCAAGCAATGTAACTTTGCTCCACGTATCTCCGTTATCGCTACTCCAAGCAGTCGCCATCTGTGCGTTGCGTGTACGGCAAAGTACTTGCAATCTTCCGTCCTTATGTTTCAGAATACTGGGTTGTATGGCATAAATCGGTTTTTCGCCTTCTCCCTTGATAGCTTCTCCACCTTCCTGGTCATCTGTATTTATCCCCCCTTTTTTACGGTTTTGAGTAGGTACGGATAATTCTGCATCCAACGGGCCTACCATCTTCCAGGTCTTACCCTTATCATCGGAAATCTCAAAGTGAACACGCCAGCCATTACTGCCTTCCGTACTGGAAGGGCAGATAATACGTCCGTTGATATATTCCGGCTTATTCTTGATAGGGCCTAGAAAATCTTTCGGCAGAGGTTCACGTTTGCTCCATGTCTTTCCACCGTCACGTGAACGAACCAACCATCCTGTCCAGTCGCTTACTTTCAGACCTATTTTGTAGAACAGAATCAAATCACCACCGGGAACTTGAAAAAGTACCGGATTCCAGCAGGCTTTCCGACGGGCAATCAATTTTCCCTTTGCATCCTTTACTGGTGTACAGGTAGAATCAATTCCCGCCAAGACAGCCTGTGAATCTTTGAGTGAAAATACCCCGTCAGCGGCAAGTTGGGGAGCAGTCCACTCTTTAACGCCTTTCGGTTTGCGGCATACCCAGATACAACAATCGGGATTACGTTCTTTTGTCCCGCCAAAGAAAGAGGCTACAAGGTCACCGTTCTTCATCTCTACAATGGTAGCTCCATGACATTCGGGGAAAGAAGCTTTTTCATATAGAAACTCGTCACTTATGATAGCGCTACTTTTAGTAGGTATATCTACACTGAAATGATACTTTCCCGAACCTATCTTCTCTTTTCGTCCATTCGGTAGATGTACTTCGCCCGTTGTATTGGCGGGAAGTTCAATGTCCCATTCGAGATGTGTGGGTGTTTTGCTCCATCGGCTGGTTATCTTTCCGTAGATGCTCATATAGGATGCGTCTACATTGCTTAGCTCCTGGACTTCAAAAGCCGGCTGAAAGACAATATGTTTATAACCGGATTTCCAACGGTCGGCACGGATACCTGCCAGATTATTGAAGCACCAGGGCAATAAGTCGCCTAAGAGCATCACATGGTTTCCACTGTTCATTTCGGGATTTGCCGTATCACCGTTCCATAACTCCCAAATGGTAGTAGCACCCTTTTCAACCATATATCCCCAAGAAGGATATGTCTTGTTGGTGGCAAGCAAGTAAGCCACATCGGCATGACCGCGACGGCTTAATTCACGTAACAGCCATTGTACACCGATTACTCCGGTACTGATATGTCCTTTGTTGGTTGTAATAATGGAAGTTACGGCATTTTTAGCTACTTCTTTGATATAGTTTTTAGGAACCAGACCGAAAGCAAGCGGCAGGATATTGGCAGTAACTGTATTATTGCCATAGTAGATGCTGTCCGGGTATAGTGTATGCCCCGGCACAAGGGAAGTTCCTTCTTTTATATGCAGGAAGCGGGTATTGAACGCGTCTTTCATGCGATGTTCCAAGTCTTCCCATTCTTCTGCATCATTCTTCAATCCTTGCAGGCTTGCAAAACGATGCATCAGTTGCAACACTTTCAGATAATAAGCTGTGGCGATTAGTGAACCGTCCGTTTTGCGGGAAGGGTCTTTGCTGTGGATGAGTTCCAATGATTCGGGCGGAACACACCAGTCACCATATTTGTCTTTGGTGATAATGTAATCCTCTGTCATGTAGTATTCACGAATATGGGACACCCATTTCTTGATAGCCGGATAGTTCTCTTCTATCGGGCGTTTGTCTCCGAAATTGGTGAAAAGCATATCGCAAGCCATAGGCAGGGCAGTAGGCCAGGTCACATTGTCCGAGTAATAGTTCCAATAAGCCGGAGCTACGTCAGGGATACAACCATCCTCACGTTGTGCTTCGCAGATGTCACGTGCCCATTTGGTGTACATGGCATGATTATCGAACAGCATACTTTCTCCCCAGCATCCCATGGTGCGATCACCTAGCCAGGGTTGGCGTTCATTGCGTTGGGGGCAATCTACCGGCATGCCTTTATAATTGCTTCGGATACCCCAAAACGCATTACGGACAATCTTGTTCAAAGTCTCGTCGGAACAACTGAAGGAACCTGTATGTTCCATTTCATCTTCCACTACTTCGGCTACAAAATTCTCAGCTTTCGCGCCCGGATAACCGTCAACTTCTACATAACGGAAACCATGATAAATAAAACGGGGTGCCCAAGTGGCATCTTTTGCTTCGTGTCCGCTTATAATATATACATCTGTAGAACGGGCATCACGCAAATTCCTGGTAAAGAGTTCCCCATTAGCTTGCAAAGTTTCCGCGAAGCGGAGACGAATACTGTCACCAGCTTGTCCCTTAATGCGGAAACGTACCCAACCTGCCATATTCTGGCCAAAGTCCAGAATGTATTTGTCACCAAGTTTTTTGATAGAAGCGGGTTTCAACGTATCCATGACTTTCATTCCCGGCATCATTTGGGCGCGCAATGTTCCCGAAGGAATACTTACGCGCTGGGCAGGCATCCAATTCTTGTCATCGTATCCGTTTTGTGTCCAGTTTCCCAGTTCCTTGCGGGCATCATACTCTTCACCGTCATATTCGTTGTTGCTGCGAATGGGGCCTTCGGTAGTCAGTTTCCACGAAGTATTTGTGGAAACCGTTTCTTTGCTGCCGTCCGTATATTCCACAATCAGGTTCAGCCGAAGTTTGGGATAACCGAATGTCGGTATCTTGTACGGTTTATAATTCTGACGCATGGTATAGAAGCGCCCATTCCCCAGGGTAACGCCTATTGCGTTCTTTTTCTGAAGTTGTGAAGTGACATCGTAGGTGTTATACAGAATTGTTTTCCGGTAGTCGGTGGGGGCGGGCGCCAATACCTGTTCGCCGATACGCTGTCCGTTGATAAACAATTCGTAAAGTCCCATTCCGGCAATGTGTATCGTTGCGCGTTTCACTTCCTTGTTCAAAGCAAATTCTTTGCGAAGATAACGGGCTGCTAGGCGGCTCCATTGGGTTTCACTATCACCGGGAGCGGCACGATCCAAACCAATCCACTGACCTTGCCAGTCTGCTTCGTTGAGCAATCCCATAGTCCAAAAAGCCGGAGTGCTCCAGTCTGCTTCACCTTTGTTGGTATATACTTTCACTTTCCAGTAGTAGGGGGCATTGCGTTTTAATGATTTTCCCCGGTAAGTAATCCATTGGGATGCATCCGTTTCTACTTTTCCCGAATCCCAACAATCGCCTTTTCCCTGTGCCAATAGCTCGGGGGAAGATGCGACAAGAATGTGATACGCTGTTTGTACCACATTCTGTTCATCCGATTCGATGCGCCAACCTAGTCGGGGCTGGCGCGTGTCAATACCTAATGGATTCTTCAACTGCTCTGTCCGCAGGTCGGCTACGCCAATGGCTGCATATAGCGAACCCGCAAAGAACAGGAGAGAAAATATAGATAATATAAATATTCTTTTATTCATGAGCGTTAATTATATAAAGAGAGTGGAAGCTCTGTCCAATCTTTGTTCAGATAGTCTTTATTGCTGTCTACAACAATCAGTACATGATCGTTTCCGCTGCAATAACCGCTATCGTGCTGGAATTTATGGATGCCGTTATCAAATTCACCGATATATTCCAGTTTGCCGTCTTTGGTTGTGTACCACCAGGCATTCTTTTTAGCGCCGCTGATTTTGCTGAAATCAACTTCCATCGGACGTCCGGTATAATTGTATACCATCAGATAATCATTACCGCGTGTAGCGATGGCACGGTCGTAACGCTCTCCGTTCTGACCTGCGATAATGGATTGATCCGGTACGCGCTCGAAGAACGGGAAAGTCAGCATCAGGTTTTTCAGATATTTCATTTGGTTAAAGCCTGGGTCGTTCAAAGCATCGTACCAGGGTTTCTTGGCTCCATAGGCACCGCCTACACCCGGCTTAATAAACTGCATGATAGAGTTATGACCGTATGTATGTCCGAAAGAACCTGCAAATACAGACCAATATGCATAGCGGCGTACATCATAATCTTTCCATAACAGTTCATTTTCGTCATGCAGGCCATGAGGGATTTCTTCATAAATGGGCTCTCCGTCAATCACGGGTTTCATCGGTTCCATAGCCATGCTGCGTTCAACAAAACGCCAGTTGTCTTCTTCCGTATTTTCTTCGATAGGATAATCGCCGTCACCGAAACGTTGTCCGTAACGACGGTGCCCGCTTTGGAACATATTGAAATCCAGCCACGGAGCGTTGTTGAACCAGGTTGCCGAGGTCGTTCTGCCGCGCGGGTGGAAAGTCATCAGGTGATTTTTGTCGATTGCCTTGATAGTGGTTGCCAATGCTTCCCATTCGGCTGTTTTCACGTCACCGCGAATATCTCCACCGATAAACCAGATAATATTCGGTTCGTCTTTATAACGTTCCGCCAGGAACTTGCCATAGGCTTTCGCTTGTTCTACAGTCATTTCGCCACGGTTCACGGGGCTTCCCCATATACAGACCATACCGATATATTGTCCCTTTCTGGCTGCTGTACGAATGATGTAATCCATATGATCCCAGTAACCATATACGCCTTTCTGGTTGATATTCTTGAAGTTGTATCCGTCTATCATGGAATATTGTCCGTAGATATTCATGGATGGCACATTATTTAAAGTCTGAACCTGAATCACGTTGTATCCGCGACGTTTGCATTGTTCCAGATAATATTCGGCTTCGTCACGGTTCAATCGTTCGGGAAGCAGCCACCCTGTTTCTCCGAGCCAGAAAAAAGGAGTGCCGTTTTCGTGTTTCAGGTAGCGTCCTTCTTCGGAAACGACGAGTTTGCCATTGTCCCAGGGGATATACGTCTTTTGTGTTTTCTTCTGCGCTGCGGCTGAAGTAGCCAGTGTCAATAGCAGCAACAAAAGAGGAAGAATCTTGAATTTTCTCATTGTTTTTTATCGTTTTTAGTTTATTGTATTAATGATTCCGTACCTGAATATTATTTTTTTTCAATCATTTTCTCATACTCGATAGCAGCCAGAATGAATGAGCCTACCGACTTCGGATCGTTCTCGATAATCGGTTCACTGATATAATATTCGAATGAGCCGTCACGGTATCTTTTAGAGTCTCCACCCAATCCGGCGACTGCGCAGCAGTTGGTGATTGTGTAGCTGCCGTCTTCTTCAAGACGGGTGAATGTATTGACCATACCATTGAAGGCTTTTTGTGTGGGTTCGACATATTCTTTGCCGATATATCCTTTATTGATAGCTTTGGCGAGTGTATAGATAAATAGTGCCGTTGCCGAAGATTCGAGGTAATTTCCTTCGCGTGCTCCCTGGTCGGTCACTTGATACCAAGTGCCCGATTGAGGATCTTGATATTTCACTAGTGTCTTGGCTAGTCCCTGAAGAATCAGCATCACACTGTCGCGTCCTGCAGTTTCCTGTGGAAGATAATCGAGCACATCAACAATGGCGGCTCCGTACCATCCGATACTGCGGCTCCAGAAGTTAGGAGAGCAGCCTGTTTCGGGATTTGCCCATTTCTGGTCGCAGCTCTCGTCCCAACCGTGATAATAAAGTCCGGTCGCAGGATCATAAGTCTTGCGGTTTATGAGAAGAATCTGCTTCACGGCTTCGTCAAATAAGCCCGGTTCATCAAAAGTAGCGCCGTATTGAACCAAGTATGGGGAAGCCATAAAGATTCCGTCCAGCCACATTTGGTGCGGGTATCTCAGTTTGTGCCAGAATCCGCCTTCGCTTGTGCGGGGTTGTTCCGCCATTTGTTTGCGTAAGGTATCCATGGCAATCTTGTAACGTTCGTCTCCAGTCTGTGCGTAAAGGTCGAAAAGAATCTTGCCACCGTTGACATTATCAATGTTGAATGAAAGATATTTCATGGTTTTGATATGTCCGTCGACATCAATCAGGCTGTCAGCATAGATTTTGGCATAATCATAGTAGGCGCTGTCGCCCGTATGTTTCCATTCTTCCAACATGGATTTTACCACAAGACCGTGGGTATATCCCCAGCGTGGTTTCTTGGCTTTCTCAATCATCCAGGGTTCGGGAAAGCGTTTCATTTCGGAGCGTGCCATACGTTCACTCCACTTTTCTGTCTCTGCTTTCTGAGGTGCCGTACATGCGATAAAACAAGCAGCTCCGCAAGCGACAATCAGTTTTAATAAGTTTCTGTTCATATCGGTTGAGTTATTATTTTCCGGTCAATATATATTCTTGTCCTGCTTTGGTGGGCAGGTCATATAAGTAGGTGTCTGCAACAACCACTTTATTCAGGTTGGCTTTTTCGTTGATTAATGGTTCGGGAATGGCAGGAATAGCGTAAAGAGGATTTGTGTTTTCTCCTTTGGCACGTTTCAGTCCTTTGCCTGTCAACGGGTTGAGCGAGCGCAGGCGACAGTTGCCGCCTTTGTGGGATTTTATGACCAAACGGCTTACTTTCCCGTTTTTCCAACTCAAGTCGAGCTCAAAACCACCACGGGCAATAATTCCTTTGATAGAACCCTCTTTCCAAAGAGTAGGAAGCGCAGGAAGCAGATAAATAAAACCATCGTAGCTTTGCATCAGCATTTCAGCGATTCCTGCGGCACAACCGAAGTTTCCGTCAATTTGGAAAGGCGGGTGCGCATCGAACAGGTTAGGGTAGGTGCCGCCTTTTTTCTTTTCGTTGCGTACAAGGGTTAGCTGGTCTGTAATCAGTTTGTAGGCATGGTTGCCGTCAAGCAGACGTGCCCAAAGGCACACTTTCCATCCCATGCTCCAGCCGGTCGAAGGATCTCCGCGATGAATGAGTGAAGTGCGTGCGGCATCGAATAATTCGGGAGTGCGGTAAGGGGAAATCTGATTGCTGGGGAATAGTCCGTAAAGATGGGATACATGACGGTGTACATCATTCGGATCGTCCCAATCGAACATCCATTCTTGTAACTGTCCCCAATGTCCCACTTGCATGGGGGCCATTTCCTTGAGACGTTGCGACAGGTGAGTGGCAAATTCTTTATCAGTATCCAGTATTTCGGATGCCGAAATAATAGCCGTCCAAAGATCAAAAATCAATTGATTGTCCATTGTGCATCCGGCGACTGTCGTTGCTTTGCCATTACTGCCGGAATGTACATTCTCCGGTGAGTTACTGGGGCAGACTACCAGCCAACCGTGTACAGGCTCTTTTACCATGATTTCATCAAAGAAACGTCCCGATTCTTTTAGTATGGGATAAACAGAACGCAGGAAATCGACATCTCCTGTGTATAGATAGCGTTCCCAAAGATGGCGGCAAAGCCATGCTCCGCCACTCGGCCACATACCTGAGGGAGCTTTGTCGATTGCACCTGTGACACGCCATATGTCTGTGTTGTGGTGTAGTACCCAACCGTCAACTCCATACATGATTTTAGCAGTTTCCTTTCCTGTTTCGCTCACTTCCTTTATCAGTCGGAAAAGAGGTTCGTTCAGTTCGCTCAGGTTCGTAACTTCCGAAGGCCAGTAATTCATCTCCAAGTTGATATTGCAGGTATATTTGCTATCCCATGAAGGGAATAGTTTGTCGTTCCAGATACCTTGCAGGTTAGCCGGTTGTCCGCCCGGTTGGGAAGAACAAATCAGCAAGTAACGTCCGAACTGGAAATAAGTGGCAACCAAATGAGCATCATTCGTTTCCTTGAAATTCTCTACCCGTTTGTCGGTCGTCACATCTTTGTATTGGTCATCACCTAAATCTAAAGTTACTCTGGTCAAGTATTTGCGGTAGAAATCAATATGATTTTTCTTGGCTTCCGCGAATGGGTGTGCCATTGATTTAGACAAGTAAGCCTTGGCACGTTCTATCTGATTTGCGGTGATGTCGAGATAATTGTTGAAGTTGGTGGCAATAGATACATAGATAGTAGCTTCGTCAGCCCCTTCGATGGAAAGAATACCGTCGGCACATGCTATTTTCCCACCTTTGTTTTTTGCCGTCAGTCTCCCTTGGAACTCAACTTTCCCTTTGAGTCCCTCATGCCAGGAAGACACTCCGGAAAGTATCACGCAATTTTTCTCTTCGGACGCAATCATTACATCTTGGTGGGGCGAAGTGAGTTGTGCGTTGAAAGTAATTTGTCTGGGACGGCTGGCAGTCAGTCTGACCATTACTACCTGATCGGTAAATGAAGTGATCGTTTCACGCTGATACTGCACTCCGTCCACTTCATAACGGACGATAGCCCGCGCCGAGTCCAAACTTAATTCCCGGTAATAATTAGAATAACGGGTATGTCCGGGAAAAGCGATTCGCAGGTCACCGAAACTTTGATATGGCATACCCGAATTGGTCTTTGCCATTACTTTTTCTGTAGCAAGGGTCTGCGCTTCCAGATATTTTCCGGCAAACACCAGTTCGCGCACTTTCGGGATATATTCCAGTGCGTTCGGATTGGCGTTATTGTTGGGACGCCCTGCCCAAATGGTTTCTTCGTTTAGTTGTATTTGTTCTGTGCCCGGTGTTCCATATACCATAGCTCCCAGGCGACCGTTCCCCAAGGGTAAAGCTTCAGTCCATACCTGTGCGGGACGGTCGTACCATAATTTGTATTCCTGCATGGTTGCTTTCTTTTCCTGTGCATGAATACAACTTACAGACACCATTACAAACAGATATCCGATTAATCTCTTTTTATTCATTTCTGTCCAATTGCTTTTATACTTTTATAAAAGGACGATTAAAAGGGATTTTTGTACCCAATTAGCGGGTAAAAGAAAGCGTAATAATAAAAAGCCTCTTTTGGCTGCATTTTTACAATGGTTTTTGTTTTGAGGATAAGTATTTCTAGTAAATTGAAATATGTAAAATGAGATAATGTTAAAATATCATTGGTTAATGATACAATTTGCTTCTTATTATGTTCTAATATATATGGGCTCATACGCATTTGTTGTAGCACATGCGAAGTATTATTCAATTAATTCAGGCAATATATATATGAATTTAGATGAAGTTTTAAATTACCGTCGTTCCGTGCGGGTGTATGATAAAGAAAAGCAAATAGATACAGAAAGAGTGAAACATTGTTTGGAATTGGCAACGCTGGCTCCCAATAGTTCGGATATGCAACTATGGGAGTTTTACCATATAACACAACCGGAATTGATGTTAAAGGTTTCAAGAGCCTGTCTCGATCAGAAAGCAACTTCAACAGCTTCACAAATCGTTGTATTTGTTACACGTCGTGATTTGTACCGTGAACGGGCTAAATTTGTTTTGGATTTTGAGGTAGGGAATATCCAACGGAATAGCCCGTCGGAAAGACAGGAGAAGCGTATAAAAGACAGGAAATTATACTACGGGATATTAATGCCGTTTGTCTATGCCCGCTTCTTGGGGCTTTTAGGGCTTTTCAGGGTACTATTGGCTAATATTATCAGTATTTTCCGTCCCATGATGCTCGAAGTTTCAGAAAGTGATGTACGTGTAGTAGTACATAAATCCTGTGCGCTTGCTGCTCAAACATTTATGATTGCTATGGCAAATGAAGGTTATGATACTTGCCCCCTGGAAGGTTTAGACAGTCGGCGGCTCAAAAGATTATTGAAGTTACCTCATGGAGCCGAAATAAATATGGTAATCTCGTGTGGAATACGAAACGGGAATAAAGGTATTTGGGGCGAACGGTGCAGAGTTCCGTTTGAAGAGGTCTATCATAACATTTAATTTAGATGACCAACTGAATAGACAATGTTCTAATACTATGATACCCTTTGCCTATTATCATTTTACTACTCTGTTTACACGTTTTTTTATGAATCCGGCGGATAAGAGGCTGGGCTATACAGTATTCGGCCGAAATATGTAGTTTCCTAAATATATACAAGATTGTATAAATTAAAATATATTATTATTTCGTCTTATTTATACTCTTGTATGGTGATTTAATGACTCTATTTAATAGTAAAAAATAATATTATTTGCATACCGAATGGATAAAAATGTGTTTTCGTGCCTATATTTGCTAATATTATGGTAACAAACGGTATTATTACCATTTTGATAGAAATCACCCTTTGTTTTTGTTAGAAACCACCTCATGAATAGGTGTTGAAAAGTTTATACTTGTATCGGATTTTAATACGTCAAAATGCCAGTAGGCGTGTTTTACTGAAAGTGTAAAATATTAATTAAATAAATCTGATGTTGGTATGAATATCTTTTTCCTGAACTTATTATTTAGTTTCCAGGTTTTGCTTCCTTTGGATGGTGGAACCAATTTAGCAAGCAACAAACAAGCTGTTGATGTAATTTTACCTAATTTATCCCTGCTTGGGTATGCAGTTCCTGTAGAGGGACTTGGTGTCGGACTATTCATCTGTCTGCTTGCGTATTTTGCAGCAGAGTATGATGTGCGGTTACAATCATCTGAAAAACTCAAGATTGCAACGAGCATGCTTCGTTCGATACATACACCGTTGATATTATTAAGAAATCAATTGGAAGATATTAAAACAAGTGGTCTTCCTGAATCGGTTTCCTTAAAAATAGAAGAAGTCTTGAGATATACTGAATGTATAATAGACTGTAATCAGAATGTTATAATGCTTGATAAAGCCGACAGTAGCATCAGACCTAAAACATCAACTGCTAATCTTGAGCTTTCTGCTTATGTCACTTCTATTGTAAACCAATGTCGGGCGTATGCAAATACTCGTCAGGTACAACTGGCAGTTAACGGATGCACGGATTGCGTCAGTTGCAGGATAAATGAGAATATCATGACGGCTGCACTTCAACATCTTCTGAATAAGATAATTCTGATTACGGATTCAGGCTGTTGTGTCTCGATTAATGTGACACATACTGCGAATGCATGGGAGTTACATATTAGTAATAATGTGCTGCCGAAAAAGGAAAACGAGGGCCTGTTTTCTTTTATTTCCGCTCGATTATCTGTATATAGTAATAGTGATTTAAGAACTGTTAGAAAAATCATTCGTTTGCATGGTGGAAAAATGATTGGTTATGGACATGGTAAAGCGATTACATGCAGAATTATTATTCCGGCAGATTGTCATTGTCAAAATAGGGAATGTCCTGCCATTAGTCATCCGGTTATGGACACAAAAGGTAGTTCAGTCAAACTTTCCCGGAATCATGATGGTGAAAAACTATATTTAAAAATGAAGGATGCACCTCATATCTTGTTAGTAATGAAGGATAAACCATTCAGCGATTATCTGAAGAAGTCTTTATCGAGATATTATAAGGTTTCCGTTCTTGAAAATCCAGATTTATTAATACCTGTCATCATTCGTCAAATTCCCGACACAATCATTATTGATGATAATGTAAATGGTACAAGTGGTGATTCACTCTGTTTTCAGATCAAGGCAGACAAGATGATAGGGGAGATACCGGTTGTTCTGCTAATAAACTCCTTTGATAATGAAAGCTATCTCTCTCATTTGGGAAGCGGAGCAGACCGATTGAAATTGCGTACAGAAAGTATCTGCAAGCTCAGGGCAGATATCCATATGCTTATTGAAAACCATATAGCGTTACGGGAACGGATAAAACTCTTTCTATCTGATGCCATTTTTCCTCTAGCGCCCATAAAGCAAGAGATGGAAAATGCAGATTTGCTATTTATGGACAGGGTTAATGATATGTTAGACAAAAATCTTTCAACAGAGAAATATACGATTGATAAACTTAGTGCCGATATGGGAATGAGCCGTACTGCTTTTTATGGTAAGATGAAAGATATCATCGGAAAGTCTCCGGAAGATTACATCTACTCATTCAAAATGGATAAAGCACTTAAACTGCTGGCTTCCCAGCAATTCAATATTTCAGAGATTGCAGGTATGCTGGGATATTGTGATGCCCAGTATTTCAGAAAAAAATTTAAAGACTTTTATCATGTATGCCCGACGGACTATATTAAGAGTATTATAGGTTAACGGGATTCAAATATTTGTGTCTCTTTTTCTAGTGGGAGAGAAGAAGCCTTTTTTTAGTACATTATTGAGTGATTTTTATCTATAATACACATAAATGTAGTATCTTTGTAAAAACAATAAAGATAATTGGGATAAATTGTAATTATATATATTCCAATATCAGTGACCGGTAAAACTGGGGTAGTTGTTCTGCTTTGATCTTCAGATATACGTGCCCCAATTATGCAAATAACACAAAAGTGAACATCTTTGAATGAATAGATTGGTATATATCGAAACATGGTATTTGAAATTTGTGCTAATAGTCATATTCGCAGACAGTTCTTGTTTTTTTAGACATGAATACAATTTGCCATATTTGCAATTATACAGACATTTGCAAAGTGGAACTTACAAACAGTATTAGGGATAATGATTTTATATAACAGTCGTTTGGCGAAATGTTTTCTCGGTAAGAAGAAACATTCTTTTATGATTTTTGGTTTTTGCTTTACTCGCTATAGGTATTTGGAGATTTGGGAAGAAATGGAAGCCCGAATTCATTTGCGACAATATGCAGAATGTTTTTTCCTCACATTGCTGCCAAGTTTGGGATTGTCATTATGGCTATCGTGGTGGTTTATGTTAATGCCTTTGTGTACATATCATTTTCTTTATTGGTGGGAGCGGATGATAAGACATCATTCTATCTTTGACTGGGAAGCGATAAAGCATTGTGGAGATACGCTTTACCTGCGAAAAAGAAAATCGTATAGCTGGATGAAGCAATATTGTAAGAAGAAATTGCCCGCATCAAGATGGGCTGATTAAAGATAAGGTCTTAACCGACCGGCTGCCTGTGAAGGTCGCTCTATTGTTTGTTTTGTTTGTGTTTTGTGCACCTTTTTCTTTCATAGAAAAAAGGTGCACTCTTTTTTATGGATATATGACAGATAAGATATACATTTGAAGAAAAAAAGAAAATGGGTGAAAAAGCTTCGATGTGGAATCTTTGGCACGGCTGTCATAAATTGAGTGAGGGCTGCCGTCATTGTTATGTATATCGTACGGATGGCAAATACGGGAAAGACAGTTCAGTAGTGGCAAAGACAGAAAAGTTCGACCTGCCTCTGCAACAGAAAAAGAACGGGACGTATAAAATACCTTCAGGCAATTTAGTATACACTTGCTTTACTTCCGATTTTCTGATTGAGGATGCCGACGAGTGGCGTGCCGAAGCATGGGAAATGATGCGGATACGCCAAGACCTTCGTTTTCTTTTCATCACAAAACGGATAGACAGGTTGCAACAATGTTTGCCCTCTGATTGGGGAGACGGTTATGATAATGTGACGATTTGCTGCACAATGGAGAATCAGGACAGGGTGGATTATCGCCTGCCTATTTATAAGGCAGCTCCAATTAAACATAAAATTATTATCTGTGAGCCGCTTCTCAGCCGGATTGATTTCAAAGGAGAACTGGGAGATTGGGTGGAACAGGTTGTTGCCGGGGGAGAGTCGGGAAAAGAAGCCCGGGTATGCGATTACGAGTGGGTATTGGATATCCGCCGACAGTGTGTAGATGCAAATATTAGTTTTTGGTTCAAGCAGACAGGCAGCTATTTGCTGAAAGGAGGGCATGAATATAAGGTTGCCCGTCAGTTCCAACATTCGCAGGCACGGAAAGCGGAAATAAATTATACTCCCTGAATTTGAGTACAAAATATGGATAATCACGTCTTTTCTTAAAGATATTGTGTAAATTTTAAATTATCCATATTAATGAAACAGATAAAGCTGTTACTTCTTTTAGCTTCCGCCACCGTTACGGGAGCGCTCGCGCAGAGCAATGGATTGACGGATATGAGTCAGAGCCGTTTTGCTAAAATGGCAAATACCCGGGTCGATGCAGTGCAATGGACAAATGGTTTTTGGGGCGACCGTTTTAATGTGTTTAGCCGGACTTCTTTGCAAAGTATGTGGAACACTTGGAATACGCCGGAAGTCTCTCACGGTTTCCGTAATTTTGAGATTGCATCAGGTGTGTGTAAAGGGGAACATTGGGGACCACCGTTCCATGACGGAGATATGTATAAGTGGATGGAAGGAGTCGCTTCTGTCTATGCTGTCAATAAAGACCCGGAACTGGACAAGTTAATGGATAACTTTATTGCTTGTGTCGTAAAATCCCAACGTGCAGACGGTTATATACATACGCCTGTCATTATTGAGGAATTGAATAAAGGGATTGACTCTCATGCATTGAACGATGAACACAAGCAGACTGTGATTGGTACGAAAGTAGGTGCGGAAAATGAAAAAGGTGCTTTTGCCAACCGCCTGAATTTTGAAACTTATAATCTGGGACATCTGATGATGGCAGGTATCATTCATCGTCGTGCCACCGGAAAAACAACTCTTTTCGATGCCGCTGTGAAGGCGACGGACTTCCTTTGCCACTTTTATGAAACGGCTTCTACCGAATTGGCTCGCAATGCCATTTGCCCTTCTCATTATATGGGGGTAGTCGAAATGTACCGTGCTACCGGAAATCCCCGTTATCTGGAACTTTCTAAGAATCTGATTGATATTCGCGGTATGGTGGAAAATGGTACGGATGACAATCAGGACCGCATTCCTTTCCGTGACCAATACCGGGCAATGGGACATGCCGTACGCGCCAATTATCTCTATGCCGGAGTAGCGGATGTATATGCAGAGACGGGCGAACAACAGTTGATGAAGAATCTGTCTAGTATATGGAATGATATTGTTACCCGCAAAATGTATGTGACCGGAGCTTGCGGAGCGCTTTACGACGGTACATCGCCTGATGGTACTTGTTATGAGCCGGATAGTATCCAGAAAGTGCACCAGAGTTATGGGCGTCCTTATCAGTTGCCCAATAGCACCGCACACAATGAAACATGTGCCAATATCGGCAATATGCTGTTCAACTGGCGTATGCTGGAAGTGACAGGAGATGCGAAATATGCTGAACTGGTAGAGACTTGCCTTTATAATAGTGTATTGAGCGGGATTAGTCTCGATGGTAAGAAGTATTTCTATACGAATCCATTGCGTATCAGTGCCGATTTGCCTTATACACTTCGCTGGCCGAAAGAACGGACGGAATATATCAGTTGTTTCTGTTGTCCGCCAAATACTTTGCGTACACTTTGCCAGGCACAGAATTATGCATATACATTGAGTCCGGAAGGTATTTACTGTAACTTATATGGCGCAAATACATTAACAACGGACTGGAAGGATAAAGGCGAAATTGCTTTGGTACAGGAGACGGATTATCCTTGGGATGGTAACGTACGTGTGACGTTGAATAAAGTTCCCCGTAAGGCGGGTGCTTTCTCTCTTTTCCTTCGTATCCCGGAATGGTGTGAAAAGGCTGCATTAAAAGTAAATGGTCAGCCGGTGCAAATGGATGCAAAAGCGAATACATATGCGGAAGTCAATCGTGTATGGAAAAAAGGCGATGTAGTGGAACTCGCAATGGATATGCCTGTCCGTCTGCTTGAAGCCCATCCGTTGGCAGAGGAAATCCGTAATCAGGTAGTTGTGAAACGCGGACCGTTGGTTTACTGCCTGGAAAGTATGGATATTGCAAACGGAGAGAAGATTGATAACGTATTGATTCCTGCCGATATTAAATTGACACCTAAAAAAATAACGATAGAAGGCAGTCCGATAGTGGCTCTTGAAGGGACAGCACGTTTGGCATCTCCCGCTTCTTGGGAAGGAGTGCTTTATCGTCCGGTGGCTCAGGCTGAAAGAACAGTGAATATTCGTCTGATTCCTTATTATGCTTGGGGTAACAGAGGAAAGGGAGAAATGACGGTATGGATGCCATTAACAAGATAAGACTATGATTGGAAAGAGTTTGAAAATAGCTTGTTCATTACTTGCCATAAGTTCCACGCTTATGGCAGGTGATATATGGGTTTCTCCGAAAGGGAATGATTTCAATGATGGCACGAAGCAATCGCCGAAAGCAACTCTGACTTCGGCATTGCGGCAAGCACGGGAATGGCGTCGTACAGGCGACAACCGTATCCAAGATGGAATCACTATTTATATGGAAGGCGGAACATATGCATTGCATGAACCTGTTTTTATTCGACCGGAAGATAGCGGAACAGAGAAATCTCCTACGGTAATTCGCTCCATCTCCGGTGAAGAAGCGATATTAAGCGGAGGCGTGCGTATCCGTAACTGGAAAAAGCAAGGGAAACTTTGGGTAGCGGACGTGCCGACATTCAATGGACGTCCGTTGGATTTCCGGCAATTATGGATAGATGGGAAAAAAGCTGTCCGTGCCCGTGATGTGGAAGACTTCGAGAAGATGAACCGTATTTGCAGTGTGGACGAGAAGAATGAGATTCTTTATGTTCCTGCGACTGCTGTTCGCAAACTGATAGATAACAAAGGAATTTTGAAAGCTGAATATGCGGAAATGATACTTCATCAGATGTGGTGTGTGGCAAACCTGCGTATCCGTTCCGTAGAGATTCAAGGCGATAGTGCGGCAGTACGCTTTCATCAGCCGGAAAGCCGGATTCAGTTTGAACATCCCTGGCCGCGTCCGATGGTGACGACGAATGGACATAACTCCGCTTTCTATCTGACAAATGCACGAGAGTTGCTGGATGTTCAAGGAGAATGGTACCATGATATCAATGCCCGTAAAGTTTATTATTATCCCAGAGAGGGAGAGAAAATGCAGGATGCCGATACGGAAGCTATCATCCCTGCTGTTGAAACATTGGTGCAAGTGGAAGGTACACTAGACCGTCCTGTCTCTGATATCCGTTTTGAGAAAATCACGTTCTCGTATACTACTTGGATGCGTCCTTCAGAAAAGGGGCACGTGCCGCTTCAGGCAGGTATGTATCTGACGGACGGCTATCGGATAGAACCGAAGATACAGCGGAATTATCTGAATCATCCGTTGGATAATCAAGGATGGCTGGGACGTCCGGCAGCGGCTGTCCGTGTGGCGGCTGCCAATCAGATTGACTTTGAGCGTTGCCGATTCGAACATTTAGGTTCTACCGGATTGGATTATGAAGAAGCAACACAGGGCGGTGTAGTCCGCGGTTGTCTTTTCCGTGATATTGCGGGGAATGGTTTGCTAACCGGTAGCTTCTCTCCGGCAGCTCATGAAACGCATTTACCTTATGACCCTGCCGACCGCCGGGAAGTATGCACACATCTGCAAATCAACAATTGCTATTTTACGGAAGTGGGTAATGAGGACTGGGGATGCCTTGCCATTGCTGCGGGATATGTGAGTGATATTAATATCGGGCATAATGAAATCTGTGAGGTTCCTTATAGTGGAATCAGCCTTGGGTGGGGATGGACGCAAACTGTGAACTGCATGCGTAATAACAGGGTTCATGCAAATCTGATTCATCATTATGCGAAGCATATGTACGATGTGGCAGGTGTTTATACCCTCGGTTCGCAACCGAAAAGTTATGTAACGGAGAACTGTGTGCACAGTATTTACAAACCAAGTTATGTGCATGACCCGAATCACTGGTTTTATCTATATACGGATGAAGGTTCTTCTTTTATTACTGTACGTGATAACTGGACGGAAGGGGAGAAGTACCTTCAAAATGCCAATGGCCCCGGAAATGTATGGGAAAATAATGGTCCGAAGGTAGATACCGCCATTCGTGAACGTGCCGGATTGGAGGCAGAATATAGGGATTTGCAGAATGTCCGATAGTGATATTTCTTATAACACAGTTGGTTAGCAATAGAAAGAATAATGAAAAAGAAATACATGATATTACTTGGTGCCTTGTCTTTGGCAAGCAGCACCTTTGCACAGACCTGGATATGGTATCCGGGAGATTACGAAATCTGGTTGGGCAACCAAATGAATAACCGCCGCACAGAACGCGGTGCTTTTTTCCCGCCTTTTTGGAAAACGGATAGCCATTATGTAGTCGTAGAATTCAGCAAGCAACTGAATCTTGCCGAACCGGAAGAAATATTTATTGCCGCCGAAGGAAAGTACAACATCAAGCTGGACGGAAAACTTCAGTTCGGTATGCCGGAAACGATGTTACTTCCGGCAGGAAGGCATAACTTGAACATCAAAGTCTGGAATCAGGCTACGCCGCCCACTATTTACGTGAAAGGAAAGACTGTGAATTCTGATTCTTCCTGGCGTGTGACGTACGAAGACAAGGAATGGATTGACGAAAGCGGCAAGGCTAGTGATACGTCCGCTACCGTTTATATGGATGCCGGATGCTGGAACTTTGACGGAGCTACCCAACGCCCTTCCCAATTCAGCCTGATGCGTGAACCGCAGCAACCTGTCGCTCAAACAGAGCAATCCGAAGGAGGGATTCTTTATGATTTTGGAAAAGAAACATTCGGGTTCATCACACTAAAGAATCTTTCCGGAAAAGGAAAAATAGAGATTTACTACGGTGAAAGCCCTGAAGAAGCAAAAGATAAGGCGTATTGCGAAACATTGGATAAACTGTTATTAGAACCGGGACAAGTGACCGACCTTGCTATCCGCAGTACTTCACCTCTGAACAATTCAGATAACGAATATACATTGGAGAACAGCAAGGCTTTCCGCTATGTCTATATTACACACGAGCCGGGTGTAAAGATTGGAGAAGTATCCATGCAATATGAATATCTTCCCGAAGAATATCGTGGCAATTTCCGATGTAATGATGAAGAATTGAACCGTATTTGGGAAGTAGGTGCATACACCATGCATCTTACTACCCGCGAGTTCTTTATTGACGGCATCAAACGCGACCGTTGGGTATGGAGTGGCGATGCTATCCAAAGTTACCTGATGAACTATTATCTTTTCTTTGATAATGAATCCGTAAAACGTACTATCTGGTTGCTTCGTGGCAAAGACCCTGTGACGAGCCATAGTAATACTATCATGGATTATACTTTCTACTGGTTTCTTAGTGTATATGATTATTATATGTATAGCGGTGACCACCACTTCGTGAATCAACTATACCCACGTATGCAAACAATGATGGACTACGTACTGGGACGTACTAATAAGAATGGTATGGTAGAAGGAATGATCGGCGACTGGGTATTTGTAGACTGGGCAGACGGCTATCTGGATAAGAAAGGGGAACTCTCTTTCGAACAAGTCTTATTCTGCAGAAGTTTGGAAACCATGGCATTATGTGCTGAATTGGTAGGAGATGCAACCGGCAAGCAGAAATATGAGAAACTGGCCGCTGCTTTGAAAGCAAAACTGGAACCTACATTCTGGAATAATCAGAAACAAGCCTTTGTGCATAACTGTGTGAATGGACAGCAAAGTGACGCAGTAACCCGCTATGCGAATATGTTTTCTGTATTCTTCCAATATCTGGATGCAGACAAGCAGCAAGCCATTAAACATTCTGTTCTTTTGAATGACAGCATCTTGAAAATAACAACTCCCTATATGCGTTTTTACGAACTGGAAGCTCTTTGCGCTCTCGGCGAACAAGATGCTGTAATGAAGGAAATGAAAGCCTACTGGGGTGGAATGTTGAAAGAAGGAGCCACTTCATTTTGGGAGAAATATAATCCGGAAGAAAGCGGCACGCAGCATCTTGCCATGTACGGACGTCCATATGGAAAGAGTTTGTGTCATGCTTGGGGAGCAAGCCCCATTTATCTGTTAGGTAAATACTATCTGGGAGTAAAACCCGTAAAAGAAGGCTATAAAGAATTTGCTATTGCTCCGGCATTGGGCGGATTGAAATGGATGGAAGGCACTGTTCCTACTCCGAATGGCAATATCCATATCTATATGAATAATAAAACAATAAAAGTAAAAGCAACGGAAGGCAAGGGATATCTGACAATAAAGAGCCGTCGCCAACCGAAAGCTAATATAGGAACTGTAGAGCAAGTCTCAGCAGACACATGGCGTCTTTGGATTGACTCGCCGGAAGAAAGAACGGTTACTTATCGTTTGTAATTTATTTGTTAATAAGTTAGTGGATTTAGTCCTTGATTGATAGTTCCTTTTTGGGAGAGAGGAATTGTTAATCAGGGACTTTTTTCGTAAATACCTCTAAGTTTTCTAGGGAATTTGCTACATTTGTTCTTCATAAAGATAGAAGCAAGTAATATACTTTTAGTTCTTTTGGAAACAAGTAAACAAAATCCGGAGAATGAAAAACAAGATTGACCGATATACTGATACAGATGATGAAAAACTCTTCGCCTTGATTGAACAAGGTGACGAAGGAGCTTTCACCCAAGCTTATGAAAGGTATCATAAACTATTATATGTATTAGCCTATCGTTATTTAATGAGTTCTGATATGGCAGAAGATGTAGTGCAGCACGTCTTTACCCGCCTGTGGGAATTCCGTTCAGAACTACGTGTGGGAATCAGCTTGAAGAACTACCTCTTTACAATGACGAAAAATCATGTCCTGAACTTGATTCGTAATGAAAACAACGCAATTACTAAGAACTATGAGATGGCACAATCTGCTTCGCCTTACGAAGATAATCTGATAGAAAATTTGGAGAAGAAAGAGCTGATGTCCAGTTTTTATAAAGCTGTGGATATGCTTCCTGCGCACAAACGGGATATTTGCTTGATGAAAGTCGAAGAAGAACTGACGAATCAGGAAATTGCGGAACGGATGAATTTATCCGTAAACACTATCAAGACACATTATTCGGAAGCGTTGAAACTTCTTCGTATCCACTTGAGCAAGATGTTAATAATTGTTGCGTTCACCACACTAATGACCTTTTTAAGTGTCCATTTAATAAAGTGATAAAAATGAATAGACCTACTGATAAACAAATAGAAGAAGTATTGGCAGGAATTGCCAGTCCGGAAGATGCAAAATATGTGGCAGAGTGGTTTGCTACGGAAGAGGGGAGTGATTACCTGGAAGCCGCTATGACACGGGATTCGGAACTGATAAAAAATGAGTTCGCAGACTTGTATGTGAACCATGATATTCCTTCAAAGAAAATGCAAGAGCAGATACGGAAGAACATTCGCATGAAGAAGTTGAAACGTATCTGTTTCCGGGTTGCAGCCGTATTGATACCTGTTGTCTTGATTGTCGGACTTTATATACAACTAAATTCAAAAGTCGACCTGTTCGGTACTTCCGAATACGAAGAAGTAGTTGTAGCCAAAGGTGAACGCATACAAATAATGTTTCAGGACGGGACAAAAGTATATATCAATTCTGACTCGAAATTAAGATATCCCAAGAAGTTTGCTCTAAACACCCGGGAAGTTTTTCTTGAAGGAGAAGCCTATTTCGTGGTGACCAAGAATAAGAACCGTCCTTTTATTGTCAATCTGAACGGGCCGGCAATTCACGTACTGGGAACTTCTTTCAATGTACAGGATTACCCGGAAAACAAGGATATTGTAGTATGCCTGGATGAAGGAAATATTAATCTGACCCTTCCTACGGAAAAGAAATACCCGGTGCAACCCGGCGAAAGGTTAGTATATGACAAAGAGAACAAGCAGTGCATCATATCCAAAATGAACGATATGCAACGCCTGTCGATGTGGAAACAGAATGTGATAGTATTTAAAGATACTCCGCTGCCGGAAGTCATCAAAGTATTGAACCGCTGGTATGATGTAGACTTTAAAGTAGAAGATGAACAAGCTTTGAAGTATGTCTATACATTGACCTCGGACAATACATTATTAGAGAAAGTATTGATGGATTTAGAGAAAATCGCCCCGGTGAAGTTTGAGTATAATGAAGACAAAAAAGAAGTGATAGTAAAAATGAAATAATATAATCATTAGAAATAAAGAAGGCATATGAATAAAGAAATTGATTTATCCATATCTTGTTATGGAAAAGTAAAAGACAGGAAATATGATATTGTGGCATTGCCGTGGGGAGCTACCGAACCTCATAATCTGCATTTGCCATATATGACGGATTGTATTCTTTCCCATGATGTAGCGGTTGACGCTGCATTGATAGCTAAACAGGAATATGGTGTGAGCTGCATGGTTATGCCGCCCATCGGCATGGGTTCGCAAAATCCGGGACAACGGGAACTTCCCTTTTGTATCCATACGCGTTATGAAACGCAAAAAGCCATATTGACGGATATTGTTTCTTCCCTTTATATTCAAGGCATCCGAAAGTTGGTTATTATCAACGGACACGGCGGCAATACTTTTAAAAGTATGATTCGTGATTTGTCGGTAGACTATCCTGACTTCCTGATAGCATCCAGTGAATGGTACACTGTATTAAAAGCAAAGGATTATTTTGAAAATCCGGGTGACCATGCGGATGAAGTCGAAACATCGGTAATGATGCACTATCATCCCGAACTGGTCAATCTTGAAGAAGCAGGGAATGGAGAATATAAAACCTTTGCCATACAGTCTTTGAATGAAAAGGTAGCGTGGATTCCCAGAAACTGGGGAAAAGTATCCAAAGATACCGGTGTGGGCGACCCGCGTGGAGCTTCCGCGGAAAAAGGTAAGAAGTTTGCAGAAGCAATCGCAGAAAAATATGCAAAGCTCTTTGACGAATTGGTGAATCAGGAACTTTACTAGATTGCAAAAAATATAGTGACGCTATCCTTGCGTGATAGTGACGGTATCCGGTAAGTATAGCGTCACTATGTAGACAGGATACCGTCACTATCCCAAAACACTGTTTCTAACGAACTGCCAAGAAACCGAATCTATTGATATAAGTCCTTCTGAAAATAAAATCCGGAAGGACTTTTCTTTTTATATCCCATTTCCCTACAAATAAAAACTAAACCATATCTTGTTGAAAACTAATATATTACCATACAAATCTTTATTGAAAATAAAAAAACTTCAGAAAAAAATGCTTTTTCCCTCACCCGCTTCTTAATCTCGTGTGTCCACTAAATACAAAGAGATTAAGAACCTATTTATAACTTTAAACAAACTAAGTATGAAGAACAGAGTATTGCTTGTATTGTTATTGAGTTTTGCTGTAAGTCTTACAGCATCGGCTCAGAAAATAACAATGAATCTTCAACAAGTCAAGTTGGAGAAAGTATTTTCGCTCATTACCAAACAGACAGGGCTTACGGTAGCATATAGCCGTACGATTGTCAATCCCGAACGGATTGTTTCCGTTCAGGCAAAAGACAAAGACCTCTCTAAAGTATTAGATGATTTATTCGCGGGTACGAATGTGGTTTATGAAATCGGAGAGAAGAAAATATATCTGAAAGCAAAAGAAGCTCCCGTTACATCACAAGGAAACCCAAAAACAAAGAAAATAACAGGAACCGTGACGGATACCAAAGGCGAACCCGTGATTGGCGCCAGTGTATTGGTGAAAGGAGCGGGGACGGGTACTGTGACAGATGTAGATGGCAACTTTATATTAGATGCTCCGACAGACGCTCTTCTGGCAGTCAGCTATATTGGTTATAAAACACAGGAAGTAAAGGTAGGAAGTAAGAATTCATATTCTATCCAATTGCAGGATGATACGGAAATACTGGATGAAGTAGTAGTAGTCGGTTACGGCGTGCAGAAGAAATCAAGTCTGACGGGTGCTGTCGCTTCTATCTCTTCTCAAGATATTAGCAAACAGGTATCTTCCAATGTTGCTTCAACCTTACAGGGACGTACGCCGGGTGTAGACATCGTGCAGCAAGCCGGTGTTGCCGGAGCAGATGTAAATATCGTGATTCGCGGTGCCGCTTCTTTTGGTGCTACCGAACCTCTGTATGTCATCGACGGAGCGTTCAGTAACGCCGGATTAAGCTCATTGAATCCCAATGATATTGAATCTATCGAAGTACTGAAAGACGGTGCGGCAGCCGCTATCTATGGTTCACGTGCCGCTAATGGCGTCGTTTTGATTACTACCAAGAAAGGAAAGTCCGGCAAGCCCGTTATCCAGATAGACGGTTCGTTTGCTTTCCAGAAGACGACTAATATTCCGGAGTTTCTCAATGCGTCGGAATGGAGAGAATTTGCCAATATGGTAGCAGATAACAGTGGCTTGCCTCATGCACCGGAGAATGACAATCCCACCAATCCGAACCTGAATACCGACTGGTCAAAAGAATGGATACAGTTTGCCCCGGTATGGAACTTGAATGCCAGTATCGCAGGTGGTGGAGACAACTCTACTTTCAGCACAAGCCTTGGTTATCTTGACCAAACTGGAATGACAATTTATTCGGATTATAAACGTTATAACTTTCGCCTGAATACCTCTTATAAAAAAGGGCGTTTCTCATTTTCCGAAACTCTCGGACTGACCCATAAGGATAAAACTCCTACGACATCTTTCAACATAGCCTTGCCGACATTGCCTATTTATGATGAACAAGGACGGTTTACCTCGGGTGGTCCTGATTATTACATCAACCCCGAAGATGGCAAGGCGCAGAATAAGATAGCTCCGTTACATTATACAGACCAATTTAATAAAGTGACGGACTTAATCGGTTCTTTGAACGCCCAACTGGATATTTGGGGCGGATTAAAATACAAATTATCGTTAAGCGGAAATTATAGCAATAAGCATAATTATACCCATACCCCTGAGTATTACACAAAGTGGAACTCGGATGGAACTCCCGATAAAGATTACGGCAACACACGCAACAGCGTATCGGAAACAAGGGGTGAGGAATTTACTTATACCATTGATAACTTGCTGACTTACAATAAAACATTCAACCGTCACTCAATAGACGCTTTATTAGGAACAAGCTGGATGAGAGAATACTATCGCTACATGACCAACTCTACCATTAACGATTTGGGTGGAACGGATATTACCGGGTTCCAAAATGAGGATGGCAAGATTTCGGCAGGCGACAGTAATGCGGCATTGCTCTCTTTCTTCGCCCGCGTGAACTACGATTATGACAATAAATATCTGTTGTCCCTGAGCATCCGCCGGGATGAATCTTCCAAGTTCCACAAAGACAATAGGGTAGGTTACTTTCCCTCTGTTTCCGCCGGATGGAATGTGCACCAGGAAAAATGGTTCCAAAATCCTGTAATGAGTAAATTGAAGATTAGGGCTAGCTACGGTGAGTTGGGCGCAAACTTCCTCAACCCCTATAATTTCGACGCGATAGCCTATGGACCTATTCCCTACACAGTAGGCGGAGAACGCTATGTGACAGGACGCGCAGCCTATTTGAAATCGAAAGACCTGAAATGGGAAACGGCAAAAACCACAGACATTGGTATCGAACTGGGCTTCTTCAACAACGACCTGACTTTATCATTAGACTATTTCGTGAAAAAGAACGTAGATTTGTTGGCACAGATAGACTTGAACCTGTCTTCCGGGCAAATCTTTGAAATCAACAGTTCACGTGAAAAACCGTACGTCAATACCGCTTCCGTAAAAAACACAGGATGGGAGTTTATGATGAATTACAGGAAACAATTGACGAAAGACTTCCATATCGATGCAACATTCAATATCGCAACATTGAAGAATAAGGTATTGTCACTGGGAGAAAACGTGCAGCCGATTACTTCCGGCGCAATGTCCAGCTATTTTAATGATGCAGCTTCCATTACCATGCCGGGAGAAGCTATCGGTTCATTCTATGGCTATAAGATTGACGGTTTTGATGCGGAAGGAAATTTCATCTTCGCGGATACGGACAAGAATGGAGTAGTCAATGCAAATGATAAAGTCATTCTGGGCAGCCCTATTCCTGACTTCACATACGGCTTGAACATCAACATGGAATACAAAGACTTTGATTTGACAGTCTTTTTCCAGGGAGTACAGGGAAATGATATATTCAATCAGAAAAAGTACACCTATTATTTTGATTATTCCAACAATGTAGTTAAAGAGGCTATGAATGGATGGACGAAAACAAATAAGAATACAGGAATCCCTGTTATGAAAACCCAGAATACAAGTGGCGGAAACTCCCTGCCGAGTGAATTTTATGTTGAAGACGGTTCCTATTTACGTTTGAAGAACCTTCAGTTAGGCTATTCACTGCCTAAAAAATGGCTGGAAGCAATCCGGTTCAATAAACTGCGTATTTATGCAGGCGTACAAAATCTGTTTACATTGACCAAATACTCCGGTTATGACCCGGAAGTCAGTTCAAATGTATTGTTCTCACGTGGCATTGACATCAATTCATATCCTAATGCCCGGACGTTCACTTTTGGTTTTAACGCTTCATTCTGATAACTAAAAATATGATTAATATGAAAAACTATAAGAAAGTATATGCCGCATTTATCTTGGCGGGCGGCTTGATATTACATGGATGCAACGGTATCTTTGATGACCTGGCAATTAATCCGAATCAGCCGAGTATGGGAGCTTATTTCACCAGTCCGTCCGCTGTAAATGACGCAGTGATGACCATGTACGGATATATGTCTACGCAACGCTGCCTGGGAGCTTCCGGCTCTAAGACGACGATAATCCGCTCCGATGAAGCATCATCCAATTCGGATTATGGAAAACCGGGCATGTTTGGTGCTGACTTGAATGCCAGTTATTACACTATCGAGCAACCTTATACATTGATGTACACCACCGCTTCCCAAGCATCCTATATCATTGAAACCGCTCCGTCTGTCGATTTCAGCGGTAATGAGGAGCTACGGAACGCATACATGGGTGAAGCCTATTTCTGGAGAGCATTTGCGCACTATTACCTGTTGATTAATTTCCGGAATATATCTCCCATCAGGCAGATGCCACGCAATGGCGATGATTATGTCCGTCCCTTAGAAAAACCTGCTGCCGTATGGAATTTCATTCAGGAAGACCTGGCACACGCGAAAGAACTATTGCCCGTAAAGGGATATTGGGACAATAAGAATGCCGGTCGTGTGACAAAAGCTTCCGCAGCCGCCTTATTGGGAAAAGCTTACCTCTACCGTAGTGGAATCGAGCCATATTATGGCGAAGACAAGACTACGTTTTACAGTGAAGCAGCCAAAGAATTTGCCGATATTATAGACGGAAAGTACGGAACTTATGACCTGACTAAAAATTATGCCGATAATTTTGATGTCGCTCATGAAAATAACGAAGAATCAATCCTTGAATTTCAATTCTTAGGCGATGTCGATAATGCAGGATTCAATCCGGGGCTTGCCACTTCCGGTTTGGCGTTCGATTCACGTGGATTGATGTTGCCGGGAGCGGGAGTAGGCTATGAAGGCGTAGTACATAACTGGCTTTATAACGCATTCGTGAATTCGATAGACAAGGACGGCTATACGGATATCCGGATGTTCTCCACAATGATATTCAATGATTTGGATGCGAGCATTCATTTGAGAAGTGACGCAGGCGGCAATCCGATACGTCTGAAAGGTCCCGGCGGATATAAATGGGAAGAACTTTATCCTGCAAAGAATGGAAAAGAGGGATTCGCCACCGTATCCAATCCTTTGGCACATTCATTCAAAGCGGGTATCAGGAAAGGGATTGATTGTTCCATGCCTACACAAACGGAAGCGGACGGAACTCCCAAACTAGTAGGAGTAGGTGCAGGCGTCAAGGAGTATGTGTATAATCAACCCCGTGCCCATGGAGTGAACTGGCGGTATATCCGTTATGCCGATGTGTTGATGATGTATGCGGAAGCCGTTGTCAGTGGTGGTACGCAAGCATCGGACATGACTCCCTTGCAGGCAGTAAACAAAGTACGCGGACGTGCCAACATGAGCGAACTCCCTTCCGTAACCATGGCTGATATTCAAAATGAAAGAATCCTGGAATTTGCCTTGGAAGGGCATCGTTTCTATGATTTGCTCCGTTGGGGCAAGCTAGCCAGCCGTTTTACGGAGTTGCAGGAATCCGACCCTAACTTCAAGAAGTTCATATCGGCAGATGACTTTAAAGGATTCGTCACCAATAAGCACGAATGGTTGCCGATTCCTATCAATGAAGTGAATTCTAACCCATATATCACAGAAAATAATCCGGGATATTAACTAAGAAAGAATTAATATGATAAAAATGAAAAATATTGCGGTACTACTGTTCTGTTTGGTAGTACCGGGCATAACTATTGCCCAAACAGAAGTACTTTATAATGGCATACACCTGCCTGAACAATGGCCGCCCCGCTATGCGGAGCCACAAAAAGCACAAGATATGCCGATACCCTATCTTAAACAAAAGCCGGGAGTAATCCCGGTAAATGTAGGGCGGCAACTGTTTGTAGATTCCTTTCTGATTGCAGAAACCAATTTGGACAGAGTGATTCATACTCCCCGGTTTTACGAAGGAAATCCGGTACTCGGACCTGACAAGGAATGGGAAAAGACAACCGAAGGCGGACTCTACGCAGCACCTTTCAGTGACGGGATATGGTATGATGAAAAAGACCGGAAGTTCAAAATGTGGTATTTGGCAGGTGCTGGTGTCCTTCATAAAGGAGACAATCAGACCTTTTACACCGGATACGCAGAATCGGAAGACGGCAAGCACTGGACAAAACCTGTACTGGATATTTGGAACCAAACCAATATTGTAGATACCTGCAATCGTGACGCAGCTACGATTTGGCTGGACAAACTGGAGAAAGACCCGTCCAAGCGTTATAAAATGTTCAATGTCGAACGCCGCCCCACAGACCGCAGATGGCAATTTATCTTGAAATACTCGTCAGACGGGATTCATTGGGGAGAGGGAGTCGCCCAGTCCGGTGATTTATACGACCGTTCATCGGTATTCTACAATCCGTTCCGTGCTGTGTGGGCATTGAGTATGCGTTATGGGACAAAAGTCTCTTCCCGCTCACGCAGCTATCTGGAAAATAAAGACCCCGAAGTGGCAGTAAGTTTCGCACATCGTATCCGAAAAGGAGTGCCCGACAAGAATATGGTCTACTGGTTTACTCCGAGCGATAAAGAGCCGCGTCATCCGGAGTTTCCCGAAGTAGAACCGGGTATTTACAATTTTGATGCCATTGCTTATGAAAGTATCATGTTAGGACTGTATAGTGTATGGCAGGGGCCGGAGAATGGAGTCTGCGCTAAACTGGGTATTCAGAAAAAGAATGAAATTTTTCTAGGGTATAGCCGTGACGGCTTCCATTTCTACCGTCCATCTTTCAAGCCTTTCATGGCAGTGAATGAGACGGAAGGAGCATGGAACTGGGGAAATATGCAGTCTATCAACGGAGTGCCTTTAGTAGTAGGGGATTCACTTTATTTCTATTCCAGCGGGCGCCAAAAAAACAAGATTATGTGGGATAGCTACACATCTACCGGACTGGCTACTTTGCGCAGAGATGGTTTTGTCTCCATGCATGGAGATAAGGACGGCTATCTACTGACAGAGAAGATTAGCTTTGACGGCAAGCATCTTTTTATCAATGCGGATATAAAAGGTAGCCTGACCGTAGAAATCTTGGATGAAAATGGAAAGCCATTGGAAGGGTTTGCACGGAAGGACTGTGTGCCGATGAAGAAAACGGATAAGACAAAACAATTGGTTACATGGAAAAAACACCAGGATATAGCATCACTCATCGGAAAAAACGTCCGTTTGAAGTTCTATCTGGATAGCGCTGATATTTACGCATTTTGGATTTCTCCGTGGCAAACGGGTGAAAGCCGCGGATATACAAGCGGCGGTGGACCGGGACTGTCAGCCAGTGGTATAGATGTTCCTGCAAACCAATAAAAGATAAATGAGTATGAAACGTTTATTCTATACATTACTATTCTGTCTGCCTTGCGTGTTGATAGCTTGTGGTGGCAGTGATGATACTCCGGGTGGAGATGATACTCCCCCGGTAGTGGTTCCACCTGGCGAAGAACCGGTAGATTCACGGTTACTATATAACGGGATTCGTTTACCCGAACAGTGGCCGCCGGTACGTTCATCTTCGTCTGAACTGGAAAAAGGAATGTCACCCTTTTATCTGTCGGATAAACCTTCTGTTATCAATATTTCGGTAGGACGCCAGTTATTTGTAGACAATTTCCTGATAGAATCCACTAATCTGAAACGTACTTTCTATTATCCTGAATATTATCCGGGCAATCCGATACTGACACCGGAACAGGATTGGGAGAAAACCGGAACAAAAGGTGCGGCATTTGCCGCTCCTTTCAGCGATGGAGTATGGTACGACGAAAAAGAAGGAAAATACAAAATGTGGTATATGGCAGGCGGTGGTTCTTATGCAACCAGTGGAGCAGGTGTAACTTGTTATGCGGAATCAACGGACGGCATTAACTGGACAAAACCAACTCTTTCCGTTGTAGCCGGAACAAATATCGTTGACTATAACTCAGAACGTGACGCGTCTGTTATTTGGGTGGATAAACAGGAAAGCAATGCTTCGAAAAGATACAAGATGTTTCTGGTTGCCCGTGAATCCGGGAAATGGAGATACCATTACAAGACTTCCCCGGACGGCAAAGTCTGGCGCGCTGCAGCTCAATCGGAACCGATTGCCGACCGTTCTACGGTATATAAGAATCCATTCAGAAACGTTTGGGTATATAGCATGCGGCATAATGTCCGGGTAGATGCGAATAAATTGGTACGTGCGAGAGATTATAATGAAAACGCCGACCCGGAAGCCGGAACAAAGAAAGCGGAAGCATTATTGAATGCATTCTGGTTCGGCCCATGGGCTAATGAGCAACGCCATACTGACTATCCGAATATAGCACCTGCGATATATAATCAGGATGCCACGCCTTATGAAAGCATTATGTTGGGATTCTTCTCCGTTTGGCAAGGGCCGGAAAATGATGTTTGTGCTTCGGACAACGTAATCAAGAGAAATCAAGTCATGGTAGGATATAGCCGCGACGGTTACAATTGGTTCCGTGAGGATATGAATCCTTTCCATGCCGTAAATACGACCACCTCGGACGCGTGGAATCAAGGTAACCTGCAATCCGTAGCCGGAGCACCGTTAATTGTCGGCGATAAACTCTATTTCTATCTGAGCGGTCGTCGTTTGAGAGGTACGCAGGAGATTACCACTACCGGACTGGCTATGCTTCGTCGCGACGGGTTTGCTTCCATGAAAGGAACGGGCGAACTGCAAACACCCTTACTGAAATTTGACGGTTCATACTTCTTTGTCAATGCCAATGTCACAGGAGAAATGAAAGTGGAACTTTTAGATTCCAATAATAAAGTAATCGAAGGATTCTCAAAAGATGAATGTAAAGTCTTGAAAGGGGATAATGTAAAAGCGAAGATAGAATGGGCAGGAAACGCTTCGTTAGCCTCTTTGAAAGACAAACAACTGAAAGTAAAATTCTATATTGATAACGGTGAAATATTCGCTTTTTGGATTTCTCCTTCTGCGAATGGGGAGAGTATGGGATATACCGCTGGCGGAGGTCCCGGGCTGAATATTTCCGGAATAGATAAAACCAATTAAAAAATGAATACTATGAACAGATTAGCTTATTTATTATCATTGATTTGTATTCTTGCGTTTTCTTCTTGCGAAGAGGATAAGATATATTATCACACTGCGGCAAAAGCAGATTTCACCATTGGTGAGAATATGTATGAACTGGGACAGAGTGCTGTTTTTAAAGATGCTTCCATACCCGATGAAGGAAGCCGGATAGTAGCATGGTTATGGGAGTTTGGAGATGCAAAAGAATCTGTCTCGACGGAACAGAATCCAACTTTCGTTTATCCGTCGGACGGCACATTTACCATTAAACTGACGGTGACTGATGATAACGGCTTGAGTGCCACAGCTAAGAAGGACCTTACCATCTTAGACCCGGCTAAAGCAATCAATGTAATGTGGCAGAAAGAAATGGGCGGACCTGTTGAAAGTACAGTCTCACCCGCATTGTCGGCTGACGGTAAAACGGTTTATATGATTACCGACCAAACTTCCACAGGAGCATTTGACGTGAAACTTTATGCTTATGATACGGAAAATGGAACACAGAAATGGGCATTTGACGTAACCGCTAACATGAATGAACTGAATCCGGGCGGTGGGGCAAGCATGGTATATGCAAGTCCGGCAGTAGGACCGAATGGAGATGTATATATTGTGGTTCGTGATTTGAAGCCGGCTACTGCTGAACACCCCCGCGCATTATTCTTATTCGCCGTAGGAAGCAATGGTAGCAGAAAATGGGCATACAAAGCTGCTGACTCTAATTTATATGCTGTTACTCCGGCTATTGACGCATCCGGTAATATCTACTTCGGACATAGAGGAAAGAAACTAATCGTTTTAAGTCCGACCGGTGATGTAGTCAAAGAAATAGCTTTAGATGTGGAAGTGTTGTCCGGTATGTCTCTGTCGAAAGACGGAACTATCTATTTCGGCTCTTCTAAGAATACGGGATATTTCGGTTATGATTTTGCTACCGGTACTCAAAAGTTTGTTTATCAAAAAGATTTGGGTGGTACAGCATTGAAAGGAAATTCTTATACGGTAGGAGCGGATGGAACCATTTATACCGTAGCCGAACTGACATCAGGTGGTGCCATTATAGCTTTAAATCCTGACGGAACGGAAAAATGGGTGTACAAGACTCCGGGAGCCATTGTCAACGGTGGTGTTGTGATTGGCACGGATGGAACGCTTTATGCCAATGGCGGAAATGCTGTTGCCGGTGAAGCTTCGGCAGGTATTTTCGCTTTGAATCCGGACGGTTCTTTAAAATGGCATTATGCTACGACAGATAACATAAACAACTGTGTGCCAATCGTCGATAACAGAGGATATATTCACATCATCTCGGACAAAGCTGTCTATTATATTGTGAAACAAGACGGTAGTTTGCTTGCATCCTCAGAATTGGGAGTAAAATGTACTTCCAGTCCGGTAATGGATTCAAGAGGATATTTATACGTCGGCATTGAAGCTGTCGCGGGTGCATCTGATATGGTATGTATTTCATCCGGTGCTACTTCCTATGCAGCTTCTGCATGGCCGATGAAAGGACAGAATCCGCAACGGACAGGTTTGCAAAAGTAAGTACCTTAAAAGGTCGGTAATTATGAAGAAATATTCTTTATTGACAGTTTTCTTATTATTAATCTGCAATGCTTCCGTATGCGGGCAAACAGGACGTATCCTTTTTGTTGATACGACATTAATTGAGAAAACAAATCTGCAACGAATACATCATTCGCCCGTCTATTATTCAGGCAATCCTGTTTTGAAAGCTGATAAAAAATGGGAATTGAATATAAATGGCGACCCTTATGCCGCTCCTTTCAGTGGTGGTGTATGGTATGATGAAGAAGAGTATAAATTCAAGATGTGGTATTCTGCCGGTGGCGGGAAGTTATTAGGACTCGTCACTTGCTATGCAGAGTCGTCCGACGGAAAAGTCTGGATAAAACCGGAGTTAGACGTTGTTCCGGGTACTAATATTGTAGATACATTAGAACATGATTGCGTTTCCGTATTGCTTGATAAATTTGAGAAAGACCGGACGAAGCGTTATAAAATGTTTGTTGTAGAATTTAATAATCGCTTCACGGTCAGTATGAAACTCAAATATTCTTCTGACGGAATCCATTGGAGTGCGCCGAAGGCTCTTTCGGGAGAGTTGTATGACCGTTGTGCGGCTTATTACGACCCGTTTCGCAAGAAATATGTCCTTTCATTGAAAACCATAAACGGAGTGTATAGGCGTTCACGCAATTATTTGGAACATGAAGACCCGGAAATGCTGGTTAGCCTGGCACATAGGATATATGACAACAAGAGCGATAAGTTTATCCGCTATTGGTTTAATGCTGATGAGGATGACCCGCGTCATCCTCAATTTCCCGGACTGCGTCCGCAGATATACAATCATGAAGCAATGCCGTATGAAGGCTGTATGCTAGGCTACTTCACCGTTTGGCAGGGACCGGAGAACAATGTTTGCGACAGCCTGAATATTCAAAAAAGAAATGAAGTCCTGATAGGTTGGAGTAACGATGGTTTTCATTGGAACCGGGAAAACAAGAAACCATTTCTTCCTGTCAGTGAGGACTTTCATGCATGGAATGCAGGTAATGTACAGTCTACTGGGGGGAACCCTCTGATAGTCGGAGACTCTCTTTACTTTTATGTCAGCGGACGCTATAACAGCAAGCCGAAACATGATTCCAACTTTGCCACAGGGCTTGCGATGCTTCGTCGTGACGGCTTTGTCTCTATGCGGGCAGGAAAAAAGGAAGGATATGTAGAAATTAAAACCCAGATTCCGGCAAACGGGAACTATTTGTTTGTAAATGCTGATGTGAAAGGGACTTTGGCAGTAGAAGTGCTGAATGATAACGGGCAACCCATAGAAGGATTCACAAAAAGAGACTGCATATTAATGAAGAAGTCGGATAAAACGAAACAGATGATTTCATGGAAAAAACATCCGGACGTAACATCACTGATTGGGAAAACAGTCAGGTTCAAGTTTTATCTGAATCAGGCGGATATCTATGCATTTTGGACTTCCGCATGGCAAACGGGCGAAAGTGGTGGATATACAGGCGGTGGTGGACCGGGACTATCCGACAAAGGTATAGATATCCCTGCAAGTAAATAGAAACAATATCAATAGGTAGGATTTTAGTATATAAACTCATAAGAAAGAAAATAGTTATGAGAAATAGTAAAGGACGTTTATTAGCTAAAATGTATAGATATATTTATAAATATCACATTGATGCGTTTTCTGCTCTTAAGCTATGTTCTTTTTCTTATACAAGACGCTAATAAACTCATTCTGCGTTTTTAATAAATAATGAAACAGTTTATTATAAACGGGTCTTACGTTTATTATAAACGATATTCAGGACCATTCGGTGAATGGCACCGAATATATTAAACAAAACGGGGTGAAATCTTTGCTGATTCCACCCCGTCTCTATTCTTCCAGACATACTTCGATGCCTCTAAACTATTGCGTTATGTCTTTATTTTTGTATATTTCATCATCGTTTTAATTGATTCTTTATGGCAAATATACGAAATAAAAAGAGCAAAGTCAATAGTTCTTTTATTTTAAATTGATGTGATACAATACGTGTCTACGCAATGGATGGTCAGCAGGAACAAGCGGGTGGTCAAACTCTTTCATATGTTCCATGCCTATCTTCTGCATCACACGCTCCGAACGGAGATTCGGCAAAGATGTAAACGAATACAGTTCTTTTATATCCAAATGTCTACGGGCATATTCCAGGCAAGCGTTTGCAGCTTCAGGAGCGTAGCCATGTCCCCAATATTCATGTCCCAGTCGCCAGCCGATTTCTACACCCGGCGCAAAGTCAACATCAAATGTAATCTGATGTAGCCCGGTATATCCCATAAAGGCATGGTCTTCTTTACGTTCAACGGCATACAGTCCGAAACCGCAGGTTTGAAATTCCTTTTGAATGCGTTGGTAAAAAGCAAATGATTCTTCCGCAGTTAGCGGATTGAGAAAAAATTCCATTACATGAGGGTCGGCATTCATACGGGCGAATGCCGGAATATCTTCCTCTTTCCAATCACGGAGAATCAGGCGGGGTGTTTCTATATATGTTTGCATAATAATGATGATGTAATAATGGGCAAAGATACGATTTTTTCAGTTCAGTCCGCAGGGTGTGCCTGAAGGTATTTTTCAGAGTCATAATTTGATTGTTCTTTCATATTGTTTGCTTTTGTTTACTGTTTATTATTAGGGAAATCAGTCGGCAAATATAAGTATAACTTTTAAATTATGAGGGAGTTGCATACCCCTGTAAACTGAAAAGTGGAGATATGGTATCGAATAGTAGCATAGTAGACAAATGAGTACAAACAAGCGGTTATTTCGTCTTCCTCTTAGAGAAGAACTGAATTTATATAATTAATAATATATATCAGAAGGATGAAAAATACCAAATTATTCATGTTTGCGGCATGCGCACTGCTATTGACAGCGTGCGGCAAGCAAACCGTGAAAATTATGACTCCGCCGGATGCGTCGAACCGTGTCCTGTTCGGTGCGGAACAGTTACAGACTACCCTGGATAAAGCCGGTTATCAGGTAATGATGCAACAGGGGGACACCACATTCTCCGACCCGGAAATAAAGACAATTCTGCTGACAGAGGTAAATGATACCACTCTGAAAAAAGAGAGTTTTCATATTACGACTGCCGGCAATCTTACCAAAGTCTCCGGCAGGGACGGCAGCGGCGTAATCTACGGATGCCGTGAACTGATAGACCGTGTGAATGATTCGGAAGGGAAACTGGACTTTCCGGAAGAGTTGAAGGACGGACCGGAAATGGTACTTCGCGGCGCTTGTGTGGGTTTGCAGAAAATGACTTATCTGCCGGGACACGGCGTTTATGAATACCCCTATACTCCTGAGAGTTTCCCGTGGTTCTATGATAAGGAACAATGGATTAAATATCTGGATATGCTGGTTGCCAACCGCATGAACTCTTTGTATCTCTGGAACGGACACCCGTTTGCGTCATTGGTGAAACTGGAAGATTATCCGTTTGCACTGGAAGTGGACGAGGAAACATTCAAGAAAAATGAAGAGATGTTCTCTTTCCTTACGGAAGAAGCGGACAAGCGTGGTATTTTCGTTATTCAGATGTTCTATAATATCATTCTTTCGAAACCGTTTGCGGAGCATTACGGCTTGAAAACTCAGGACCGTAACCGTCCTATCACTCCTGTGATTGCTGATTATACGCGCAAGAGCATAGCTGCCTTTATCGAGAAGTATCCGAATGTGGGACTGCTGGTTTGCTTGGGTGAAGCGATGTGTACAGTAGAGGATGACGTGGAATGGTTTACCAAGACGATTATTCCGGGAGTAAAGGACGGACTACAGGCATTGGGACGTACAGACGAACCGCCTCTCTTGCTGCGTGCACATGATACGGACTGCAAACTGGTGATGGATGCTGCGTTGCCGATATATAAGAATCTTTATACAATGCATAAGTACAACGGTGAGTCTCTGACAACGTATGAGCCACGTGGTCCCTGGTCGAAGATTCATACGGATTTGAGTTCTCTGGGTTCTATCCATATTAGTAATGTACATATCCTGGCAAACTTGGAACCGTTCCGTTGGGGTTCTCCTGATTTCGTCCAGAAAGCGGTGCAGGCAATGCACAATGTACATGGCGCCAATGCACTACATCTTTATCCGCAGGCTTCTTATTGGGACTGGCCTTATACTGCCGACAAACTGCCGAATGGTGAGCGTGAGTTCCAATTAGACCGTGACTGGATTTGGTATCAGACATGGGGACGCTATGCATGGAATTGTCATCGTGACCGTACGGACGAAGTCGGTTACTGGAACCAACAGTTAGGTAGGTTCTACGGAACATCTGACGAAAATGCGGGCAATATCCGTGTTGCTTATGAAGAAAGCGGGGAGATTGCTCCGAAACTGCTCCGTCGTTTTGGTATTACGGAAGGAAATCGCCAGACATTGTTGCTGGGTATGTTTATGAGCCAGCTTGTCAATCCTTATAAATACACTATTTATCCGGGATTCTATGAAAGCTGCGGACCGGAAGGCGAGAAGCTGATTGAATATGTAGAGAAAGAATGGAAAAAACAACCCCATGTAGGTGAAATGCCTTTGGATATTATCGCCCAAGTGATAGAGCATGGTGATAAGGCAGTGGCAGCAATAGATAAGGCAGCCGCTTCCGTATCTTCCAATAAGGATGAGTTTGCACGTTTGCAGAATGATATACATTGTTATCGTGAATTTGCGTATGCGTTCAACTTGAAAGTGAAAGCCGCGAAGTTGGTATTGGATTATCAATGGGGAAAAGACATAAAGAACCTGGAAGAGGCTATTCCTCTCATGGAGCAAAGTTTGGAACATTATCGCAAGTTGGTGGAATTGACCGATGAACATTATTTGTACGCAAACAGTATGCAGACCGCACAGCGCCGTATTCCTATCGGTGGGGATGACGGAAAGAATAAGACTTGGAAAGAATTGTTGGTGCATTATGAAAAGGAACTGGAGAATTTCAAGACCAATCTCGCCATGTTGAAAGAGAAACAGAATGGAAATGCGGTTGCCGAAACAGTAGAAATTGCTGCCTGGACTCCTGCCGACGTGAAACTAATATCCAACTATCCGACCGTGAAACTGGATGAAGGAATGTCATTATTTGCCGACCTTCCCGGTAAGGTAGAAGCGATAGCTCCCGAACTGAAAGGAATGAAAGCATTCCGCTTCAACGGAAATGAGCAGCGCGAAAAGGGGACGAGCATCACTTTTGAAACCGATGCTCCAGTGAAATTAATGGTGGCTTATTTCAAAGACGACCAGAAGAAATATGCGAAAGCTCCGAAACTGGAAATAGATGCTTCCGCTAATGATTATGGACAGGCGGAACCTGTATTGACGAACGCGGTTCGTATCAACGGAATGCCTTTGGCAAATGTACACGCATATAGTTTCCCGGCAGGAAAACATACGTTGATGTTACCAAAAGGCTATTTGCAAGTGCTGGGATTTACGGCTGCGGATACGAAAGCACGTAATGCCGGACTTGCCGGAGATGAGGAAACTATGGATTGGCTGTTCTATTAATATTGAACAATGAAAAGACTATTACTGACAATCTCCTGTATAGTAACTGCTCTGTCCGTTCTTGCGCAACATAAAGTTCCGCAAGAACGGATGGAACAGATTTATGAAGAAGTAAAAACACCGTATAAATATGGGCTAGCTGTTGCTCCGGCAGACAATCAGCATAAGATTGACTGTCCCACCGTTTTTCGTCAGGGCGACAAATGGCTGATGACTTACGTTGTTTACAACGGTAAAAGCGGTACGGACGGCCGTGGCTACGAGACATGGATAGCAGAAAGCGACAACCTGCTCGAATGGCGTACTTTGGGGCGTATCCTTTCTTATCGGGACGGTAAATGGGATTGTAACCAGCGCGGCGGCTTTCCTGCATTGCCGGATATGGAGTGGGGCGGCAGCTACGAACTTCAGACTTATAAGGGTCGTCACTGGATGACTTATATCGGCGGAGAGGGAACCGGCTACGAAGCTGTGAAAGCACCGCTCTATGTCGGACTGGCATGGACGAAAGGGGATATTTCCACAGCCCACGAGTGGGAATCTTTGAATAAGCCTGCTTTGAGTATCCATGATAAAGACGCCCAATGGTGGGAAAAATTAACCCAGTATAAGAGTACTGTCTACTGGGATAAGGATAAGACGCTGGGCGCTCCGTTTGTGATGTTCTATAACGCAGGCGGACGCCATCCCGAAACGGACTTGAAAGGGGAACGTGTAGGTATCGCCCTATCAAAAGATATGAAGTCATGGAAGAGGTATCCCGGAAACCCGGTCTTTGCTCACGAAGCGGACGGAACGATAACGGGAGATGCGCACATTCAGAAAATAGGAGACGTCTATGTGATGTTCTATTTCTCGGCTTTTGAACCTTCGCGCAAGTATAAGGCGTTTAATACATTTGCCGCAAGCTATGATTTAGTCAACTGGACGGATTGGCATGGTTCCGATTTGATTATTCCGTCCAAGAACTACGATGAACTGTTTGCCCATAAAAGTTATGTGGTAAAACATGACGGGGTAGTTTATCATTTTTACTGTGCGGTAAATAATGCGGAACAGCGTGGCATTGCTATTGCTACAAGCAAGCCGATGGGACGCTCGGCAGTCCGTTTCCCGAAACCGGAGATTAAGAACCGTCGGATAATCACTGAATTAAATGACGGCTGGAAAACCTGGTTGACAGAGGCTACGCATCTGAAGGGTAACTTTATGATGCCTGCAAAAACGGTGAATATCCCTCATAATTGGGATGATTACTACGGATACCGCCAATTGACGCATGGAAATATGCATGGAACAGCCATGTATGTGAAAAACTTCACAATGGAAGTGAAAGCCGGAAAGCGGTATTTTCTTCGTTTTGAGGGAGTGGGTACATACGCTACAATTAAACTGAACGGAAAGGATTTCGGACGGCATCCTGTCGGTCGTACTACACTGACACTGGATGTAACCGACGCGCTGAAACAAGGGACAAATGAACTGGAAGTAAAAGCTGAACATCCGGAGATGATAGCTGATATGCCTTGGGTATGTGGCGGGTGCTCGTCGGAGTGGGGATTCAGTGAGGGTTCCCAACCGTTGGGTATTTTCCGTCCTGTCGTATTGGAAGCAACGGACGAAGTTCGTATCGAACCATTCGGCGTACATATTTGGAATGATGATAAGGCAGCCAATGTATTTGTGGAGACAGAAGTCAAGAACTATGGCAAAACTGCGACGACAGTCGAACTGGTCAATAAATTGAGCAATGCCGACGGCAAACAAGTATTCCGCCTGGTAGAGAAAGTAACTCTGGCACCGGGAGAAATGAAAGTGGTTCGTCAGCAAGCACCCGTAGAGAATCCTGTATTATGGGATACGGAGAATCCATATCTTTATAAACTGGCAAGCATGATTAAGAGAGATACTAAAACGACGGATGAAATATCCACTCCGTTTGGTATCCGTACAATCAGTTGGCCGGTAAAGAGGAATGACGGAGACGGACGTTTCTATCTGAATGGAAAGCCTGTCTTTATTAATGGTGTATGCGAATACGAACATCAGTTCGGGCAAAGCCATGCGTTCAGTAAGGAGCAGGTGGCTGCCAGGGTAAAGCAAATGCGTGCGGCAGGTTTCAATGCTTTCCGTGATGCTCATCAGCCACATCACCTCGATTATCAGAAGTATTGGGATGAAGAGGGTGTTTTGTTTTGGACGCAACTTTCCGCTCATGTGTGGTATGATACACCGGAATTTCGTGAGAATTTCAAGAAATTACTCCGTCAATGGGTAAAAGAACGTCGTAATTCTCCGTCGGTAGTAATGTGGGGATTGCAGAACGAAAGTACTTTGTCTCGTGAATTTGCACAGGAGTGCAGTGAGATTATTCGTGAAATGGACCCGACTGCACATACGATGCGTGTTATCACAACTTGTAATGGCGGTGAAGGTACAGACTGGAATGTAATTCAGAACTGGAGCGGTACGTATGGCGGAGATGTGACCAAATATGGTCGTGAACTCGCTCAATCCAACCAATTATTGAATGGAGAATACGGGGCATGGAGAAGCATAGATTTGCATACAGAGCCCGGAACGTTTGAAGTCAATGGAGTATGGAGCGAAAGCCGTATGTGCCAGTTGATGGAAACTAAGATTCGCTTGGCGGAACAGGCTAAGGATAGTGTTTGCGGACAGTTCCAGTGGATATACAGCAGCCATGACAATCCCGGACGCCGCCAGCCGGACGAAGCCTATCGTAAGATAGACAAAGTAGGGCCGTTTAACTATAAGGGACTGGTGACTCCATGGGAAGAACCGCTGGACGTATATTATATGTATCGTGCAAACTATGTTCCTGCGGCCAAAGACCCGATGGTTTATCTGGTATCGCATACATGGGCGAACCGTTTTGAGAAAGGACGTCGCCGGGCTACGATTGAAGCGTACAGTAATTGTGATTCTGTACTGCTCTATAATGATGTGACCGATGAGAAAGTTACTTTCCTCGGACGTAAAAAGAATAATGGCGTAGGCACTCATTTTATGTGGGAGAACCGGGATATCCGTTATAATGTGCTTCGTGCCGTAGGATACTATCAAGGTAAGCCGGTGACAGAAGACATAATTGTGCTTAACGGATTGGAACAAGCTCCTAATTTTAATTCCCTTTATCAGGATGCAAAGCCGATATTGAAAGGAGAAGACGGATATAATTATATCTATCGTATCAACTGTGGCGGAGATGATTATACGGATAGTTTCGGGCAACTGTGGATGCAGGATAATACGAATTATTCCCGTTCGTGGGCAGAAAACTTTAAGGAATTGAATCCTTATCTTGCAAGCCAGCGTACCACTAATGACCCGATTCGGGGAACCCGTGACTGGAAGCTGTTCCAGCATTTCCGTTTCGGACGTCATCAACTGGAATATCGCTTCCCTGTATCTGACGGAACATATCGCATAGAGCTATATTTCACAGAGCCTTGGCACGGTACGGGTGGCAGTGCTTCTACCGATTGTGAAGGATTGCGCATTTTCGATGTTGCCGTGAATGATTCGCTGGTATTGGATGATTTGGACATTTGGGCGGAAAGTGGCCACGACGGGGCATGCAAGAAAGTGGTGTACGCCACAGTAAAAGGCGGAACGTTGAGAATACATTTCCCGGAAGTGAAAGCTGGGCAGGCTTTGCTGTCAGGCATTGCCATTGCTTCTACTAATCCGAATCTGAAACCGGCAATCTTCCCGGCATCTGACTGGAGTTGGGAAAAAGCCGATAAGGAAGTTATGGAGAAAACTCCGAAAGAACTGCTGCCTGAAGATAAAAATGCACGCGTCAGCGTGGCTTATGAAGCGGAAACTGCCATATTGAAAGGCAAATTCAAGAAGAAAGAACATCGTAAGCAAATGGGAGTATTCTTTAGTAAAGGAAAAGACAACAGTATCGAATGGAATGTCTCTACCGGCTTGGCGCAAGTCTATGCCCTTCGCTTCAAATACATGAATACGAGCGGAAAGCCAATTCCTGTGTTAATGAAGTTCATTGATGAGAAAGGAGTAGTATTGAAAGAAGATACTCTGACCTTCCCGGAAACACCGGACAAGTGGAAAATGATGAGTACCACTACCGGGACATTTATCAATGCCGGACATTATAAGGTGTTGCTTTCGGCAGAGAACATGGAAGGTTTGGCGTTTGACGCATTGGATATTCAATAGCTTTTCTAATGAGTTAATCTGTAAATATAAGTAATGATAGAAGCGGGATACAAGGAAGTTCGAACAACTTCCCGTATCCCGCCTTTTATTTTCAAATAGTTTTCTTATAATAGAATATAGATGTTATTTTTTAAGATTCGATGCTCATTCCGTAAGTTTTACTCCATTTATTTTCCAATCATTTTTGTCTGGTCCTTCTGTAAAACTGAACGATTTCATTTGGGGAGACAATGGTTCAAATGCCAGTGAAAATTCAGCTTCCCCACTTTCAGGTAGAAAGAAATGTTCACCGGGTGTAATGCCGTTGGCGCTCTTTAAAGTATATGTCGTTCCTTTCTCGTCAATTAACTTGGCATTAGGGCTCACTTGTATCCAGTATTTAGGAATATAGTAGGCATAGAAGTGGATGATTGTTGCCGTATCTGTCAGCTCCACCTGCTTTATCTCAAGAATATCTGTATTGGTCGATTCTATAATCGGATGGTTTACTAATTTCGTGTTGCCGTTTTGGATGATACTCATCTCATGTTTCGATGCATCCAAGTACCTGCGCATTTTTAGTTTCAGACTGCCTTTTCCATATCCCGACCACATCTTTATGATTTTACCTTCGGGAGAAATAAGAACATAATTGGGGATACCACGAACACCATACTTTGCATATAATCCTGCTGTTTGTTTCAGGTCACTTAAGTTCTGCCACGTCATCTCATGCTGTGCCGAAGCGGCTTTCCATCGGCTTTGGGTGTCTGAGCTAAGGCTAACGATAGTAAGACGCTCTTTATATTGTTCCTGAATCTCTTTCATCTCAGGCAAAGCCATAACACAAGGTCCGCAACCGCTACTCCAAAAATCGAGTAGGATATATTTCCCTTTGAAATCAGCCAAATGATGAATATTCCCGTCCAGGTCGAAAAGGTCGGCATCTGCCAAATCGTCTCCTTCTTTCACAATTGTAGGCGGAAAGAGGTTGACTGTAATTTCTTGTCCTAGATTAGATGCTTTTTGTTCTTCGTTCAATCTGTTATACAAAGCTAGTGTTTCCTCTTTATATGAGAACTTCGGATTATATTTTGCAGAAAGACTTAGTCTGTGTAATTTTTCCATCCAAACAGAAGAGATGGGAAGTTCCTGCATTAGTTTCAATTCACGGCTGCTGATTATAACAGATATACTGTCTTCCTTTGCCTGTATTGCCTTTCGGTCGGCTTCCGGTGCAGAACGTATTTTTCTTGCTTCAATGGATAGGCGTTGATACTCATCCCACAAATCACGTGATGCATTTACGAATTTGTTATATTCCTGTTGTTCCTTTACAGGACTGTCTACTTTCCAAGTGTAGATTAACGTGTTTGTACCGGTTACTTTAATCTTGGCATTGGGAGTTGCATAGATTTTCAGTGACATAGGGGGGAAATCTGCGTCACGGGTACACATAAGAGATAATTGGTCTAAACCATTTTCTCCGGCATTACGCTTAAAGAAGAAGTTTCCATTGCGTATGCTATCTGTGGCAACAGTACTTCCCACATTGCCGTCAAGTAGAAACAGAGAGACAAGAGTCCCGTCTTTTACTCCTTCTACATGTCCTTCAATCGTATATTCGTGTTGTGCTTGCGATGTGAGACAACTTAGTAAAAAGAAGCTGATAAATAGTAGTTTTCTCATAATAAAATTATTTAAGATAATAATAGTGCACAAGGTAGGGCTTTTCTTTGTAGAATGTTTTTCTTTTATTATTCTTTAATATTTCCGTGAGGGAAGGGGGTACAAAACAGCGTTTCATCCGTCTACTTGATATGAAGAAAAAAGAACGAATGAAAATATATACTTTACTGCTTGGGGCATTGATAGCTTGTCCTATGCACGCACAAACGATACATGATTGGGAAAATCATCATGTACTTCAAATCAACCGGGAGCCGGCACGGGCTGCGTTTATTCCTTTCTCTACACAGAAAGGAGATTGTTCAATGTGTTTGGATGGGATGTGGAAATTCAGATGGACTCCTGTTCCTGACCAGCGAATCGTTGATTTTTATCAGACGAATTTTGATGATAAAGATTGGACTGACTTTCCGGTACCTGCAAACTGGGAAATAAACGGATATGGTACCCCCATCTATGTATCGGCAGGTTATCCGTTCAAGATAGACCCGCCACGGGTAATGGGAGAGCCGAAAGCGGATTATACGACCTATAAAGAAAGAAATCCGGTAGGGCAGTATCGGCGCACCTTTGTTCTGCCTGCTGACTGGACAGCGAAAGGACAGACATTCCTTCGATTTGAAGGTGTAATGAGTGCTTTCTATGTTTGGATAAATGGCGAACGGGTAGGGTATAGTCAGGGAAGTATGGAACCGAGTGAGTTCAATATCACAAAGTATCTGCACTCCGGGGAAAATCAAATAGCACTGGAAGTTTATCGGTATAGCGACGGCTCTTATCTGGAAGACCAGGATTTTTGGCGTTTCGGTGGTATTCATCGGAGTATCCATCTGGTACATACACCGGATATTCGTATTCGTGATTATGCAGTGCGCACTCTTCCTGCATCTGCCGGTAATTATGAGGATTTTATTTTGCAGATTGACCCGCAGTTCAGCGTATATAGAGGTATGACCGGAAAAGGATATACTGTGCAAAGCGTGTTGAGAGACGCAACCGGGAAAGAAGTTGTTACATTAAAAGGAGAAGTTGAGGATATACTCGATTTGGAACATAAGGCAAGCCGGATGAATGAGTGGTATCCGCAACGTGGTCCTCGCAAGATGGGACGATTATACACCGTCATTAAATCACCGGAAAGGTGGACTGCGGAAACGCCTTATCTCTATAAATTGCTCATTACTTTACAGGATGCGGAAGGAAAAGTAGTGGAACAAGTAGAGCAGCCGGTAGGTTTCCGTTCGGTGGAGATTAAGGAAGGACAGTTATTGGTTAATGGCAATCCGATTCGTTTCCGTGGGGTAAACCGCCATGAACATGACCCTCGGACGGCACGGGTAATGAGTGAAAAACGAATGATTCAGGATATTCTCTTAATGAAACAAGCCAATATCAATGCTGTGCGCACCAGTCATTATCCCAATGTGAGCCGTTGGTACGAGCTTTGTGACAGTATCGGGCTTTATGTAATGGACGAAGCGGATATTGAAGAACACGGATTGCGGGGAACTTTAGCCAGTACCCCCGATTGGCATGCCGCATTTATGGACCGTGCAGTCCGTATGGCGGAACGTGATAAAAATTATCCGAGTATCGTAATGTGGAGCATGGGAAATGAAAGTGGTTATGGTCCTAACTTTGCGGCTATCTCGGCATGGCTGCATGATTTTGACCCCACGCGCCCTGTTCATTACGAAGGAGCACAGGGGGTAGACGGTACTCCTGACCCAAAAACTGTAGATGTAATCAGCCGTTTTTATACACGGGTGAAACAGGAATATTTGAATCCGGGTATTGCGGAAGGGGAAGACAAGGAACGGGCAGAAAATGCACGTTGGGAACGGCTGTTGGAGATTGCGGAACGTACCAACGATAACCGTCCGGTAATGACAAGTGAATATGCCCATTCTATGGGAAATGCATTAGGCAATTTCAAGGAATATTGGGACGAAATATACAGTAATCCCCGTATGTTGGGCGGATTTATTTGGGATTGGGTAGACCAGGGTATTTATAAAACATTGCCCGACGGGCGTACTATGGTGGCTTATGGTGGAGACTTCGGTGATAAGCCTAATTTAAAAGCCTTTTGCTTTAACGGATTGTTGATGAGTGACCGTGAAACGACTCCCAAATATTGGGAAGTGAAGAAGGTATATGCTCCGGTACAATTAGGTATTGAGAACGGAGAATTAAAAGTGACTAACCGGAATCATCATATTGATTTATCATCTTATCGTTGTCTATGGACATTATCAGTAGATGGTAAGGAAAAAGAACGGGGAGAAATTGTACTACCCGAAGTTGCTCCGGGAAAAACAGGAACAATCACTTTGCCTGATTTTCGTTCATTATCAGATAAAAGCTCTTTCAATAGAAAAAATACAGGAAAAGATGCTTCAAAACTTGCTGCCGATTGCCAGCTTAAAGTGAGCATTGTCCTGAAATCAAATGCTCTTTGGGCAAAAGCCGGACATGAAGTTACTTGGGAACAATTTTGTTTGCGGAAAGGTGATTTGTTATCTGCCGATTTAGTCAATAAAGGACAATTACATATAAAAGAGGATGATAAAACTCTGCAAGTCAGCGGACGAGGCTTTTCCGTCCAATGGGAAAAAACAGTGAACGGAAGCATGACTTCCCTTATTTATAATGGCAAAGAGATGTTGGCACACTCCGAAGATTTTCCGGTTCAACCTGTAACGCAAGTTTTTCGTGCTCCGACTGATAATGATAAGAGTTTCGGAAACTGGTTGGCGAAGGACTGGAAACTGCATAGTATGGATACCCCGCAGATTAGCTTGGAATCTTTCGACCATCAGTTACGCGCAGATGGAGCTGTGATTGTTCAAGTCCGGACTAATAATGTATATAAGGAAGGCAAGGTAAAAACGACATCAGTCTACACTGTCTTTTCTGATGGAACGATAGACTTGAAAACAACTTTCCTGCCTCAAGGAGTACTCCCGGAATTACCCCGATTAGGAATTGCTTTCTGTCTTTCCCCGTCTTACAGCACATTTACATGGTATGGCAGAGGGCCGCAGGATAACTATCCTGACCGTAAAACTTCTGCTGCAACAGGACTTTGGAAAGGTACAGTGGATGAACAATATGTGCATTATCCTCGTCCGCAGGATAGTGGAAATAAAGAAGATGTACACTATCTGACACTGACGGACAAACAGGATAAGGGTATCCGCGTAGACGCGGTGGAAGACGTATTCTCTGCATCCGCCTTGCACTACACTGCACAAGACTTGTACAAAGAAACACATGATTGTAATTTAAAACCTCGTTCCGAAGTCATTCTTAGTTTGGATGCTGCCGTGCTCGGATTAGGGAATAGCAGTTGCGGGCCGGGTGTATTAAAGAAGTATGCCATAGAGAAAAAAGAACATACCTTACATATACGTATAACTAAAAAATGAAACATTAAATAACTAACACAATAATAAAAGTAACAATGAAAAAAGTAACCACTTTATTATCAACCTTAGCGTTGGCAACTACCCTGGCTGCCCAGAATCTTCCGCAGACGGAACGGCAATACCTTTCCGGTCATGGATGTGACGACATGGTAGAATGGGACTTCTTCTGTACTGACGGGCGCAACTCCGGCAAGTGGACGAAGATTGGCGTTCCGTCCTGTTGGGAATTGCAAGGCTTTGGTACTTATCAGTACGGAATATCCTTTTACGGTAAGGCATTTCCCGAAGGAGTCGCCGACGAAAAAGGTATGTATAAGTATGAATTTGAGGTTTCCGAAAAGTTTCGCGGACAACAGGTGAATCTTGTCTTCGAAGCCTCCATGACAGATACGGAAGTGAAAGTAAACGGACGCAAAGTCGGCTCAAAACACCAGGGGGCTTTCTATCGCTTTTCATACAATGTTACGGATTTCCTTAAATACGGAAAGAAGAACTTGTTGGAGGTGACAGTAGCTAAAGAGAGTGAGAATGCAAGTGTAAACCTTGCTGAACGTCGTGCCGATTATTGGAACTTTGGCGGTATCTTCCGTCCCGTATTCCTGGAAGTGAAACCCGCCGTCAACTTGCGTCATATTGCCATTGATGCACAAATGGACGGTTCTTTCCGAGCGAATTGTTATACAAACATTTCTAATGACGGAATGAGTATCCGTGCGCAAATCAAAGATAATAAAGGTAAGAAACTTACCGAAGCAACTGTACCGGTAAAAGCTGGCGGGGACTGGACTTCTATCCAACTGAATGTCTCTAATCCTGCCCTATGGACAGCAGAAACACCGAATCTTTATAAGGCACAGTTCTCTTTACTAGACAAGAACGGCAAAGTATTGCACAACGAAACCGAAACATTCGGTTTCCGTACCATCGAAGTACGTGAAAGTGACGGGCTTTATGTAAATGGGGTACGTATCAATGTGCGTGGTGTCAACCGCCATAGCTTCCGTCCGGAAAGTGGACGTACATTGAGTAAAGCGAAGAATATCGAAGATGTTCTTTTGATAAAGAGTATGAATATGAATTCCGTCCGTTTAAGCCATTATCCGGCTGACCCGGAATTCTTGGAAGCGTGTGATTCTCTCGGATTGTATGTGATGGATGAACTGGGTGGCTGGCACGGCAAGTATGATACCCCGACCGGAGTGCGTCTGATTGAAGGTATGATAGAACGTGATGTGAATCATCCTTCTATTATCTGGTGGAGTAATGGTAATGAAAAAGGCTGGAACACGGAACTGGATGGAGAATTTCATAAATATGACCCGCAGAAACGGCCGGTTATCCATCCGCAAGGTAATTTCTCAGGTTTTGAAACCATGCATTACCGCTCGTATGGAGAAAGTCAAAACTATATGCGCCTGCCGGAAATCTTTATGCCGACAGAATTCCTTCATGGTTTGTATGATGGCGGTCACGGTGCCGGATTGTATGATTATTGGGAAATGATGCGTAAGCATCCCCGTTGTATCGGCGGTTTCCTTTGGGTATTGGCAGACGAAGGAGTGAAGCGTGTGGATATGGACGGCTTCATTGATAATCAAGGTAATTTTGGTGCTGATGGTATTGTAGGGCCACATCATGAAAAGGAAGGCAGTTATTACGCTATCAAGCAGTTATGGAGTCCGGTACAAATTATGGATACTTCCATTGACAGACAGTTCAATGGTAAACTCTCTGTGGAAAACCGTTATGATTATCTAAACTTGAACACCTGCCGTTTCCTTTGGAAGCAAGTAAAATTCCCTTCGGCAACAGACGCTTCCAATGCCGGCACTCAAGTTCTAAAACAAGGTGAAGTACAAGGCAATAATATCTCTGCTCATTCGGCAGGCATCCTGGATATTAAAACAACTATTCTTCCCGATGCGGACGCTCTCTTTGTGACAGCTATCGACAAGCAGGGACATGAACTTTGGCGTTGGACATTCCCGGTAGACAAATTGAACCAGTCAAAAGAAGAACTTTCTCCGTTATCCAGCAAAGCAACTTACACTGAAACTGATAATGACCTTACAGTAAAAGCAAACAATCGTACTTTTGTCTTTTCAAAGAAAGACGGTCAACTGAAAGGTGTATCCGTAAACAACCGCAAGATTAGTTTTGCTAATGGTCCCCGCTTCATTGGTGCCCGTCGTGCAGATCGTTCATTAGACCAGTTCTATAACCACGATGATGAGAAAGCCAAAGAAAAAGACCGTACATACAGCGAATTCCCCGATGCGGCAGTATTTACGAAACTGGATGTAAAAGAAGACGGCGGTAATCTGATTGTTACCGCAAACTACAAATTAGGTAATTTGGATAAGGCACAATGGACAATCAACCCGAGCGGAGTAATGACACTTGATTATACCTACAATTTCTCCGGTGTTGTCGATTTAATGGGAATCTGTTTTGATTATCCCGAAGAACAGGTTATCAGCAAACGCTGGCTGGGAGCAGGCCCGTACCGTGTATGGCAGAACCGTATTCATGGTACACAATACGATATTTGGGAGAATGATTACAATGACCCTATCCCGGGTGAAACCTTTACTTATCCTGAGTTCAAAGGCTACTTCGGCAATGTTTCCTGGATGAATATTCGCACGAAAGAAGGTGCTATCAGCCTGACAAACGAAACGCCCGATACTTACATCGGAGTATATCAACCGCGTGACGGTCGCGACCGCTTGCTTTATACGCTTCCCGAAAGTGGAATCTCTGTCTTGAATGTGATACCACCGGTACGTAACAAAGTAAACTCAACAGACCTGTGTGGTCCTTCTTCACAAGCCAAGTGGGTGAATGGTTCGCAAACAGGACGAATCGTTTTCCGGTTTATGGAATAAATAAAATAGCAGAAAGATAAATTCTGCCGATATTTACAAAAAGAGCTTTCTCACTGAATGAGAAAGCTCTTTTTGTATTATCTGCTGTGTCTACGGAAAATGAAATTATTTCTGAAGTTCAAGAATAGCACTTAATGTTTGTGCTACTTTATCTTTAGGAACAAAATATGCTCATGATATTAGAAGGGAAGTTTAAAAAGGAAACAGGCAATGAGTACAAAACAACCGGATTTTCGTCTTTACTTTAGTAAAAATAGATATTGGAATGAAAAACCGACTGAAACAACGAATAATTGCAATTTCCCTATTGGTATGGACTGCGATATGTCCTTCCGGTGCTCAGCATACACATTCGCTTCGCGAACAATTCCTGAATCCGTCAGATGAAGCGAAACCTTGGACATTTTGGTATTGGATGTACGGTGCCGTATCCAAAGAAGGAATCACAGCCGATTTGGAAGCGATGAAACACGCCGGACTGGGTGGTACTTATCTGATGCCTATCAGAGGTGTCAAAGAAGGAGGACAATATAATGGAAAAGCGCAACAACTGACACCGGAATGGTGGGAAATGGTGCGTTTCAGCATGGAGGAAGCAGATCGTTTAGGGCTAAAATTAGGAATGCATATCTGTGATGGATTTGCTTTGGCGGGCGGTCCTTGGATTAGTCCGAAAGAATCAATGCAGAAAGTGGTCTGGAGTGATACAATCGTTGACGGGGGTAAGCTCAAGGCACTACGCTTGCCGCAGCCGGAAGCTTATGACAATTATTATGAAGATATAGCATTGTTTGCTCTTCCCGTAGATGGAGCGATGGATGAAATGCCGGCAAAGATTACCTGTGCCAATACAGCCACTGGAAATCATATTGATTCACAAAAGACAGTGAATATGGATGCTTCGGGAGTGATTCGTTCCTCATATCCTTGCTATATTCAGTATGAATATGAGATTCCTTTCACATGTCGTAATATCGAAATTATTTTGAGTGGCAATAATTATCAAGCACACCGGCTGAAAGTGATGGCGAGCGACGATGGTATAAATTATCGTTTTGTGAAGCAATTAATTCCTGCCCGCCAAGGGTGGCAGAATACGGATGAAAATTCCACTCATACTATTCCTGTAACAACAGCCCGTTATTTCCGTTTTTACTGGACACCGGAAGGAAGTGAACCCGGAAGTGAAGATATGGATGCTGCCAAATGGAAACCGAATCTGAAAATAAAGCAATTGCGCTTGCATCGTGAAGCCCGCCTGAATCAGTGGGAAGGAAAAGCCGGACTCGTATGGCGTGTATCTTCCGCTACCAAAGAGACAGAAGTAGGGAAAAAGGACTGCTACGCCCTTTCACAAGTTATCAACCTGAGCAATCAATTCAACAATAATTCAACAGGCGACTTTAAAGAGAAAACATTAACCGCTGTCCTGCCCAAAGGCAAATGGAAACTATTGCGCATGGGGCACACCGCTACCGGACATACCAATGCGACAGCCGGAGGCGGAAAGGGACTGGAATGTGACAAGTTTAATCCGGTTACTGTCCGCAAGCAATTCGACAATTGGTTTGCACAGGCATTTGTGAAAACAAAACCGGAAGTTGCACGTCGCGTACTGAAATATATGCATGTCGATAGTTGGGAATGTGGCAGCCAGAACTGGAGTGCAAATTTTGCTATTGAATTCAAGAAACGTCACGGATACGACCTGATGCCTTATTTACCACTACTAGCAGGTATCCCGATGGAAAGTGCGGAACGTAGCGAAAAGATTCTGCGTGATGTACGTACGACTATATCCGAATTGGTTGTCGATGTTTTCTACAAAGTATTGGCAGATTGTGCCAAAGAATATGACTGCCAATTCTCTGCGGAATGTGTAGCGCCTACTATGGTCAGTGACGGACTACTACATTATCAAAAAGTAGACCTTCCGATGGGAGAGTTTTGGTTGAACAGCCCGACGCATGATAAACCCAATGACATGCTCGACGCTATCAGCGGGGCACATATATATGGAAAGAATATTATCCAGGCTGAAGGATTCACAGAAGTGCGCGGCACGTGGGACGAGCATCCCGGAATGTTGAAAACATTGCTCGACCGTAATTATGCCTTGGGTATCAATCGTCTTTTCTACCACGTATATGTACACAACCCGTGGCTGAACCGCAAACCCGGAATGACTTTGGAAGGCATCGGACTTTTCTTCCAACGCGACCAGACTTGGTGGGACAAAGGCGCAAAAGCCTTTTCCGATTATGCTACCCGTTGCCAAACATTGTTGCAATACGGGCATCCGGTGACGGATATCGCTGTGTTTACAGGAGAAGAAATCCCCCGGCGTTCTATATTACCGGAACGGTTGGTTCCCTCTTTGCCGGGTATATTTGGAGCAGAACGGGTAGAAAGTGAACGCATCCGGTTGGCAAATGAAGGACAGCCGTTACGTGTGCGTCCTGTTGGCGTAACACATTCTGCTAATATGGCCGACCCTGAAAAGTGGGTGAATCCGCTTCGGGGATATGCTTATGATAGTTTTAATAAAGATGCCCTATTACGATTGGCAAAAGCGGAAAATGGCAGAATGATATTGCCGGGTGGAGCCAGTTATAAAGTTCTGGTACTTCCGCTCGCCCGTCCGATGAATCCCGACCCGGTGGAGTTTTCGCCTGAAGTAAAGCAGAAGATAGATGAGTTGAAAGAAGCAGGCGTATTAGTTCCTGTCATACCTTATGAAGAAGATGATTTTTCAGCGTATGGACCGGAACGTGATTTGATTGTGCCGGAAGACATTGCCTGGACACATCGTCGTGGTGACTTGGGAGATATTTATTTTATAGCCAATCAGAAAGAAGAAACTCGCACGTTCACTGCAAGTATGCGTGTCAACGGAAGAAAACCGGAATGTTGGAATCCCGTGACAGGAGAAATTGATACCAATCCTCTTTATGAGTTAAAAGATAACCGCACGGAAATGATTCTGACATTAGCTCCCAATGAGTCCGTATTTGTTGTTTTTTCTACGGAAGGAATTAACAAAAACGGTGGGGAAAGTTCACAAAAAGAACAGTTATGGAAAGAGAAAAAGAATCTTGTTAAAGAAGTCCGGGAAGTTCCTTTGGATATGGAAGAGTACCGAATAAACTTCCTTAATACCGGAAAAGAGGTAATCCGGAAAACACTGTTCGACTGGAGTAAAGAAGAGGATGAACAGATTCGTTATTATTCGGGAACTGCCATTTATAAAACGACATTCCGCTGGAAAAACAAACAAAAGAAAGACGAACGAATTTATCTGAATTTTGGAAAGATATGTAATATAGCAACGGTTCGTTTGAATGGCGTAGAGTGTGGTACAATTTGGACGGCTCCTTATCGGGCTGATATAACGGCAGCTTTGAAAAAAGGAATAAACGAGCTTGAAATAGAAGTGACGAATACGTGGGCAAATGCACTGAAAGGAGCCGATGAAGGCAAAGCGCCATTTGATGGAATTTGGACGAACGCGAAATATCGCAGAGCGGAGAAGACTTTGATTCCGGCAGGATTACTGGGGCCTTTGAGCATTTCTGCCACAGAATAAAATAGATTTTTAAGGTACGGATTACACAGATTACGCTGTTGCTTTATGTAACATGATTCTTATAAACCGTGTAATCCGTGTAATCCGTGCCTAATTTATCATAGTACAGTACTTAAATATACTATAATGAAAAATTTAATGATTAAAACAGGTACAATATTAGCAAGTTTTCTGCTTGCTGCCTGCCTGTCGACACATGCGGAAGTAAAACTGCCTGCAATCTTTTCCGATGGAATGGTGATGCAGCAACAGACAAATGCCAATCTTTGGGGTACGGCAACTCCGAATAAGAAAGTTATTGTCACTACTGGTTGGAATGACAAACAATATGTGGTGACATCGGATAAGAACGGTGCATGGAAACTTACTGTCTCCACTCCGGAAGCAGGCGGTCCCTATGCGTTGACATTTGATGATGGAAGTAAGAAAACATTGAATAATATTCTGATAGGCGAACTTTGGCTCTGTTCCGGACAGAGTAATATGGAAATGCCGATGAAAGGATTCAAGAATCAGCCCGTAGAGAATGCCAATATGGATATTCTTCACAGTAAGAATCCAAGAATCCGTCTGTTTACAGTGAAACGTACTTCTACGTTCACTCCACAGAATGACGTCATCGGTTCGTGGAAAGAAGCGACCCCGGTCAGCGTCCGCGATTTCAGCGCAACAGCTTACTATTTCGGCAGACTGCTCAATGAGATAATGGACGTTCCGGTAGGATTGGTAGTAGCGGCATGGGGCGGTTCGGCATGCGAAGCATGGATGACAGCGGACTGGCTGAAAGCCTTTCCGGACGCTAAGATTCCTCAATCGGAAGCGGATATTAAATCAAAGAACCGTACTCCGACTGTGCTTTACAATGGTATGTTGCATCCCCTTATCGGCATGACGATGAAAGGAGTAATATGGTATCAGGGTGAAGACAACTGGAATCGCGCCCATACATACGCAGATATGTTTGCTACGTTGATTAACGGTTGGCGTGCCGAATGGAAACAAGGGGATTTTCCTTTTTACTATTGTCAGATAGCACCCTATGATTACGGAATCATTACGGAGAAAGGTAAAGAAGTCATAAATTCCGCCTATCTTAGGGAAGCGCAGTCGAAAGTTGAACACCGCGTAGCAAACAGCGGTATGGCTGTATTGCTGGATGTGGGAATGGAGAAGGGGATTCATCCGTCAAAAAAACGGGTTGCCGGAGAACGTCTGGCACTTCTTGCTCTGACCAGGACTTACGGAGTAGAAGGAGTAAATGGCGAAAGTCCTTATTATAAAAGCATTGAAATAAAGAATGACACGGTGGTCGTAAGCTTTGAACGTGCCGGAATGTGGATTAGCGGTAAGAACTGCTTCGAGTCGAAAAACTTTGAAGTGGCAGGCGAAGATAAAATATTCTATCCCGCAAAAGCCTGGATTGAACGTAGCAAGATGCTTGTGAAAAGTGATAAGGTTCCGCATCCGATAGCTGTCCGCTATGGATTTAAAAACTATGTGGAAGGAGACGTATATTGTGACGGATTGCCTTTAGGTTCTTTCCGTTCAGATAACTGGTGATTGAAATATGAAAAGATTTTATCTGATTATAACGATATTATTTATTGGCGTGTCGGCTCTTTGGAGTCAACATGCCAATGTCGTTTGGAATACTCCTAGCCGTAATTCTTCCGAATCCATGCCTTGCGGTGGTGGGGATATCGGTATGAATATATGGGTGGAAGATGGCGACATCCTGTTTTATGTAAGCCGCAGTGGTACATTCGACGAAAATAACTGCCAACTGAAACAAGGTCGTTTCCGCCTTCGCCTGTCACCCAATCCTTTTAAAGATGCTACCGATTTCCGTCAGGAGCTAAAGTTGAAAGACGGGTATGTAGAAATCGAAGCTGGTGGTACGCAGATACAATTTTGGGCAGATGTTTTTCATCCGGTCATTCATGTTGAGATAGTGAATGCACAGCCTTTGCAAACAGAAGTTTCTTATGAAAACTGGCGTTATCAGGAACGTCTTATCCGAAAAGGAGAGGGGCAACAGTGTTCTTACAAATGGGCTCCCCCGAAAGGAACAATTACAAGTGCAGACTTCGTTTCTCCGAAAGAGAATGTGTCCAGCAGGAAGAACCGACTTTTATTTTACCATCGCAACCCAGAACAAACCGTTTTTGATGTTGTCGTAGCACAACAAGGAATGGACGGAGTGAAGTCTCAAATGATGAATCCTCTGAAAAACCTGACTTTCGGCGGAACTCTTTTCGGAGAGAATTTAGAGTTTACAGGCATTACGGACGGTATATATGCCGGAACGGACTATCGTGCCTGGAATTTTCGCTCATCCAAGGCTGCTCGCAAGGAACAGTTCTGTATCGTACTGCATACAGACCAGACAGAAACCGTAGCGCAATGGGAACAAGGTATGCAAGCCGCTTTACAGAGAATTGCCCCGAAAGGAAGAAACTCCGTAAAGACCATCGCGCAGGATAAGAAACAAACCCGTTCATGGTGGAATACCTTTTGGCAACGTAGTTTTATCGTAGCAGAAGGGGAGGCACAGAAAATCACCCGAAACTATACACTCTTCCGTTACATGCTGGGATGCAATGCCTATGGCGATGTTCCGACGAAATTTAACGGCGGATTATTTACCTTCGATCCTTGTCATGTAGATGAGAAACAATCGTTTACTCCCGACTACCGGAAATGGGGGGGCGGGACAATGACCGCACAAAACCAACGGCTGGTATATTGGCCGATGCTGAAAAGCGGTGATTACGACATGATGCATGCCCAATTTGATTTCTATAACCGGATGCTGAAAAATGCAGAACTGCGCAGCCGTGTTTATTGGCAACATAATGGGGCCTGCTTCAGTGAACAGATAGAGAATTTCGGTTTGCCTAATCCTGCGGAATATGGCTTCAAGCGTCCGGAGTGGTTCGACAAGGGATTGGAATATAATGCCTGGCTGGAATACGAATGGGATACGGTTCTCGAGTTCTGCCAAATGATACTGGAAACAAAGAACTATGCAGATGCCGATATCACCCCTTATCTTCCTTTGATTGAAAGCTCGCTTACATTTTTCGACGAGCACTATCGTATGCTTGCTTCCCGTCGCGGCAGGAAAGTACTGGATGCTGACGGACATCTGATTCTTTTTCCGGGTTCCGCCTGTGAAACTTATAAGATGACCAACAATGCCAGCAGTACCATAGCGGCCCTACGGACAGTGCTCGAAACTTATGGACAGAAAGAGGAAATGCTGAGAACAATTCCCTCGATTCCATTGCGGTACATAGAAGTAAAAGATTCTCTGAATCCTGCATCTGCTCCAGAATTGAAGCAAACGATTTCTCCTGCTGTAAGTTGGGAGCGCATCAATAATATAGAAACTCCGCAACTTTATCCTGTATTTCCGTGGCGCATCTACGGGATAGGCAGGGAAAATTTAGAATTGGCCCGTAATACATATTTCTATGATCCGGACGCAATCAAATTCCGCTCGCATACCGGATGGAAACAAGATAATATCTGGGCTGCCTGTTTGGGACTAACTGAAGAAGCTAAGAGACTATCTCTTGCCAAACTTTCCGACGGACCGCATCGTTTTCCTGCTTTCTGGGGACCGGGCTATGACTGGACTCCCGATCATAACTGGGGTGGTAGTGGCATGATAGGGCTTCAGGAGATGCTCTTGCAGACCAATGGCAAGCAAATACTTCTTTTCCCGGCATGGCCGAAGGAATGGGATGTACATTTTAAACTGCATGCTCCGGACAAGACAACGGTGGAAGTTACGTTGAAAGGCGGAGAAGTGAAGGATTTGAAAGTTCTGCCGGAAAATAGAAAGAAAGACATTATTATAATGATAGAAGAGTAAAATAATTCGTGCCTAAAAAGAAGCCGCAAAAATAAAAAAGTTATGAATAAAAGACCGTTTTTAATCTTATCAGCTTTTCTGTTATTGTTCTCATTGACAGGAAAAGGACAAGTAGCAGATACTTACCGTCCCGAGACATCGGTTGCCGGATTTATCCAGCTTCCCGGTAGCGGGCGGCAAGTGTATAATTTCAATCCGGGATGGCGATTCTTCAAAGGAGATATCCGTGGCGCGGAAGCCGTGAATTTTGACGACCGCTCTTGGGAAATAGTCTCCACCCCTCATACAGTGGAACTGATGCCTGCTGAAGCCAGCGGATGCCGTAATTATCAAGGCCCGGCCTGGTATCGCAAGCATTTCGTGGTTCCTGCCGAAACTAAAGGCCAACGGGTGTCAATTTACTTTGAAGCAGCCATGGGCAAGCAGGTTATCTACCTGAACGGGAAACGTATCCAAGAGCATATTGGCGGCTATCTGCCATTTACGTTAGACTTAACAGCCAATGGCGTACAAGCAGGAGACTCTTGCCTGCTTGCTGTCTTTACGGACAATAGTGATGATAAATCTTATCCCCCCGGCAAACGCCAATATACTCTGGATTTCGCTTATCACGGCGGTATCTACCGCGATGTATGGATGATTGCAAAGTCTCCGATAGCTATTACGGATGCCCTTGATTCGCAGACTATCGCCGGTGGTGGAGTATTCGTTCATTTTGATAAAATCAGTGAGAAGAGTGCACAAGTTTATGTAAAGACAGAGTTACAGAATGATTCACAACGTCAGGAATCTGTTACCGTAGAAACAACACTGACCGATACAGACGGAAAAGTCATCAAGCGTACTTCCGGCAGGCTTTCTCTGAAACCCGGAGAAAAGAAATCCGTCCAACAACAAATGGAAGTGAAGAATCCGAGACTATGGTCACCGGATACACCTTATTTATATAGAGTACATTCACGGATAAAGAAAGGTAGTCAATCTATTGACGGTGGAATCACCCGTGTAGGTATCCGGCTTGCCGAATTCCGTGGGAAAGACGGCTTCTGGCTGAATGGAAAACCTTTTGGACAATTGGTCGGTGCCAACCGCCATCAAGATTTTGCCTATGTAGGCAACGCATTGTCCAACTCTCAGCAATGGCGTGACGCGAAGCGTCTGCGTGATGCAGGATGCACTATTATTCGTGTAGCTCACTATCCGCAAGACCCGTCCTTTATGGATGCCTGCGACGAACTGGGAATGTTTGTCATTGTAGCCACTCCGGGATGGCAATATTGGAATAAAGACCCTGAATTTGGAGAACTGGTTCATCAGAATACCCGTGAGATGATTCGTCGTGACCGCAATCATCCGTCCGTCCTGATGTGGGAGCCGATTTTGAATGAAACCCGCTATCCGCTTGACTTTGCCCTGAAAGCATTAGAGATAACTAAAGAAGAATATCCTTATCCGGGACGTCCCGTAGCTGCTGCCGATGTACATTCGGCAGGTGTGAAAGAGCATTATGACGTAGTCTATGGCTGGCCGGGAGATGATGAAAAAGCAGACAGGCCGGAGCAATGTATCTTCACTCGTGAATTCGGAGAAAATGTGGACGATTGGTATGCTCACAATAACAACAACCGTGCAAGCCGCAGTTGGGGAGAACGCCCGTTACTTGTACAGGCACTATCTTTGACAAAAAGCTATGATGAAATGTATCGCACTACGGGACTATTTATCGGTGGTGCGCAATGGCATCCGTTCGATCATCAGCGCGGTTACCATCCCGACCCTTACTGGGGTGGTATCTATGATGCTTTCCGTCAGAAGAAATACGCTTATGAAATGTTCCGCAGCCAGTCATCTGCCAGTCTCGAACATCCTTTGGCGGAATGCGGCCCGATGGTATTCATAGCTCATGAGATGTCACAATTCTCTGATAAGGACGTAGTAGTATTCAGTAATTGCGACTCAGTCCGTCTTTCTATCTACGACGGAATAAAGACATGGACGAAACCTGTGATTCACGCAAAGGGGCATATGCCTAATGCACCTGTCATCTTTGATGATGTATGGGATTTTTGGGAAGCACGCGGATACAGTTATACCCAGAAGAACTGGCAGAAAGTCAATATGGTTGCCGAAGGTATTATCAACGGGAAAGTGGTATGCGCACAAAAGAAAATGCCTTCCCGCCGTTCTACCAAGCTGCGTATGTATGTAGACACTCAGAAAGTAAATCTGGTAGCAAACGGTTCCGATTTTATTGTAGTAGTTGCTGAAGTGACCGATGATAGTGGAAACGTGCGCCGTCTGGCAAAGGAGAATATCGTATTCACGGTAGAGGGCGAGGGAGAGATTATCGGAGATGCCACAATCAATGCCAATCCCCGTACTGTTGAATTCGGTTCGGCTCCTGTATTGATTCGTTCAACACGAAAAGCCGGAAAGATAAGAGTGAAAGCTCATGTCCAGTTTGAAGGGACACAGGCTCCGACAGCTACCGAACTGGAATTTGAAAGTATCCCGGCGGAATTTCCTTTCTGTTATGAAGAACAGACGATGGCTTCATCGACAATGAAAACAGGGTTGCCGAAAAGTAAATCCGAAGGAAAAATAAAGTTGACAGAAGAAGAACGTCAACGGGTGTTGGACGAAGTGGAACGCCAGCAAACGGAATTTGGAACTGAAAAATAGAAGAAGAAAATAGAAGAAGATAGTGATTTTGATCACTATCTTCAAAAAAAAGATTATCTTTGACTGCATTTAATTCCAATTATTACCATAAATGAGAAAACGGAGTATTCTAATACTATTACTATCGATGATAGGCGTCTGTGCTTTTGCCTATCCGAATATGATTGTAGAACACTACACAGCAGAACGCGGTTTGCCTAATAATATTGTCAATTGTACTTTAAAAGGAAAAGATGGATTTGTCTGGTTTGGTACATGGTATGGACTATGCAGTTTTGACGGAACCAAATTCCGTTCGTATGATAACCGCGACGGATTCTATTCCGCTGATATTCCCCCTCGTAAAATACAACGTATTGTAGAAGATAAAAACGGTTTTTTGTGGATTAAGACCATCGACCGTAAACTTTACTTGTTCGACAAGCGGCATGAAAGTTTCCATGCTGTCTATGATGACGTGAAGGAATATTCTGAAAACATTCAGATAATCAAAATTCAGACGACGGAAGACGGAGATGTCCTGTTGCTGACCAAAGACAAGAGTCTTCTGCGTGCCTACACCAATAAAGAAGGCAAGATTACGATGAAGCAGTTGCACGACTCACGCCCCAATGTGAACGTTTATGATATGCGGCTGAAACACAATGTCTTCTGCGAAACAGATGAATTCATCAACTGGATAGGCATGGATTATCAGATTCTGTCTCTCAGAAAGGGAGAAGCCTTGAAAGATAAACCGGGCGACTTCATACAGAAAAAGGTTTCTGCCGATTCCGAACAGTTTACTTGTGCTTCCTACAATTCTAAATTCCTGTGGCTGGGAGATAAAAACGGCCACATTTACAGCATTGACCCACAAAACGGAGTCGTGAACCGTTATGAGATACCGGAAATCAGCCAGGCTATCTCTAATATACTGGTTACTGAATCCGGCTTGATGTATATCACCACCAATGAAGGTACTTATGAATACAATATCGGTTACAAACAATTGACCAAACTCCCATTCATCATCTCCGGAAAAGATGGCGGTATTATATTCTATGATAAATATGACAAGATATGGTTTCAGGAAGGCAATCATGCTTTGACGTATTATGATCCATTGAACAGAAGTTATCATCGTTATGCATTTCCTGATCATAATACTATCGGAAACTTCGAAATGCAGGATGCAGGCGAACAAGGTATGTTTTTCCTGACTCCGGGAGGTGAAATTCTTTTGTTTGACCGCGACAAACTGGAGATGACCCGCATCAATCAGATGAAACCTTTCTCCGATGACTTCCCCAATCAACTGTTCTTCCATCTTCTTTTGGATACAGACGGAATTCTCTGGTTAGCATCTACGGGTAGCGGAGTTTATAGAGTAAACTTTCCTAAAAAACAATTCCATTTGCTGGCCGAAGTATCTCCCGTCCCTGCCACCACCGAGAAACTTACCTCTTGGAATCAGGGAATACGTGCCCTCTATCAGGCACAGAATGGAGATATTTGGGTAGGAACCCGCTGGCAGACTTTGTATCGCCTGGATCGTAACGGACAGGTGAAACAGATTTTCTCTGACAAGAACTATCTTCTCGGTGCCGTCTATCACATCATGGAAGACAAGGACGGGAATATGTGGTTCTCTACCAAAGGTAACGGACTTGTCAAAGCCGAACCGGACATGAATTCTCCTCATGGCCTGCACTTTACCCGTTATAAGAATGACCCTAAAAATCCGAACTCTATCAGTAATAATGATGTGTACTTCACTTATCAGGACAGCCGGGGACGCATCTGGGTAGGGTTGTTGGGCGGCGGCTTGAACCTGATTTCCGAAGAAAACGGCGAGATTGTCTTCAAGCATAAATACAACGGACTAAAGCAATATCCTCCTTATGGCCTCTATATGGAAGTGCGTACAATGACGGAAGATGAAGACGGGCGCATTTGGGTAGGGACAATGGATGGGCTGATGTCTTTTGACGGACACTTTACCGCACCCGAACAAATTCAGTTTGAAACTTATCGCCAGGTAAGCGAACATTCCAATGTAGCAGATAATGATATTTATGTGTTATATAAGGATACAGACTCGCAAATTTGGGTAAGTGTATTTGGCGGAGGACTGAACAGACTTGTTCGATACGACAAGAAAAAACGTGAGCCGATCTTCAAATCATACGGCATACGTGAGGGGATGAACAATGATGTAGTCAAATCAATAGTAGAAGATAAAAACGGTAATCTGTGGTTTACAACCGAAATAGGCTTGTCCTGTTTCAATAAAGCGACCGAACAGTTCCGTAACTACGATAAATATGACGGTTTTTTAAACGTGGAGATGGAAGAGGGCAGTGCACTCCGTACATTGAACGGTGACTTGTGGATTGGCACCCGGCAAGGAATCCTGGCATTCTCGCCGGATAAATTGGAAACACAGCATACGAACTATGACACGCGTATTGTTGATTTTAAAGTTTCCAACCGGGATTTGCGCAGTTTCGTCGATTGCCCGATTTTGAAAGAAGCCATCACATACACTGACGCAATCCGGTTGAACTACAATCAATCTATGTTCACGATAGAATTTGCCGCCTTGAATTTCTACAATCAGAACCGGGTGTCTTATCGCTATATACTCGAAGGATATGAGAAAGAATGGCACTATAATGGTAAGAACCGTATTGCTTCATATACCAACGTTCCTCCGGGCAAATATAAATTTCGGGTAGAAACAATGGACGAAGCTAACCCGGAGCTTGTTTCCAACTGCACTTTAGTTGTCACCATTCTTCCACCTTGGTGGTTAAGCTGGTGGGCTACGCTTATTTATGTAATTCTTGGGTTAGCGGCTCTTTATTTCGGTCTGCGCCTGGCTTTCTTCATGCTTAAAATGAAGAATGACATCTATATCGAGCAAAAGGTTTCGGAGATGAAAATCAAGTTCTTCACTAATATTTCCCATGAGCTTCGTACACCCTTGACATTGATTAAAGGCCCGATACAGGAATTGAAAGAACATGAGAAATTATCTTCGAAAGGATTGCAATATGTGGAATTAATGGAGAAGAATACTAATCAGATGTTGCAATTGGTAAATCAGATTCTCGATTTCAGGAAGATTCAGAATGGTAAGATGCGTCTGCATGTTTCTTTGATCAACTTTAATGAAATGATTGCCTCTTTCCAGAAAGAGTTCCGGGTACTTTCGGAAGAAAATGAAATCAGTTTTACTTTCCATTTGCCGGACGAATCGATTATGGTATGGGCGGACAAAGAGAAATTGAGTATTGTAGTACGGAATATCATATCGAATGCATTTAAGTTTACGCATTCCGGCGGAAGTATCTATGTCACAACCGGATTGACGGATGACGGAAAGCGCTGTTATGTGCGGGTAGAGGATAATGGCGAAGGTATTCCGCAAAACAAGCTGACCGAAATATTCGAACGCTTTGCGCAAGGGGAGAATACTAAGAATCCATATTATCAAGGTACGGGCATCGGTCTGGCACTTTCCAAAGAAATAGTCAACCTGCATCACGGATTGATTCATGCCGAAAGCCCTGAAGGACAGGGGGCTGTATTTACGGTGGAACTCCTAATGGACAAGGAACATTACCGCCCGTCGGAAGTAGATTTCTATGTCAGCGATACGGAGACAGTTCCGGTAGTTGCCGGAGAAGAGTCAACCGGGAATATTCCTTCTTCGGAAGGAGTGGAAGAAGAGCCGGAAATTGATGCTTCATTACCTACCCTTCTACTGGTAGAAGATAATAAAGACCTTTGTCAATTGATAAAACTTCAATTAGAAGATAAATTTAACATTCATATTGCTAATAATGGAGTGGAAGGCTTGAAGAAAGTACATCTGTATCATCCTGATATTGTGGTGACCGACCAAATGATGCCTGAAATGGACGGTTTGGAAATGTTGCAGGCTATCCGGAAAGACTTCCAGATCAGCCACATCCCAGTGATTATCCTGACTGCAAAGAACGATGAAGGTGCCAAGACGAAAGCGATTACGCTGGGAGCAAATGCCTACATTACGAAACCGTTCAGCAAAGAATATTTGCTGGCACGTATTGAGCAGTTACTTGCCGAACGAAAAATATTCCGTGAGCGTATCCGTCTGCAAATGGAAAATCAGACAACGACGGAAGAGGACAGCTACGAACAATATTTGGTAAAGAAAGACGTACAATTCCTTGAAAAGATTCATCAGGTGATTGAGGAGAATATGGATGATAGTGATTTCAATATAGATACGATAGCTTCCGGCATCGGCTTGAGTCGTTCGGCATTCTTCAAGAAGTTGAAGAGTCTTACCGGACTGGCTCCCGTAGATCTGGTAAAAGAGATTCGCTTGAATAAATCCATAGAATTGATTAAAAATACGGATCTGAGTGTTTCTGAGGTTGCTTTTGCCGTCGGATTCAAAGATTCAGGCTATTACAGCAAGTGTTTCCGAAAGAAATATAACCAGACTCCCCGTGAATATATGAATGAATGGCGGAAAGGAGAGAGATAACCGATTACAAAATGCTTTCTTAATCGTCTTTTTAGAAAACCTATTAAGATTCGAAAGAATGAATAACATCAAGAAAGTATTATCAGCATGGATGTTGGTCGCCTGTGTACTACCTGCGGCAGCACAATATCCTGTGATTCCGGACTCGGTAAAGGCACGAGGAGCAAAACAGGAAGCAGAGTTCGAACGGAAATCAGATGCGGCATGGGAAAAAGCCTTGCCGACAGTTTTGCAAGAAGCACAAAATGGACGTCCCTACAAACCGTGGGCTTCCAAACCGGAAGATTTGATAAAGAGTAATATTCCCGCTTTTCCCGGTGCAGAAGGTGGAGGTATGTACACTCCCGGTGGCCGTGGAGGAAAGGTTATTGTAGTTACTTCCCTCGAAGATTCAGGTCCCGGAACACTTCGGGAAGCCTGCGAAACCGGTGGCGCGCGTATCATTGTTTTCAATGTGTCGGGGGTGATTCGCTTGAAAAGCCCGATTAGCGTGCGTGCTCCTTATGTGACAATTGCCGGTCAGACAGCACCCGGAGACGGTATATGTGTGACAGGTCAGTCTTTTCTGATTGATACGCATGATGTTGTCATCCGCCATATGCGTTTCCGTCGTGGTGCGCAAGATGTTGCTTTTCGTGATGATGCGTTAGGAGGAAATGCAGTAGGGAACATTATGATTGACCACTGTTCTGCAAGCTGGGGACTGGATGAGAACATGTCTATCTACCGTCATGTATATAATAGAGGAGCAGATGGATACGGATTGAAACTTCCGACGGTAAATATTACCATCCAGAATTCGGTGTTCTCTGAAGCATTGGATGCTTATAATCATGCGTTCGGTGCTACCATTGGCGGACATAATAGTATGTTCTGTCGCAATCTCTTTGCTTCCAATATCAGCCGTAACAGTTCGGTAGGTATGGATGGCGACTTTAACTTCGTCAACAATGTTGTTTTCAACTGGTGGAATCGTTCCGTAGACGGAGGAGATAACAAGAGTTTCTACAATATGATTAATAACTACTTCAAACCGGGGCCTATCACTCCGTTGGATAAACCGATTTCGTACCGTATTCTCAAACCAGAGGCCGGACGTGACAAAAGTAAGCCTTTGTCTTTCGGAAAAGCGTATGTAAACGGTAATATCGTTCATGGCAATGCTAAAGTTACGAAGAACAACTGGGACGGTGGCGTGCAACTGGCCAGTGAAGTAGATGCCGATAAATTCCTGCCACAAATAAAAGTGGATGAACCGTTCAAAATGTCTCCGGTCACTGTTATGGATACCAAAAAAGCTTTTAATTTTGTGATGGAGAATGTAGGAGCCAATTTCCCGAAACGTGATGCGGTAGACGCCCGTGTCATCAAGACTGTACAGACAGGAAAAGCCATTTATGTAAAAGATGCCCCTGAATTTGTCTCTCCTTATGTGAAGAGACGTTTACCCGCTGACTCTTATAAGCAGGGAATCATTACAGATATTCGTCAGGTAGGCGGACTTCCCGAATATAAAGGGGAACCGGTGACAGACTCTGATGGAGACGGTATGCCGGATGTATGGGAAATCGCTAACGGATTGAACCCGAACGACCCGACTGATGCTGTGAAAGATTGTAATGGTGACGGCTATACCAACATCGAAAAATATATCAATGGTATAGATACAAAGAAGAAAGTGGATTGGACGGATTTGAAGAATAATCACGATACACTGTCTAAGCGGAAAAGTTTATTTTAGCCAAATGAATAGATAATAAAGTTTTTTGTAATGAATATACAAATAAGAACTATCCTTTTGGGATTATTGAGCATCGGGTTTGCGCAGGGGCATGCGCAAACCTTTGCTTTGCAAGTAAAAGATGATCAAATCACTTATCTGACTGATGAGCGGGGCAACCGGATTCTTGATTTCTCGGTTTGCGGTTATCAGGCATCCGAACAGGATATCCCTTCTGTCCGGAATATGGTATTTGTACCTTGGATGGCAGGAGACAACACAGCACGGATTCAACGTGCCATCAACTACGTAGCTTCACTGACTCCCGATGCTTCCGGCTTTCGTGGAGCCGTATTATTAGACAAAGGAGAATTTTCTTTGTCCGGCAGCATCCGTATCACTGCATCCGGAATCGTATTGCGTGGAATGGATAAAGAGAAAACGGTATTGTTGAAACAAGGAGTAGACCGAGGTTCACTTATCTATGTGGAAGGAACGAACGACTTGAATATGCAAGATACATTGCAAGTGCTTTCTAAGTATGTTCCGGTAAATACAAGAACATTGGAAGTTGCTTTGGGAACTTCTCTGAAGAAAGGTGACCGGATAATGGTAACCCGTCCTTCCGGGAAAGAGTGGATTGCTTCTTTAGGTTGTGACATCTTTGGTGGTGGAATCAGTGCTTTGGGGTGGAAAGAGGGTGATATGGATTTGACTTGGGACAGGACTGTTACTGAAGTGAATGGTAATCAAATCACATTGGATGCTCCGTTAACCGTGGCCTTGGACACCCAAAACGGTGCTTCTATGATTATGACTTACCAATGGGACGGACGTATCAATCATTGTGGAGTAGAGAATATGACATTGGTTTCCGACTATGATAGACGTTATCCAAAAGACGAAGACCATTGCTGGACAGGCATCTCCATCGAAAATGCGGAAAACTGCTGGGTAAGACAGGTCAACTTCAAGCATTTTGCAGGAAGCGCCGTTATTGTTCAGCGTACAGGTTCCAGGATTACTGTCGAGGACTGTATTTCGAGAGAGCCCGTTTCTGAAATTGGCGGAATGCGTCGTTGCACTTTCCATACGTTGGGACAGCAGACCTTATTTCAACGTTGTTATTCGGAACAAGGCATTCATGATTTTGCTGCCGGATACTGTGCAGCCGGTCCCAATGCTTTCGTACAATGTGACTCATATGAATCTTTAGGCTTCAGTGGTTCCATTGATGCCTGGGCATGCGGATTACTGTTTGATGTAGTCAATATTGACGGACATAATCTTACTTTTAAGAATTTGGGACAAGACAAGAACGGAGCCGGATGGAATACGGCAAACAGCTTGTTCTGGCAGTGTACCGCCGCAGAAATCGAATGTTATGCTCCGGCAAAAGATGCAAAGAACCGCGCATACGGTTGCTGGGCACAATTCTCCGGTGACGGTGAATGGGCACAGTCCAATAATCATGTACAACCACGCAGTATCTTTTATGCCCAATTAGCAGACCGGCTGCAAAAAGAATGTACCGAACGTGCCCGCATTCTGCCAAGAAATACGAGCGCAACCAGTAGCCCGACCGTAGAAATGGCTATGAAACTGGCAAAAGAAGCATATATCCCCCGTCTGACATTGGAACACTGGATTGAAGAAAATAAGTTTATTCCTTCAGTGGCATCAACCGGAGTGAAATCAATAGATGATATCAAAGAGAAAAAGACCTTTTCCAGCAACTTACCGGCACAACCGGAAGTAACTATTGCCAACGGACGTATCCAAATGGACGGTGCTTTGTTAGTCGGTGGCAGCCATACTACTCCTTGGTGGAATGGAAGACTCAAAACTAGTTTCTTGAAAAAGGCGAGCCCCGCCATTACCCGTTTTGTTCCGGGATGTGAAGGATTGGGATTGACAGATCGTATCGACTCTGTCGTCAACTTTATGAAACAGAAGAACATTCTTGTTTTTGACCAAAACTACGGACTATGGTACGACCGTCGCCGGGACGACCATGAACGTGTTCGTCGCCGGGATGGAGATGTATGGGGACCTTTTTACGAACAACCTTTCGGACGTAGCGGTCAAGGGACAGCTTGGGAAGGGCTAAGTAAATATGACTTGAACCGCCCTAACGCATGGTATTGGGCACGATTGAAAGAATTTGCAGAAAAAGGAAGCGAAAACGGACTGCTTTTATTTCACGAAAACTACTTCCAGCATAATATCATAGAAGCTGGGGCACATTGGGTGGATAGTCCGTGGAGAAGCAGCAACAATATCAATCAGACCGGATTCCCGGAACCTGTTCCGTTTGCCGGTGACAAGCGAATCTTCGTAGCAGATATGTTTTATGATATAACTCATCCGGTACGTCGTGAGTTGCACAGACAATACATCCGTCAATGTCTGAATAACTTTGCCGATAATTCGAATGTCATTCAACTGACAAGTGCGGAATTTACAGGTCCGTTGCACTTTGTACAATTTTGGTTGGATGTCATCGCCGAATGGGAAGCGGAAACCAGTAAAAAAGCCAAAGTAGCACTGAGTACAACCAAAGATGTGCAGGATGCTATTCTTGCGGATTCGAAACGGGCTGCGGTGGTAGACATTATTGATATCCGTTACTGGCATTATAAGACGGACGGTATCTTTGCACCGGAAGGTGGAAAGAATATGGCTCCCCGCCAGCATATGCGCAAGATGAAAGTAGGAAAGGTCACTTTCAATGAAGCATATAAAGCAGTAAATGAGTATCGTCAGAGATTTCCTCAGAAAGCAGTGACATTCTATGCACAGAATTATCCGGCTATGGGGTGGGCTGTATTCATGGCAGGCGGTTCATGTCCTGTAATTCCGTGCACAGATAAAGCATTCCTAAAGGATGCTGCGACTATGGTAGTGGAAGAAACAAATACTGATGAGTATAAGAAATTGGTAAAATCTGATATTGGAAGTATCATTTATTCCAAGTCCGGAACAGAAATTCCTATTCAATTATCGTCCGGGAAATATGTATTAAAGTACATCCATCCTGGTTCCGGAGAAATGGAAATAATAAATAAATCGTTGAAAATAAAAGGATTATACAATCTAAAAGTGCCCAGCAAGAAAGAAGGTATTTATTGGTTCCACAAACTGTAAAACAGTAAATCCCATTGAAGGCAAATCAGTGGGATTTACTGTTTCATCAGTAATTTCTAATAAAAGAGTGTTATAAAACATGATACTTGTTTTTTCAATCCACAAACCAGATTTTACCTAAGGGTGCGGTCGATACTGCTTAGTTTTGCAACATCAAATTCAATCGAAATAATGCTATGATGGAACAGACTAATAATTCAACCGAAAATTTATTCGCTTCTTTTCAAGCGGGAAATATGGCAGCTTTTTCTCAATTATATGATTTGCACATCAACGTCCTTTTTAATTATGGGTTAAAGCTGACTATTGATAAAGAGTTACTTCAGGATTGCGTTCATGATGTATTCGTAAAACTCTATACTAAAAGAGATGAATTAGGCACCATTGACAATGTAAAGTCATATTTGTTCATCTCATTAAAGAATAAGCTTTGCGACGAACTTCGCAGACGTATGTATATGTCCGACACATCCATCGAAGAGGTGAATCTGCCGACTCCCACAGATGTAGAAGACGATTATATGGAAAAAGAGCAACGCAAGAACGAGTTTTCATTGGTAAAGCGTTTACTGGACCAATTATCACCCCGTCAGCGTGAAGCGCTCACATTATACTATATAGAAGAAAAGAAATATGAGGATATTTGTGAGATTATGAATATGAATTATCAGTCTGTACGCAATTTGATGCATCGCGGATTATCCAAGTTGCGTACATTGGCAAGTTAATATTAGTAAAAAGGTTATTTTATTGAGTACATATACAGGATAACGTCGTCCTATTTATGTAAAACGCTTAAAAAAGGATGCGATATGTGCTCTAAGGTAAAAGATTTTTTGACGGATGATGATTTCATCAACTATGTACTGGGTATAACTCCGCAATCAGCCTCCCAATGGGAGACTTATTTCAGAGAGCACCCAGAAGAAATGGCAGATGCAGAAGAAGCTAAAGCTATATTATTGGCTCCGGCGGACGTTGCTTGCGATTTCTCAATAGATGAAAATAAGATATTAAAAGATAGGATTGTTAGTAGTATAAAAGATTTTTCGGGTATTTTGTAGTTAGGTTAGATAAAGTTAGGTTAGTTAAGGCATTAAAGATTGACGCAGTCTTTCATAGTAACTCATTTTTTGAGGAACACTATGAAAGATTGTGTTTTTTGTTTTCGGATATTTAGTGAGAAAATATTCAGGAATAAGGCTTGCTCCTAGAACTCTTTTTTGTACTTTTGCGCCCGATTAAAAAATATCACATTCATGAAGACAAGCGAATCTTTATTATCCGTAGGTAAGTTTATTGCAGAATATTCAGCCCATTTAATGGGGGCCGGAGTACATACTTCACGAGTAGTGCGTAACTCCAAACGTATCGGAGAAGCTTTTGGTTTAGATGTAAAATTAGGTGTATTTCATAAAAATATCATTCTTACAATTATAGATAAGGAAACGAATGAGGCCTGTAATGAGGTAATAGATATCCCTGCACATCCTATCAGTTTTGAACATAACTCAGAGTTAAGTGCATTAAGTTGGGAAGCGTTAGATAACCATTTGTCGTTGGAAGAACTGACTGCGAAATACAAGAAGATTGTTTCCGCTCCGATGATACATCCTCTTTTCGTTTTACTATTAGTGGGATTTGCCAATGCATCATTCTGTAAATTGTTTGGCGGGGATTTAATCTCTATGGGAATTGTTTTCTCGGCCACTATTACGGGACTCTACCTGAAACAGCAGATGCAGAGAAAGAAAATGAATCATTATATTGTATTCATAGTCTCGGCATTCGTCGCTTCTCTTTGTGCTTCTACAGCTCTGATTTTCGACACGACATCCGAAATAGCAATGGCGACCAGTGTACTTTATCTTGTTCCCGGCGTCCCTTTGATTAATGGCGTGATTGATGTAGTCGAAGGATATGTTCTGACAGGGTTTGCCCGCCTGACGGAAGCTTCTTTACTGATTGTCAGCATTGCCATCGGACTTTCCTTCACATTATTAATGGTAAAAAACAGTTTAATTTAATATGATAGCACTTGACATTCTTACTGATGGATTTTTTGCAGCAGTAGCAGGTATAGGATTTGGGGCGATTTCCGATCCGCCCTTGCGTGCATTCAAAATGATTGCCATATTGGCGGCATTGGGACACGCCTGCCGTTTTTGTTTGATGACTTATTTAGGTGTGGATATTGCTACGGCTTCTTTATTTGCCGGATTGGTAATCGGTTTCGGTAGCTTGTGGTTAGGAAAAAAGGTATATTGCCCAATGACGGTACTTTACATTCCGGCATTGCTTCCCATGATTCCCGGTAAGTTCGCATACAACATGGTATTTTCACTCATCATGTGCTTACAAAATGTGAATGACCCGGAAAATCTGGATAAATTCATGTCAATATTCTTCTCTAACACAATGGTGGCAAGTACAGTTATTTTCATGTTGGCAGTAGGAGCCACATTCCCGATGTTCCTGTTCCCACATAGAGCTTTTTCATTAACAAGACATTAAAACAACTTTTATGGAGATTTTTTGGAGAACAATTGCATATTATAATTCAGCTACCTGGATTTTACAGATATTGATCATTTTGATTGGTATCGCATTGACCAGCTTGCTTATCAGCAAGCCACGTCCATGGGTAAAGATGGCAATGAAGTTCTATATGATAGGGCTTTATGCATGGATTTCTATCGTTTACTATTATGTTTATTGCGAAGAACGCAGTTATAATGGAGTGATGGCAATGTTTTGGGGAGTCATGGCTATTATTTGGATATGGGATGCGATTACAGGATATACGACTTTTGAACGTACTCATAAATATGATATATTATCCTATATCCTGTTGGCGATGCCTTTCATATATCCTTTGGTATCATTGGCGCGCGGACTTTCTTTTCCGGAAATGACTTCTCCGGTCATGCCTTGCTCTGTGGTTGTATTTACTATCGGATTATTGTTGCTGTTTGCTCACAAGGTAAATATGTTTTTGGTACTTTTCCTTTGCCATTGGTCATTGATAGGATTATCAAAAACCTATTTCTTTCAAATTCCTGAGGATTTTCTGTTGGCCAGTGCAACGATTCCGGGGCTATACCTTTTCTTCAGAGAATATTTCCTGAATAATCTGCATGTCGATACGAAGCCGAAAGCAAAATATATTAATTGGCTGTTGATTACAGTCTGTGTCGGACTGGCTATATTATTGACTACAACGATGTTCTTGGAACTAGTTCCGAAGAACTAGTCAGGACAGAAAAAAGCTAAGGCACGGATTACGCGGATTTCACGCTTTTTGTTAATCAACAAATGATTAGCTATCGTGAAATCCGCGTAATTTGTACCTAATTAATAGCGTAAAAAATCCGAAGGGCATAGTGTATTACCGTATCGGGCAACCATCTTTTACTTTTTGCGAACAGGACTTGTACTAACGGCCCTACTTTGGTTCGGAAAGGCGGATTCTTGCGAGCCACTATTCTACAGATTGCAGCTGCTAACTTTCGTGGATGGCATCCATTACGTTCTTCCTTTTCTATAATGCCTAGCGATTTCAAGAAACTTTCTTTGTAATCAGCATCCGATCTTGTCAGTTCGGAAATATTCCGGTTATCCGTAAATCCGGTATTAAAATCTCCCGGCTCTACCAAACATACCTTAATATTAAACGGGTGCACTTCCAAGGCTAAAGCTTCACTATAACCTTCCACAGCAAACTTCGAAGCCGAATAAAAACCCTGATAGGGGATACCCATCACACCACCGATAGAACTTATATTGATAATTTTACCTTTCCGTGCTTTGCGCATGACAGGCAATACTTCCCTGCACATATTCACCACACCGAAGAAATTGGTATTCATCTGTTTGCTCACCTCATCTTCCGTAGCAAGTTCCAGTGCACCACTAATACCTATGCCAGCATTATTAATCAGTACATCTATCTGTCCTTGCTCCGATATAATCTGCTTTACTGCCTGACGAATAGAAAGAGGACTGGTGACATCAACGACAAGCATTTTTACATTGTTCATATTTTCGGAAGGTTTCCGGCTTGTTCCGTAAACGATGTGTCCTTGTTCCGATAACATTTGAGCAGTGAACTTTCCGAATCCGGAAGATGCTCCCGTGATAAGTATGACTTGTGATTGCATATTCTCCTATTTGCGAATGTGATATGAACGGCAATAATTACCTATTTAATATGGTTGTCAGTTCTTCCCGCCAGTCTGTCCCATTTTCCGGTTGGAAGGTCTCGAATCCCAATTCTTTCCCCATGTGGATATTTGAGGCTCCATCATCTATAAATAAAGTTTCGGAAGGTATAATATTACAGTCGTTTATCATAAAATCGAAAATCTCCGGTGCAGGCTTTGTATGACCTATCTGATAAGACAAATACAACTTATCGCAATAATCGTTTAATGGGCGCTTTCTTGAAGAAAAATCCGGGCTACATGCCCATGACATGACAAAAGGATTGGTATTACTAAGAATATATATATGATAGGACTTCCGTAATTCCAAAATATAATCAAGCTTGCACAAATCCACTTCGTTGAAGAAGCCCAGCCATGCTTGCTTCGTTTCTTCCATAGTAAGTTCACGTCCACATAAATCTCCCAATTGCTTTCTGAATTCATCTGCACTAAGTTTTCCTTCTTCCAATTCCTGAAAGATTCCGGTTTGGTGATATTTATCCAAACGGGTATCCGCATCCTCCAATCCCAGTTTGATAAATGCTTGAACCGCTTTATCACGGCTAATGTCTACAATAACTCCACCAAAATCGAATACAATGTTCTTAATCATGATATATAAATTATTTCTTGTTTGCCACAAAGATACGGCTTATCTTCCTAATTAACTGCTTGCTGTTCCTTGATATTTATCAAAAAAGTATAGAAAGTAAACTGGTATATTACACAAGCTTATTTCTCCATATGCAATTATTTTCATACCATATCAGGATTAGAGTTTGCTAAAAGAAGGAAGAAATATTCGCTACTCTAACAATAATCTTATAAATTTGTCGCATATTTGTATGTAGAGATTTAAAATTGAGACTATGAGTAATCTTCGAATTTTATTGTATGTTTTTGTCCTTTCTCTAGCTGCCTGTCATCCTGAGGGGACTAATGTGAAACAAGGATTAGACAAAGCTGCTCAATTAATAGAGCAAGACCCGGACACTGCATCCATTATCCTTGAGACTATTCAAATGAAGCAAATGAATGAAGCGCAGTTTGCAGAGTATAATCTGCTATGCACTCAATTGAACGAAGACAAAAATATTCCTCACTCATCTGATAGCCAAATCCGCCAAGCCGTATCATATTACGAACAATATGGAGATGAATATCAGAAATTGAGGGCTTATTATTATCTGGCATGTGTAGAAAGTGATTTGAATCAGGAAAAAGACGCTGAAATTCATTTCAAAGAAGCAATAAAACTTGCTGCACAAACAGAAGAATATGAACAGATGAGTAAAATCTGCAAAAGATGTAGCCTTTACTATCAGAAATATGGAAACTTTGACGAAGCGCTGGAAATGGAAAGAAAAGCGTACGCCAGCCAATTGATGTTGATTGATAGTAAAGACCGTTCTACCGTGGTTCTATCTTCCGCTTTAGGATTGTTCGGAGTCATGTCCCTCTTGCTTGGATTACTTTGGAGAAAACATCTGTCTGTACATTCGCAACTGGACACCATTAAAGAGGAAATGCAGAAGAAAGATGCCGAATCGGATAAACTGGCATTGCAATGTAACTATCTCGAAGAAAAATACCAATCTCTTCAACAGCATATCTATGAAGATTCTCCGGTTGTTTCAAAAGTCCGTCAGTTGAAGGCACGAACAGCCTTATCATCCAAAATACCTTCCTTTTCCGAGAAAGACTGGACAGAATTGTTACGACTTCAAGAAAGTGTTTACGGGCTTGTATCTAAATTGAAAGAGTTAAGTCCTAAACTTACGGAAGAAGATTTAAGAGTATGTGCCTTTTTAAGAGAAGGAGTTCAGCCTGCCTGCTTTGCCGATTTAATGAAACTGACTGTTGAAACTCTGACCCGAAGAATTTCCAGAATAAAAACAGAGAAACTAATGTTGGTAAACTCCAAAGAATCACTGGAAGATATTGTAAAATCATTATAGTCTGTACTTGTCTGTAAATATCGCTGATGTGTGATTGAATATCAGCGAATTATGGATTTTCTCCGTCCGTATCCGTCCGGTAAAAAATGCCTTTTTTACATCTCTGTCCTATAACTTTGCAAACAAAAAAGTTATAGAACAATGAGCAACTTATTATTTAAGAAATGGAACGATTTTGGTGGGTGGATGGTCTTTCTGATAGCAGTTTTTGTATATGGAATGACGATTGAGCCTACTGCCAGTTTTTGGGATTGTCCCGAGTTTATTTCGTGTGTAGAGAAGTTACAGGTAGGGCATCCTCCGGGTGCACCTTTTTATATGCTTATCGGAAATCTGTTCACTCAATTTGCTTCTGATGCTTCGCAGGTATCTTGGTTGGTCAATTTCCTGAACGCATTATTAAGTGCAGGTTGTATTTTATTTCTTTTTTGGAGTATCACCCGTTTAGTAAAGTCTTTGATAATAAATGATAAGCAGGACTTATCGACAACGGACGTTATCATCATTTTGGGTTCGGGGGCTGTCGGAGCTTTGGCATATACATTCAGTGACACATTCTGGTTCAGTGCGGTAGAAGGAGAGGTCTATGCTTTCTCTTCTTTTCTTACGGCACTCGTGTTTTGGATGATTCTTCGCTGGCAGGATGAATCGGATTCGGTGTATGGTGACCGGTGGCTTATCCTGATAGCTTATGTCATCGGACTTTCTATCGGAGTGCATTTGCTTAATCTGCTCTGCATTCCGGCTATTGTTCTGGTTTTCTATTATCAGAAGTATCGGGTAATATCACTTCAAGGAGTAATTGCCTCAATTGTCATATCAGGACTTCTTATCGTATTCATCCTTTTTGTTTATATCCCGGGCATGGCTGATATAGGAGGTTGGTTCGAACTGCTTTTTGTCAACGCGTTCGGATTTCCTTTCCACACAGGATTACTCATCTTTTTAGCTTTAACATTCTTCGTGCTGACAGGAGCCATTTACCGTTTTCGAAAGCGTGTAGTACATACTTCTTTATGGTGTTTGCTTATGCTTACCGTAGGTTATACCACTTATGCAGTGATACTGATTCGTGCCAATGCCAATACTCCGCTTAATGAAAATGCACCGGACAATATCTTTACACTCAAAAGTTATCTCAATCGTGAGCAATACGAAAGCGCTCCTCTGCTTTATGGTAAAACTTATGCTTCCGAACCGGAATATGTGCCCGAAGGTGACTATTACAGAGTAAAAACGACCAAGGGGAGTGCTGTATATCGCCCGGATAAAGAGGAAGGCAAATATAAAATAATCCGGTATAAAGAAGATGTATGTTATACTCAGAATATGTTGTTTCCCCGTATGTGGAATGAGCGGATGGCTTCTTCTTACAAAAATTGGACTGGAGGAAACGAAGCTGCTCCTACACAAAAAGAAAACCTGACTTATTTCATTACCTATCAGCTCAATTATATGTATTGGCGTTATTTCTTGTGGAATTTTGTAGGACGGCAAAATGATGTGCAGGGAAGTGGTGAACCGGAACATGGAAATTGGATAACGGGAATCTCCTGGCTGGATAATTTTAGATTAGGCGACCAAAGCTTGTTACCGGAGTCCCTGCGTCAGAATAAGGGACACAATGTATTCTACGGAATCCCCTTATTACTGGGATTGTTCGGAATCTATTGGCAATGGAACTGCAGCAAGAAAGGCAAACAGCAGTTTAGTGTACTATTCTTCCTTTTCTTTATGACAGGGCTGGCTATTGTGCTTTACTTGAACCAAACTCCCGGTCAGCCACGCGAACGGGACTATGCATACGCCGGTTCATTCTATGCTTTTGCTATTTGGATAGGGATAGGCGCGGCAGGATTATGTAATGCACTTCGCCGAAAAACAACTTCGACAGTGCAAGTTGGCGTATCAATGACGATTTGTTTATTGGTTCCGGTGCAGATGGCAAGCCAGACGTGGGACGACCATGACCGGAGTGCCCGTTTTACCTGCCGCGACTTTGGGGCTAACTATCTGATGACTCTTCCCGATAAAGGAAATCCGATTATCTTTTGTAACGGGGATAATGATACTTTTCCACTATGGTATAATCAGGACACAGAAGAGGTGCGCAGGGATGCCCGTGTCTGCAACCTGAGTTACGCGCAGACCGACTGGTATATTTATCAGCAGCAATGTCCGTTATATGATGCTCCCGGACTGCCTATAAGTTGGAATAAAAAACAGTATCAGGAAGGCCAAAACGAATATGTAGCCGTACGCCCGAAGTTGAAAAGACAGATAGAGGAACTGTACCGGAAGCATCCGGAAGAAGCCCGTAGCAGTTTCGGAGAAGACCCGTTTGAAGTGAAAAACATCTTGAAATATTGGGTATTCTCAGAAAAAGAGGAATTTCATGTAATCCCTACGGATACGATAAATATCCGTGTAGACAAAGAGGCGGTACTCCGTTCGGGAATCATGCTTCCCAAAGCAATCCGTCATTTGAAAGATGAAGAACTAAGAGCGGCGATACCGGATAAACTTTGTATCCCTTTAAAAGATGTGCGTATGCTGACTAAAGTCGATTTACTTATGTTGGAAATGCTTGCCAACTGTAATTGGGAACGTCCGCTTTACCTTGCAATCTCCGTAGGGAGTATCAGTAAACTGAAGTTTGACAATTACTTCGTACAGGAAGGATTAGCGTTCCGCTTTACTCCTTTTGATTATAAGAAGTGGGGAGATGCCGATGAGAACAGGCCATATGCAGTAGATGTGGAGAAGCTTTATGACAATGTAATGAACAGATATAAATATGGTGGGCTGGATACTCCCAGACTTTATCTGGATGAAACAACTTTGCGTACATGCTGGTATCATCGCAGACTTTTCGCGCAACTCGCCAAAGAACTGATAATACAAGGAGACAAAGTGCGTGCAAAGAAAGTACTCGCCTATGCGGAACAGACTATTCCGGCATATAGTGTTCCCGAGACACATGAAAGCGGGTCATATGACATAGCATCAGCCTATGCCGCATTAGGTGAAAAAATAAAAGCGATAACCCTGGCAGAACATCTGATAGCCGAAGCGGAAGATTATATTAACTGGGCTTTCTCATTAAGAGGAAGCCGTATGGAAATGGTTCGCAATGATTGCCTCTATAAATTCTGGCAATGGAATCAATATAATGAACTCCTGAAAAAGATAGACGAAGAGAAATACAAAGGAAGTAGCCAACGGCTTGAAGATAAATACGCACTATTTACTCCTATTACAAATTAATTACAAAAACTAAAACGAAAGAAAAATATGAAATCAAAAATAATGAAACAAAAAGAGACAGAAACAGTATTCAGCAGAAGAAATTACATGATTCAGCTAATCGGTTCGGTGGTGATTATTGTAGGATATCTGCTCATGAGCGGCGAGGGGAGTACCCCTGCCGCCTACAACCCTGATATATTCAGCGGATTGCGTATAAAGGCAGCTCCCGTAGTATGTCTGGCAGGATATCTGATGAATATATTCGGTATCCTGTACCGACCCAACCGGAGTTGATTATTTCAATGTTTTCCATGCGTACATCATCACCACAATGAATGAAAGTAGCGGAACAATGAATGAAAAAGACATTGAACTTTGATCGGCTACATATCCCATTAGCAAGGGGCCGACAGCCCCGCCAATGGGAGACATCATTAAATAGGAAGATGCACGCTTGGTATGATTACCTAGTCCCCGCAATGAAAGTGCAAAAATAGTAGGGAACATGATTGCCTCGAAAGCGTAACCCAAGAAAAGAGCTATCAGGGATATAATCCCCAGATTCAGTACTATCAAGGAACTTGTTACGACCGTGCCGACAGCACAAAAGAACAACACTTTCTCCGCCCGTATCTTCCGCATCACCCAGCTACCGGCAAATCGTCCGCACATAAATAATCCCAGACCACCAAATGAAAGGACTACGGAAGCGTCACGGGCATTCATCCAGCCGTCATCTACTACGTAATTAATAAAGAAACTATTGATAGAGATTTCCGCAATTTCATAACAGAATAAAGCCACGATACCGAAAATGAAAAACTTATGCGACCATAACCCACGCGCTTGTCCTTGATTATCTGTATCTTCTTCATGGACAATCTCCGGCAGACGGACTTTAGAAAAGACTAAAGCGACTGTCAGGACAAGAATTCCCATTAATGTATATGGTAATGAGATATTCGAATTCCCTTCTTCCGAGAACAATAATAAACCGCCTACAAGCGGCCCGCAGATACAGCCTAATCCGTTAAATGATTGTGCAAGGTTTAATCGGCTGGCGGCAGTTTCCCGTTCACCCAATTCCGTCATATAAGGATTGGCGGCTGTCTCCAAAAATACCAGACCGCAGGCAATGACAAACAGGGAGAAAAGAAAGAACTGAAACGACATCCAATATTCGCCGGGAATAAAAAGCAGCGAACCGGCACCATAGAGCAACAAACCGAATACTACTCCTTTACGATAGCCATATTTATTGATAAACAGCCCGGCAGGAATAGCCATGACGAAATATCCCAAATAAAACATAACTTGCACCCATGCCGAATGAGTACGGCTTATATTCATCACATCTTGGAAATGCTTGTTCAACACATCTAAAATAGCATGTGCAAATCCCCATAGAAAGAAAAGGGAAGTGACCAGAATAAAAGGAATCTGATATTCCTTCTTAACTAATTTCTGCATAGTGAGTTTATTAAAAAAAGAGCGTTCTTTGCTTCCGGGGCACAAAGATAGGCAAAATGATGATAAGATGTTCCTATCAGGATATTGCTTTTACAAAAAAAGAAGGAACAGGTCTGATTCCCAACATCAGCTACAAGATTTATTTCTAAACAACTATTCTTTGTACAAATAGGCTGGCACTAACATTCAACGCGTTTCAGTAATTATGGTATAATAATCTGTAATATATATACTACCCACTTTTCTAAATTCCTGTATATTTGCTGCGTGGAATAATTTAGCTACTTAATTATATGCGTATTATATTCAAGAAATTCAGAGCACGTATGATCTAGGATGTATATTAGTTATAATAGCGTTGTTGGCTATGTCAGTCTTTATTTTTATCAACCAGCCCAACTTTGGTCGGACGCCCCGTAGCGAACGGCTGGAAAGAGTACTAAAATCTCCCAATTACAGGAACGGAACATTTCAGAATCAGCATGAGACGAAATTAATGACTTCGGACAGAGGACGTTTCGAAGGTATTTGGGAATTTTTTTCAGAAAGATAGACGGGCTGCGCCCCGACCAGCCTGTCAAGGTAATAAAGACTGACTTACGGAAGATAGACCGTGATAAGAAAGTATTAGTTTGGTTCGGGCATTCTTCTTATCTCATTCAGACGAGCGGAAAGCGGGTATTGGTCGATCCCGTATTTTGCATGGCTTCTCCTGTTTCTTTCGTCAATAAGCCATTCAAAGGAACAGATGTTTACCAGCCGGAAGATATGCCGGATATTGATTATCTGATAATCAGCCACGACCATTGGGAACATTTGAATGACAACACAGTCAAGAAGTTAAAAGACCGGATTGGAATAGTGATTTGCCCGTTAGGTGTCGGCGAGCATTTCGAGTACTGGGAATTCGATAAAGAGGGTATCAGTATATGGCACAGGCTGCAAGGGATTTGAAGGCTAAAAGAGTTTTAACCGTACATCATTCTAAATATGCGTTGGCAAAACATCGTTGGGATGAGCCGTTGAAGAATGAGGAGGATATGAGAATCAAGGATTCCTTGGATGTGCTGACACCGGAGATTGGTGAAGTAGTAACTTTGCAATGAAAGAAAGTTAAATCTGACTTCATTACATATTATTTACACAGTAAATCGTTTATTTTCAGGGGAAAAGGATAAATTTGCGAAGGAATATTTTTCAATACAAATTCACTAAAACTTTTGATTATGAAACAATTTTATTCATTATTAGTTGTGTTGATAGCTTTGTGCCTACAAAGTTGCCAAAACAATCTGAACCTTCCATCACCAGCTAGCCGGAATTATCAGCAAGATGTTGCAGTCTTGAATGATTTTGTGGATATTAACAAGACTACTCACGAGTATTATGTCAATCCAAACAAGAAAAGTTCTGCACTTTCTTACTTGACTAATACGGATGCAGAAGAACTTAATGCTATAAATCCTGTAAATCTGAATAGTTTCAAACAGAATATCAATCAAATAAACAGTATGTCCGGACAATTGATATCTTCTCATGGCGTAGATTACATTGTTATGATTACTGAAAGTGATATTTTTATCAGCCAGATAAAAGTAAACTCACCTATCCAACTAAAGAGAAAATTATCTGATAATCGTATGAATCGTTCTATAATAGCAACATGTAACATAACGAACTATAAAGAACAGTTTTATGTCAATTCGAGTGATTGTATAGAGACAGCAATTGAATTATATCCCCAATCTTATAAAAATGCTGCGTGGGCATTTCTTGTCACTTGTAAGGTTGGATATAATGGCAATAAGGAATTGGCTAACGTATTGTTTTGTGGTGTAGGTTTTCACATTAGTCCAAGTTTTGAGTGGTCCGCAAATCAAGGAAACAATGTAGACTGGCATTTTGAGGTGACAAACATAAATGGAGATACTCATATCGCAAACCTTAATTATCTACACTAATGAAAAAAAATATTTTTATAGTTTTGGTAACTCTGATTCTTGCATCCGGTTGCGTTGAGAAAACAGGATATTATTCTGATGGAGAAGAAGACACTATATCCTTGATATGCGATAATACATGGGCGAGTGAGAAAACTGTTGATGATGAAGGAATCACCCATCATGGCATATATAACTTTAAGAAAGACGGTACGTACTCTAGAAAGTTAATAGCAACTGATAAAGACGGGCAGGAGAAAGAAAACAGTATCACTGACCGATGGACTTTTTATGACCCGAGTTCCAAAACAATATACTTTGGTGATGACCATTATTGGGATATAGAAAAACTTACTCCCCAAAAGTTTGCAGTTTATGACCGATGGGGAGAATATGGCCAATTACATATGTCAAGGGAATATATGGAACTTACACCTTTAAAGTAGTCCTACAACAAGATAATTATTATAAAGCTGCCTGTCAACATCAACTAGTTGTATTGACAGGCAGCTTTATGTTAAAAAAATAGAATCTGTAATTTTGGTATAACATTCGGTAATATGTATACTTGATAACCAAATCAATCTACCTAAATTTGCATCGGTAAAAAAGTATAAAATTCAATTCTGATGGAGTATCGTATATTAGGACGGACAGGACTTTCGGTTAGTGTCATTGCACTGGGTTGCGAAGGGTTCATGAATAAAAGTGAGAAGCAAGTATGCAAAGAAATAGCATTTGCTATCAGCAAAGGAATCAACTTTATAGATATTTACTCTTCCAATCCGGATTTGCGCAGCAATATCGGAACAGCTTTAATAGGGCACCGCGAGCAGTTTATTATTCAGGGACATTTATGTTCTACGTGGGAGGACGGGCAGTATCTGCGTACTCGGGACGTAGACAAGACAATCGCTGCCTTTGATGACCAGCTTCTCCGGTTGAAAACGGATTATCTGGATATCGGTATGATTCATTATGTAGATAGTGAAAGTGATTTTAATGAAGTGTTCAACGGTCCGATTTTACAACTGGCTCTTCGCTGGAAAGAAGAGGGAAAGATACGCCATATCGGGTTAAGCAGCCATAATCCTACCGTTGCCAGACTTGCTGCGGAAAGCGGAAAGATTGACGTATTGATGTTTTCCATCAATCCTTGTTATGATTTGCAGCCTGCAAGTGAAAATGTGGACGATCTATGGGCGGATGAAAACTATGCGCACTCCTTGCACAACATAGACCCGGAAAGGGAAAGGCTTTATGAACTTTGCGAACAGAACGGAATAGGAATCGATGTAATGAAAGTATATGGCGGCGGTGACTTGTTGAGCGAAGCCAATTCTCCTTTTGAAAAAGCGTTCACACCCATACAATGTATAGAATATGCACTGACACGTCCCGGAGTAGCGGCTGTCATGATAGGTTGCAAAACTTGTGAAGAAATGCAGGCTGCCTTGGATTGGTGTGACGCAACAAAAGAAGAAAAAGATTATACCTGTGTGATGACAGGTATGGAGAAGTTTACGTGGGAAGGCCACTGTATGTATTGCGGACACTGTGCCCCCTGTTCGGTAGGCATAGATATAGCCAGCGTCAATAAATACTATAATCTGACCGTCGCACAACAAGGCTTTGTGCCGGAAACTGTCCGCGAACATTATAAAGTTCTTACTCATCATGCTTCGGAATGCATTCGTTGTGGAAAATGTGAGAAAAACTGCCCATTCGGCGTAGACATCATAGGGCATATGCAAAAGGCTTCGGAAAGATTCGGATATTGAAATATAACTACTATAATTTGAAAATTAATAAGTTTATGTTGCGTACTATCAGACTTATAACCGCCATTGTGTGTTTTACGCTTATTACCCTGTTGTTTCTTGACTTTACGGGGATATTGCACACATGGTTCGGATGGCTGGCGAAAATTCAATTTCTGCCGGCCCTATTAGCCTTGAACATAGGTGTTGTCTTATTTTTAGTTGTGCTTACATTTCTTTTGGGACGTGTATATTGCTCTGTTATTTGTCCGTTGGGAGTATTTCAGGATATTATTTCCTGGGTGGCGGGCAAGCAAAAGAAGAATCGGTTCCTCTATTCGCCGGCAAAGAAATGGTTGCGATATAGTGTTTTAGGAATATTCATCATTATGATGGTTGCAGGGCTGAATTCTTTGGCTATTCTGATAGCCCCTTATAGCGCATATGGGCGGATAGCTTCCAATCTCTTTGCACCGATTTGGCAATGGGGGAACAATTTGTTGGCATATTTTGCCGAGCGAATGGACAGTTATGCCCTTTATGAGGTAGATGTCTGGATAAAAAGTCTTTCTACGCTGATTATCGCTGTGGTCACTTTTATAGCCCTTGGTATTTTAGCATGGCGTAACGGACGTACATATTGCAATACTATTTGCCCCGTGGGGACTGTGTTGGGATTCATTTCTAAATATGCGATATTCAAGCCCGTGATTGATACCTCCAAATGCAATAGTTGTGGTTTATGTGCCCGCAATTGCAAAGCATCATGTATTAATTCAAAAGAACATGAGATTGATTACAGTAGGTGTGTAGCTTGCATGGATTGCCTGGATAAATGTAAGCATGGAGCTATCAAGTACACAAGAAGGACTTCGCTGAAGAATGTATCTGCAACAGAAGCAGTAAAAACACAGACCGTTACTGCCGAACAGGTAGACAATACCCGCCGTAATTTTCTTTCAGCATCGGCAATCTTTGCAACGGCTTCCGTCCTGAAAGCTCAAGAGAAGAAAGTGGACGGAGGATTGGCTGCCATTGAGGATAAGAAAATTCCCAATCGCGAAAATCCTGTTTATCCTCCAGGGGCACTGAGTGCCCGTAATTTCACCCAACATTGCACCGCTTGCCAGTTGTGTGTTTCCGTATGCCCTAATCAAGTGCTACGTCCTTCGGATAATCTGATGACTTTGATGCAACCAGAAATGTCTTATGAACGCGGATATTGCCGTCCCGAATGTACCAAATGCTCGGAAGTTTGTCCGGCCGGTGCCATTCACCCAATTACTACAGCCGACAAATCGGCGACTCAGATCGGCCATGCCATTTGGATAAAAGAAAACTGCGTACCATTGACAGATGGTGTGGAGTGTGGTAACTGTGCCCGTCATTGCCCGACAGGAGCCATTCAAATGGTGTCCTCCGAATCTGAAGAACTGGACTCACCAAAGATTCCGGTAGTAAACATTGAAAAATGTATCGGTTGTGGAGCTTGTGAGAATCTTTGTCCGTCCCGTCCGTTCAGTGCCATTTACGTGACCGGACATCAAATGCACCGAGTTATTTGATTTAATAAATCAGTATAAGATTATGGAAGAAAAGAATAAGAAAGACATAAACAGAAGAGATTTTATTAAAATCGTAGGTATCAGCGCAGCTACATCAACCGGCTTACTGTACGGATGTTCTTCAAAAAGCAACTCAGCTTCAAGCAGTGCCACGGGAGAAAGAGAGATACCTACAGATAAAATGACTTACCGGACATCTCCGACTACCGGTGACCGCGTTTCACTTTTAGGATACGGCTGTATGCGTTGGCCGCTCAAACCGGCCCCGGACGGCAATGGTGAAGTGATTGACCAGGATGCTGTAAATGGATTGGTCGATTATGCTATTGCTCACGGAGTGAACTATTTCGATACATCTCCCGCTTATGTACAAGGCTTTTCCGAGAGAGCAACGGGCATTGCATTGAGCCGCCATCCCCGCGATAAATACTTCATCGCTACCAAACTGTCTAATTTTGCCCCGGATACATGGTCGCGCGAAACATCACTCCGAATGTATCATAAGTCATTCGCCGACCTTCAGGTCGACTACATCGACTATATGCTGCTTCATGGTATTGGTATGGGTGGAATGGACGCTCTTAAAGGACGGTATTTGGATAACGGCATGCTTGACTTCCTGATAAAAGAACGTGAAGCAGGACGTATCCGTAATCTCGGATTTTCTTATCACGGCGATATAGAAGTATATGATTATCTGCTCTCACGACATGATGAAATCAAATGGGACTTTGTGCAGATACAGCTCAACTATGTAGACTGGAAACATGCGAAAGAAACGAATGCACGAAATACGGATGCTGAATATCTATATGGTGAGCTGAACAAGAGAGGGATTCCCGCTATCATCATGGAACCACTTTTAGGCGGACGTTTATCCAAACTGAACGACAACCTGGTGGCACGGCTCAAACAACGTCGCCCCGAAAACAGCGTTGCTTCCTGGGCTTTCCGTTTTGCCGGCTCATTCCCGGATATACTGACAGTATTGAGCGGCATGACTTATATGGAGCATCTGCAAGATAATCTCCGTACCTATTCTCCATTGGAACCACTGACCGATGAAGAAATGGATTTCCTCGAAGAAACAGCACAGTTGATGCTAAAATATCCGACCATTCCTTGTAATGACTGCAAGTATTGCATGCCTTGCCCGTATGGACTGGATATTCCGGCAGTTCTCCTGCACTATAACCGTTGCGTCAACGAAGGTAATGTGCCCAGTAACGGGCAAGATGAAAATTATGCGAAAGCCCGCCGCGCATTTCTCGTTGGTTACGACCGCAGCGTGCCGAAACTTCGCCAGGCAAGCCATTGTATCGGATGCAACCAGTGTGTGTCGCATTGTCCGCAAAACATTGATATACCGAAAGAACTGCATAGAATTGACCAATTTGTCGAACAACTGAAACAAGGAACCTTATAATGGAAGAATTAATAGACTTATTGCATAGCGGCGGATATTCTTGCGTGATTGCCAACAAGGGAAAGATACGCACTTTCACCCAACGCGGAGTAGCTGACTTATACGATTTGCTGACTCAGGAGCCGGAATTTCTTAAAGGAGCCCTGATTGCTGATAAAGTGGTTGGGAAAGGAGCTGCTGCACTCATGATTTCAGGCGGTATAAAAGAGCTATATACAGATGTTGTCAGTTCAAACGCAATGAATCTGTTTCAGACATCAGACGTAAAGGTCAGCTTTGCACAGGAAGTACCCTTCATATGGAATCGCGACCATACAGGCTGGTGTCCCGTGGAAACCATGTGCAGTGAAGAGAAATCGGTTGAAGCTATTTTACCGCTGATTCGTGATTTTCTTGAAAGAATCAGAGGTAAGAAGCAAAAAAGAATGGATTAGAAACACGAAATAATGAGAAAGAATGTAACTTGTTTGTTTATGTTGACTAGCCTGCTCTCTGTCTCAGGGATGGCGCAGGACAAAAAAGACAGTGCGCAAGTCCGGAGAGATTATGTTATTGACGAAGTTGTAGTCACAGGAACACGCAATGAGACAGATATACGCCATCTTCCGATGACCATTTCTGTTGTAGGAAGACAACAGATTGAGAAAAGGTATGAGCCTTCTCTATTGCCGTTGTTGACGGAACAAGTTCCGGGATTGTTCACTACCAGCCGTGGCATTATGGGATATGGCGTATCAACCGGAGCAGCGGGCGGTATGAGTCTGCGTGGAATTGGTGGCAGCCCCACGGCAGGATTATTGGTTCTAATTGACGGGCATCCTCAATATATGGGATTAATGGGGCATCCGATAGCTGACGCATATCAATCCATGATGGCGGAAAAGGTAGAAGTTTTGCGCGGACCGGCATCTGTCCTTTATGGTTCGAATGCTATGGGAGGAGTTATCAATATCGTCACCCGCAAGCAACAGGAAGAAGGCGTCAAGACCAATATGCAAGTCGGATACGGCTCATACAACACATTGCAGACTGAATTTTCCAATCGTGTAAAGAAAGGGCGATTCAGTAGTATTATAACCGGCTCTTACAACCGGACGGACGGGCACCGACCCGATATGGAATTTGAACAATACGGTGGATATGCAAAGCTGGGATATGACGTAAGCTCTTTCTGGAAACTATGGGGAGATGTCAATGTCACTCATTTCAATGCTTCTAACCCGGGAACGATTCAAGTTCCGCTTATTGACAATGATTCACGTATTACCCGCGGAATGACTTCGTTTGCACTGGAAAATCATTATAGTAATACTTCAGGAGCATTGAGCTTTTTCTATAATTGGGGACGACATAAGATAAATGACGGTCATCAGGCAGGAAGAGAACCGCAGGCAGCACATTTTAATTCCAAAGACAAGATGCTGGGGGTATCGTGGTATCAGAGTGCGACTTTCTTTGCCGGCAATCGTATTACGGCCGGATTTGATTATCAGCATTTCGGCGGTGAATCGTGGAATAAGGTTCTGGCTACGGGCGAACGTAGACCGGGAGTTGATAAGCAATTAGATGAATTTGCCGGATATATTGATTTCCGACAAGATATAAATAACTGGTTCTCATTGGATGCAGGTATTCGGGTAGACCATCATTCCCACGTGGGCACCGAATGGATACCACAAGGTGGATTAGCCTTTCATCTGCCGAAAAGTGCGGAACTCAAAGCAATGGTCAGCAAAGGATATCGTAATCCTACCATTCGTGAGATGTATATGTTTACTCCTGCCAATCCTGAGTTGGAACCTGAGAAACTGGTTAGTTATGAACTCTCATACTCCCAACACCTGCTAGAGGGAGCATTGTCCTATGGAGTAAACCTTTATTATATCAGTGGTAATAATGTTATTATGAGCAATGGATTGATACCGCCTTTAAATATCAATTCAGGAAAAATAAAAAACTGGGGTATTGAAAGTAACATCAGCTATCATATTAATTCTCATTGGAACATCAATGCTAATTATAGTTGGTTACATATGGAAAATCCGGTTTTGACCGCTCCCGAACATAAACTATATACAGGTGCGGACTATAAATCCGGTCGTTGGAGCATTTCAACAGGATTACAATATGTGAAAGGACTTTATTCTTCTGTTATTAAGGGACGTGAGAAACAAGAAAGTTTTGTCCTATGGAATCTCCGGGGCAATTATCGCGTGTGCCGTTTCGCTGACATCTTTATCAAAGGGGAGAACCTGCTGGCACAACGTTATGAAATAAATATAGGCTACCCTATGCCGAAAGCTACATTTATGGGTGGCATTAACGTGAATTTTTAAAACAATAAAAATATGGAAACAACAACAGTAAAACTCTATTCGCTGGGTTACAGCAATACGAAAACCTATTTGGCAGCCTCGTTATTCGTTATTGGCAACATCCTTTTTCCCCAACTCTTTCATCTCATCCCACAAGGAGGGATAACCTGGCTGCCAATCTACTTCTTTACTTTGGTCGGAGCTTATAAATATGGCTGGAAAGTCGGTCTGCTGACTGCAATCCTTTCGCCTGTTATAAACTCTTTGCTTTTCGGAATGCCAATGCCGGTTGCATTGCCCGCCATCTTATTGAAATCCGTGTTGCTAGCTATTGCTGCCGGATGGGCTGCACAACGTTCGGGACATATTTCCATCCCTCTTTTGGCAGGCGTAGTATTTACATACCAAGCCATAGGAACATTAGGAGAATGGGCATATATTGGCAGCTTCTATAAGGCTGTTCAAGATTTCCGTATCGGTATTCCCGGAATGTGCCTGCAAGTATTCGGTGGTTACTTGTTTATTAAATATCTGATTCGTAAATAACTAACCAACCGCCTCTTCGTCCTCAGATTCATCCTCTCCTATAATAGGAGAGGTGCTTCCCCCTTCTTTAGCATACTTGGTCGGACTCATTTTATAGTATTTCTTGAATACTTCCCGAAAATATTTGCTATCGGAGAAACCGGTCATATCAGATATTTCGCTGACATTATGTTTACCTTCCTTTAAAAGTTCCGCAGCACGTTTCAAACGAATGTTCCGAATAAAAGCCGTAGGATATAGCCCTGTCAATGCTTTCAGTTTACCATAGAAACTCGTCCGGCTCATATTATGCAATTCACAAAGCACATCGACAGTCAGACCTGAATTATCGAGATTATTCTCTATGCTTTTTCTTACATCCGATATAAATTTCCAGTCTAGACTATTAGTACCTTTAGCTGATGGTACCATTGTATCTACTTCCAGATTGGCATATCTGCTACGCAGCAATGCCCGGTTATTCAATAAATTCTTGATGCTTTCTCTCAATATTGTCACATTGAAAGGTTTAATAATATATTCGTCCGCACCAATTGCCAACCCTTCAAGGATATTCTTCTCTTCTCCTAATGCCGTAAGCAGTAATATTGGGATATGTGAAGTCTCAATATCGTTCTTAATAGCGATGCATAGCTCATCGCCCCGCATTTCGGGCATCATGACATCAGAAAGAATAAGTTCCGGCCAGAATTCCTTCACGATAATCAGTGCTTCCTTACCATTGCCGCAGGCTTGCACATTATACGATGGAGAAAGCAGGCTGATCAAGTAAGAACGTAACTCATCATTATCCTCTACGATGAGGATACGCTGTAAGTCCGCGTTATTAGCCGCATTCACAACATACTTAAATGTTCCCGGAGCAGTCAGTTCCGGTGTTTCTATTTTTGATTCAGAAGACGGTTTCAGTCCTGAACTCTGAAGATTCTTATTGTTTATAGGGAAAACGATTTTCACAGTTGTACCTTGATGCTCAACACTCTCCACATTAATTTTGCCACCATGAAGACTAACTAACTTGCCTACTAGCATCAATCCTATGCCACTACCTGTAACCTTTGAGTTAATGGCGTTGCTGGCACGGAAATGGAGTTTGAACAACTTTCCTTGTTCAGTGGAAGGAATACCGATACCCGTATCGTTTATCACCACTTTCCAGGAATCATTCGTATTAGAGACAGAAATGCTGACCTTCCCGTTTTCCGGAGTATATTTTAAAGAGTTCGATATTATATTTTTCAAGATAGAGTCCATTTTATCTTTATCGAACCATACATTCAAAAAATTGAAAGTGCTTTCGTATGTAAAATCTATATGTTTAATGCTGGCATAATTCATAAATGCATCACGCACTTCTTTCATATATGTATTCAACTCATATTCCGAGACACACAACTTGGAAGAATATACATCGGCACGTTGGAAATTGATAAGATTGGACGATAATCGCAAAAGAGAATCGACATTTCTTAACGCGGTCTGTGTACGGATAATGCCAATTTCAGAGAGAGTCTCTTCTTCCATCAGTTCTTCTAAAGGCGCCTTTATCAAAGTAAGCGGAGTACGTATATCATGGGCCGTATTGATAAAAAACTGTGTTTTTTCATCCGATATTTTCTTTTGCTTTCTCAGGTTTATTACACGTATGATAAAAGAAAATCCCCATATTACCAATAAAACATAAAATAGAATAGCCCACCAACTAGACCAAAAGGGCTGTGTGATAATGATTTTCATTGTACGTTCCTCGAAGACGACATCGTGTTCTTCTTTGGATAAGGCACGTATATGAAGCGTATATTTTCCCGGAGGCAAATTGGTGAAACGTATCAGATTATTTACTCCTGGTTGAGTCCATTTTTCATAGAATCCGGCCAGTTTCCAGGAGTAAAGCGTATTCTCGGGAGAATCATAATTAATAGTGGAAACATTGAAAGAGAAAGTATTCTGGTTATGTTTTAGTTTCAATACCTCTGTTCTGTCTATACAATCCTGCAAAGGAGAATCTTTTCCATCCGGAAAAACAGGCTGATAAGATATATGAAAATCACTGAATATCATTCTTGAGAATTTATAATCAGGAAACCTCACGTTCTTCGGAATTTCAATAGCTCCGTCCGTACTGCCAAATACAAAGCTTTTATCTTTGCGCAATGTACCCGAAGCGGCATTAAAATAAGCAGGTAACAATCCTTCTCCTCTAGTCCAGTTATGAAACACTTTTTCTTTTGTAAAAAAGCAAGTGACTCCATTTTCCGTACTCATCATGATGCGTCCGTCCACTTCCGGCAATATCGTAAATATCCTGTTTGAGACCAGTGCGGAATTATCCGTGTAATAATGCTCTAAAGTTTGATTCTTTATATTATAAACAAGTACTCCTGTGCCATTCGTACCAACATAGAGCGATCCGTTTTTTGCTTGATAAAGCGAATTGACATATACTGTTCCTATCCCTGTCTCAATATATTGATATTTACCGGAATTTATATCTAGCAAATACAATCCGGCAGCAGTTCCAATCCACATATGGTCTTTATCGTGTTCCATAATTGAAGTAATAGAAGACACGCCAGGATATAAACGGACATTATTGGTTTCCAAGTCAAAACATTTCAGATTATAGTATCCACCCGACCATATATTTCCCTTTGAATCTTTAATCATATCACGGATATATTTATCCGGACGCATATTAACAGAGGTAATCAGATAAGGGGAGAAGTATTCAACCGACAGGGTATGTTTGTTTATCTTATAAATTCCGGAAGTGTACCCACCTGCCCAGATTACACCGGGAGATACCTCACACAAGGTAATAAATATATGATTTTTATCTTTCAACTGTTTATCAAAGGAACTCAGAAATGAATGCCACTGACCTGTTCGGGAATTAAGAAGACTAATGCCATTACTGGTTCCAAACCATAGGTCGCCATCACTGTCCTCAATTATAGCTTGTACCTGATCATTGATTAATGACTGTTTGTTGCCCATTGAATGTTTTATCCAATGATAGTTCTCATAACGATAATCTATCACTGTGATGCCGGTAGGATAGTTGGCCAGCCATATTCGCTTTTCCTCATCAACAAAAACATAATTGATATTATTGCCATTCATTTCATTATGGCTGTTATAGTTAGCTACAATATAATATTCTATCTTACAGGTGTTTATATCTATTTTACATACTCCCATTCCTTCTGTCGACACTAATAGCTGCGACTCGTCCAACGGGGTGATACAGGTTATATTCACATCACTCAAATCTGCTTCGGGTTTTATTATTTCCTGGGTATTCATGTCATATACAAATATACCTCTCTCGAATGAACCTATATACAGTCTCTTTAATGCCTGATGATAATATAACTCACTGACTTGCACATGAAAATAATCAAGCGTTTCAATAGGAATGATTTCCAGAACACCGTTTTCCAGTTTGGTGTATCGGACACCTGTTTCCGTTGCTATAAAGAAATGATGCTCATCCACTTGTTCTATTGATGTGATATTGCTATGCAACGCATTGGAAAATTGGTGAATCTGGGCATCCTTGATGTTATAAAGCAATATAGAATGTTTGCGGCACAACCAGACGTTATCGTTACGATCCATATAACCATAACTAATAGTCTCCAGGCTATTCGGCATCTTATATACCATTTTGAAATCATCATATTTTGTTTCATACTGGAAGATACGACCTTGTTTGCCTATGACCCACGTTCCTATCTGAGATCCTGTATATACCCATCCCAAGTTAATGGGGGAATCAAACGTATTGTCATCCTTATTTAATTTGTAATGCTTTATATCTTTACCGTTATAACGATCCATCCCTTCATTGGTAAGAAACCACATATATCCCTGAGCATCCTTCTGAATACTGAATATCCTGCGATTACTCAAACCGTTTTCAGTCCCTATATATTTGTATGTTTGTGCAGTAACCCAAATAGGAAAAAAGAAGAGAATATAGATAATGTATTTCATATCAACATTTGTTTTAACTACCTCTAACGATAATCGGGAATAATAGTCAACGAAAATATACAAAATCAATGAAAAGAGCAAAGAAATAGAAGATATTTTCTCTGAAAACTTCCATTTAGAAAGCCTTTTGTACCCAAAGTTGACTATTTATCTAAGGAAGTTGTTTTATCTGAGAAATATTTTTCCATCGTATGCTGAACTACCTTTTTTATTTGTTTGGTTAACTTAATCAGGTTTTGCGCCTAACTTCTTTTTATATACCCATATGCTTAGTATAAAATAAATAGCTGCCTGAATCCATAGAGTAATATATTCCGGTTTTATATCTGCCATACTGGCTCCCATTGAATTCAATTTTACAAAGGCAAGCGTACCAGGAGCAGCCGGCAAAATGTAATGTGCAATTTTCCAATACCAGGGCATTAACTCCATCGGATAAGAAACCCCGGAAAGGAAAATCAAACCGACTGAGAAAAAGGCAATCATAAGTAACGGTGCTTCCGAGTCTGTAAAATACCGGGAAGCTGCCAGTCCTAGAAAGGAAGTAGCTATCAGATAAGGAATCAACAATAATACAATGTACAATCCATTTCCTATATTAGGGATACTGAAGAAGTAGGGGAGTAGCCCCAGCAGAAAGAAAGAAAAAACGGCATAAAGGGCACAATATACGAACGTTTTTCCTGCTACAATACGAACTGCGATTCCCCACCCCAGCCCAAAAGGAGTGTAAGCGCGAATCCCCCTATCGGAATATTCATCTCCGGTCAACATGCCGATGACCATCAGTAAAGTCTGGAAAATGATAATCATCATAACTGCCGGAATCAGATAAGAGCCGTATCCTTCCGTATAATTATAAAGTGCAGTCCCTGCTACATTCACGGGTTTTGCCATAGCCACGGCCAATAATCCCTGAGGCGGAAGAAACACGGCGCCGTCCGGCCGGTATTTATCATTGATAGCCAGCATGACACGTGAGGAAGCCTCTTGCAGAGCTTCAAAATACAGAAAAGCATCGGTCGTTGCATAAAGAGAGAATACAGCTTCATCTCCTCGAAATACCCGTTCTTCAAAATCGTGCGGCAGATAGAGTATTCCTTGTACTTTGTTTTCTTTCATCCATTCTTTTGCTTCGTGATAGTCTATTGCCTGGTTGTAAATTTCCGCCTGAGGTGTAGCATCCAGCCAACGAATAAAATTACGGCTCAATTCACTGTGCGAGTTATCTACTACGGCAACCGGAACATCCGTTACAATATTGGGGGCATACATATAATTATAAAGTAATCCGTACATGAAAATTCCGCCCATCAATACTAACAGAACAGCATAACTGGTACTGATGGCGAGAAATTCACGCCGGATAATGAACGATAGCTGTTGGAATTTATTTAATGTTCTCATATTTATGACTTTCTATTGCTCGTTTTAAATGGGGAAGCAGCGACAAAGCCAGTAGCGGGAAAATACAAAGTACCACCGCTGACGGCCAAAGATGGGTGAATCCGCCACCTTCATAGAGCATTGTTTGTATGATTTCCGTAAAGTGACGTACTGGAAAAAGATAAGAAGCATCTCTTACCAGCGGATACATATTGGTTATCGGAAAAGTAACTCCTGACAAGGTCGCTCCTAAAGAACCGACCATGGAGACGACACTTATAACCAATGATACTGCCGGAAACAATGAGAATATGAACAATCCCAAAGCCTGCGTCGCGATAATAAAGAGAGCAGTCATCATATTCATAAACAGCCAGCTCCCTTGAAAGGGAATATGCAGGATACCGAACATGACATAATTACCCAGCCATCCTATCAGAATATATATAATGGTATAAGGAAGCAGTTTACCTAAAATGGCAGTTACCATATTACCTTTAGCAGTAGCCACCCAATTTGTCGCTGTACGAAACTTGATTTCAATGCCGACTGTATACACGGTAGTCAGCAGAATCAACACCTGAAACAAGACAAAGAAAAAGGGGTGGCTCAGATAAACTGAATAATCCAGGCTTGGATTGTATATCGGATGATTACTGGCCTGTATTGGCAGCAGGAATGTGGTAATCTGTTGCTGTTCTACCCCCAAAGATACAGCTTCCATCACAATAGGCGAAAGAGACACGGGAGCCAATGACGTTTCGAACGCTGCCATCAGTTCACCACCTACCGATAGCAAAGCATAATGATAATAATAGGAGAGGGTAGCGTTCTTTCCGGTGATGGCATCCTGTTCAAATTTCGGGGGGATGGAAAGATAGCCATATATTTCTTTCTTTTGTACGGCTTCACGGGCAGCCGCCTCATTCACATAATGTTTCGTTACTTTAAAAGTCGGTACAGCAGAGATATTCCGGATAATAGTCCGGGAAGTAGCAGTATTATCCAGATCGACAATACCGATAGGGATATTCTCCATCTGTCCGTTACCAAAGATTGTAGCCATAAAGAAGAGAGTAAACAAAGGCAAAATGATACAGACGCCAAAGTAAAGTCGCCGTGAAGTCATTCGCCGCCACTCCCTGAGCAGTACGGAACGAAAAGGTGAATATGTTTGTGATGAATCCATTCTATGATTAATTTTGAAACATCAATTAATTGAGTGTCAATAATACAGACATGCCGGGACGCAAATCGTCTACCTTTTGAGTAGGACGTGCATGAATTTCAAAGGTACGCAAGTCATAACTTCCGGTCTGTTTGGTTGATTTCCAAGTGGCAAAGCTACCTAATGGACTGATATAGTAGATTTTAAATTCAACATTCTTTTTGCCGATGGCAGGTACATCCGCAACAAATGTTTCTCCCATCTTAAATTGCGGCATCAAGTCCTCGCGCACATTGAGGACGACATGTACATCATCCATCACTACCAGGCTCATAATAGGAGTTCCCGGTGCAACCAATTCTCCACGTTTAGGGAAGACAGTTGCGATTTGTCCGTCTTCGGGAGCTGTCAGCCGGGCATCGACCAGTAAAGCGGAGATTTCATCCACCGTACTTCGGGCAGCATCCACCATACTGGCGGCCGATGCTTTATCTTCCTGTTGCGCACCATCCACAGCCATCTGATATTGTTCATAAGCAGCACGTTCGGCTGCGACAGCCGCTTTGTACATCGCCTCCACTTCGTCTTTTCTCTGAGAAGTGATCACGCTATCCTCATATAAAGTAAGGATACGGTTATAGGTTGTTTTTGCAAGACCGAGGTCACTTTTTGTTTTATTCCATAGCTGCAATGCGGTAGCTACAATCTGACGACGTGTTCCTGCATCTATTTTCTTGTTTTGTTGCACGGCTACTTGCTCCAAGGCATTTACTTGTTGATACTTGGCATGTACTTCAGGGCTGTTGATTACGACAAGCGTATCTCCTTGATGTACCCAGTCGCCTTCCTGAACGAAGAATGTATCTATACGTCCGGGAAGTTTTCCGCTAATACGGATTTCTGTTGCTTCCGCTTGCCCTTGGAGGACCATCGGTTGTTTATGCATCAATATGATTCCAAGAGCTGTGAAGATAGCTACAGCTAACATAATAATCACAAAAGCCCATGAAAGGGTTCTACTGGCTAGTTTCATTGTTTGTTACGGTTTAGGTTGATAGTTTACAAATTGTTCCGGTGTGCCACAAAGTGAAAGCAGATTCATTAGTGCCACATCATATTCGTAGTATGCTGCCAGACGGGCCACTTTTACATTGGCAAGCATCGTTTCAGCATCAATAACTTCGGTAGAGGTTGCCATTCCTTCCGCGAAAGATTTCTTTCGGATACGTACAAGTTCTTCACTTAAAGCAATCGTGGCGTTCAGGGCTTTTACATTGTCCTGTGCTTTTTGCAGTTGCGTATAGAGTTTGTCCACCCCTACAGCAAGGTCATCACGGGCTTTCATCTGTCCCAAAGCCAATGTCTGTTGGGTTAACTTCGACTGCCGTATCCTCTTCTCACGGTCTAACCCATCGAAAAGATTCCATGTAAAACCGATGCCTATCATGGTACGTGGCAATAGATTGCTCTGAATACCATGCGAATATAGGGTTTGTTTTCCAAAAAGGGCTATATTCGGCAGATAACCGCTTTGAGCGATCCGCACTTCTTGTTTGGCAATATGCTCTTGCAGTTGCAACTGGTTAAGCGTATAGTTTCCACTACTAACGGATAGGTCGAAAAGCATTTTCGGCGGTAAGGAATCATTCATGAACAGGGGAGAGGTAGGGACGATATTTTCATCCGTATCCTTTTTGTTCAATAATACTTTTAATGCGGCTTGTACCACAGTTTCATCTTTCCGTGCTGCTTCCAGCATCCGTTTGGCTTCGTCCATATTTACTTGGGCAAAAAGTCGTCCCGCTTTGTCTATCATTCCGACAGCTTCCAGCTTCAGAGCGTTCTCATAATGCTTTTGCAGTCCTTTATAAGTTTCCTCTCGAACCGCTACGATTTGCTGTGCCAGACGTAAACCATAATAACTTTCCGCCAATAGGTTTTGTTGAGTTGCGGCAGTCTGCGCACGGCTTTCACGAGCTAGGTCTACCATTGTTCTTCCTATATGAGTTGCACGAAACCGCTTTCCACCGGAAAAGAGTACCCATTCTGCAGATAAATCGACAGTGGTCAGATTGCGTGGAGTGAGAGGAAAAACCAAAGTATTTGCCCCTATCTGGTCCAGAATTGACGAAATAACCTGATCGTCCGGAATAATAGAATGTACAAAATCCTTTGCCGGGTCTGTAAATTGCGATAATGGCTGTTTCACCTCAATTTTCTCTGACATATGTACAAATGCGCCCGAAGATTGAAGACTGGGATACCAAAATGCATTTAATTTGTCACGCTCCGCCTTTGCTATTTCTATTCCTTTATCGGCTATTTTCAGGCTCTGATTCTCTCGTTGGAGCAGGCTCAGTGATTCCTCAAAACTCAATGGAGTTTGCGCATTTATCCCAATAATGGGAAAACACAACGCTAATAATATAAAAAGCGATTTATTTTTTTTCATGCCGGTTAGGTTAAATCTAAAATTGAGACTTTCTAACAGATGAAAGAACAGATTTGTTCATTTCTACAGATAATAATGAAGCGCAAGAATCATTTAAATGTCTACTTCCTCCATTAAAAAAAACAGGAATTTTATTTGAGATATAAAAATTATATTTACCTTTGCAATGCAATTTAAAGGAAGTTCTTTTGAACTGGTAAAAATGCGGTAGTAGCTCAGTTGGTAGAGCATTAGCTTCCCAAGCTAAGGGTCACGAGTTCGAGTCTCGCTTACCGCTCCCTCGAAAATCAGGTAGTTATCTTAAAATGACTACCTGATTTTTGTTTGTAGAATAGGGCCGTTAAACGGTGGTTGAACGGCTCAGTCTGAAAACTTGGGGGATTGCGTTAAAATTCTTATTTTTGCATCATGAAAACATCCTCTTCCC